>JAIUOS010000033.1 GCA_020161755.1 Actinomycetota bacterium
GACTTGAACCTCCACGCCCGATAAAGGGCACTAGCACCTCAAGCTAGCGCGTCTACCTATTCCGCCACCCGGACAGGGTGTCCGTCCGGTCTCCCGGACAGCGAGAGGACTATACCCAATCGGGACGCGCGTTGGCGAAACGCGGGTGACCGGGCGGACGGCGACCAGTGGCAGGATGGCGTTCATGACCACCGTCCCCGCCGCGACCGAGGAGGTCGCAGGTCTGTGCAGCGACCTGATCCGCATCGACACCTCCAACTTCGGGCCGTCCGGGTCGAAGGGGGAGCGGGAGGCCGCCGAGTACATCGCCGCGAAGCTGGACGAGGTCGGCATCGCCAGCACCCTGCTGGAGTCCGAGCCGCGCCGCACCACCCTGGTCGCCGACTGGGCGCCCGAGGGCTGCGACACCTTCCTGCCGCCGCTGCTCATCCACGGCCACACCGACGTGGTGCCGGCGATCGCGTCCGACTGGCAGGTGGACCCCTTCTCCGGTGAGGTCATCGACGACTACGTCTGGGGACGCGGCGCGGTCGACATGAAGGACTTCGACGCCATCCTGCTCGCCGTGGTGCGCGAGCGGACGCGCGCGGGCCGCGCCCCGCGGCGTCCGATCCGGCTGATCTACACCGCCGACGAGGAAGCCGGCGGCCCGCTCGGCGCCACCTGGCTGGCCAACACCCACCCCGACCTGATCGCCGACTGCAGCGAGGCGATCGGCGAGGTCGGCGGCTTCTCGCTCACCGTCAACGACCAGCGCCTCTACCTCGTCCAGACCGCCGAGAAGGGCATCGCCTGGCTCAACCTGATCGCGGACGGCACCGCCGGCCACGGCTCGATGCGCAACGACGACAACGCCATCACCTCCCTCGCCGAGGCCGTCAGCCGCATCGGCAACCACGAGTGGCCGGTCCGCATCCATCCCGCGCAGCGCCAGTTCCTGGACGCGGTCGAGCAGGCGCTCGGCGTCCAGATCTCCACCGACGACGCCGAGACCACCCTCGCCCGGCTCGGCTCGATCGCGCGAATGGTCGGCGCCACGATGTCGAACACCGCAAACCCGACCATGCTCGAGGCCGGTTACAAGATGAACGTGATCCCCGGCCACGCCGGAGCCGGTGTCGACGGTCGCTTCCTCCCCGGCTACGAGCAGGAGTTCTACGACACCATCACCGGCCTGCTGGGCGAGCGCGTCCGCTACGAGGTGGCGATCTCGGAGCGGGCCGTCGAGACCACCTTCGACGGCGACCTGGTGGACGCGATGCGCGCCAGCCTGCTCACCCAGGACCCGGACGCGATCGCGGTGCCGTTCATCATGAGCGGCGGCACCGACGCCAAGGCGTGGTCGCGGCTCGGCGTCCGCTGCTTCGGGTTCGCGCCGCTGCGGCTGCCGCCCGAACTCGACTTCGTCGCCCTCTTCCACGGCGTGGACGAGCGGGTGCCGGTCGCTTCGCTCCAGTTCGGCTGCCAGGTGCTGGACGACTTCCTCGATCGCGCCTGATCAGACCGGACGCTCGCCGCGGGCGGCCTTCGCGGCGATCGCGGCGATCCGGGACGCTCTGGTCTCCGGTCGCTTCGCCAGGACGATCGAGGTCAGCGCCATCTTGCGGACGCTCTTCGGGAAGCCGTCCCACGCCGCGCGCGCGGCCGGGTCCGCGTCCAGGGCTGCGGTGAGTTCGGCCGGCTCCGCCAGGGCCTCGACCGAGTCGTAGATCGTCCACATGCCGTTGGCCTTCGCCCGCTCGATCTCCGCGATCCCGGAGGGCTGGAGCCGTCCCTCCCGCTCAAGGTCGGCGACCCGCGCCTTGTTGGACGCCGACCAACCGCTGTTGGCTCGTCGCGGTGCCCACCACTGCAGGGCACGGAGGTCGTCCAGCACCTTCACCTGGCCGTCGATCCAGCCCCAGCACAGGGCCTCGCGGACCATCTCCTCGTACGGCACCGGCTCGCGTCCCGACGAGGGGCGCCACTGGACCACCCAGACACCGTCGTGGCGGGTGTGGTTCGCGACGAGCCAGTCGTGCCAGTCCCCGATCGAATCGGGGTGGTAGCGCTCCGCGTCGGCCATCGCCATGGGTGCCTCCCTCGCCTGGTCCCGACAGGCTCGACCAGCGCGGAGGCAGGTGTCAACCGATCGTGCCGGTCTCGTAGCTGTCGCGGCCGACGTTCGGGCCACCGGAGACGTCGTCCAGCGCCGCCACGATCTCGGCCGGGAGCTCGATGTCGTCGCAAGCGAGGTACGGCTCGAGCTGCGCGACGGTGCGCGCACCGAGCAGGGGAGCGGTCACGCCGGGCGCGTCCCGCACCCACAGCAGCGCCACCTGTGCGGGGGTGAGGTCGAGACCGTCGGCGGCGGTCGCGACCGCGTCCACCACGGTGCGCGAGCGCGGCTCCAGGTACGGCTCGACGAACCACGAGAAGTGCTGGGACGCGCCGCGCGAGCCGCGGGGGCGGCCGGTGCGGTACTTGCCGGTGAGCACCCCGCGTCCGATCGGCGACCACGGGAACAGGCCCAGGCCCAGCGCCCGGACGGCCGGGATCACCTCGACCTCGGCCCGGCGCGCGAGCAGCGAGTACTCGACCTGCGCGGACGTGATCGGCGTGCGTCCGGGGAACGCGGCCTGCCAGGTGGCGGCCTGGGCGGTCTGCCAGCCGACGAAGTTGCACACGCCGGCGTAGCGGACGTCGCCGGCGGCGACCGCGGTGTCGATGGCCGCGAGCGACTCCTCCAGCGGGGCCTGCCCCCAGGCGTGCAGTTGCCACAGGTCGAGGTGCTCGGTGCCGAGACGACGCAGCGAACCGCGCAGGTCGGACAGCAGCGCCGTGCGGGAGGTGTCCACCACCCGCTCGCCGTCGCGGATGCCGAAGCCCGCCTTCGAGGCCAGCACCAGTTCGTCCCGCTGGACGTCGCCGGCGCGCAGCATCCGGGAGATCATCCGTTCGGCGTCGCCGGCGGCGTAGGCGGCGGCGGTGTCGACCAGGCTGCCGCCCGCGGCCACGAACGCGCGAAGCAGCGGACGGGCGTCCTCCAGCCGGGTCTCGCGCCCCCACGTGAGCGTGCCGAGGCCGAGCCGGGAGACCTGGAGGCCGCTGTGGCCGACTGCCCGTCGCTGCATGACTTGGCCGCCTTACGGCTGGAGGACCCCGGTCAGCAGCAGCGCGGCCACCACGGCGGCCAGCGCGAGCCGGTACCAGACGAAGATCGAGAAGTTGTGCTTGCTGACGTACCTCAGCAGCCAGTGGATGACGGCCAGCCCGATACCGAAGGCGAGGACGGTGGCCAGGATCGTGGGCCCCCACGCCAGCATCGGGTCCTCGGGGATGTCCTTGAGCTTGAAGAGGCCGGAGATGAAGACCGCCGGGATGGCCAGCAGGAACGCGTAGCGGGTGGCGGCCTCCCTCTTGTAGCCGAGGAACAGGCCGCCGGCGATGGTCGCGCCGGAGCGGGAGACGCCGGGGATCAGGGCGAGGGCCTGGGCGAAGCCGAGCGCGATGCCGTCCACCCAGGTGAGCTGGTCGAGCTCGTACCGGTTGCGGGCGAGTCGGTCGGCCAGCCACAGCACGATGCCGAAGCCGGCCAGCATGGCCACGGTGATCCACAGGTTGCGCAGGCTGGTGTCGATGGCGTTCTCGAACAGCAGGCCCAGTACGCCGATCGGGATCGAGCCGAGGATCACCAGCCAGCCCATCCGGGCGTCCGGGTCGTTGCGCGGCACGCGTCCGATGAGGGAACCGAACCAGCGGCTGATGATGCGTCCGATGTCACGCGCGAAGTAGACGATGACCGCGGTCTCGGTGCCGAGCTGGGTGACGGCGGTGAAGGCCGCGCCGGGGTCGCGTCCGCCGAAGAAGAGCTGGCCGACGATCGACTGGTGTGCGCTGGAGGAGATCGGGAGGAACTCCGTCAGTCCCTGGACGATGCCCAGCACGACTGCTTCAAACCAACCCATCCACATTCCCCTTCCGGTTCGGAGCACACCCTAACCGGTGGCCGGTAGGCTGCGGCCCATGCGTGCCTGGAACTCACCCGAACCCCCGGTGCTGCCCGGGTCCGGCGGCGGGCGGGTGCTGGTGCACGACTCGCTCACGGGCGCGCTGCAGCCGGCCGGCCCCGAGACCGGCGAGGCCCGGTTGTACGCCTGCGGCATCACGCCCTACGACGCCACCCACCTCGGCCACGCGGCCACCTATGTGGCCATCGACCTGCTCAACCGGGCCTGGCGCGACGCCGGGCTCGGCGTGCGGTTCGCACAGAACGTCACGGACGTGGACGACCCGCTGCTGGAGCGCGCGGCCGCGACCGGCGTGGACTGGACGGCGCTCGCCGAGGACCAGATCGAGCTGTACCGCGGCGACATGGCCGCCCTGCGGGTGCTGCCGCCGATGGCCCTGACCGGTGTGGTCGAGAGCCTCGGGATCGTCACCGACCTGATCGGACGCCTCCGCGACGAGCAGGCCGTCTACCCGGTGCCCGACCCGGAGTACCCCGACTGGTACTTCTCGGTGACCAAGGCGAGCAACCTGATGCAGGGCACCGGCATCTCGATGCTGGAGGCCGAGGAGATCTTCGCCGAGCGCGGGGGTGACCCCGACCGTCCGGGCAAGCGGCACCGGCTCGACTGCCTGGTGTGGCGGCAGGAACGTCCCGGCGAGCCGGCGTGGGACTCCTGGCTCGGCCGCGGCCGTCCGGGCTGGCACGTGGAGTGCACGGCGATCTCGCTGGACCTGCTGGGCGAGGAGTTCGACGTCCAGGCCGGCGGACGCGACCTCGCGTTCCCGCACCACCCGATGTGCGCGGCCGAGGCGCTGGTCGCGACCGGACGCCCGATGGCCAAGGTGTTCCTGCACACCGGCATGGTCGGCCTCGACGGTGCGAAGATGAGCAAGTCGCGCGGCAACCTGGTGTTCGTCAGCCGGCTCCTGGCCGAGGGTGTCGACCCGATGGCCGTCCGGCTCGCGCTGCTCGCCCACCACTACCGCAGCGACTGGGAGTACTCGACGGCGGTGCTGGAGCAGGCGCAGGCCCGGCTCGAGCGGTGGCGGACGGCTGTCGCCGCCCCCACCGGAGCGGACGCCACGGCCACCCTGGACGCGGTCCGGTCCGCCCTGCGCCACGACCTGGACGCCCCGGCGGCGCTGGCCGCCGTCGACTCCTGGGCCGAGGCCGGCGGCGACGACCCGTCGGGCCCCGCCCTCGTCCGCGACCTCGTCGACGCCCTGCTCGGCGTCGCGCTCTGAGCGTCCGCCACCCACGAACGCCCCGCCCCGGCCCAACGCCCCGCCACCCACAAACGCCCCCGAAGTTGACAAACGCCCCCGAAATTTCGGGGGCGTTTGTCAACTTCGGGGGCGTTTGCGCCGGGGGAGTCCGTGACGGGCGCCGGGGCTGGACCCCCGACAGGCCCCGCGTGGCCGCACCGGTAGGCTGTCCCGCCGTGAGCAAATCCTTCGAAGACCTGTTCGCCGAGCTGCGGCACCGTGCGGCGACCCGCCCGGAGGGCTCCGGCACCGTCCGGCAGCTGGATGCCGGCGTCCACGCCATCGGCAAGAAGGTCGTCGAGGAGGCGGCCGAGGTGTGGATGGCCGCCGAGTACCAGGGCAAGGCCGAGGCGGCCGAGGAGATCAGCCAGCTGCTCTACCACCTGCAGGTGCTCATGATCTCCTTGGGCCTCGAGCTCGAAGACGTCTACGAATACCTGTGAACGGAACCGCTGTGACCGCTGACCTGCTCAAGATCGCCGTGCCCAACAAGGGCTCGCTGGCCGAGGCGGCCGCCGCCATGCTGCGCGAGGCCGGCTACCGGCAGCGCACCGACGCCAAGGATCTGGTGCTCGTCGACGACGCGAACGGCGTCGAGTTCTACTACCTGCGTCCGCGCGACATCGCGGTGTACGTGGGGGAGGGCACCCTCGACCTCGGCATCACCGGACGCGACATGCTGCTCGACTCGGGCGCGGAGGCCGAGGAGGTCAAGGCCCTCGGCTTCGGCGGCACCCGCTTCCGGTTCGCCGCTCCCGGCGGCGCCACCATGCAGGTCGCCGACCTCGCCGGCACGCGCATCGCCACCTCCTACCCGGGCCTGGTCGCCGCCTATCTGGAGAGCCACGGTGTGACCGCGCGGCTGATCCACCTCGACGGCGCCGTGGAGAGCTCGGTGCGCCTCGGCGTGGCCGACGTGGTCGCGGACGTCGTCGAGACCGGCACCACGCTCAAGCGGGCGGGTCTGGAGTTGTTCGGCGACGCGATCCTGGAGTCCGAGGGCATCCTGATCCAGCGCCGCGGCGGCGACGCCCCGGCCGGCCTCGACCTGCTGCTGCGCCGGCTGAGCGGCGTGATCACCGCCCGCGACTACCTGATGGTCGACTACAACGTCCCCACCGACAAGCTGGACGCCGCGTGCGCGGTCACCCCGGGCCTGGACTCGCCGACGGTGTCGCCGCTGGCCAAGCAGGGCTGGGTCGCGGTCCGGGCGATGATCCCGGCCCGCGAGGCCCAGCGGATCATGGACGACCTGTGGGAGACCGGCGCGGACGCGATCCTGGTCACCGGCATCCACGCCTGCCGGCTGTAGGCCGTGGCGACCCTGCGGACCGCGAGCGCCGACTACGCCGGCGACCGCGGCGAGCCCGACCCCGCGCTGCGCGCGCTGCTGGCGGACGCCGGCGAGCACGCCGGCTACCTGCGCGCGGTGGCCGCGCTGTGCACGGCCCGGTTCCTGCTGCCAGTGGTGGCCCTGGGCGACGACGGTGGCACCGGCCCGGTGCCCGACCGCCACGCCGAGCTCCAGGCCGTGCAGCTCCGGGCGGCGGACGGACGCGTCGCGATGCCCGCCTTCACCGGCCTGGACGCCCTCACCACCTGGCGATCGGACGCCCGTCCGGTGCCCTGCCGGCTCGACGAGATCGCCGCGGCCGCCGCCGAGGAGGACGCGGTCGCGATCCTGGTCGACCTCGCCGGACCACACCCACTGGTGATCGAGGGCGAGCTGCTTGCCCAGCTGGCCGCCGGCCGCCGCCTGGTCGAACTGCCCGACGGGGGCTGGGCCTGGCTCTACGCCGACTTGTCAGAATCTGGGATCGCCCCAGCGTCCCCAGATTCTGACAAGTCGGGGGTGGGGGAGCCGATTCGTCCGACCAAGGCCCCACCGGCTAGACTGGTCGGGATCGACTGCGCCACCAGGCGGCAGTCCGCACAAGTGGAGTCCTGAACTCCCACCCGATCGCCACTGGTGACGGGTCGGTACGACGAGGCGGCGCACGGCGTCCGCCCGCTGTTCAGGGTCTCCGCACGCGCGGAGGCCCTTTCTGGTTCAGCCGGTCGAACCACACCGTTCCAAGGAGAAACACATCAGCACTGAACCGCGGATCAACGATCGCATCCACGTCAACGAGGTGCGCCTGGTCGGCCCTGCCGGCGAACAGGTGGGCATCGTGCGGATCGAGGACGCCCTGCGCCTGGCGCGGGAGGCCGACCTCGACCTGGTCGAGGTCGCGCCCATGGCCCGCCCGCCGGTCGCGAAGTTGATGGACTACGGCAAGTTCAAGTACGAAGCGGCCCAGAAGGCGCGCGAATCGCGGCGCAACCAGACCAACACGGTCATCAAGGAGATGAAGCTCCGGCCTAAGATCGACAGCCACGACTACGAGACCAAGAAGGGTCACGTCGTGCGCTTCCTCAAGGCCGGCGACAAGGTGAAGATCACCATCATGTTCCGTGGCCGCGAGCAGAGCCGCCCCGAGCTCGGCTTCAACCTGCTCAAGAAGCTGGCGGACGACGTCGTCGAGGACGGCTTCATCGAGTCCGCCCCCAAGCAGGACGGCCGCAACATGCTCATGGTGCTCTCGCCGACCCGCAAGAAGACCGAGGCGAAGGTCGAGGTGGAGGCCGCCAAGGCCGCCCGCGCGGCCGACCGGGCAGCCAGCCAGGAGGCTGACCGCCAGGCGGAGGCGGAGCTGCGCGCAGCGGCCGCGTCCGTCGCCCAACCGAAGAAGAAGCGGGGTCCCGCGGACAACATGGACCCCGACATCGACCTGTAAAGAAGAAAAGGACAGATCACTATGCCGAAGATGAAGACGCATTCGGGCGCCAAGAAGCGCTTCCGGGTCACCGCCACGGGCAAGGTCATGCACCGCCAGGCCGGCAAGATGCACCTGAACGAGCACAAGCCCACCAGCCAGACCCGTCGTCTCGACGGCGACAAGGTGGTTGCCAAGGGCGACGCCAAGAAGGCGCGCAAGCTCCTCGGCGGCTACAAGGCCAAGTGACGTCCCCCCGAACCTGAAGACTGAGGAGTAACTGCCATGGCACGCGTGAAGCGTTCCGTCAACGCCCAGAAGAAGCGTCGTGAAGTCCTGGAGGCCGCGTCCGGCTACCGGGGTCAGCGTTCCCGGCTGTACCGCAAGGCGAAGGAACAGCTGCTGCATTCCTACACCTACGCCTACCGCGACCGTCGCGCCCGCAAGGGTGACTTCCGCGCGCTGTGGATCCAGCGGATCAACGCCGCTGCCCGCGCCGAGGGCATGACCTACAACCGGTTCATCAGCGGCCTGAAGACCGCCGGTGTCGAGGTCGACCGCAAGATCCTCGCCGAGCTGGCCGTGAACGACGCCGCGACGTTCGCCGCGCTCGTCGAGATCGCGAAGTCCAACCAGCCGGTGCAGGCCGCCTGAGGCGATAGCCTCGACCGACGGCCGGGCCCGTTTCGGGCCCGGCCGCTCACCACCCGACCCCGTCCGAGGTAGAAGACGATGACCGTCGCTCCGATCGAACTCCCCGAGCCGTCGCAGGCCGTCCTGCGGGCCGCCCGTGCGCTGCAGCGCCGACAGGAGCGCAAGGAGCGGGGCCAGTTCCTGGTCGAAGGACGGCAGGCCGTCCGGGAGGCGCTCCGCGTCCCCGGGCTAGTCGAAGCGGTCTTCTTCCGCTGGGCCTCCGCGATGGACAACCTCGACCTGTTCGACCTGGCCCGCGAGGCCGGCGTCGACTACTACGGGGTGAGCGAGCAGAACCTGGCCACGCTGACCGACACCGTCACGCCGCAGGGCGTCGTCGCGGTCGCGCGGACGCTCGACGTCACGCTGAAGAGCGTGCTGGGCAAGAAGGCCAGGAAGATCGACAAGCCACGCAAGAAGCACCGCCGCAAGGACGTGTCGCTGGTGGTCATCTGCGCCCAGGTGCGCGACCCCGGCAACGCGGGCACCGTGATCCGGTGTGCGGACGCCTTCGGCGCGGACGCGGTGATCCTCAGCTCGGACTCCGTCGAGGTGTACAACCCCAAGACCGTCCGGGCCAGCGTGGGCAGCATCTTCCACCTGCCGATCGTGGTGGGGGTCGACCTCGCCGAGGCCATCGACGCCTGCCGCGCGGCCGGCATGCAGATCTTCGCCACCGACGGTGCGGCCGGCACCGACCTGACCGACCTCGACGCCGACCTGGAGAAGCCCACCGCGTGGGTGATGGGCAACGAGTCGTGGGGCCTGCCCGTCGAGCACCTGGCCCTGGCCGACCACACCGTGGCCGTGCCCATCTACGGCCAGGCCGAGAGCCTCAATCTGGCCACGGCGGCGGCAGTGTGCCTGTACGCCAGCGCCAGCGCGCAGCGCGCGTCCAACTGACAACAGGAGAACCACCACCGTGCCTGGAGACCAACCGGCAGACCTCTCCCAGACAGCGATCGACGACCTGGTGGCGCAGGCCCTGACCGCGTTCGCGGACGCCGCCACCGGCGCCGAGCTGAAGGCGGCGCGCCTCGCCCACACCGGCGACCGTTCGCCGCTCGCCCTGGCCAACCGCGCGATCGGCACCATCCCCGGCCCCGAGCGCAAGGACGCTGGCCAGCGCCTGGGCGCGGCCCGGGCACAGGTCGGACGCGCGCTCGCCGACCGCGAGGCCGCCATCGGCGCCGCCGAGCTGGCGCAGCGGCTGGCGTCCGAGCGCATCGACGTCACGCTGCCCGTCGAGCTCGGCCCCGAGGGCGCCCAGCACCCGATCACGGCCCTGATGGACCTGATGAACGACGTCTTCCTCGACATGGGCTGGGAGGTCGCCGAGGGCCCGGAGGCCGAAGGGGAGTGGCTGAACTTCGACGCCCTCAACATCGGCCCCGACCACCCCGCGCGCGGCACCACCGACACCCTGTTCGTGGCCCCGATCGAGAACCACGTCGTGCTCCGGACGCACACGTCCCCGGTGCAGATCCGTTCGATGCTCGACCGACCGCTGCCGATCTACGTGGTCTGCCCGGGCAAGGTCTACCGGGCCGACGAGTTCGACGCCACGCACGTCCCGGTGTTCCACCAGATCGAGGGCCTGGTCGTCGACCAGGGGATCTCGCTCGCGCACCTGAAGGGCACGCTGGACCACCTGGCCCGGTCGATGTTCGGCGAGGACGTCGAGACCAGGATGCGTCCGCACTACTTCCCGTTCACCGAACCGTCGGCCGAGGTCGACCTGCTGTGCTTCGTGTGCCACGGCGCGTCCGTCGGCAACCCGGACGCGCCCTGCCGCACCTGCAGGAGCCAGGGCTGGATCGAATGGGGCGGCTGCGGCGTGGTCAACCCGCGCGTGCTGGCCGCGGCCGGCATCGACACCGACCTGTACTCGGGCTTCGCGTTCGGCATGGGCATCGAGCGGACGCTGATGTTCCGCAACAACGCCGCCGACATGCGCGACATGGTCGAGGGCGACGTGCGGTTCAGCCGCTCACTGAAGGGAATGGCACGATGAGGGCGCCGCTGAGCTGGCTGGCCGAGCACGTCGACCTGCCCGAGGGCCTCACCGGCCGCGAGCTGGGCGAGGTGCTGATCCGCGCCGGCCTCGAGGTCGAGAAGGTCGAGGAGGTGGGCTCCGACATCACCGGTCCGGTGGTGGTCGGTCGCGTCCTGGCGTTCGTCGACGAGCCGCAGAAGAACGGCAAGACGATCCGCTGGGTGCAGGTCGACGTCGGCCCCGCTCACAACGAGCCGCACCCCGATTACGCGCAGGGTTGCCGCAGCGTGGTCTGCGGCGCGCACAACTTCGCGGTCGGCGACCTGGTGGTGGTCTCGCTGCCGGGGTCGGTGCTCTCCGGCGGGTTCGCGATCGCGGCCCGCAAGACCTACGGCCACGTCTCCGACGGCATGATCTGCGCGGAGGACGAGCTCGGGATCGGGCACGACCACACCGGCATCATCGTGCTGCCGGACGACGCCGGCCTGCAGCCGGGCGACGACCCTGCCGGGGTGCTGCACCTGCGCGACGACGTCCTCGACATCGACGTCAGCCCCGACATCGGCTACTGCCTGAGCATCCGTGGGCTCGCCCGTGAGGCCGGCCAGAACCTCGGCCGGACGTTCACCGACGTCATCGACCGGCCGACGCCGCCCACGAAGCTGGACGGGTACCCGGTGCGGCTGGACGACCCGGCCTGCCCGCTGTTCGTCGCCCTCGGGGTGACCGGCATCGACCCGTCCCGCCCGACGCCGCGGTGGATGGCCCGGCGGCTGGTGATGGCAGGGATGCGTTCGATCTCGCTGGCCGTCGACATCACCAACTACGTGATGCTGGAGACCGGCCAGCCGCTGCACGCGTACGACGCGTCGCTGCTGCGCGGGCCGATCGTGGTGCGCATGGCAGCGCCGGGGGAGACCCTGGTCACCCTCGACGACGTCACCCGGACGCTGGCGCCCGGCGACCTGCTGATCACCGACGACAGCGGCCCGATCGGGCTGGCCGGCGTGATGGGCGGGGCGTCGACGGAGCTGCGCGACACCACCACCGACGTGGTGATCGAGGCCGCCTCCTTCGAGCCGGTGACGATCTCGCGGACGCTGCGCCGCCACAACCTGCCCTCGGAGGCGTCCAAGCGGTTCCACCGCGGCGTCGACCCGGACGCGGCCTACAGCGCCGCGCACCTGGCCGCCCGGCTGCTCGTCGAGCTGGCCGGCGGCACCCTGTCGGCCGCGGAGACGGTCGCCGGCGCGGTGCCGGCGATGCCGGTGCAGGCGATCGACGCGGGGCTGCCGTCCCGGATCCTGGGGCTGGACGTGCCGCCGGAGCGCGTGGTCGAGATCCTGCGCGCCAGCGGCTGCGACGTCGAACTCGACGGCCACCGCCTGTCGCTGGTGCCGCCCACGTGGCGTCCCGACCTCGTCGACCCCTACGACTACGTCGAGGAGGTCGGCCGCAAGATCGGGTTCGACAAGCTCCCGTCCGTGGTGCCGTCGGCCCCGGTGGGTCGCGGGCTGAGCGCCGGCCAGCGCGCCCGGCGGGCGATCGGCGCCACGCTCGCGGACGCGGGGTTCGTCGAGGTGCTGACGTTCCCCTTCGGCTCGGCCGAGGACCTCGACCGGCTGGGGGTCCCGGCCGACGACGCGCGCCGCGCGCTGGTCCGGCTGGCGAACCCGCTCGCCGAGACCGCCCCCTACCTACGGACGTCGATCCTGCCCGGCCTGTTCGCCGCCGTCGGACGCAACACGTCCCGCGGCAACGACGACCTCGCGCTCTACGAGGCGGGGAGCGTCTTCCTCGCCGGTGACGGCTCGGTCGCGCCGATCCCGTCGGTCAGCGGCCGACCCACGTCCGACGAGCTCACCGCGATCGAGGCGGCGCTGCCGCGACAGCCGCGGTACCTCGCGGCCGTGATCTGCGGACAGTGGCGCCGTCCGGGCTGGCAGGGCGAGGCGATCGCCGCGGGCTGGCCGCAGGCGTTCGCGTTCGCCGACCGGGCCGCTTCCGCGGTCGGCGCGGACGTGGAGCGTCGCAGCGCCGAGGACGCGCCGTGGCACCCCGGACGCTGCGCCGAACTGGTCGTGGCCGGAGAGGTCGTCGGCCACGCCGGTGAACTGCACCCCGACGTGGTGCGCGCGTTCGGGCTGCCCGAGCGCACCGCTGCCGTCGAGCTCGACCTCGACGCGCTGGTGCGGCTCGCGCCCGGCGCCGGGTCGATCCGACCCGTGTCCGGCCATCCGGTGGCCAAGGAGGACGTCGCGCTCGTCGTGCCCGACTCCGTCGCCGCCGGTGCTGTGCAACAGGCGCTGGTCGACGGCGCGGGTGAGCTGCTGGAGTCGATCAGCCTGTTCGACGTGTACACCGGGGGACACGTGCCCGCCGGGCATCGCTCGCTGGCGTTCGCGCTGCGCTTCCGCGCCCCCGACCGCACCCTGACCGACGTCGAGACCGCCGCGGCCAGGGACGCCGCGGTGGCACTGGCCGGCGAACGCTGCGGGGCGGTCCTGCGCGCCTTCTGAGGTTCACCGCCTTCTGACGTTGCCCGCGCCGGTCGCTCGCGGGCCGGTCTTCGTCACCGACGGGGCCAGCCACGAGGCGCTCAGCCGACTGTTCCCCGGACGCGAGGTCGTCCAGGTCGACATCGACGGCATCGCCGCCGGAGGTGGCGGCATCCACTGCGCGACCCGGCAGCAACCGGTCGGCTGACGAGTCCTCCCTGGACCTCCGGGCACCGCCGAGAAGCGGGCTGCGACGGGTGTTCGCGTCCCCTCATGGGGGACAAAAGCAAAAACACAACCGTGCGTGGCCGGGAGTGCACATTCTTGCGCCGACGTCCCCCAATGGGGGACCAATTCAACTGGAAAATGGGTGTCATCCGGGAGGGTGACTCGCCTCCTGTCGCGTGCCACTCTTGCGGGTGACAAGGAGTTTTGGCCACCGAGACGTACTTGCAAAACCGTTAACCATGATCAATGCTTGGCCATCTGGAAGCCATCAAGGTTCAGTCATTGTTTGATGAAGAACAGCACTCACAGATAGCTTCTAGCTACTCATCCGACCATTGGGGAAACAAAGAAAGGGCACCTTCCGTGACCAGCAACACCACCTCCGAGACCACGCGGCAGAGGGGCCGCAAGGTCGCAGCGATCCTGGCCGGGGGGCTCGTCCTCGGCGTGGGCACCATGGCCACCCTGGCCTCCTGGAACGACTCCGAGTTCGCCAACGCCACCTTCACCGCCGGCAAGTTCGTCTTCCAGGGCTCGCTGAACGGCACCTCCTACTCCGACCACGCCACCACCGGCGCCGCTGCTGCCCTGAGCTTCACCACGCCGGTCGCCAACCTGACCCCCGGCGACGTCGTCGCGGCTCCGTTCGCGATCCGCCTGGGCGCCGGCACCACCAACGACGCGACCGTCTCGATCGCCGCCCCGACGACCACCGGCTCGGTCTCCGACCTGACCTGGCAGCTGATCGACACCGGCTCGACCTTCGGCTGCACCGCCGCCACCACCGGCACCAGCGTGGTCGCCTCCAGCGCCTTCACCGCGGGCTCGGCCAGCTTCACCATCACCAAGGGCGCGACGGTCGCCGCCGACGGCACCGCCAAGAACCTGTGCTTCAAGGTCACCGCCGGCGGCGGGCTCACCCAGAGCCAGACCGGTTCGGCCACCTGGCAGTTCCAGGCCATCTCGCAGTAGTCCCCCCGTAGTTCGTCGTTCCCCCTGTAGTTCCCCCCACGGCTTCCCGGCCGGATCGCTGGTGCGATCCGGCCGGGAGACCAAGCAAAGAACCTCACCCCGACCAGAGGACCCCACCACCATGGCCAGTCATCGCCCCCGCAGGGCGGTCGAGAGCTCGACGAGCCGCGCCCGCACGGGTGGCGGCTTCGCTGCTTTCCGCCAGCGGGTGGTCGACGTGGTGCTGTGGACGCTCGGTGGCCTCGGCCTGGCCAGCCTCCTGGCGGCCGGTGTGGCGCACGTGTGGGGCTTCTCGTTCATCCTCTTCTCGACCGGGTCGATGGCGCCCACCATCCCGGCCGGTTCGGCCGCGCTGGTGCGCCTGCTCCCCGCGAGCGAATTCAAGGTCGGCGACGTGACCACGATCGAGCGTCCCGGCCAGCTCCCGATCACGCACCGGATCACCTCGATCGCCCCGCTGGAGGGCTCGACGTCCGCGCGGGTGGTCACCATGCGTGGCGACGCGAACGAGGTCGAGGACCCCGAGCCGTACGTGATCACCGACGCCCGCCTCGTGGTGGCGTCCTGGCCGGGCGTCGCCGGCTGGTTCCAGAACTTCCGCGACCCGCGGCTGATGGGCCTGCTGACGCTGGTGGCCGGCGGCCTGGTCTGCTGGGCCTTCTGGCCGCGCCAGGCGCGCCGGGCGACGCTGGTGGCGGCCGCGGCCGCCGTGGCGGCGTCCCCGGTGCTGGGCGCCACCGAGGCGCAGGCGGCGGAGACCGAGCACCAGATCGTGGGCAGCCACGTCGTGCTGACGGTCGTCTCCGACGAGGAGGCGATGTCCTCGATGTTCCCCGGCCGCACCGTGCTGTGGCAGGTCGGGGTCGACACCCTGGGCGACGAGGAGGGCGCGGTCCACGTCGGACTCGGCCTTGCAGCGGGTTCGGTGGCGGCCGACGCGCTCAAGGTCGACGTCCTGGCGTGCCCCGACCGCTGGCAGGGCGAGACCTGCCCGGGCGACGCCCAGGCCTGGGTCGTCGACGCGCCGCTCGACCAGGCCTTCCTGCCGTCCACGCACGGCGACACCCGGGAGCTCGGCCAGACCATGGCCGGCGACCCGGTCTGGGTGCAGGTGCGGGCGACGCTCGACCGGCAGGAGCCGGACGTGAAGGCCACGCTCCGGCTCGACGCCTGGGGCGCGGGCGAGGTGGTCAGTGCCGAGTCCGACGGCAACGGTGGGCACGGGTCGGGCGACCTGGCCTACACCGGCGCGGACGGCATCGGTGAATCCCTGGCTGTGGCCGGGGCCGCAATCGGTACCGGGCTGGTCCTGGCCCGGCTCGCCGGCGGGCGCCGGCGGGACGCCGACAGGGGGGTAGCGCAGTGAGGAGGGGTCTGCGCTACCTCCCGGTGCCCCGTCGGGGGCGTCGGCGGATCGGCCTGCTCGGGGTCGGCATCATCGCCGTGATGAGCCTGGTCTGGCAGCAGCAGGCTACTCTGGCCTCCTTCGTCGACGTCGAGTCGGCCGGCAAGGCCACGTTCACCGCGGCCACGCTGCCGGCGATCACGCCCACGTTCACCACCACGGCGGCGACCGCGACCGGCTCCTGGGCGGCGGCGAACGGCTCCTGGGCCACCCCGAACTACGTGCTCACCGGCGCGACCACGTCCAGCGGCGGCAACGCCGCCCAGGTCTACGCGGGGCCGGCTCTGACCAGCAACCAGTGGACGGGCGCCGCGGCCACCACCGCCACCCTCACCCTGACCGACATCGCCGCCGGTGGGACGCACGCCTGCGGCATCGCCCGTGGCCAGCTGTACTGCTGGGGCACCAACGCCAGCGGCGCGCTCGGCCTCGGCACGACCACCGCGACCAGCACCCCGACCCTGGTGGCCGGAGCGCTCGCCGGGAAGACCGTCACCGACGTCAGTGCCGGCACCGACCACACCTGCGCGATCGCCGACGGTGCCGCCTACTGCTGGGGCAGCTACGCGGGCGGACGCACCGGCACCGGCGCGAGCGCGAACGTGACCACGCCGACCGCCGTGACCGCGTCCGGCGTTCTGTCGGGCAAGACCGTCACGGCGATCTCGGCCGGCGGCACGCACACCTGCGCGGTGGCCGCGGGCGCGGCGTACTGCTGGGGCACGAACACCAACGGGCAGGTCGGCAACAACTCGACCACCAGCGCGACCGCCCCGGTCGCGGTGACCGCGTCCGGTGTGCTGTCGGGCCGCTACGTCACCGCGATCTCGGCCGGCACCTCCCACAGCTGCGCGGTGGCCGACGGCCTGGCGTTCTGCTGGGGCCTGAACACCAACGGCCGGCTCGGCAACAGCTCCACCACCGCGTCCACCTCGCCGGTGGCCGTGACGGCGACGGGAGTCCTGGCCGGCCGGTCGGTGACCGCGATCTCGGCCGGCGGTTCCCATACCTGCGCGGTGGCCGACAAGCTCGCCTTCTGCTGGGGCCTGAACTCCAACGGCCAGCTCGGCGACGCGTCGACGACCCAGCGGACGGCGCCCGTGGCCGCGGTCGGCACGGTCGCGGCCAGTGCGAACGTCACCGCGATCTCCGCGGGTTCGACTCATTCGTGCGCGGTCGCCGGCGGCGCCGCCCACTGCTGGGGCGCCGGCGGTTCCGGGCAGGTCGGCAACGGCTCGACCACCGCGTCAGTCAGCACCCCGGTCGCCGTGACCGCCTCGGGTGTGCTCTCCGGCCGCACCCTCACCGCGATCAGCGCCGGGACCACGTTCACCTGCACGACCGGGTACACCCCCGGCTCCTGCTGGGGCCTGGGCACCAGCGGCCAACTGGGCAACAAGGCGTCCGCCACCTCGACCACCGCGGTGGACGTGGCCATCACCGGCCCGGTCTGCGCGACCGGCGCCGTCCGGCTGAACACCACCGACTGCTCGCTCTCCCAGGACACCGACTACTGGGGACGCCTGGGCTACAGCATCGGCACCTGGACCGCGCCGAACAGCGCGTGGGTGAAGCTGACCACCGACACCCGTGGCGCGGTCAGCCCGTCCGCGTCGGCGAAGACCACGACCTCGCTCACCCTCGGCTGGAACCAGCCGAGCGAGCTGAACAAGTCCTACGGCGAGTACACGCTCCAGCGCTCGACGTCCTCCAGCGGCTCCAGCCCGGTGACCCTGTACCGCGGCGGCTCGCAGACCGCGCTCGACCGGGGCGGCTTCGCGATGAACACCGCGAACCTGGCGGTCAGCCAGGTCACGGCCGGCGGCGACTACAGCTGTGCGCTGATCGGTGGTGCGCCGTACTGCTGGGGCAACAACGCCAACGGCGAACTCGGCAACGGCACGACCACCGCCGCGTCCGCGCCCACCGCGGTGACGACGTCCGGCGTGCTGTCCGGCAAGACCGTGACCTCGATCCAGGCATCCATGGACAACGGCGGCGACAACGGCGAGCACACCTGCGCGATCGCCGACGGTTCGGTGTACTGCTGGGGACTGAACACCTACGGCGAGCTCGGCAACAGCAGCACGACGCAGAGCACCACGCCGGTCCAGGCCGGCAGCCTGACCGGGGTCACCCAGGTCGCCCTCGGCTACATGCACACCTGCGCGCTCACCGGGGGCAAGGTCTACTGCTGGGGCGACAACAGCCGCGGGCAGATCGGCGACGGCTCCACCACTCAGCGGAACGCCCCGGTGCTGGTGCAGGGCCTGCTGACCGGCAAGACCGTGACCGCGATCGCGACCGGCGCCGCCCACACCTGCGCGGTCGCCGGCGGCGCGGTGTACTGCTGGGGCTCCAACGTCTCCGCGCAGCTGGGGCAGGGCACCTCGGGCAGCGGCACCAACAGCAGCGTCCCGGTCGCCGTGACCGCCACCGGCGTGCTCAGCGGGCTCACCGTCACCCAGGTCGTGGCGGGCGAGGCCCACACCTGCGTGGTCGCCTCGGGCAAGGCGTACTGCTGGGGGCTCAACAGCAACGGGCAGGTCGGCGACGGCAGCACCACGATGCGGCTGACGCCGGTCGCGGTCACCGTCAACTGGACGGCCGGTGCGACCCTGACGAGCCTGGCCGCCGGCCAGTACCACACCTGCGTGATCGCCGCCGGCAAGGCCTGGTGCTGGGGGGACAACGCCAACGGCCAGCTCGGCAACGGCGGCACCACCGACCAGTCCACGCCGGTCGCGGTCACCACCAGCGGCGTGCTGTCCGGGACGGTCGACCAGATCAACGCCGGCGAGCTGCACACCTGCGCGGTGTCGGGCGGCGCGGCGTCCTGCTGGGGCTACAACGCCACCAACCAGCTCGGCGACGGCACCACCACGCAGCGCACCGCGCCGGTCGCGGTGACCGGTGTGGCCGGCCCGCCGTGCGACACCGGCGCCACGCTGATCACCCCCACGACGTGCTCGCTGACGTCGGGGACGACCTACTACTACCGCCTCACCTACACGATCGACGGCGGCATGAGTACCAGCAGCGGCTGGGTCGGGGTCAAGACGAACTGACCGCGGCCGCCGCGGCGGCCGGGAAGGCCTCGACGATGCGCCCGACCACCTCGTCGTCGTGCGCGGCCGAGACGAACCACGCCTCGTACGCGGACGGGGGGAGCGCGATCCCGGCGTCGAGCATCGCGTGGAAGAACGCCCGGTAGGCCGCCGTGTCCTGCCGCTGGGCGGACGCGTAGTCGCGCACCGGCTCCTCGACCCCCCAGAACACGCTGAACAGCGACCCGGCGCGCTGCAGCCGGTGGGCGACGCCGGCGGCGGTGAGCGCCGCGGTGAGTGCGTCGGCCAGCGTGGACGCGGCCGCGTCCACCCGGGCGTAGACCTCGGTGTCGGCGAGCGTGAGCGTGGCGATACCGGCGGCGGTGGCCAGCGGGTTCCCCGACAGCGTGCCCGCCTGGTACACGGGTCCGAGCGGGGCGAGCAGGTCCAGCAGGTCGGCGCGGCCGCCGATCGCGGCCAGCGGCATCCCGCCGCCGACGACCTTGCCGAACGTGAACAGGTCGGGCTCGACGGTGTGTCCCTCCAGGCCCCACCAGCCGGCGTCCGACACCCGGAAGCCGGTGAGCACCTCGTCGTAGACCAGCAGCGCGCCGGCGGCGGTGGTCAGCGCGCGCAGCAGCTCGTTGAACCCGGGCTCGGGCGGCACCACGCCCATGTTCGCGGCGGCGGGCTCGGTGATCACGGCGGCGATCTCGTGACCGCGCTCGGCGAACACCGTCCGGAGCGCGTCGGTGTCGTTGTAGGGCACCACCAGGGTCTGCGCGGTGGCGGCCGCCGGGACGCCGGCCGAGCCGGGCAGCCCCGCGGTGAGGACGCCGGAGCCGGCGGCGGCCAGCAGCGCGTCGGAGTGGCCGTGGTAGCAACCGGCGAACTTCACGACCAGATCGCGCCCGGTCGCGCCGCGGGCCAGCCGGACGGCGGTCATGCACGCCTCGGTGCCGGTGGAGACGAACCGCACCTTGCCGGCCAGGGGCACCCGCGCGCGCACGAGTTCGGCCAGTTCGGCCTCGGCCAGGGTCGGGGCGCCGAACGACAACCCCCGGGACGCCGCCTCCTGCACGCGCGCCACCACCTCGGGGTGGCCGTGGCCGAGGATCGCCGGCCCCCACGAGCCCACCAGGTCGAGGTACTCGCGTCCGGCGACGTCGACCAGCCGGGCGCCCTCGGCGCGGGCGATGAACACCGGCGTCCCGCCGACCGAGCCGAACGCGCGGACGGGGGAGGACACGCCGCCGGGGATGACGCTGCGAGCCCGGTCGAAGGCCTCGGCGTTGGTCGTCATCGCAGCCACCCGGCCAGTTCGAGGGCGGCGTAGGTGAGCACGATGTCGGCGCCCGCGCGGACGATGGCGGTGGTCGACTCCTCGAGCGCGGCGCGGCGGTCGATCCAGCCGCGCTCGGCGGCGGCGGCGATCATCGCGTACTCGCCGGACACCTGGTAGGCGGCGACCGGCACCCGTGACCACGCGGCCACGTCGGCGAGCACGTCGAGGTAGTACCCGGCGGGCTTCACCATCAGGAGGTCGGCGCCCTCGAGCTCGTCGAGGGCTGCCTCGAGTCGCCCTTCGCGGCGGTTGGCCGGGTCCTGCTGGTAGGTGCGGCGGTCGCCGACGAGTGAGGAGCCGACCGCCTCGCGGAACGGCCCGTAGAACGCGGACGCGTACTTGGCCGCGTAGGCGAGGATGCCGACCTCCTCGTGGCCGGCGAGGTCGAGCCCGGCGCGGATGGCCGCGACCTGGCCGTCCATCATCCCCGAGGGCGAGACGAAGTGGGCGCCCGCGCGGGCCTGGGCCACTGCCTGCTGCACGTACAGCTCCACGGTCGCGTCGTTGTCGACGGTCCCGTCGGCGGCGAGCACTCCGCAGTGGCCGTGGTCGGTGAACTCGTCCAGGCAGGTGTCGGCGAACAGCGGCAGGTCGTCGCCGGTCTCGGCGCGGACGGCCGCGATCGCACGGTTGAGGATGCCGGTGTCGGCGGCCCCGGCCGACCCGGTGGCGTCCTTGTCGCCGGCCTCGGGGACGCCGAACAGGACGAGCCCGCCCAGACCCGCCTCCGCCGCGCGGGTCGCCTCGGCCCGCACCGAGTCGAGCGTGTGCTGCGCGACGCCGGGCAGCGAGCTGATCGGACGGGGCTCGCGCAGGCCGTCCGCGACGAACACCGGCAACAGCAGCTGGGACGGCGAGACCCGGGTCTCGGCCACCAGCCGGCGGATCGCGGGGGTGCTGCGCAGGCGGCGCGGCCGACGGACGGGTGGGATCATGCGAGCTCCAGGATCGATCGGTGCGGACGTCCATTGTCGTCCATCCGGGCCGCCGTTCCCGACCGCGGTCGCGATGTCGGTGCGAACGGCGCGGGGTGGAAGACTGGCGGCATGCCTCAGCGGAACATGCGCGACATCGAATGCTTCCTGACCGACATGGACGGCGTGCTGGTCCACGACGAGGTGCCCGTCCCGGGTGCGGTGGAACTGCTCCAGCGCTGGGTGGACACCTCCCGCCGGTTCCTCGTGCTCACCAACAACTCGACGTACACCCCGCGCGACCTCGCCGCCCGCCTGGCCGGCTCGGGGCTGCCGGTGCCGGAGGAGAACCTGTGGACCTCCGCGATGGCCACCGGCGCGTTCCTCGCCGGCCAGCCCGGTGAGAAGACCGCATTCGTGATCGGCGAGGCGGGCCTGACGATGGCGCTGCACGAAGCCGGGTTCGTGATGACCGAGAAGGACCCCGCGTTCGTGGTGCTGGGGGAGACCCGCAACTACTCGTTCGAGGCGATCACCACCGCGATCCGGCTGATCACCGCCGGGGCGCGGTTCATCGTCACCAACCCCGACACCACCGGGCCGTCGCCGAGCGGCCTGCTGCCGGCGACCGGCGCGGTCGCGTCCATGATCACGGCGGCGACCAACCGCCAGCCCTACGTGGTGGGCAAGCCCAACCCGATGATGTTCCGCTCGGCGATGAACAAGATCGAGGCGCACTCGGAGACCACGGCGATGATCGGCGACCGCATGGACACCGACATCGTGGCGGGCATGGAGGCGGGCCTGCTCACCGTGCTGGTGCTCTCCGGCGTCACCCAGTACGCCGAGATCGAGACCTTCCCGTACCGCCCGAGCCTCGTCCTCGACTCCGTCGCCGACCTGCTCCCCATGCTCTGACCCGCAAGCCGTGAGGTGGGCGGCGACATCGCCGCGTGACTCACAGCTCGCGGGGGGTGAGGGCGGTGAGGACGGCGTCGACCAGGCCGGACGCGTCCGGACGGGCGGCCACGGCGGCGACGTCGAGACCCAGGGAACGGGCGACGGCGGCGGACGGGTCGCCGATGGCGACCACCGCTGGCCCGGGTACCCCCGCCGCGTCGACGGCGGCCCGCGCGACCGAGCCGGCGGTCACCACCAGGGCGTCGAACTGCGGCCAGCGGGCCAGCACGTCCTCGGGCAGGGGGAGTGCGACCGTCCGGTAGACCGGCACGCTGCGCACCGTCCACACCTTCGCGGCCAGCCCTGCCGACGGTTCGGCGGACGGGGCCTCCGCCCCGGGGAGCAGGACCCGGCCGGGGCCGTCCGGGAACGCCGCGACCAATGCCGCGCCCCCGCCCGGCTCGGCGACGAGGTCGACCGCGATGCCGGACGCGTCGAGCGCGGCGGCCGTCGCCGCCCCGACGGCAGCCACGCGCGTGCCGGCAAGGCGGTCGGCGAGATCGGCCCCGGCGAGCACAGCCGGGGTGTGGGGGGAGGTGACGACCAGCCAGTCCCAGCGCTCGGCGAGCGCCTCGGCGAACGCGGTGGTCCCGAGGTCCTCGTAGCCGGTGAACGCGGCGACCGTCACCTCGGCCCCGGCGGCGACCAGCGCCTCGCGGGTGCCGGACGGGGCCCGCTCGGGCACCAGGATCCGACGGCCGGCCAGCGGCGTCGGCCGGCTCGCCCCGAGATCGGCCAGGTCGGCCGCTCCGGCGGCCAGCAACTCCGCCGCCACGCGTGCCCCGAGCGCGAGCGCGTCCGCCTCGTCGGCGGCGCCCTCGCCGCTCGCCCGCACCTGACGCGAGCCGTCCAGCGCCACGACGGACGCGGTCAGCCGCAGCCGGCCGTCGCCCACCGTCGCGTAGGCGGCCACCGGCGCCGCGCACCCGGCCTCGAGCCGGGCCAGCACCTCCCGCTCGGCCAGCGCGGCCAGGCGGGTGGGGGTGTGGTCGAGCGAGGCCAGCGCGGCGCGCAGTTGGGCGGGCGCGTCGCTGCGGCACTCCACTGCCAGTGCCCCCTGTGCGGGGGCGGGCAGGAACGCGTCGGGGGAGAGGCGCTCGGTGATCGCGCCGCCCAGCCCGAGCCGGTTCAGGCCGGCGGCGGCGAGAACGACCGCGTCGAGGTCCGTCCCCGCGCGCCGCAGGCGGGTCTCCACGTTCCCGCGGATGGCCAGCACCTCCAGGTCGGACCGACGGGCGAGCAGCTGGGCGGCCCGCCGCGGCGACCCGGTGCCGACCCGCGCACCGGCGGGCAGCTGGTCGAGCGCCAGCCCGTCGCGCGCGCACAGGGCGTCGGCCACGTCCTCGCGGGCCGGAACGGCCGCCAGCACCAGCCCCTCCGCGGGTGCGGTCGGCAGGTCCTTGAACGAGTGCACGGCGAGGTCGGCGTCCCCGGCCGACACCGCTGCCCGGACGGCTCCGACGAACACGCCCGCGCCACCCAGGCTGGCCAGCGGGGCGTCGCTCACGTCACCGTGCGTGGTGATGCGCACGAGTTCGACCTCGTGGCCGAGCGCGCGCAACGCGTCCGCCACCAGCCCAGACTGCGTCCACGCCAGTGCCGAACCGCGGGTGGCGAGCCGCAGCTTCACCGGACGGCGTCCCGCGAGAGGCCGGGAACCGTCGGCGCCTCCCGCCGCGGGTTCGCGCAGCAGCCGCCGTAGCAGTACTCGCCCGGGCCGGGTTCGGGTGAACCGGTGGCGAGCTCGGTGGCGATCAGCCCGGCGAGGGCACCGACGAACGCCGGGGCGGTGCCGACCGTCGGCGTGCGCACGAGTCGGACGCCGAGCTCGGCGGCGGTCTCCATCGCCTGGTTGTCCAGGTCCCAGATCACTTCCATGTGGTCGGACAGGAACCCGATCGGCACCAGCACCACGTCGGTCGTGCCGGCGGCCGAGACGTCGCGCAGCGCGTCGTTCACGTCCGGCTCCAGCCACGGCACGGACGGCGGGCCGCTGCGGGACTGGAACACCAGGTCCCACGGCTTGGCGATGCCGGTGCGCGCCTCGATGTCCTCGGCGACGCGGGCGGCGACCCACCGGTGCTGGGCGAGGTAGGCGTCCCCGGACGGCCCGGCCGCGTGGGCCGCGGAGTCGGGGATCGAGTGCGTGGTGAAGACCAGCCGCGTCGAGTCCCCGGCCAGGTCGAGGTCGGCGGGCAGCGACCCGAGCAGCAGCTCGGTGATCGTGCCGGCGAACCCCTCAAGGTCGTGGAACGGCCCGAGCTTGCGCACCTCGAGGCCGAGGTCCGCGCCGGCCAGGGCGAGCCCGAGATCCTCGCGGTACTGCCGGCAGCTGGAGTAGCCGGGGTAGGCGGCGGTGGCGACGGCGAGGACGCGGCGGTGGCCGCGCGCGGCCAGCTCCGCGAGCACGTCCGGCACGAACGGCGGGGAGTTGCGGTTGGCCAGCTCGACGTCGAGCTCGACGCCCCGCTCGGCCAGCGCGTTGCGCAGCGCGGCGAGCAGTTCGCGGTTCTGCGCGTTGATCGGGCTCACCCCGCCGAGGGTGAAGTAGTGCTGGCCGACCTCGCGCAGCCGCTCGGGCGGAATGCCGCGCCCGGCCGTGACGCGTTCGAGGAACGGGACGACCTCGTCCTCGCCCTCCGGCCCGCCGAAGCCCAGCAGGACCACCGCGTCGTACTTCATCGAAGTACTCACCGCAGGATCCGCGGCAGGTCGCCCACCTCGACCCGGCGCCCGGTGTAGAACGGCACCTCGAGCCGCACGTGGCGCCGCGCCCCCGAGCTGCGCAGGTGGCGCATCAGGTCGACCAGGTCGGTGAGCTCGTCGGCCTCGAGAGCGAGCAGCCACTCGTAGTCGCCCAGGGCGAACGCGGCGACCGTGTTGGCCAGCACCTGCGGGTAGTCCCGGCCCATCCGGCCGTGCTCGGCCAGCAGTTCGCGCCGCTCGCCCTCGGGCAGCAGGTACCAGTCGTAGGAGCGCACGAACGGGTAGACGGTGAGCCACTGCTTCGGCTCCAGGCCGGCCATGAACGCGGGCGCGTGCTCGCGGCTGAACTCTGCCTGGCGGTGCACGCCGAAGCTCGACCAGACCAGGTCGACGCTGCCGCCGAACGACTCCCGCTGGAAGCGCCGCTGCGCCTCCTGGAGGTCGGACGCGGAGGGGCCGTGCAGCCACACCAGCAGGTCGGCGTCGGCCGGCATGCCGTGCACGTCGTACAGCCCGCGCGTCGTCACCCCGGACGCGGCCAGCTCGGCGACCAGGCTCTCGGTGTCCTGCACCACCTCGACCGGGACGGCGTCCCGGCGTGCGAAGACGGAGTAACAGGTGTAGGCGAGCTGGTCTCCCGCGGAGGTCTGGGTCATGCGTCGACCCTAGCCCGACCGGCGGCGTGGCCCAGCGCCAGTCCGGCCTGCCGGCGGCCGTCGGCCACGCAGTCGGGCACCCCGACGCCGTGCAGCGCCGATCCGGCCACCCGCCAGGCCGGCAGGTGCGCGAGCCCGGCCTCGGCGGCCGCCACCCGGGCGGGGTGGCCGACGGTGTAGGTGGGCATCACCGACGTCCAGCGGGCCACGCGGGTCAGCGTGGGGCCGGCCGTCAGGCCGAGCACGTCGGCCAGGTGGGCGACGATGCGAGCCACCAGCACGGCGTCGTCGGCCCGGGCGGTCTCGCCGAGGCGTTCGGGCACGAACGCGCGGATCAGCACGGTGTCGGACGGTGCCCGTCCCGCCCACTTCGTCGAGCTCACCGTGATGCCGCTGATCGGCGCCGGGTCGGCCTCGAGCCAGCCGTGCGAATCGAGCGGACGCGGGAACGCGGACGCCGGGTAGGAGAGCGTGACGACGGTCGAACTCGCCAGCGGGATCGACGACAGTGCGGACGCCGCGTCCGGCGCCGGCCCGTCGAGGAGCGCGGCCGAGCTGCTCACTCCGCCGGCCAGCACCACCGCGTCCACGACCGCGGTCGTGCCGTCGCTGAGGTCGGCCTCCGCGCCCCCGTCCGCGGTCGGTCGCAGCGCGGTCACCGAGGTGCCCGGACGCAGGTCCGCCCCGGCCTCCCGCAACCGTGCGGCCAGCGCGTCCACCAGGCTGCCCAGGCCCCCGCGCAGCGTCCGGAACGGCGAGCCGGGTCCCCGGCCGGCCGCTCGGGCACGGCGGCCCTGCGCGAGCGCGGCCAGCATCAGGCTCCGGTGCGCGGTCTCGTCGGCGCGCAGCGAAGGCAGCACGGCGTCCAGGCTGAGCCGGTCGACGCCGGAGCCGTAGATGCCGCCGATCATCGGGTCGGCGAACCGGCGCACGATGCCGTCGCCCAGCCGCGCCCGCAGGAAGGTCCCGATCGCCACGTCCTCGCCCTCGCGCAGCTGGCGCGGCAGCACCAGGTCGAGGCCCGCGCGCAGCTTGTCGAGCGGGGAGAGGATCCCGGTGGTCACGAACGGCCACAGCCGGGTGGGCAGCACCATGCCCATGCCGGCGGGCAGCGGACGCAGCCGTCCCCCCGCGCGCAGCGACAGGCTGCGCTGCCCGGTGGTGGCCACCACCTCCTCACCCAGGCCGACCTCACGGGCCAGTTCGAGCGCCGCCGGGCGGTAGCTCACGAAGGAGTCGGGGCCGTGCTCGATCACCAGGCCGTCGACGACCTCGGTGTGCAGCTTGCCGCCCAGCCGCGGGGACGCCTCGACCAGCAGCACCTCGGCGGGCGGACGCCCGTCCGCGCCCTGCACGGCCTCCCAGGCCGCCGCGAGCCCGGTGATGCCGCCGCCGACGACCAGCAGCCTCACGACACCGGCTTCGGGGTGTAGGGGCACAACGGGTCGGACTCGAGCGGGTCGCCCGTCCAGGCGTACGCGCGCGCCCGCGAGCCGCCGCACCAGTCGTGGAACTCGCACACCCCGCAGCGTCCCTTGAACTGGTCGGGGTCGCGCAGCGAGCGCATCAGCGGGTCGTGGCGGTACAGCTCGACCAGCGAGCGTTCCTTCACGTTGCCGACGCTCAACGGCAGGAACCCGGACGGGGTCACGTCGCCGAGGTTGGAGACGAACACGATGCCGTTGCCGTCGCGGATGCCGAACGCGCGCGACATCGGGTGGGCCTCCACCTGCTCCTTGGTCTTGCCCGCCCGCAGCAGCGCAGCGGCCCCGAGCCGCCGGTAGTGCATGGCCTCGGTGGTCTTCACCCGGAAGGACGCCTCCCGGCCCACGCCCTGCGCCCACGCCAGCACGCGCTCGGCGTCGCCGGGGGAGAGTTCGGTGAGCTCCGACCCCCGGCCGATCGAGATCAGGAAGAACAGGCTCCACTGCTGGAGGGTGTGGCCGCTGAGCAGGTCGAAGATCGCCGGCAGGTCGGCGGCGGTGGTGGCGGTGACCAGCGTGTTCACCTGCACCGGCAGGCCCGCCTCGGCGGCGATGTCGAGCGCCTCCAGGGTGGCGTCGAACGTGCCCGGCACCATCCGGACGCCGTCGTGGTAGGCCGCGGTGGACCCGTCCAGGGACAGCGAGATCGCCTGGATGCCCACCTCCTTCATCCAGAAGATCCGCTCCCGGGTGAGCAGCGGGGTCACCGCCGGGGCGAGGGAGACGCCGATGCCGCGGGCCGTGGCCGCCGCGATCAGCTCGGGCAGGTCGCCGCGGCGCAGCGGGTCGCCGCCGGTCATCACCACGTGCGGCAGGGCCTCACCGGGGCCGGCGAAGCCGAGGATGTCGTCGAGCAGCGCGATGGCCTGCGCGGTGCTCAGCTCGCCGGGCGCCGGGTCCGGCATGGCGGTGGCGCGGCAGTGCCGGCAGGCCAGGCCGCAGGCGTTGGTCAGCTCCCAGTAGACGATCATCGGGCTGCGCTGGTAGGCCCAGCCGTCCGGCCGGACCGAGCCGATGCCGTGCGGGTGCGCGGGGCGAACGGCGGCGGGGTGGGACATCAGGACTCCTGCTCGGTGGGGATCGAATGGACCAGCTCGACGAGCCGGGTGAGGACATCGGGGTCGGTCGTCGGCGGGACGCCATGGCCGAGGTTGAACACGTGACCGGGCGCGGCCGAGCCGCGGCGCACCACGTCGCGGGCGGCGGCCTCGAGCACGGGCCACGGCTGGCTGAGCAGGTCGGGGTCGAGGTTGCCCTGGAGCGGCACCCGGCCGCCGAGCAGGGTGCTGGCCTCGTCCAGGCCGATGTCGGCGGCGACCCCGATCACGTCCGCGCCGGCGTCGAGCAGGTCGGGCAGCAGGTCGCGGGTGGCCGTCCCGAAGTGCACCCGGGGCACGCCCAGGTCGGCGATCGCGGCGAACACCGCGGCCGAGTGCGGCTGGACGGCCTCGCGGTACTCCGCGGGCGACAGCCGTCCCACCCACGAGTCGAACAACTGGAGCGACACCGCGCCGGCGCCCACCTGCGCACGCAGGAAGGTGGCGGTCAGGTCGGCGACCCACGCCAGCAGGCGGTGCCAGGTGGCCGGATCCTTCGCCATCAGCGCCCGGGTGGCCGGCAGCACCCGGTTGGGCCGCCCCTCCACCAGGTAGGACGCGAGCGTGAACGGCGCGCCCGCGAAACCGATCAGCGGGACGCCGCCGAGCCGCGAGACGGCCAGCGCCACCCCGTCGCGCACCGGCGCCAGGGCTGCGGGGTCGAGCACGGGCAGGGCGTCCACGTGGGCGGCCGTCCGCACCGGACGTTCGACGACCGGGCCGACGCCGGCCACGATCTCCACCCCGACCCCGGCCAGCCGCAGCGGCACCACGATGTCGGAGAAGAAGATGGCGGCGTCCACGTCGTGCCGGCGCACCGGCTGGCAGGTGATCTCCGCGGCCAGTTCGGGGTCGAGGCAGGCGCCGAGCATCGTGGTGCCCTCGCGCAGCGCCCGGTACTCGGGCAGCGAGCGTCCGGCCTGGCGCATGAACCACACCGGACGCCGGGACACCGGCGCGCCCGCGTAGGCGGCGAGCAGCGGTGCAACCGGGACGCCAGCGGTCACGCGCCGGCCTCGATGTCGATCCCGAACAAGGTGTGCAGCGCCTGGGAGTAGTCGGCCAGTTCGCCGGTGCGGGCGAGTTCGGCCGCGCGCAGCGACGGGGTGTGCAGCAGCGCGTTGGAGACCCGTCGCAGCGACCGGGCGACGGCCGCGGCGGTCTCCGCGTCGTAACGGCGGGCGGCGGACTCGATCTCGCGCTCGATGAACTGGCTCACGTGTGCGCGCATCGCGGTGACGGCCGGCGACGCGGCCTTTCCCTGTTCGAGGTGCAGGTAGGCGTCCACGCCGCGGGAGACCAGGTCACGGGCGGCCAGCACGGCGGCGGCCTGCTCCGCGGGGGCGTGGGCGCCGATCTCCTCCAGGTCGATCAGGTCCACCCCGAGCAGCCCGGCCGCGTCGGGGGCGACGTCGCCGCTCAGCGAGAGGTCCAGCACCGGCAGCAGGGCGATCGTCTGCGCGCGGGCCCTCGACAGCTGCTCGGCCGAGATCACTGGTCCGTTGGCGCTCTCCGCGCCGCTGCACGTGATCACCGCATCGGCGGCGGCCAGGGCGCCGTCCAGGCCGTCGGTGGCAACCGCGGTCACCGGGTGGGTGGACGCGAACCGTCGGGCGCGCCCGCTGGGGGAGTGGACGGCGATGTCGGTGCAGCCCAGCCGCAGGAGCGCGGCGGTGACCACCCGTGCGTAGCTGCCGGTGCCGACGAGCAGCACGCGGCGTCCGGCGAGGGGGAAGTGGCGCTGCTCGAGCAGGCCGAGGCCGACGGCGGCGATCGAGCGTCCGGCCGCACCCAGGTCGGTCTCGGCGCTCACCGCCTTGCCGGTGGTCAGGGCGGCGTGGAACAGCCGGTGCAGGGACGCGCTGGCGCGGTCGCCCGCGCCTGCGAGGGCCTCCCGCACCTGGCCGATGACCTCGTCCTCGCCGATCACCATCGAGTCCAGGCCGCTGGCCACCTCCAGGAGGTGCTGCACGGCCGCCTGCCCCGCGTACACCTCGAACTGGTCGGCCAGTGCGCGTTGCCCGGCCGGCAGGGCGTCCCGGACGGCGCCGAGCACTGACTCCAGCCCGGCGTGGAACGCGTCGGACTCGAAATAGATCTCGAACCGGTTGCAGGTGTTCAGCAGTACGCTTCCCCGCAGGCCGGCGTCGTCCAGACGGGTGCGGACGGGCTCGGCCAGCAGGCTCAACTGCGCCAGGTCCTCCAGCGGGACGAGGTGGTGGCTGAGGCCGATGGCGGAGACGGGCACGCGCAGCATCGTAACCCAGCCGGGCCGACACTCGGCCCCGATGATTGGAATATCCATTCCGAATACGGCATAGTCATTACCATGACGATCAAGGTTGCGGTGGCCGGCGCCACCGGTTACGCGGGTGGGGAGCTGCTGCGGCTGCTCCTGGGCCATCCGGAGGTCGAGATCGGCGCCCTCACCGCCGGTTCGAATGCCGGGACGCCGCTGCTCGCACACCACCAGAACCTGACCCCGCTGGCCGACCGTACGGTGGTGGAGACAACCACCGCCCACCTCGCCGGCCACGACGTGGTGTTCCTCGCGCTGCCGCACGGCCACTCCGCGGCGGTGGCCGCCGAGCTCGGCCCGGACGTGCTGGTGGTGGACGCCGGCGCCGACCACCGGCTGATCGACCCCGCCGAGTGGACACGGTTCTACGGCACCGAGCACGCCGGCACCTGGCCGTACGGCCTGCCCGAGCTGCCCGGCCAGCGGGAGGTACTGGCCGCGACCCGCCGGATCGCCGTCCCGGGCTGCTACCCGACCTCGGTCACGCTGGCCCTGCTGCCCGCCCTGACCGGCGGCCTGGTCACCGGCCGCGACGTGGTCGCGGTGGCGGCCAGCGGCACGTCCGGCGCGGGCAAGTCGCTGAAGTCCAACCTGCTCGGCTCGGAGGTGATGGGCTCGCTGAGCGCCTACGGCGTGGGTGGCGTGCACCGCCACGTCCCCGAGATGCTCCAGAACTTCGCCCTGCTGGGCGCCGCCGAGCCGACGCTCTCGTTCACCCCGGTGCTGGCTCCGATGCCCCGCGGCATCCTCGCCACGGTGACCGCGCCGCTCGCCGAGGACGTGCCGGTCGAGGTCGTGCGCGCGACCTACGCCGCCGCCTACGGCGAGGAGCCGTTCGTCACCCTGCTGCCGGAGGGGATGTGGCCGCAGACCCAGTCGATCGTCGGCTCCAACGCCGTGCACCTCCAGGTGACCGTGGACGCGGCCGCCGGACGGTTGGTCGCGGTCGCCGCCCTGGACAACCTCACCAAGGGCACCGCCGGTGGCGCCCTCCAGTCCATGAACCTCGCCCTGGGCCTGCCCGAGACCCTCGGCCTCACCACGATCGGAGTCGCCCCGTGATCACCACCCCGGGAACTCGCGTGACCACGACAGGAGCATCGGAATGAGCGTCACCGCCGCCAAGGGCTTCACCGCCGCCGGCGTCATCGCCGGCATCAAGGCGTCCGGCCGTCCCGACCTCGCGCTGGTCGTCAACGAGGGCCCGGACGCGCACGCGGCAGCCGTCTTCACGTCCAACCGGTTCACCGCCGCCCCCGTGCAGTGGAGCCGCGAGGTGATCGCCGACGGGCGGCTGGCCGCCGTCGTGCTGAACTCCGGCGGGGCGAACGCCTGCACCGGGTCGGCCGGCCTGGCCGACGCGAAGCAGATGGCCGAGTGGACCGCCGCCGAGGTGGGCTGCGACACCACGGACGTGGCGGTGTGCTCCACCGGCCTGATCGGCGTGCGGCTGCCGATGGACGCGGTGCTGACCGGCATCGAGTTGGCCCGCCAGGACCTCGCCACCACCGGCGGCCCGTCCGCCGCCGAGGCGATCTGCACCACCGACACGGTCCCGAAGGAGGCCGTCCACACCTCGCCGGAGGGCTGGACGATCGGCGGCATGGCCAAGGGCGCGGGCATGCTCGCCCCGGCGCTGGCCACGATGCTGGTGGTGATCACCACCGACGCCGTCGTCGAGCCGGACGCTCTGGACGCGGCGCTGCGCACCGCCACCGGCTTCACCTTCGACCGCACCGACTCCGACGGCTGCATGTCCACCAACGACACCGTGATCGCCATGGCCTCCGGTGCCTCGGGCGTCACGCCCGACGCGGCGGAGTTCTCCGAGGCGCTCACCGGGGTCTGCGCCGACCTGGCCAGGCAGCTGCTCGCCGACGCCGAGGGCTCCGCGCACGACATCGAGGTGCGGGTCGAGGGCGCGGCCACCGAGGCCGACGCCCTCGCCGTGGCCCGCGCGATCGCCCGCAGCAACCTGTTCAAGTGCGCGATCTTCGGCAACGACCCGAACTGGGGCCGCGTCCTGGCCTCGGCCGGCACCGTCCCGGCCGAGTACGACCCCGAGCACGTGGACGTGGCGTTCAACGGCGTCCGGGTGTTCGTCGACGGCCAACTCGGCACCGACCGGTCCGAAGTCGACCTGAGCGGGCGCGAGGTGCTCGTCGAGGTGCACCTGCATGCCGGCGACGCGTCCGCCGCGATCTGGACCAACGACCTCACCTACGACTACGTCAAAGAGAACGCGGAGTACTCCTCATGAAGGACGCGGGCGACAAGGCGGCCATCCTGATCGAGGCGCTGCCGTGGCTGGAGAGCTACGTCGGGAAGACGATCGTGGTGAAGTACGGCGGCAACGCGATGGTCGACGACGACCTCAAGCGCGCATTCGCCCAGGACATCGTGTTCCTGCGCACGGTCGGCGTGAAGCCGGTGGTCGTGCACGGCGGCGGCCCGCAGATCTCCACGATGCTGAAGCGGCTCGGGATCGCCAGCGAGTTCCGCGGAGGGCTGCGGGTCACCACGCCCGAGGCCATGGACGTGGTGCGGATGGTGCTGATGGGCCAGGTCAACCGCGAGCTCGTCGGGCTCCTGAACGCCCACGGCCCGCTCGCGGTCGGGCTCTCCGGTGAGGACGCCGGGCTGCTGATCGCCGAACGCAAGGGCCTCGAGCTCGACGGGGAGGAGATCGACCTCGGCCTGGTCGGCGAGGTGTCGGAGGTCAACCCCGGCGCCGTGCTCGACCTGATCAACGCCGGCCGGATCCCGGTGGTGGCCACCGTCGCGCCCGACGAGGACGGCCAGGTGCACAACGTCAACGCCGACACCGCCGCCGGGGCGCTGGCCGCCGCGCTGGGTGCCGAGCGCCTCGTCGTGCTCACCGACGTGCCGGGCCTGTACGCCGACTGGCCGGCCTCGACCGAGGTGATCCGGCAGATCGACGCCGACGCGCTGGCCGCGATGCTGCCGACGCTGGCGTCCGGGATGATCCCGAAGATGGAGGCGTGCCTGGGCGCCGTCCGGGCGGGCGTGCCGCGCGCGACCGTGATCGACGGCCGGGTGCCGCACTCGCTGCTGCTGGAGATCTTCACCGACGAGGGTATCGGCACGATGGTCACCACCGGGGCGCTCTCGTGAGCGTGGCGACGGCCGGCGGTGGCCAGGCCGAGCTCACCGCCCGGTACGGCCACGCGGTGATGAACACGTTCGGGCCGCCCAAGCGCGTGTTCGTGCGCGGCGAGGGCGTGTACCTGTGGGACGCCGACGGCAACCGCTACCTCGACCTGCTCGCCGGACTCGCCGTGAACGCGCTCGGCCACGCACACCCGCAGGTCCTGGGCGCGATCTCGGCCCAGCTCTCGACCCTCGGCCACGTGTCGAACTTCTTCGCCACGCCGACCCAGATCGCGCTGGCCGAGCGGCTGGCCGGTTTCGCCACCGTGAACGCCCCTGGCCTCGACGCCCGGGTGTTCTTCACCAACTCCGGCACCGAGGCCAACGAGGCCGGCTTCAAGATCACCCGGCGCACCGGGCGCACGAAGCTGGTGGCGATGGAGGGCGCGTTCCACGGACGCAGCCTCGGCGCGCTCGCGCTGACCGCCAACCCCGCCTACCGGCTGCCGTTCGAACCGCTGCCCGGGCAGGTCACGTTCGTGCCCTACGGCGACGCGGACGCCCTCGCGGCGGCAGTCGACGACACGGTGGCCGCGGTCATCCTGGAGCCGGTGCAGGGGGAGAACGGCGTGGTCGACCCACCGGCCGGCTTCCTCGCGCGCGCACGCGAGATCTGTACAGCGGCCGGCGCGCTGCTGTGGATCGACGAGGTGCAGACCGGCATCGGGCGCTGCGGCGACTGGCTGGCCAGCAGTGCCTCCGGCGTGACCGCCGACATCGTGACGTTCGCCAAGGGACTGGGCAACGGCTTCCCGGTCGGCGCCTGCGTGGCGACCGGCCCGGCGGCGTTCCTGCTCGGTCCCGGCTCGCACGGCACCACGTTCGGCGGCAACCCGGTCGCCGCCGCCGCCGGCCTGGCGGTGCTGTCGATCATCGAGCGGGACGGGCTGCTGGCCCGGGTCACCGCCGCCGGTGACCGGCTGGCGGCGTCCATCACCGCGCTGGACCACCCACTGGTCGCCGGGGTGCGCGGACGCGGGCTGCTGCGCGGCGTGGTTCTGGCCGAGCCGATCGCCCCCGCGGTCGCCGACGCCGCCCTCGACGCCGGCTTCGTGGTCAACGCGCCGCGGCCGAACGTTCTGCGGCTGGCCCCGCCGCTGGTCGTCGGCGACGCCGAGCTGGACACCTTTGTCGCTGCTCTCGGCGGCCTGCTCGACGCGGGGCGGGCGGCGACATGACCGAGCAGCGCACCCCGGTGACGAAGTCGGCGCGGCAGTCCCGGATCGCCGAGCTCATCGAGCGGGAAGCGATCCGCAGCCAGACCGAGCTCGCCGCCCGGCTGGTCGCCGACGGCATCGCGGTGTCCCAGGGCACGCTCAGCAAGGACCTGTTCGAGTTGGGTGCGGTGCGGGTGCGTACGGCCACCGGCGAGTTGGCCTACGCGCTGCTGGCCGGCGAGCACGCGCCGGGTACGCCCGCGGCGTTGACCCGGCTGACCCGGCTCTGCGGGGAGCTGCTGCTCTCGGCGGAGGGGTCGGCGAACCTGGCTGTGCTGCGAACCCCGGCGGGTGCCGCGCAGTTCCTGGCGTCCGCGATCGACAAGGTCGGATGGGACTCGATCCTCGGTACGATCGCCGGCGACGACACGGTGGTCATCGTGACCCGCACGGCCGACGGCGGCACCGCGATGGCCGAGACCTTCCTCGGCCTGCACGGCACCTGACCCGCCCGCTCCACCGATCCCCGCGCCGATCCGAAAGGACCCACCATGACTGACGCGACCGACTCCGGACGGCTCTGGGGCGGCCGGTTCGCCGGCGGCCCGGCCGAGGCGATGTTCGCCCTCAGCAGGTCGACCCAGTTCGACTGGCGACTGGCCCGGCACGACCTGGCGGGCTCCCGTGCACATGCCTTGGCGCTGCACGCCGCCGGCCTGCTCACCGACGGCGAGCTGGACGCGATGGTCGCGGGCCTGGACGCGCTCGAGGCCGATGTCGTCTCGGGTGCCTGGAGCGCTGCCGACACCGACGAGGATGTGCACGGCTCGCTGGAGCGTGGCCTGATCGAGCGGGTCGGGCCCGAACTGGGCGGACGGCTGCGCGCCGGACGCTCCCGCAACGACCAGATCGCCACGCTGATCCGCGCCTACCTGCGCGACGCCAACACGGTGCTCGCCGCCGACCTGAAGGCCCTGGTGGCGGCGCTGGCCGGGCAGGCCGAGGCCCACATGGGCGTGATCATGCCCGGACGCACGCACCTCCAGTCCGCGCAGCCGGTGCTGCTCAGCCACCACCTGCTGGCCCACGCCTGGCCGCTGGTGCGCGACCTCCAGCGGCTGCACGACCTGGACGCCCGCCTGGCGGTCAGCCCGTACGGCTCCGGCGCGCTCGCCGGCACCTCGCTCGGCCTCGACCCCGAACTGGTCGCGCGCGAACTGGGCTTCGCCGGCTCGGTGCCGAACAGCATTGACGGCACGGCCGCGCGGGACCTGGTCGCGGAGGAGTCCTACGTGCTGGCCCAGGTCGGGGTGGACCTGTCGCGGCTCAGCGAGGACGTCATCCTGTGGTGCACGCACGAGTTCGGCTTCGCGACGCTGGACGACGCCTGGTCGACCGGGTCGAGCATCATGCCGCAGAAGAAGAACCCGGACGTCGCCGAGCTGGCCCGGGGCAAGGCCGGACGGCTGATCGGCAACCTCGCCGGTCTGCTGGCCACCTGCAAGGGACTGCCGCTGGCCTACAACCGTGACCTCCAGGAGGACAAGGAGCCGGTCTTCGACAGCCTCGACCAGCTGCGCGTGCTGCTGCCCGCGGTCACCGGGATGGTGGCCACCCTGACCTTCCACGCCGACCGGATGGCCGCGCTCGCCCCGCGCGGGTTCTCCCTTGCCACCGACGTCGCCGACTGGCTGGTGCGCCAGCGGGTGCCGTTCGCCCGCGCCCACGAGATCGCCGGTGCGTGCGTGCGGTACTGCGAGGCCAGGGGACAGGAGCTCTCCGACCTGACCCCCGCCCAACTCGCCGAGATCTCGCCCGACCTCGCCCCCGGCGTCCTGGACGTGCTCACCGCCGAGGGCTCGGTCGCCTCCCGCAACGGCCGCGGCGGCACCGCCCCCGACGCCGTCCGCTCCCAGCTCGCCGAACTCAGGTCCGCCCTCGGCCAGAACGGTCCCTAGGAGCGCTCGGGAGCGTAGCGGCCGAACGCGTCACCCCGGCCCGTCCAGCCGCACCCACCTCCCATGCTCGCGCCGCAGCACCCGCAGGTCGGTCCAGGCAGCCACCCGCCCCACGCCGGCGGCCAGCGCCTTCGCCGCCGCCCAGGCCGCGGCGTCCTCCTCGGCGTCGTTGGCGGTGGGTACGACGAACCGCACCGTGGCCCGAGGCGGTCCCGCGCCCCGCGCCAGCGGTTCGACGTCGACGAACGCGTCCTCGACGTGCCAGCCCGTCGCCACGGCCTCGCGGGCCGCGTCCAGTACGTCGGGGGGATCCACCCCGGCGAAGACCTCCACGATGCCCGCGCTCGCCCGGAACGACGCCATCACCCACCTCCTGCCCGCAGGCTAGGCCCCGCCACCGACAGCGCCACCGGACCGGCCGGCGCCGGGGCCCCATATGCTTGCGCAGCGTGAATGCCGTACTTGACGAACTGACCTGGCGGGGCTTCATCGCCCACTCCACCGACCCGGACGCGCTGGCGTCCGCCTTCGACTCCGGCCAGGTGAGCTCCTACGTCGGTTTCGACCCGACGGCCCCCAGCATCCACATGGGCAACCTGGTGCAACTCATGCTGGCCCGAATCCTCCAGTCGAGCGGCCACAAGCCGTTCCTGCTGGTGGGCGGCTCGACCGGGCTGATCGGCGACCCGAAGCAGAGCTCGGAGCGCAACCTCAACCCTCAGGACCTCGTCCACGAGTGGGTGGAGAAGATCCGCGCGCAGGTGTCGAAGTTCGTCGACTTCGAAGGGCCCAACGCCGCCGTCGTCGTCAACAACTACGACTGGACGTCGCAGTTGTCGACGCTGGACTTCCTGCGCAACATCGGCAAGCACTTCAGCGTGAACCGGATGCTCGATCGCGAAGTCGTCAAGGCCCGGCTGGAGTCAGGGATCTCGTACACCGAGTTCTCCTACGTCCTGCTGCAGTCACTGGACTTCCTCGAGCTCTACCGTCGCCACGGCGTGACGCTCCAGACCGGCGGCTCCGACCAGTGGGGCAACCTCACCGCCGGCGTCGAGCTGATCCGGCGGGCGGACGGGGGCAAGGCGCACGCGCTGGCCACCCCGCTGCTCACCAAGGCGGACGGCACCAAGTTCGGCAAGACCGAGTCGGGCACCGTCTGGCTGGACCCGAGCATGACCAGCCCCTACGCGTTCCACCAGTTCTTCCTGAACGCCGAGGACGCGAAGGTCGTGGAGTACCTGAAGATCTTCACCCGGCGCAGCGCCGAGGAGATCGACGACCTCGCACGGCAGCTCACCGAGGCCCCGCACCTGCGAGCCGCCCAGCGGGCGCTGGCCGACGACATCACCGACCTGGTGCACTCGCCGGCCGAGCGCAGGGCGGCCGCGGACGCCGCGGCGGCGATCTTCGGGCGCGAGGACCTGGCGGCACTCCCGGAGCCCACCCTGAGGGCAGTGGTGGCCGAGCTCGGCAGCCCGCCGCTGCGCGTCGGCGAGGAACTGCCGACCGTGGTGGACGTGCTCGCCGCCACCGGAGTGGTGGCGTCGAAGTCGGCCGGCCGGAGGGCGATCGACGAGGGCGGCGCCTACCTGAACAACACCAAGGTGACGGACCCGGACGCCCGCCTGAGCGACGCCGATCTGCTCCACGGCCGCTTCGTCGTGGTGCGCCGCGGACGACGGACGGTGGGGGCGCTGGCCGTCGAGAGGTGACGACACGCCCGGGGGTCCGGCCGATTTGACCCTGCCCCCGGGACTGCGTAATGTTCATCGAGCGCCGCCGGTGCGAAGGACGAGACAGAGAAGATCTGGAACGGCCGAATCGAGGCGCCAAACCAACCCTGACCAGCACGGATACGATGTGCGCTCATGCCAGAGCCCGTCAAGATCCGAGCCGCGTCGCGGGCTGGGGGAGGCAGAAGGGCCGGTTTGACACCGATCCGGAAGCCAAGTAAAGTAAGTCGAGTTGCCCCAAGCGGCGGTGAAAGCCAAAGCGAGGTGCGCACCCGAAACTTGAGAACTCAACAGCGTGCTTTAAAAGTCAATGCACAATAGGCATTCTTCGGAATGCCAAATCAACCCCGTACCGGGAGTGCGAGACGCAAGTCGAACACGATCGGACGGTTCCTTTGATTATTGAAACAGATCCAGCAATGGGTCTGCGTCAGTGTCAAACCAAAGTTGACAGCAAACGGGCTTCGGCCTGGCTGATAATTTTCAACGGAGAGTTTGATCCTGGCTCAGGACGAACGCTGGCGGCGTGCTTAACACATGCAAGTCGAACGGTGACGAGG
>JAIUOS010000034.1 GCA_020161755.1 Actinomycetota bacterium
AGCGCCCGCGAGGCCGGTCTCGGATTCTGACGGATCGAAAGGTAAGCAAGCGATGAATGGAACCCAGCGCCGCGGTGCCGGTGCAGGTACCGGCGGTGAGCAGCGTCGCGGCGGCCGTGAAGACCGTCGTGGTCGCGATCAGGCCGCCGAAAAGGAGAAGAGCAACTACCTCGAGCGGGTCGTCGCGATCAACCGCGTCGCCAAGGTCGTCCAGGGTGGTCGCCGGTTCAGCTTCACCGCGCTGGTCGTGGTGGGCGACGGTGACGGCACCGTGGGTGTCGGCTACGGCAAGGCCAAGGAGGTGCCCGCGGCGATCGCCAAGGGTGTCGAGGAGGCCAAGAAGCACTTCTTCCGCGTGCCGCGGGTGCAGGGGACGATTCCCCACCCCGTGCAGGGCGAGAAGGCTGCCGGTGTCGTGATGCTCCGTCCGGCGTCCCCGGGTACCGGCGTCATCGCCGGTGGCTCGGCCCGCGCCGTCCTGGAGTGCGCCGGTGTGCACGACGTGCTGGCCAAGTCCCTCGGGTCGGACAACGCGATCAACGTGGTGCACGCCACGGTGGCCGCGCTGCAGAGCCTCGAGGAGCCGGAGGCCGTGGCCAAGCGCCGCGGCATGTCGGTGGCCGACGTCACCCCGGCGGCGATCCTGCGGGCTCGCGAGGAGGGTCGTCACTGATGGCACGGTTCAAGGTCACCCAGATCAAGTCTGGGATCAGTGGTAAGCAGAATCAGCGCGACACCCTGCGTTCGTTGGGGCTGAAGCGCATCGGCGACGTCGTCGTGATCGAGGACCGCCCCGAGCTCGTGGGCATGGTCAAGGCGATCCCGCACCTCGTGGCCGTCGAGGAGGTCGAGTGATATGGCACTGAAGGTTCACCACCTGCGTCCGGCCCCGGGCGCCAAGACCGCCAAGACCCGCGTGGGTCGCGGTGAGGGCTCCAAGGGCAAGACCGCCGGTCGCGGTACCAAGGGCACCGGCGCACGGAAGAACACCCCGGAGAACTTCGAGGGCGGGCAGATGCCGCTGCACATGCGGCTGCCGAAGCTTCGCGGCTTCAACAACCCGTTCCGCGTGGAGTACCAGGTCGTCAACGTGGCCCGGATCGCCGAGCTCTACCCCGAGGGTGGCGCGGTGACCCCGGCCGACCTGGTGGCCAAGGGTGCGGTGCGCGACGGCCAGCTGGTCAAGGTGCTCGGCAACGGCGAGATCGCCGTGGCCGCGCAGGTCAGCGCGCACGCGTTCTCCGCGTCCGCCAAGGCGAAGATCGAGAAGGCCGGCGGCACCGCCACCGAGCTCTGATCGACCCCGTAGCTGTACCGCGAGCCCCCGGCCTTCCGGCCGGGGGCTCGCTGCGTCTCGGACGGCGGCGGCTCCGCCGCGTCCCACCTGTCCCTCCCGTCCTTCCCGCTCCCGAAACCTGTCTTTGCTCCCGAGACTTCGGGAGCAAAGACAGGTTTCGGGAGCGAGAAGGCGGGGGGTCAGGGTGGTTGAGGCGTCAACCAGGTGTTGTCAATGTGGTGGCAGGTGTTGTCCGTTGTCCGCGGGCTGTTGTGCGGGGCGGACGGACGACGTGAACTGTGCTGCATGAACGTGAATCGGACGCGCGAACTGGTGGAGTTCGGGCAGACGGACGCCCAGCGCCGACGGCTGTGCAAGCAGGGCGAGCTGGTCGCCGTCCGGCACGGCGCCTGGGCCGACGAGGCGTCCCGGGACCCTCGTGACCGGCATCTGCAGCTGATCGCGGGCACGGTGCCGGTACTGGCCGTCGGCACCGTGCTCAGCCATGTGAGCGCGGGCGTGCTGCACGACCTGCCGGCCTGGGACTGGATGCTCGGGCGGGTGACGGCACTGCACCGGTCGGCGGGTCACGGGTCGCTGCGCCGCAACCTGCACCTGCGGTGCGCGCCGCTGGATCCGGTAGAGGTCGTCGAGGTGGGTGGCTACCGTGTCACCTCGCGGGAGCGGACGGCGGTGGACCTGGCGTGCATCCTGTCCTACGACCGCGCGGTGGCCGTGCTGGACGCGGCCCTGCACGCGGGGGCGGACCTCACCGTGATCGCCGACACGCTGCGCGCGGCCCGGCGGAGGCACGGCGTCGCCACGGCCCGGGCCGCGTTCCTCTTCGCCGACCCCAGGGCGGAGAGCGTGGGGGAGTCGATCAGCCGCGTGCGCCTGGCGAGGGTGGGGCTGCCGGTCCCCAACCTGCAACTCAACATCTACGACCAGTTCGGACGCTGGCTCGCCCGCACCGACTTCGGCTGGGAGGACCTCGGCGTCCTGGGGGAGTTCGACGGCCGGGTCAAGTACCTCGGCGATCCGGCGGAGGTCGCGAAGGTCGTGATGGCGGAGAAGCTCAGGGAGGCACGGCTCCGCGAACTCGGCTGGGTGGTCGTCCGCTGGAGCTGGGACGACCTGGCCGACCCCGTCACCCTGCGCCGCCGCATCGAAGCGGCCTTCCGGCAGGCGCGGCCCGAACTCGTCCGCGGCCGGGTCGTGGCCGCCTGAGCCCTGCCCCGCCCAGTGGGCCCGTCGCCCGCCGGCGTCCGTCCTGGTTGCCCGACGCGTTCCCGCTCCCGAAACCTCTCCAAGCTCCCGATCCTTTGGGAGCAGGAACAAGTTTCGGAAGCGAACCGAACCAGAGGGACGATGCGGGAAAGTCCGGCTCGCCTTGATAGGCTTCCGGAGGTTGTCTGGGCGCAGTGCCGCAGCGACTGTGCGGTGCTGTGTTCTCAGCGCCTCGAAGTTAGGAGTAGGTCAGGAACATGCTCTCCGCATTCGCGAACGCGCTACGGACGCCGGACCTGCGCAAGAAGATCCTGTTCACGCTGTTGATCCTGGCCGTGTTCCGGCTCGGCTCGACGATCCCCACCCCGAACGTGAACATCGTCAACGTCGACTCCTGCCGCGCGCAGGCGACCAGCGGCGACTCCGCGGGCCTGTACTCGATGATCCAGCTGTTCTCCGGCGGCGCGCTGCTGCAGCTGGCGATCTTCGCGCTGGGGATCATGCCCTACATCACCGCCAGCATCATCCTCCAGCTGCTCACCGTGGTGATCCCGCGGCTCGAGGCGCTGAAGAAGGAGGGCGCGGCCGGCACCCAGAAGATCACCCAGTACACCCGGTACCTGACGCTGGTGCTCGCGGTCCTGAACTCCACCGCCTTCGTGACGCTGGCGGTCAACGGCCAGCTCTTCCAGGGCTGCTCGCTCGACCTGGTCTACGACAAGAGCATCTTCCCGATCATCACGATGATCCTCACCATGACCGCCGGTACCGGCGTGATCATGTGGCTCGGCGAGCTGATCACCGACCGCGGCGTCGGCAACGGCATGTCGGTGATGATCTTCACCCAGATCGCCGCGCAGTTCCCGGCGTCCCTGTGGGCCATCAAGGAGAGCCGCGAGGGCGCGCAGGGCTGGTTCGTGTTCGCGATCGTGCTGGTCATCGGCCTGCTCGTCATGCTGGGCGTCATCTACATGGAGCAGGCGCAGCGGCGCATCCCCGTCCAGTACGCCAAGCGCATGGTCGGACGGCGGCTGCTCGGCGGCTCCACCACCTACATCCCGATGAAGGTCAACCAGGCCGGCGTCATCCCGGTCATCTTCGCCTCGTCGATGCTGTACCTGCCGGTGCTCTACGCGCAGTTCCAGCCCGGCACGGCCGACAACCCGAACCCGGTCTCGAACTGGATCGCTGCCAACCTCACCACCGGCAGCTGGGTGTACGAGCTGATCTTCTTCGTGCTGATCATCTTCTTCGCCTACTTCTACGTCAGCATCACCTTCGACCCGGTCGAGGTCAGCGACAACATGAAGAAGTACGGCGGCTTCATCCCCGGTGTCCGCGCCGGCGGCCCCACCGAGCGGTATCTCGCCTACGTGCTCTCGCGCCTGACCGCGCCGGGCTCGCTCTACCTGGCGATCATCGCGCTCATCCCGGCCCTGGCGTTCATCCTGCTGGGCACGCAGGACAAGTTCCCCTTCGGCGGTACCTCGATCCTGATCATCGTCGGAGTCGGCCTGGACACGGTGAAGCAGATCCAGAGCCAGTTGCAGCAACGAAACTATGAAGGATTCCTCAGATGAGACTGCTGATCATGGGCCCTCCCGGCGTGGGGAAGGGCACCCAGGCGGTGGGCATCGCCGCCCACTACGGCATCCCGGCCATCTCCACCGGTGACATCTTCCGGGCGAACGTGAAGAACCGGACGCCGCTGGGCCAGGAGGTCTCGCGGATCATGGCCGAGGGTGGCTATGTCCCCGACGAGATCACCAACCAGATCGTCGCCGACCGGTTGAAGGAGTCGGACGCCGCGCGCGGCTGGCTGCTCGACGGCTACCCCCGCACGGCCGGCCAGGTGACCGCGCTCGACGAGGTGCTCGACCAGAGCGCCCAGCCGATCGACGCGGTGATCTCGCTCGTCGCCGACACCGAGATCCTGGTCGACCGGCTGCTGAAGCGTGCCGAACTCGAGGGCCGTGCCGACGACAACGCCGACACGATCCGCAACCGCATGGCGATCTACAACGAGGCCACCGACCCGCTGCTGGCCACCTACCGCGACCGCGGCCTGCTGGTCGAGGTGGACGGCATCGGCAGCATCGACGAGGTCGCCGCGCGTATCACCGCGGCGCTCGACGCCCGGCGCTGAGCGCGTCCGGGTAGCGGGGCAACGATGGCGCGACCCTCGTCGATCGAGCTGAAGTCGGCCGAGCAGATCATCAAGATGCGCGCGGCCGGCCTCGTGGTCGGCCGGACGCTGAAGACCGTCCGGGAGGCGGCGCGTCCGGGGGTGACCACCTCCGAACTCGACGCCCTGGCCCGGGAGGAGATCGCGGCCGCGGGTGCGGTGTCGTCCTTCCTCGGCTACGGCGGCGGTTTCGGGCTGCCGCCGTTCCCTGCGGTGACCTGCATCTCGGTGAACTCCGAGATCGTGCACGGGATCCCGGGGGAGCGGGTGCTGGCCGAGGGTGACCTGGTGAGCGTCGACTTCGGCGTCTCGCTGCACGGCTGGCACGGCGACTCGGCGATCACGTTCGCGGTGGGCACCCCCTCGCCCGAGGCGTCCGCCCTGTGCGAGACGACACGGCAGGCCATGTGGGCCGGTATCGCGGCCGCCCGGATCGGTGGACGCATCGGCGACATCGCCGCGGCCGTCGAGAACAGCGTCCGCTCGCGCAAGCTCGGGTACGGGATCGTGGCCGAGTACACCGGGCACGGCATCGGCACCGCCATGCACCAGTCACCGGACGTGCCGAACCTCGGTCGCCCCGGACGCGGCGAGCTGCTCGCCAAGGGCATCTGCCTGGCGATCGAGCCGATGCTGACGCTCGGTTCGGCGGCCACCGCCACCCTCGACGACGAATGGACCGTGGTCACCAGGGACGGCTCGCTCGCCGCCCACTGGGAGCACACCATCGCCCTCACCCCCGCCGGGGTGTGGGTGCTCACCGCGGAGGACGGCGGTGAGGCCGAACTCGCCGCGCGCGGGGTGAAGTTCGGGCCGCTGGCCGACTGATGTCCCCGCGGATCCTGCTCGTCGGCCTCGGCGGGGTCGGTGCCGGCTACGGCAGCCGCCTGCTCGACGCCGGCGAGGACGTCCGGGTGCTGCTCGATCCCGAACGCGCGGCGCGGTACGCCGTGCGGCCGACGGTGGTGAACGGCCGGGAGTACCGGTTCGCGGTGGCGGAGGTGGACGGCCCGGCCGACCTGGTGCTGGTGGCGGTGAAACGGGTCTCGCTGGACGAGGCGACCGCGCAGCTGCGTCCGCACATCGGGCCGGGCACGGTCGTCCTGAGCCTGCTCAACGGCATCGACAGCGAGGAGGTCCTGGCCGCGGCCTTCCCGCAGGCCACCGTCCTGCTGGCCGTGAGCGTGGGCATCGACGCGGTCCGCGACGGACGCGACGTGCGGTTCACCTCGTTGGGCCGGATCCTGTTCGGCGAGCCGACGAACCCGGGACCGCTGGCCCGTACCGTGACGGGCGTCGCCGAGGTGTTCACCCGGGCCGGCATCGTGTCCGAGGTGCCGCCCGACATGGCCCGCGAACTGTGGTGGAAGTTCCTGGTGAACGTGGGCGTCAACCAGGTCTCGGCCGTGATCGGTGCTCCGTACCGGGTGCTCCAGGACGCCGACGGGCCCGCCCGGCAGGTGATGATCGCCGCGCAGCGCGAGGTGATCGCGGTCGCCAACGCCCGCGGTGTCGACCTCGGTGAGGCCGACATCCAGCGCTGGCTGGACGTCCTCGACGCCCTCGGGCCCGACAACTACACCTCGATGGCGATGGACGCCCTGACGGGCCGCCCCACCGAGGTCGACAGCTTCGGGGGCACCATGATCGAGCTGGGGCGTGCCACCGGCGTCGGGGTGCCGGTCAACACCACCCTCCACGGACTGCTGAAGGGCGCCGAGGCCGTCCGCGCGGTGCCGCACCCACCGTCCCCTCGGGCCTGACCCGGGCGGGTCAGGCGTCCGTCTGCTTGAGCTGCCAGGCTCCGTGGGCGGAGTGGGGGCGGAAGCCGAGGCGGGTGTTGATCGCGAGCATGTGGTCGTTCTCGCCGGCGTTCCAGGTGTCGACGTAGCGGGCGCCCGGCTGGTCGGCGGCGAGCAGCTGGAGGTTGACCGCCTTCAGCAGCAGGCCGAGGCGATGGCCGCGGTGGGGGCCGGCGACGGCGGTGATCCACTGCTCGGGCCGGTGCGGGTGCGAGTCGTGCACGTGGATCTCGGTCAGGCCGGCAACCTCCCCGGTGGCGTCCTCGATCGCGATGCTGATCACCGAGTGCCCGGTGAGGTGCTTGCGCTCGTCGGAGTGCCGCACCCGCTCGGCGTCCCAGTCCTCCGGCTGCCAGTCGACCTCGCCCAGCGGGGCGTCGGTCGACAGCGTCCGGTTCATGACCGCGATCCGGTCCAGGTGTTCCGCGGGCGTGCGTCCCACCCACGACTCGATCCGGTAGGCCGGCAGCGCCCGTCCCTCGGCCTCGGCGCGCAGCGCGGCGAGCTGCTCGGGCGGGACCGGCAGCGCCAGCCGCGACTGCCGCTCCACCTGGGCCAGCGAGAGCCCCAGCGACTGCGCGAACCGCGAGGCCCGGTCCAGCGGCAGCTCGTCGTCGCCGTCGCGGGCGCGCAGCCGGTCGCCGTCCCCGGGTCCGCCCGCGGCGTGGTCCGACCAGGCGATCACCGTGTCCCGGCCGAGGTCGCCGGTGATCCGGACGACTTCCCGCCACAGGGCGGTGCCGACCCCCGCGCGGCGCGCGTCCGGATCGACCTGGCAGTACACGTCGTCGGCGAGGTGCTGGTTGTCCGTGGTCGGGAAGGTGACCTCGATCACCCCGAGCACGTCGACGCGCTCGGCCGGCACGAGCGGCAGGCCGAACCGTCCGACCGGCCCGTCCGTGGGCGCCGGGCCGTCCAGGGCCATCAGCATTCCCTTGAGGGCGTCCTTCTCGTCGGCGTGGGAGTTGCGGTTCCACTCCGCCGAGATCGCCAGGTCCTCACCCATCAGTTCGATCGTGGTCGCCTTCTCGAACTCGTGGACGGTCTCGAACACCCAGTCCGTGCCGGGCGGGACCTCGCGGATGTGGAACTCGCGCATCGGCGCAGGATAGCCCAACCGGGGCGGCGTCCGGATCGGCAGGAGTGCTGGCCATATCCTGTTCGGCGTGACCAGCATCGCGACCCGGCGCGTCCGCGCCGGCCTCATCGACCTCGGGCTGATGCTCGCCTGGGCGTTGCTGGTCGGTGGGGTGGCGCTCGCCCTGAACGCCGCGGGCGCGTTGCGGGGCATCGGGCCGCTCGGCCTGAACCTGGGCGGGATCGCCGCGGTCGTCCTGCCGGCGACGATCGGGCTCACCCTCCTGGAGGGCGGACGCTACGAAGCCACCCCCGGCAAGCTGAAGTACGGGCTGCGGGTGCGCCGCGACCCGACCGGGCAGCGCCTGAGTTGGGGACGGTCCTTCTTCCGCAACCTGCTCAAGCTCGGCCTGCCGTGGATGCTGATCCACCTGGCCATGATCTCGGCCGTGGTGTCCGGCGGCGTCGCCGCCTGGCTCGGCGGACTGCTGTCGGTCGCGGTGCCGGTGGCGTACGTGGTGTCGCTGTACAAGGGCGACGGTCGCACGATCTACGACCACCTCGCCGGCACCATGGTGATCAGCACCGAGGCCGGCCGCCGCTTCGCCGACGACTGACCCCGCCGGCCCGTGGGGCGCGCGGGACGCCCGGTCGAGTAGGCTCTGGCGGTGAGCCATCCGGAATCCGAGCACAGCCAGACCACCTTCGCCGACCTGGGGCTCGACGCCCGCGTGCTGAAGGCGGTGCGTGAACTCGGGTACGAGACCCCCACCGCGATCCAGTCGGCGACGATCCCGCCGCTGCTGGAGGGCCGCCACGTCGTCGGCCGGGCCCAGACCGGCACCGGCAAGACCGCGGCCTTCGCGCTGCCGATCCTGTCCCGCCTCGACCACTCCCAGAAGTCGCCGGAGGCGCTGGTGCTGTGCCCCACGCGCGAGCTCGCGCTGCAGGTGTGCGAGGCGTTCGCCCGGTACGGCTCCCACATCCCCGGCCTGCACGTGCTGCCCGTCTACGGCGGCCAGGGCTACGGCATCCAGCTGAGCGCGCTGCGCCGCGGCGTCCAGGTCGTCGTGGGCACGCCCGGACGGGTCATGGACCACCTCGAGAAGGGCACCCTCGACCTGACCGAGCTGCGGTTCCTGGTGCTCGACGAGGCCGACGAGATGCTGAAGATGGGCTTCGCCGAGGACGTAGAGACGATCCTCGCCGACACCCCGGCCGACAAGCAGGTCGCGCTGTTCTCCGCGACCATGCCGGCGCCGATCCGCAAGATCGCCAAGCGCTACCTCGTCGATCCGGTCGAGGTCGAGATCAAGGGACGCACCACCACCGTCGCCACCACCACCCAGCGCTACCTCCAGGTGTCCTGGTCGCAGAAGCTGGACGCGCTGACGCGCATCCTCGAGGTGGAGAACTTCGAGGCGATGATCATCTTCGCCCGCACCAAGCAGGAGACCGAGCAGCTCGCCGAGCGGCTGCGGGCCCGCGGGTTCGCGGCGGTCGCGCTCAACGGCGACATCGCGCAGGCCCAGCGCGAGCGCATCATCAACCAGCTCAAGGACGGCAAGCTCGACATCCTGGTGGCCACCGACGTCGCCGCCCGCGGCCTGGACGTCGACCGGATCACCCACGTGGTGAACTACGACATCCCCACCGACACCGAGTCCTACGTCCACCGCATCGGACGCACCGGCCGCGCGGGACGCACCGGCGACGCCATCTCGTTCATCACCCCGAAGGAGTACCGCCTGCTGCGCGCCATCGAGAAGGCCACGCGGCAGGAGGTCACCCCGATGTCGCTGCCCACGGTCGACGACGTGAACAGCACCCGGCTCAGCAAGTTCGACGACGCCATCACCGCGGCGCTGGAGTCGGACGCCCTGCACACCTTCCGCGACATCGTCTCCCACTACGTGCGCGAGCACGACGTGCCCGAGGTCGACGTCGCGGCCGCGCTCGCGATCGTGATGCAGGGCGACGTGCCGCTGCTGCTGGAGGAGCAGGCCGCGCCCGAGCGGCTGCCGCGCGCCGAGCGTGCCGAGCGGGGCGAACGGGGCGAGCGCGGGGAGCGTCCCGGACGCGGGGAGGGCCGGCCCCAACGCTCGCGCGGACAGGTCGAGCTCGCCACCTACCGGATCGCCGTCGGACGCCGCCACCACATCCAGCCGCGGCAGATCGTCGGCGCGCTCGCCAACGAGGGCGGGCTGGGCCGTGACGACTTCGGCCACATCGACATCCGCGTGGACCACTCGCTGGTCGAGCTGCCGGCCCGGCTGCCGGCGGAGGTGTGGTCGGCGCTGGCCGACACCCGCATCTCCGGCAAGCTGATCGAACTCCGCCGCGCCGACGAGCGCGGCCAGGGTCGCGAGAAGCGCTGGGACAAGCCGAAGAAGCCGCGCGGGCCGCGTCCCGACCGTTCCTGACCGGCGCCGTCCGCGCCCCGGGTGACGAAGGGGTTTCGACACCGCGTCGTTACACGGGGCTACTCACCTGTTACACGCCCGCCCTACCCTGACCGGTGTGAGCACGCTGTTCCATGACTATTCCGGCACCCCCCGGGCCTTCGACGAAGTGGTGGGGGCCGAGGGCGTCCGGGTGGCCTACGGATCGGTCCTGCGGCAGCTGGCCAAGCTGGACGTCGAGGAGGTCCGCGCCCGCGCCGAGTACCTGAAGTCGACCTACCTCGACCAGGGCGTCACCTTCGACATCGGCGGCGAGGAGCGGCCGTTCCCGCTCGACATCGTGCCCCGGGTGCTGCTCGCGGCCGAATGGGCCGAGGTGGAGGCCGGCGTCGCGCAACACGTCCGCGCGCTCGAGGCGTTCCTCGCCGACGTGTACGGCGAGGGCCGCGCGTTCCGTGACCGGGTGATCCCGCGCAAGGTCGTGGTCACGTCCCCGCACTACCACCGGGTGATGTCCGGCGTCCGGATGCCCAACGGGGTGCGCTGCCACGTCGCCGGCATCGACCTGGTGCGGGACGAGGTCGGCCGCTTCCGGGTGCTGGAGGACAACGTGCGGGTGCCCTCGGGGGTGTCGTACGTGATGACGAACCGGCGCGCGATGTTCTCGGCGCTGCCGGAGGTGACCAGCCGGCACCGGATCCGTCCGGTCGAGGGCTACCCGCTGCAACTGCTCGCCGCACTGCGCGCCGCCGCCCCGAGCGGCGTCGCCGACCCGACCGTGGTGGTGCTCACCCCCGGCGTCTACAACTCGGCCTACTTCGAGCACGCGCTGCTGGCCCGGATGATGGGCGTCGAACTGGTGGAGGGCCGCGACCTGGTCAGCCACAACGGACGGGTCTCGATCCGCACCACGCAGGGGCTGCGGCCCGTCCACGTGATCTACCGACGGGTGGACGACGAGTTCCTCGACCCCGCCCAGTTCCGCTCCGACTCGATGCTCGGCTGCGCGGGCCTGGTCACCGCGATCCGCGCGGGCAACGTCACCGTCGCGAACGCGCTCGGCAACGGGGTCGCCGACGACAAGCTGGTCTACACCTACATCCCCGACCTGATCCGCTGCACGAGGAACCCGCCCTGGCCAGCGTCGACACGTGGCGCCTGGAGGATCCCGACCATCGCGAGGAGGTGCTGGACCGGCTCGCCGAGCTCGTGCTCAAACCGGTGGACGGCTCCGGCGGCAAGGGCATCGTGATCGGCCCGCGGGCCAGTGCCAAACAGCTGGACGCCCTCCGCGCCCGCATCCAGAAGGACCCGCGCGGCTGGATCGCACAGCCGGTCGTGCAGTTGTCCACGGTGCCCACGATGATCGACGGCCGGATGGCCCCGCGCCACGTCGACCTGCGCCCGTTCGCGGTGAACTCCGGTGACAACGGCGTGTACGTGCTGCCCGGCGGTCTCACCCGGGTGGCGCTCCCGGAGGGTGAGCTGATCGTGAACTCCAGCCAGGGCGGCGGCTCCAAGGACACCTGGGTGCTGGCCACCGACGGCGTCCGCGGGAAGCGTCGCCGGCGCCGGGTGCGCGAGACGATCAGCGGCGTCCCGATGGGCGACCTCGGCGAGGAGAAGATGCAGCAGCAACAGGCGCAGCAGCAACAGGGCCGCCCCGACGCGGGAGGTGTGCCGTGCTGAGCAGGATCGCCGAGTCACTGTTCTGGATCGGGCGCTACCTGGAGCGGGCCGAGGACACCACGCGCATCGTCGAGGTGCACCTGCAGTTGCTGCTGGACGACCCGTCGGTCGACCAGGACGACGCCGCGGTGAGCCTGATGGCGGTGATGGGCGCGCCGGTGACGGCGGCCGCCGACACCAACGAGGTGCTCCGCGCCCTGTGCTACGACCCGCTGTCGGCCTGCTCGGTCGCGGCGGCGCTCGGCGGGGCCAGGGAGGCGGCCCGACGGGCCCGCGAGACCGTCTCGACCGAGATGTGGGAGGCGATCAACACCACCTGGAACTCGGTGAAGGGCGGACGCCTCCAGCGGATGCGCCCGGCGTCGGCCTTCCGCCACGTCCGGGAACGGTGCGCAGTCATCAGCGGCACCGCCGACCAGACCATGAGCCACGACGAGGGCTGGCACTTCCTGACCCTGGGCCGCAGCCTGGAACGGGTCGACATGACCGCCCGGCTGATCTCGACCGCGCACCTCACCTCCGGCAGCCAGAGCGCCTGGAGCAACGTGCTGCGGGGGTGCGGCGCGCACCACGCGTTCGTCCGCACCTACGGCGGCGTGACCACCGACAAGGACGCCGCCGAGTTCCTGCTGCTCGACCGGCTGTTCCCGCGCTCGGTGGTGCACAACCTCGGCGCGGCCGAGGCGGCGCTGGCCGAGCTCGACGTCGCCGGCGGCCGGCGGGTCGGGTTCAACGACGAGGCGCGACGGCTGATCGGCACCGCCCGCGCGGCGCTGGAGTACCGTCCGCCGGGCCGGATGCTGGAGGACCTGCCGGCGCGCATGACCGACCTGCAGCGCACCTGCAACCAGGTGAGCCTGACGGTGTCCACGCGGTACTTCAGCGGCGCGACCGCCGCGACCTGGAGCGGAGGCAACTGACATGGGACGCCAGCTACGCGTCGTGCACCACACCGGCTACTCCTATGCCGGGCAGGTCAGCGCCTCCCACAACGAGGCCAGGATGACACCGCGGGCCACCCGCGAGCAGTACGTGCTGGCCACCCGGCTGGACTTCTCGCCGGTCGCCTGGTCGCACTCGTTCGTCGACTACTGGGGCACCCCGGTGACCGCGTTCGAGGTCGCCGAACCCCACAGCCGGCTCGACGTGACCGCCACCAGCACCGTCGACGTCGGCGACCGGCTGGCCGTCGGGCCGGGCGCGAGCTGGGCCGACCTCGCCGACCCGCTGCTGTGCGACCAGCAGGTGGAGTTCCTCGGCCTCAACGGGCACATCGAGCCGCCGACCGAGCTGCGCCGGTTCGCCGCCGACGTCGCCCGCAAGGCCGCGCGTCCGGTGGACGCCGTCCACGCGGTCGTCGAACGGATCCGCGACCGGGTGGCCTACGTGCCCGGCTCCACCGAGGTCAACACCAGCGCCGCCACCGCGTGGGAGGCGCGCGCCGGGGTCTGCCAGGACCTGGTGCACCTCGGTCTCGGCGCCCTGCGCGGCATCGGCATCCCCACCCGGTACGTGTCCGGTTACGTGATGCCGAGCGCGTCCGCGGTGGTGGGGGAGGCGCGGACGGGGGAGTCGCACGCCTGGTTCCAGTACTGGGACGGGGCCTGGGTGGGCCTCGACCCGACCAACGACTCCGCGCCGGGCGACTTCCACATCGAGGTCGGGGTGGGCCGGGACTACTTCGACGTCACCCCGCTCAAGGGCGTGTACTCGGGCTCGGTGTCCTCCGACCTGTTCGTCGAGGTCGAGATCACCGTCCTGGCCTGAACCGGTACTCCTTGTTGGTCGGACGCATGTCCTCCCCGGTCAGCAGTTCGTGCGCGCGGTAGGCGGCCAGGGCTCCGGTGAGCAGCTGGGCCCACGCGTCCGGCCCCCCCGGCGACCAGGCCGAGGCCACCAGCACGCCGGGGCGTGACGGCTGGAGCCGCGGCAGGTCCAGCAGCGTGCCCCACGACTCCCAGCGCGGGCCGCCGCCCGGCGCGGGACGCAGCCGGCGGGCAGTGCGCAGGTCGTTGCGGTCCCGGGTCAGGTCGGCGTGCTCGAAGGGGTCGACGGTGCTGATCACGAGCTCCGCGGCGAGCGGCCCGGCGTCGGTCTCCAGCCGGAACGCCCCGCGATCGGGGCGGATCGACAGCACCTGGGTGCCGGTGCGCAGCTCGACCCCCCGCGCGGCCAGCCGGTCACCCAGCAGCCGCACCAGGGTGTCGGCGGGCCGGGTGGCGCCGGTGGCGTCGACCAGCTGCCAGCGGCCGAACGTCCGCTCCAGGCCCAGGCGGAACGCGTGCCAGCCGGGCAGCCGTTGCGGGTCCTGCCCGAGCCGCGCGGCCACGTCCAGCACCACCTCCTCGACCGGAGGCACCCGCCCCGCCAGCGCGAACAGGCTCTGCCGCGGACGCAGCACCCGCCGGTCCGACGGGGTGAGCCGGCCGGTGAACTCCGCCTCCAGGCCGAGGCGTCGCAGCGCCAGCCAGGTGTCGTCCAGCTCGTCGAGCAGGTCGCGCCAGGCCGCCGCGGTGGGCTCGCCGAACGCCTCGGACAGGGCCGACCACTGGGCGCCGCGATCACTGGGCAGGTCGAGGACGGAGCCGTCGGCCAGCCGGTGGGAGCGTGGCGGCGCGGGCACCAGTTCCAGCCCGGCGGCATTGAGCTCGGCGACCAGTGCCCGACCCGACTTGCGGAACAGGTCGCGCCAGGCGGCCGGCAGGGTGAACACCGTGCCGCCGGGTTCGGTGGCCACCTCGATGGAGCCGCCCGGCTCGGGGAGGCGTTCCAGGACGACGACGTGGTGGCCCACCCGGGCGAGCCGGGCCGCGGCAGCCAGCCCGGGCAGGCCGCCGCCGACGACGGCGATCAACGCCGGGCCAGCCAGGCGCGGAAGGCGATGAACCCCCGCCGGATCTGGGCGAGCAGCAGCACCGCGAGCGTGAGGGTGCCGATCAGCAGCACGGCGGCCAGGATCGCCGCCTGCACCGGGTAGGCGATCGCCAGCGAGACCACGGTGATCAAGGCGGCGTCCCCGGCGAGGGAGGCGCCGATGTTGGACAACGGTTCGGGCGAGGTGTTGACGGCCAGCCGGACGCCCGACTTCGCCACGTGGCTGACCAGCGCGGTGACACCGCCGAGGGCGCCCATCGTCATCGGCAGCAGGTCACCGCTGGCGCCGGCCAGGAGCGCGCCGATCAGTGCTCCGGCGACCGGGCGGATGAACGTGGAGATCCCGTCCCACGCGGAGTCGAGGTAGGGGATCTTGTCGGCGAAGAACTCGATCACGGCGAGGACGCCCATGATCACCAGCACGTCCGTGCGCTGGAAGCCCTCCGGGATGCCGGCGACACCGCCGAGGCGGCCGATCAGGCCGAGCAGGAACACGGTGGCATAGGCGTTGATCCCGCTCGCCCAGCCGCTGGCGAAGGTCAGTGCCACCACGTCCATGCCGGAATCGTAGCCGGGGGGTGTTCAGGGAGCCCGGACGTCGACCTCCACGACGTGCCCCGCGCGCGGCGCCACCGTCTCCCACGGCCGGCGCTGGGCCAGCGTGACGGTGGCGTGGCCGGGGGCCACCGCGGTGAACGCCACGGTTTCCGGCGCGCTCGCCCCGATCGGTCCGGCCGGGACGCCGGCGTCGGCGACGCCGTGCCGCCACCGCACCGAGACCGCGCCGGTGTCACCGCTGAGCGCCGACTCCCAGCGGTAGCCGGCGGTGCCCAGGCCGGGCAGCGTGAACTCCCGGCTCTCGCCGACGACCAGCGAGAGCGTGGCGGGCGGCCCGTCGGTGTCGGCCACGTCAGGCGCCGTCGACGGCGACGAGCGTGGCCGGCTCGCCGGTGAGGCGGCCGCTGAGGTCGGCGAAGCCGGCCCGCCACGTGCCGTCCGCCCGCGCGGTGTACCACAGCTTCCCGGACGCGAGCCCGAGCACCCGCAGGGCGGTGCCGACGTCCACGCAGCCGATCGCCTGGAACACCGGCGGGGACGCGTCGGCCGGCACCGGTGTCCACGTCCCCCAGGTGCGCGCCGCCGACCGCTCGAGGTGCCAGGGACGTCCCGCGCACAGCGCGACCACGTTCACCAGCCCGCCGACGGTGGCGGCGGCGACCGCGGTGAACGCCCCCGGCGCCGGGCCGCCGGCGGTGATCCGGTCGGGGGCCGTCCAGGTGCCGTCGCCCTTCCGCGAGACCAGCCACAGCTCGCCGCCGGCCACGCCCACGACCGCGGCACGACCGCTGACGGTGAGGCAGGCGAGCGCGGTGAACGGGCCGGGCGCGCCGGCCGGGGTGGCCCGCTTCCAGGTCTTCTGCCAGGTGCCGGCGGCCGTCCGGCTGGTGTGCCAGATGCTCCCGGCGTCGCCCAGCGCGACCACGTGCACCGCGTCGCCGACGGCGGTGCAGCCGACCGCGGTGAACGACCCCGCCTGGGACGGACGGGTGGACGTCGGCTGCGCCCACTTCGCCCAGCTCGCGCCGGTGCGACGGCGGGTGTACCACGCCGAGCCGCCGGCCAGGCCGACCACGTGCAGCCGGTTGATCGTGGCCACGGAGCTGACCGCCGTGATCGCTCCCGGGTCGCCGGTGGCGGCCGTGTCGAGTCGCTCGACAGCCTTCTGCCAGCTGCCGGACGCGCTGCGCCGGGTGCGCCAGACATTGCCCGAGCCCGCCGTGACGACGTCCAGCGTCCGGCGGATCAGGGGCGAGGAGATGGTGCCGTCGATGCCCCACATCTCGGCGTCGAAGCCGGCGGAGCCGTACGCGATCCGGAAATAGCCGTCCTCGCCCCAGCCGGCCCCAGCTGTTCTTCGCCAGCCAGCACCCGGCCGCGTCGTCGTAACCGACGACCTGGACGCAGTGCCCGCCCAGCAGATCGCCGGAGGTGGTGCGGTGGTATCTGTAGATGCCGCCGGTGTAGTAGTTGAAGTCCTCGTACACGCTGAAGCAGGCCGTCATCGGCCCCACCCCCGCCAGGTACTTCTTCATCCCGGGGATCGACGTCTTGCGGGTCCAGCTGCTGAAGCTGGTCAGCCGGGTCTTCCAGTCCGACCCGCGTCCGCAGGGCTGGTCGTCCTCGGTGTAGGGGAAGTTCGCCTCGTCGGTCACCCCGTGCTTCATCGCCGTCAGGGCGTCGTCGGGCCACCAGCCGCCGCCGGGGCACGGACCGGCCCCGTGGTCGGGACCGAGGCAGAAGAACGCGTACGCCTCGGAGAGGTCGACCGCCAGCGCAGGTTCCGCCGCCCTGATCCGCACCATCGACTCCAGCACCGCGACCGTGCCGAAGGCCACGCACGAGCCGCAGCCGGCCTGGTTGCGGACCGCCGAGACATAGCTGTGGCCCGCCCGGTCACGCCAGTCGACGTGCGACGGGGGAGCGGCGCCGGCGACGCCGGCGACCCTCGCCTCGGCGACGAGTGCGCGGGAGGCCCGCTCGCGCAACGAGAGGGCGGCCGGCCCGCCGGGCGGCGTGGCCCCCAGCCGGGTCCGGGCGGCGAGCGGGGACAGGTCGCTCGTGGAGGTCTCGCCGGGCCGCCAGCCGAGGCGGGCGTCGTCCACCGCCCGGCGCAGGGTCGTGAGGTCGATGGCCATGGGCACGACGATCCTCCGGTCCGGACGACTCGCGCAAGGGTCACTTGACGCACTGTCGGTGGCAGGGCCTATGATGGTGACCAATCGAATACCTGTTCGATAACGCGAGTAGGGGAAGCTCGCACCGGGCCTGCGTGAGCAGCCCCGGCCGGCCCCGGTGCCGACGGTTCCCGCGAGCGTTCCCGGGTGGACTCGACCCCCGCCCGGGAGCGTCCCGCGGTCCGTCCGCGCCGGGGTCGAACTCTGGGAGGAGCCGGTTGCAGATGTCAGAGGACGGGCTCGCGGGGGCCAGGGCGGCGCTCGCCGGGGCGGAGCTGGCCGAGGCCGCGGCCGAGCGGTACCTGATGGCCCACGTCGCGGCACTCCGGGTGGCGGCCGTCGTACTGGCCGCCCGCGCGCACGCCTCCTCCGGCACCCGGCTGCGCAACGCCTGGCAGCTGGTCGCCGAGCTCGCCCCCGAGTTCGCCGAGTGGGCCGGCTACTTCGCCGCCGTGCAGGGCAAGCGCGAGGCGGTCGCCGCCGGGGCGGTCACCCTGGTCAGCCACCGTGAGGCCGACGACCTGCTGCGGGACGCGCAGGCGTTCCACGACGCGGTCGCCCGGCGGCTGGCCCGCTCCACGCGCCCGGCCCGGGGTGGACGGGAGGCCGGATGACCGTCCTCGCCGAGCCGCCGCCGCAGCGCGTCGTCATGTGTGTCGACATGGACGCCTTCTACGCGTCGGTGGAGCTGCGGCGCCACCCCGAGTGGCGGGACGTCCCGATGTGGGTCGGCGGTGCGACCAGGGGCGTGGTGCTGTCGGCCAACTACCCGGCCCGCGCCTACGGCGTCCGGGGCGGCATGTCGTCGACGAGGGCCCGCCGGCTGTGCCCGCACGCGGTCTGCGCCCCGCCCGACTTCGACGCCTACGGCGAGGTGTCGGCCGGCATCGTGGCCATCCTGGAGACCTTCACCGCCCGGGTGGAGTCGGCTTCCATCGACGAGGCGTTCCTCGACCTCACCGGGGCCGAGCGCAGCACCGGGACGGCGGCCCGGGTCGGCGAGCGCATCCGGGCGCTGGTCCACGACGAGCAGGGCATCGCGTGCTCGGTCGGCATCGGCCCGAACAAGCTCGTCGCGAAGATGGCGTCCAACTCGGCCAAGCCCGACGGGCTGCTCGAGGTCGCGCCCGCCGAGGTCGTCGGTTTCCTGCACCCCCAGCCGGTGGAGAACCTGCACGGGGTGGGGGAGAGCACCGCGGCGAAGCTGCGTCCGCTCGGGGTGGTGACGGTCGCCGACCTGGCCGCGCTGCCCCGAGCCCGGCTCCAGCGCGAGTTCGGGTTGCGGGCCGGCTCGCTGCTGCACGACCTCGCCTGGGGCATCGACTCCAGCCGGGTGGTGGCCCGTCCCGGCGAACGGGGGGTCGGCAACCAGGAGACGTTCGGACGCGACGTCAGCGATCCGCTCCGGGTGCAGGCCGAGATGCTGCGGATGGTGGTCAAGGTGACGTCACGCATGCGCGCCGCGTCCGTTCTGGGCCGGACCGTCACGCTGCACCTCCGCTTCGCCGACTTCTCCACCACTTCGCGCTCGCTCACGCTGGCCGCCCCGACCGACCTCACCGAGGACGTGTACGCCGCCGCGCAGAGGCTGTACGCAAAACTTCGACCGGGCTCCCGGCTGGTTCGACGGGTCGGAATCCGGGTCACCGGGCTGGTCGACATCGACGCGGTGGCGCTGCAACCCACCCTGGACGCCCCCGACCATGGCTGGCGTGATGCCGAACGTGCCGCTGACGACGTGATACAGCGATTCGGGCCGAAAGCGGTCCGGCGTGCGGTGCTGACCCGCAAGGACCGTCCCTGACCGCGCGCTCTGCACCGGCTCCGGTTCCGAAAAGCCCGCGGCCCGCCTAGACTGGCCTTGTCCTGCGAAGGACGCCCGCCGAACCAGGGGAGGCTGCCATGGCGCTCTCGGAACAGGAGCAGCGGCTCCTCGACCAGATGGAGGCCGCACTGGCGGCTGAGGATCCCAAGCTGGCCAGCACCCTGAGGGGAACCACCCACCGTTGGCAACGGCGTCGCGCCGTCCTCGCGGGCTTCGGTTTCCTGGTCGGCCTCGCCGGACTGATCGGCGGCATGCAGGTGCACCCGGCGGTCAGCGTGATCGGTTTCGTGGTGATGCTCGCGGCGTCGGTCCTCGGTGTCGCGGCGTGGCAGCAGTCCGGCGCGTCCGGCGACGGGCAGGGCGCGGGACGGGCCGGCGGGCACTCCGAGTTCATGGGACGCATGGAGGAGCGCTGGCGGCGCAACCAGGACGACAGCAGCCTGTAGGAGCGTCAGCTCCGGAACTCCCGTGGCCACAGTGAACGTGGCCACCATTTCGCGGCGGTGGGCGTGGCCCACCGCCTTTCGACTGCCCGTGTGACCTCGATCACCCAGGTGGCCAGCGGCACGTCGGCCTGCGGTGCCCGGTCGTAGCGCGCCCGCTCCACCGCCAGGGCCAGGGCGTCGAGCGCGGCCCGGCCGCCCTCGTCCAGCTGCGGACCCAGTTCGGCCGCGACCTTCCGGGTGGTGCCGGCCGGCCAGGCCTGCCCGTGGTCCAGGGCCACGGCGCGCACCTCGGCCCAGGCCCGTTCGCCCGCCTGGCGGGCGTCCGCGCCCGGTCGGAGCCGGAGGCGCCGCAGGGTCGCCCGGACCAGCCGGGGCCCGACACCCGCCAGTACCAGGACGAGGGTGCCCGCGACCCACGGCAGCGGGACGAGCGGGCCGGCCCCGGGGTCGGTGGTCGTCGGCAGCGGCGCCTCGTCGCTCGGCGTGGGGGTGGCGGTGGCCGCGCTCGGGGACGCACTGCTGGCCGACGGGCTCGGGCTCGCGCTGCTCGACGGCTGGCCGCCGGCGACCGCGCTGCTCGGGGTCGGGTCGACCGGCACCCAGCCGACGCCGTCTCCGAAGTAGAGCTCGGTCCAGGCGTGCATGTTGCGGGTCGAGACCTCCCAGCGGTCGCCGACCCGGCGTCCGGGCAGGAAGCCGACGACCACGCGGGACGGGATGCCGACCACCCGGGCCAGTGTCGCCATCGCGCCGGCGAACTGCTCGCAGTAGCCGACCCGGCTGCCCAGGAGGAAGTCGTTGAGGGTGCCCAGCGTCGTGCCCGGGGTGACGGCCGTGCTGTAGGTGAAGGCGTTGGAGTGGAAGAAGTCCAGCAGCGCCTTCGCCTGCATGCCGGCGCTGCCGGTCCCGCTGCGGGCGGTGAGCTGGATCGCGAGCTCACGCACCTGGGGCGACACTTCGCCCGGGAGTTGCAGCGTCAGCCCGCCGTCGCCGGGATCGCCGGCCGCCTCCAGGGTCGGCAGCAGGTCGTTCACCGCCGGGAGCCGGGCGGACGTCGTCACGTAGCTGAGGTTGCGGGTGGCGGACTCCCGCCCACGGCCGATCGCCACCACCGCGAGGGTCTTGGGGTCGTAGCGCCAGCTGTCGGCGGGGACGTCCGCGGTGACCGGGAACCAGGGCATCGGCAGGTACTGGCCGTCCATCCGGCCGATCTGCACCGTGGTCCGCACCTGGTCCGTCCGCACCCCCGGACGGGAGCCGCCGATCGGCAGCGGCACGAGGTCGGTGGGGGTCAGGTGGAAGCCCGAGGCGTCGAACACCGGCAGCGCGGCCAGCCGGAGGTACTGCCCGGCCTGGTCGGAGCTGCGGTAGGTGATCACGGTGGTGTCGGACGGGGAGTTGATGTTGCGGATGAGATCGATGCTCGGGTCGCCCAGCTGGACCGCGCCGGAGCCACCGGGGTTGGAGTCGGTCGTCCGCTCGGGCAGGGCCAGCGAGACCACCATCGAGCCGACCAGGGCGAGCGCCGTGGACAGGATCGCGGTGGTCAGGACGCCGCGGCGCCACCCGTCCGTGGTCGCCTGGTGGACGCCGCCGGGGCGGCCCAGGGACTCACTCGTCGCGGTCGCCAGCACCAGCCCGTAGGCGGCGGCCGGGAACACGAACAGGAACGGGTTGGTCTCGCTGAAGATCGCCAGGGTCGGCACGAGGTAGGGCAGCACCAGCACCGGGAACGTCCAGGCCGGCGAGGCCAGGCCGATGGCGATCGTCTCCAGCAGCAGGTACAGCACCCAGACCAGGAGCGCGCTGAACAGGGCGAAGCCGACCTGGAACGGCATCGGGGCGAACGCGGCCTGCACGAACGAGGTGGTCTCGGCGTACAGCGCCAGCGGGTCGCGGGCCTCCGGCACCAGCCACGGCACGAGGGCCACCGGCACGATCTGGACGAGCCGGACGAGCGCCTCGCCCGCGCCCAGGCGTCGCAGGACCGCGCCGATCAGCGCGCTGAGCACGATCAGGACCGCGGCGAGCAGGAGGAAGGTGCGGTCCTCGGTCAGCGCGACCAGCGGGACGCCGGCGGCGAACGCGGCGCCGGCGGTGGCGGCGGTCTGGCGCCCGGTCCCGGTCACCGGTCGTCCTCCGAGCCGAGCTCTCGCCACGCCGCGGCCACCGACGTGCCGGGGCCGGCGACGACGCAGCGCCACCCCGCCTCCCGCACCCAGGCGGCCTGGCGCTCGTCCACGACAGGGGAGTCGGAGACCAGCAGTGCCCAGCAGGCCCGACCGTGGCGGCTGGCCTCGGCCAGGGCGGCGGCGTCGGTGGCGTCCACGCGTCCGAGGATCGCGACCAGGAGTTGGCCCTCCGCGCCGTGCGTGCACGCGGCCAGGGCCCGGCCCAGCGTGGGCGCGGTGTCGGTGTCGAGTTCGGCGAGGTGCTCCAGCACGATCCCCTCGCGGCCCGGTCCGAGCCGGTGGGGGCTGAGCACCGATCCGTCGGCCTCGGCGAGCACCAGGTCGAAGCCGTCGCCGAGGAGGTGGATGGCGATGGACGCGGCCGCGGACACCGCCCACTCCAGCCTCGGGTCGTGCGCGCGGGGGGAGTAGGCGTGGGCGCGGTTGTCGATCACGACGGCGGCGCTCGGGTCCCAGGACCGCTCCTCGCGGCGCACCATCAGCTCACCGGTGCGGGCGGTCGAGCGCCAGTGGATCCGGCGGACGTCGTCGCCCTGCCGGTACTCGCGGATCAGCACGTCGTCGCTGCTGCCCAGGCCGGTGCGCAGCAGCGTGGTGTCGGTGGCGATGCCCACCCCGGACGCCCCGCGCAGGTTCGCCAGCGGCTCGACCGGTGGGGTGACCAGCAGTTCGGCGCGTCCGGGAATGGTCTGGTTCGAGCGGGCCAGGCCGAGGCCGTCGGCGACGTTGCGTTCGATCGGGCCCACGTGGTGGCGTCCGCGCCACAACGGGCGCACCTCGTAGCTGATGGTCTGGCGCCACAGGCCCAGGCCGGCCGCGAAGCCGTACCAGCGGGCCTCGCCGAGCGCCGCGGGCAGGCGGTCGCGCACCCGCGCGACGCCGCCGAAGGTCAGGCCGCCGGGGTCGAGTTCGAGGTCGACCCGGGCCACGTCGCCGACGGCCACGCGGGTCGGGCGCACCTGCCGCTCGACCTCCAGCCGCGCCGAGCCCGGCAGCAGCAGCAGCCAGCTCACCAACGGCAGCAGCACCAGGAACAGCCCGGGCCACCACAGGTCGCGCTGGCCGACGACCACCGCGACCACGCACCAGGCGACGCCGCCGCCCAGGAGTGCCCAGCCGCGGGCCGTGAGGTTCATCTCAGTGGCGTCCGGAGGGAACCGGGACGGCCTTGACGGCGCTGTGCACCAGGTCGATCGCGTTCTGCCCGGCGATCTGGGAGCCGGTGTTGAGCAGCACCCGGTGGGCCAGGGTCGGTACGGCGAGGCCGGCGACGTCGTCGGGGATCACATAGGTGCGCCCGTCCATCGCCGCGCGTGCCTTCGCCGCCCGGAGCAACTGCAGGCCGGCGCGGGGCGAGGCGCCGAGCCGGGCCTGGGGCAGCACCCTGGTCTGGTTCACGATCGCGACCAGGTATTCCTTGACGCCGGGGTGGACGAACACCCGGCGCACGATCTGGATGCCGCGCATCACTGACTCGGCGTCGGTGACCGGACGCAGCGGTTCGAGCGGGTCGGACTCGCCGTGCCGCTCGAGCATCGCCACCTCGGACGCCGGGCTGGGGTAGCCCATCGAGATCCGCAACAGGAACCGGTCCCGCTGGGCCTCCGGGAGGGGATAGGTGCCCTCCATCTCGATCGGGTTCTGGGTGGCGATCACGAGGAAGGGCCGCGGTAGCGCGTGGGAGGTGCCGTCGACGCTCACCCGGCGCTCCTCCATCGCCTCCAGCAGCGCCGACTGGGTCTTGGGCGAGGCGCGGTTGATCTCGTCGCCGATGACGAGGTTCGCGAACACCCCGCCGGGCTTGAACTCGAACTCCCCGCTCGACTGGTTGTACACCGAGACGCCGGTGATGTCGCTGGGCAGCAGGTCCGGGGTGAACTGGACGCGCCGCACCGTGCAGTCGATCGCCCGGGCCAGCGACTTGGCCAGCATCGTCTTGCCGACCCCCGGCACGTCCTCGATCAGCAGGTGGCCCTCGGCCAGCAGTGCGGTGATCGCGAGGTCGACCGCCTCGGGCTTGCCCTCGATGACCTGGCCCACGGCACCCCGGATGGCGTCCGCGAGCGCCAGGACCTCGGCGATCTCCTGCTCCCGATTGGCGTCCACGCTGTCTCCCCTCTGCGGCCCAACCTTAGGCGGCCCGAGGGGAGCCGGTCGCCGCCGGTGGAGCGAGCGGGGGCGGAAATCGCCGTCAAAGGGGTGTTCAGTGGAGCAAAGTGGAGTATGGTGGCGCCAAGTGGAGGAGAGTGAGGAGGGAAGGACCCATGTTCCTGGGCACCTACACCCCCAAGCTCGACGACAAGGGACGGTTCTTCCTGCCCGCGAAATTCCGCGAGCAGCTGGCAGCCGGCCTGGTCATCACCCGGGCGCAGGATCGCTGTCTGGCGATCTGGCCCACCGAGGCCTTCCTGGCCGAGGTGGCGAACAGTGCGGGCGGGCCCTCCACGGTCCGCGGGGTGCGGGACTACCAGCGCATGGTGGCCTCGGGCGCCTCGGACGAACTGCCGGACAGCCAGGGCCGCGTGAGCGTCCCCGGACCGCTGCGGGCCTACGCGGGCCTGAGCAAGGAGATCGTCGTGATCGGGGCCTTCAACCGCCTCGAGGTGTGGGACGCGGCGACCTGGGCGGAGTACTCGGCAGCGCAGGAAGAGGCCTTCGCGGCCTTGGACGAGGGAGCACCTGCGGTGGGCTGACCACCGTGGCACCGGCTCGTGCGGTGCGGCTCCGACCCGCGCCGTCCGGTTCCCTGGCACACCTTCCCCGGCGCCAGGTACCGGCGGCGGTGCGGTTCGGAACCACGGCGCACGAGCCGACTGATTCGAGAGCCGGGACGAGGGTCGAGCATGGTTGAGGCGGACGGCGGGGTGGCCACCCACGTGCCCGTGCTCGCCGGACGCATCGTCGAGCTCCTCTCCCCGGCACTGAACGCTCCCGGCGCCACCTACGTCGACGGCACCCTCGGGCTCGGCGGGCACGCCGCCCTGGTGCTCGACGCCTGCCCCCAGGCACGACTGGTCGGCATCGACCGTGACCCGGCTGCGCTGGCGGTCGCGGGGGAGCGCCTCGCCCGGTTCGGCGACCGGGTACAGCTGTTCCACGCGATCTACCACGAACTGCCCGACGTACTGGCGGAGGCCGGCCTGACGAGCGTGCAGGCGATCTGCCTCGACCTGGGGCTGTCCTCGCTGCAGATCGACCGTCGCGACCGCGGGTTCGCCTACGCCGCCGATGCCCCGCTGGACATGCGGATGGACCCGGGTTCGGGCCTGGACGCGGCCACCATCGTCAACACCTGGACGGCTCCCGAGCTCGCCCGCATCCTCAAGGTGCACGGCGAGGAGCGGTTCGCCGACCGCATCGCCCGGCGGATCGTCGGGGCCCGCGACACCGAGCCGTTCACCAGCTCGGCACGCCTGGTCCAGGTCATCGCGGACGCGATCCCGGCCGCGGCCCGCCACACCGGCGGTCACCCGGCCAAGAGGACGTTCCAGGCGCTGCGCATCGTGGTGAACGCCGAGCTCGAGTCGCTCGCGGCCGTGCTGCCGGCTGCGCTCGACGCGCTCGCACCGGGCGGACGGCTGGCCGTGCTCGCCTACCACTCCGGCGAGGACCGGCTGGTGAAGCGCGCGTTCGCCACGGCGTCCAGCGACGCGGTGCCGCCGGGGGTCCCCGCCGTGCCCGCCGGCTACCGGGCTCGCTTCAGCCTGCTCACCCGGGGCGCGGAGCGTCCCGGCCCCGACGAGGTCGAGGACAACCCGAGGGCTGCGTCCGCGCGGCTCCGCGCCATCGCCCGCAACACCGAGGAGTCCCGATGACGGCCCTGCCCGCACCCCGCCCGGACCGGTCCCCGCGACCGTCGCTGCGCCCGGTCGCGCCCCGGCGGCGGAAGATGGCGACGATCCCGTTCGTCATGGTGGTGGCCCTGGTGATGGCGGCCGGCATGGTCGCGCTGCTGGTGCTCACCACCGCGCTCCAGAGCCAGACGTTCGTGGTGCAGAGCCAGCAGCGTGAGGCCGAGCGCCTCGCCGACCAGCTGTCCGCGCTGCAGTCCGAACTGGCCGACCGGCGGTCGGTGCAGAACCTCGCGGTGGCCGCGCAGAAGCTCGGCATGCGCCCGAACCCCTACGGCGCCCAGCTCCAGCTGCCCGACGGCACGGTGATCGGCGACGCGTCCGCCGTGACCGGCTCGGAGATCCCCAGCGTCCACTACCTCACGCCCGAGGAGGCGGCCGCGCAGAAGGCCGCGCTCGACAAGGCCGAGGCCGACCGCAAGGCCAAGCTCAAGGCGGAGGCCAGGGCGAAGGCCAAGGCCAAGGCGGAAGCCGCCGCCAAGGCGAAGGCGGAAGCCGAGGCCAGGGCGAAGGCCGAGGCGGAGGCGAAGAAGAATGCGGCCGAAAAGGCGAAGAAGGAGGCGAAGAAGCCGTGAGTCGACCCCTGGACCGGTTCTTCGCCCCGCAGGGGTCTGCCAAGAAGTCGTCGAAGCGCCGCCGCAGGCTGCCGGTCGCGCGGTCGGTCGGACGCGTGCGCGCCCTCCTGATCGTGGTCGCCGTGGTGTTCTCCTTGGCCGCCGGACGCGCCGTCCAGGTGCAGGCGATCGACGCCACCAACGTGGCGGCCGAGGCCGCCGACCAGATGACCGTCAGCCACGTCCTCCCTGCCTTCCGTGGGACGATCACCGACCGCAACGGCGAGGTGCTCGCCGAGACCGAGGACACGGTGGAGATCCACGCGGACGCGAAACTGATCCGCACCAACGGCCGCAACGACGCCCCGATGACGGCCTCGGACAGGGTGGCGGCCGAAGCCGCGCCGGCGAAGATCGCCGCGCTGCTCGTCCAGTACCTCGGCGGGACCGTCGAGGAGTACCTGCCGAAGCTCACCGCCACGGGCAAGTCCGAGTCGTACCAGTTCATCGCCGACAAGGTGCCGGCGGCCACGTACCGCCAGCTGCAGGAGGCGATGACCGCCCAGAAGCTGGTGGGGCTGCGGCAGGACAGCAAGCCGACCCGCACCTACCCCAACGGCGTGCTCGCCGCGAACATCCTCGGCTTCGTCAACGACAACGGCGACGGCGCGAGCGGACTGGAGTTCGCCCTCAACTCCAGCCTCGCCGGCAAGGACGGCAAGGAGGCGTACGAGAACTCCCCGAACGGCCGCATCCCGCTGGGCGACGCGGCGCTGGTCGAGCCGGTGGACGGGGCCGACATCACCCTCAGCATCGACGCGGGCCTGCAGTGGCAGGCCGAGCAGGTCCTCGCCGACCGGGTGCGCAAGACCAACGCCGACAACGGCATGGTCGTCGTGATGAACCCCAAGACCGGCGAGATCCTGGCGCTCGCGCAGTACCCGTCCTTCGACCCGAACGCGGGTGGCAAGGCCGACCAGAAGAACGTCCCGAACCGCGCGGTGACCGATCCGTACACCCCGGGCAGCGTGCAGAAGGTGCTCACCCTGTCCGCGCTGATGGACATGGGCCTGATCTCGCCGTCCGACGTCGTGGTGGTGCCCGGCAAGGTCAAGTCCGGCGACCAGTACGTCAGTGACGCCGAGCGGCACGGCACGATCAAGCTGTACGTCCGGGGCATCCTGGCCAAGTCGTCGAACGTCGGCACGATCATCGTCTCCCGCAAGGCCGCCAAGAACGCCCTGCGTGAGTACTGGAAGAGCTTCGGCCTCGGCTCGAAGACCGGGATCGGCCTGCCGGGCGAGTCCGGCGGCATCCTGCCGGGCGAGAACATGCCCGACTACGCGCGTGACGGTGCCGCGTTCGGCGGCAGCGCGGTCGCGGTGACGATGGTGCAGGAGGCGGCCGCGATCGCGGCGATCGCCAACGGCGGCGTCTACAACCAGCCGTCGCTGATCACCTCCACCACCGACGCCGACGGCACCGTGACGCCGCGGACGACCACGCAGCCGCACCGGGTGGTGTCGGAGGAGACGGCGTCGAACATGCTGTCGATGATGGAGACGATGGCACAGCGCAACAGCGCCCACGTCTTCGACATCCCGGGCTACCGGGTGGGCGCCAAGACCGGCACCTCGAAGAAGTTCGACACCACGTGCAACTGCTTCCGCGGCCTGGTCACCTCGGCGATCAGCGTCGCGCCGGTCGAGGACCCGCAGCTCGTCACCTACGTGGTCGTGGACAACCCCCGCCGGGACGGCGCCGCCGGCGCGTCGGTGGCGGGCCCCGCGGTGCAGGACGTGATGTCGGTCGCGCTGACCCGCTACGGCGTCCCGCAATCGAGTGGCAAGGTGCCGCACCTGCCGATTTCGCCGGACCCGAAGTTAAAGTAGCGATCCATGACCTCCACGCCCGTGGCGCTGCGGCCAGCCGCCACCCCGGGGACGACGCTCGACACGCTCCTGCCCGGTGCGGGTTCCACGGTCGTGACGGGCGTCAGCCTCGACTCCCGCGCGATCCGGCCCGGTGACCTCTACGTCGCCCTGCCCGGCCAGGCGACGCACGGCGCGAACTTCGCCGCCCAGGCGGTGGCCGCCGGCGCGTCCGCGGTGCTCACCGACCCCTCCGGCGCCGGCCTGCTGGACGGGGTCGGCGTCCCGGTCGCCGTGGTGTCCGACCCGCGCACCGAGATGGCCCGGGTCGCCGCCGAGGTCTACGGGCGGCCGGGGGAGCGGCTCGCGCTGTACGGGGTGACCGGCACGGCCGGCAAGACCAGCACCACCTTCCTGCTGGCCGCGGCGCTGGCCGCCGCCGGGCACAGCGTCGGCACGATCGGCACCATCGGCTTCGCGCTCGACGGACGCCGGCTCGCCTCGCCGCGGACCACCGTCACCACCCCCGAGTCGCCCGATCTGCAGGCCCTGCTCGCCTACCTGGCCGAGCAGGGCGCGGACGCGGTCGCGATGGAGGTCTCCTCGCACGCGCTGGCCCTGCACCGGGTGGACGGGCTGGTCTTCGACGTCGCCGGGTTCACCAACCTCGGCCGCGACCACCTGGACTTCCACGCCACGCAGGAGGACTACTTCCAGGCCAAGGCGAGCCTGTTCCGCGACGGCCGCTGCCGCAACGCGGTGGTCAACACCGATGACGAGTACGGACGCCGGCTGGCCGCCGAACTGCGCGAGCGGGGCGACGTCCGGCTGGTCACGACCGGCGTCGACGGGGACTACCGGTCGGTCGCGGTCGATGCCCTCGGGGACGGCTCCACCCGCGTGCGGCTGGCCACGCCGACCGGTGCGCGCACCTTCACCCTCGGCCTGCTGGGCGCGTTCAACGTGCGCAACGCCGCCACCGCGATCGCCATGCTCGACCTCGCCGGCGTCGACCTCGCCACCGCCCTGCCCGGGCTCGCCACCGCCTTCGTCCCCGGCCGCATGCAGCGCGTCGACCTGGGCCCGGGCGCGCCCGGCGTCGTCGTCGACTTCGCGCACACCCCGGAGGCCGTGTCCGCAGCGCTCGACGGGCTGCCGGCGGGCCGGCGGATCGCGGTGCTCGGCTGCGGCGGCGACCGCGACCAGGCCAAGCGCGGACCGATGGGTGCGGCGGCCGCGTCCGGTGCCGCCGTGGTGGTGGTCACCGACGACAACCCGCGCAGCGAGCCTCCGGAGGCGATCCGGGCGGCCGTGCTCGCCGGCGCCAGGGACGCCGCCCGCGCGTCCGGGGCCACCGTGCTCGACGGTGGCGACCGGGCGGACGCGATCCGGCTGGCCCTCGACCTCGCCGGGCCCGAGGACTGGGTGGCCGTGCTGGGCAAGGGCCACGAGTCCGGCCAGCAGCTGGCCGACCGCACCGTAGAGTTCGACGACGTTGCCGTCGTGACCGCGACGTGGGCCGAGCTGAGGGGGAGCGATGCGTGAGGTGACCGCCGGGGAACTGGCCCGGAGGGCGGGGGCCCGCCTCCTCGGCGACCCGACCGTCGCGGTCGGGCCCGACGTCGTGATCGACTCCCGCCTGGCCGGCCCCGGCAGCCTGTTCGTCGCACTGCCCGGCGAGCACGCCGACGGCCACGACTTCGCCGCGCGCGCGGTGGCCGGCGGCGCGGTGGCGGTCCTCGGCACCCGGGAGCTGCCGCTGGACGTGCCCCAACTGGTCGCCGCAGACGCCGGTGCCGCCCTGGCGGCACTGGGCACGGCGGTGGTCGCCGAGGCGATCCCCGGCGGGCTGGTGACGATCGGCATCACCGGGTCGTCCGGCAAGACCAGCACCAAGGACCTGCTGGCCCAGGTGCTCGCCGCGGCGGGGGAGACCGTCGCCCCGGTCGGCTCGTTCAACAACGAGATCGGGGTGCCGCTGACCGCCACCCGGGTCACCCCGGACACGCGCTTCCTCGTGAGCGAGATGGGCGCGCGCGGGCAGGGCCACATCGCCTGGCTGTGCGGCATCGTGCCGCCGAAGGTCGGCGTGGTGGTCAACGTCGGCCACGCCCACCTCGGCGAATTCGGCTCGGTCGGGGCGATCGCGCAGGCGAAGGGCGAACTCGTCGAGGCGGTGCCGTCCGACGGCTGGGCGGTGCTGAACGCCGACGACCCGCTGGTCAGCGCGATGGCGTCGCGGACGCAGGCCCGGATCGCGACCTTCGCCACCGCCGGCGAGCCGTCGTGGGGCGACCTGCGCGTGTGGGCGTCCGGGACCACCACCGACGCCCTCCAGCGCGCCGCCTTCACCCTGCACGCCGCCGGCGCGGCCACCGGCGCGGCGGACGTCCGGCTGCTGGTCTCCGGCCTCCACCAGGTCGGCAACGCGCTCGCCGCGGCCGCGGTCGCGCTCAGCCAGGGCCTGCCGGTCGCCGAGGTGGCCGCCGCGCTGGGCCGGGCGGAGGCCCGCTCGCACTGGCGGATGGAGCTGCACGAGCGTCCCGACGGGGTGCTGGTGGTCAACGACGCCTACAACGCGAACCCCGACTCGATGGCGGCCGCGCTGCGCGCGCTCGCGTCCCTGCGACGCCCGGACGGACGGCTGCTGGCCGTGCTGGGCGACATGCTCGAACTCGGCCCGACCGCCGCCGAGCAGCACCGCGAGGTGGGGGTGCTGGCCGCCGAACTGGGCGTGGACGCACTGGTCGCGATCGGTGCCCACGCGGCCGATCTCGCGGCCGGCTACGGGCCGGCCACGATGCTGGTGCCCGACAAGGGCACCGCGGTCGCGGTCGTTTCCGCGTGGGCGCGTCCGGCGGACGTGGTTCTGGTGAAGGCCTCCCGGGGGTTAGCGTTGGAGACCGTGGCTGAGGACCTGTTGAAGACACCGGAGGGCGGACGCCGATGAGGAGCATCCTTCTCGCCGGCGGCATCGGTCTGCTGGGCACCCTGCTCGGCACCCGCTACGCGATCAAGTTCCTGGTCGGGCGCGGGTACGGCCAGTTCATCCGCGACGACGGCCCGACCAGCCACCACACCAAGCGCGGCACGCCCACGATGGGCGGCATCGTGATCATCATCAGCGTCCTGCTGGCCTACGCGGTCGCCCACCTGGCGACCTGGAGCCAGCCCACGGCCAGCAGCATGCTCGCCCTGGGCCTGTTCACCGGCCTCGGCCTGGTCGGGCTCGCCGACGACTGGATCAAGATCAGCAAGGCCCGCTCGCTGGGCCTGCACGCCTGGGCGAAGTTCAGCCTCCAGACCGGGTTCGCGGTCGCGTTCGCCGTGCTGGCCTTCCAGTTCCCGGACGCGCGCGGCCTCACCCCGGCCAGCCAGGCGATCTCGTTCCTGCGCGACCTGCCGTGGTTCACCCTGCCGATCTGGCTGGCGGTGATCTGGATCGTGTTCCTGGTGGCCGCCTGGTCGAACGCGGCCAACCTCACCGACGGGCTGGACGGCCTGGCGACCGGTGCCGCGGCGATGGTGTTCGCCGGCTACGGGATCGTGAACATCTGGCAGTACAACCAGTCGTGCGCGTTCGCGAGCGCCGGTCCGCTGTGCTACCAGGTGCGCGACCCCCACGACCTCGCGGTGGTGTCGATGGCGATGGCCGGCGCGTGCTTCGGCTTCCTGTGGTGGAACGCCTCCCCGGCGAAGATCTTCATGGGCGACACCGGCTCGCTGGCCATCGGTGGCGCCTTCGCGGCGATGTCGGTGCTCACCCGCACCGAGCTGCTGATGCCGATCATCGCGGGGCTCTTCGTGATCATCACCGCCTCGGTCGTGCTCCAGGTCGGCTGGTTCAAGCTCACCAAGGGCAAGCGGCTGTTCAAGATGGCTCCCCTGCAGCACCATTTCGAGCTCCTCGGCTGGGCCGAGGTCACGATCACGATCCGGTTCTGGATCATCTGCGGGCTGTGCGCGGCCCTGGGCATCGGCATCTTCTACGCCGAATGGGTGGTCGGCCAGTGAAGTCGTGGCTGCCCGGCGCAGACCGGCTCTCGCCGTGGCGCGAGGCCCTCGTCGTGGTGGCCGGCCTGGGCACGTCCGGGTTCGCGGCGGCCGACGGACTGATGGACCTGGGCGCCAAGGTGATCGTGCTGGACGAGTCCGACAGCCCCACCAACACCGAGAAGGCCACCGTCCTGGAGATGCTGGACGTCGAGGTGCGCCTCGGCCCCGGGGCCACCGCCACCCTGCCGCCGGACGTCGACCTCGTGGTCACCTCGCCGGGCTGGCGCCCGTCCGCGCCGCTGCTGGCGCAGGCCGCCCTGCGCGACATCCCGATCTGGGGCGAGGTGGAACTGGCCTGGCGGATGAGCCTGCCCGACCGGCGCGTGCCGTGGCTGGCGGTCACCGGCACCAACGGCAAGACCACCACCGTCGGCATGCTCGAGTCGATGCTCACCGCGGCCGGGCTGACCACGTCCGCGGTCGGCAACGTCGGCCGTCCGATCGTCGAGGCCGTGCTCGACGAGGTGAACTACGACGTGCTGGCGGTCGAGCTGTCCAGCTTCCAGCTGCACTGGACGAACAGCCTCGCGCTGCACTCGGCAGCCGTCCTGAACGTGGCGCCCGACCACCTCGAGTGGTACGCGGACGCCGCCGGCTGGCCGCCCGGCGCCACCGACCCGTTGTCCGCCTACGCCGCCGACAAGGCCCGCATCTACTCCCGGGTCACCCACTCCTGCGTGTACAACGTGGGCGACCCGGCCACCGAGCGGATGGTCGAGGACGCCGAGGTCACCGAGGGCGCCCGGGCGATCGGGTTCACGCTCGGCATCCCGGCCCCGTCCATGCTGGGCGTGGTCGACGACCTGCTGGTCGACCGGGCGTTCATCCCGCAGCGCCGCGACTCGGCGATCGAGATCGCCAAGCTCACCGACGTGGTGCCCTACGCGCCCCACAACGTCGAGAACGCGCTCGCCGCGGCGTCCCTGGCCCGCTCGTTCGGGGTGCACCCGACCGCGGTCGCCGAAGGACTCAAGCGGCTCACGCTCGGCGACCACCGGATCCAGACGGTGGCCGAGATCGGCGGCGTCCGCTACGTCGACGACTCCAAGGCCACCAACCCGCACGCCGCGGCCGCGTCCCTGGCCGCGTTCGACTCGGTGGTCTGGATCGCCGGTGGCCAGGCCAAGGGCACGACGTTCGACGACCTGGTTTCGGCGGTCGCACCGAAGCTGCGGGCGGTGGCCGTGCTGGGCGTCGACCGCGCGGTGATCGCCGAAGCGCTGGCCCGACACGCGCCCGAGGTGCCGGTGAACGTCGTGGACCTCGGCGATCATGGAGCGATGCAACAGGCCGTGGAGTGGGCGGCGTCGCGGGCGGTGCCCGGCGACGTGGTCCTGCTCGCGCCCGGCTGCGCCAGCAAGGACATGTATTCCGACTATGCGGCCCGTGGCGACGACTTCGCCGCCGCGGTCGCCGGGCTGACCGGATAGGAGGGCCGAGCGAAAGTGGCGATCCTGACTTCCCCCGCCGTGGATCGCCGCGGAACTGAGCCGGATGCTCCCGTGCAGGGCAGAACTGCACAGGGACGGCGGCGCAGTCTCGTGGTCGAGTGGCTGGCGCACCCGCAAGCCAGTTTCTACCTGGTGCTCGTACCGGCCGTGCTGCTGCTCGCACTCGGCGTGATGATGGTGCTGTCGGCGTCCAGCGTGTACGCCTACGTGCGCTACGACGACGCCTACTACTTCGTGAAGCGGCAGTTCCTGTTCCTCGTGATCGGTGGCGTCGCCGCGTTCGTGCTGGCCCAGCGCTCACCCAAGCAGCTGAAGGTCTTCGCCTGGATCCTCGTCGTGGGCGCGCTGCTGCTGGAGGTGCTCACGTTCACCCCGCTGGGCTACTCCAACAACGGCAACACCAACTGGGTGCGCTTCGGCGTCTCCTGGTTCGGCGTCCAGCCGTCCGAGCTGGCCAAGCTGGCGATCGTGATGTGGGGCGCCGACATCTTCGCCCGCAAGCACAAGAGCCTGTCGGACCCCCGCCACCTGCTGATCCCGTTCCTGCCGGTCTCGCTGGTCCTGATCGGCCTGGTCGTGCTCCAGGACGACCTCGGCACCGGCATCATCATGGGCGCCCTGGTCATGGCCGCCCTGTGGTACGTCGGGGCGTCCTGGAAGGTGATCGGGTCGCTGCTCGGCGGCGTCGCGCTGGTCGTGCTCGCGCTGGTGGTGACCACCCCGTACCGGATGACGCGCATCTTCGGCTTCTTCAACCAGGACGTCGACCCGCTCGGCGTGAACCACCAGCCGATGAAGGCGATCTTCGCGCTCGCCTCCGGCGGCTGGTGGGGTCTGGGCCTGGGTGCCAGCCGCCAGAAGTGGGGCGGCCTGGTCGAGTCGCACACCGACTACATGCTGGCCGTGATCGGCGAGGAGCTCGGGCTGATCGGCACCCTGTCGGTGCTGGTGCTGTTCCTGATCCTCGGCTACGCGGGGTTCCGGGTCGCGATGCGCTCCGACATCCGGTTCGCCCGGTACACCGCCGCCGGCATCACCAGCTGGTTCATGATCCAGGCGCTGGTGAACATCGCCGTCGTGCTGCGGATGATGCCGGTGTTCGGCGTCCCGCTGCCGCTGCTGTCCTACGGCGGCTCGGCGCTGATGGCGAACCTGATGGCGCTCGGCGTCCTGCTGGCCTGCGCACGGCAGGAGCCGGCCTCGCGGGCGTTCCTGCGGCGGCGCAAGCGCCGGCAGTCCCACGCGCTGGTCACGACCGCGGCCGGACGCGGGTGAGATGGGCCGGCTCTCGATCGTGCTGGCCGGCGGCGGCACCGCCGGGCACACCTCGCCGCTGATCGCCACCGCGCAGCAGCTCGCCGCCCGGGCGGACGTGCGGATCACCTGCGTCGGTACCCCGAAGGGACTCGAGTCGCGGGTGATCCCGGAGGCCGGCCTGACCCTGGAGCTGATCCCGCCGGTGCCGCTGCCGCGCCGGCTGACGCCGGAACTGTTCGCGGTCCCGGGACGGCTGGTCGGCTCGGTGCGGGCGGCCGGGCGCATCCTGGCGTCCACGGGCGCGCAGGTCGCGGTGGGATTCGGCGGCTACGTCTCGCTGCCGGTCTACCTCGCCGCGCGGATCGCGAAGGTGCCGGTGGTGCTGCACGAGGGCAACGCGGTGCCCGGGCTCGCGAACCGGATCGCGGCCCGCTTCACCCCGTACGTCGTGACCACGTTCCCCGACACGAAGCTGCCGCACGCCCGCCACCTCGGCCTGCCGGTGCGCACGGGCATCGCCACGCTCGACCGCGCCGCCCTGCGTCCGGACGCCCGGGCGTCCTTCGGCCTGCCCGCCGAGGGCCCGGTGCTGCTGGTGAGCGGGGGATCGCAGGGCGCCCGGAGCCTCAACCAGGCGACGATCGACGCGATTCCGCGGCTGCTCGGCGCCGGGATCTCGGTGCTGCACGTGCTCGGCGCGGCGAACCTCACCGACGCGGACGTGGTCCGTACCGACCCGGCCACCGGCGCCGCCTACGTCCCGGTCGGCTACGTGGACGGGATGGAGAACGCCTACGCCGCGGCAGACCTCATGCTCGGCCGTTCCGGCGCGGGCACGGTGATGGAGACGGCCATGACCGGGCTGCCGACGATCTTCGTGCCGCTGCCGCACGGCAACGGCGAGCAGGCGCTCAACGCCACCTTCCTGGTGGAGGCCGGCGCCGGGCTGCTCGTGGCCGACGCCGACCTGGACGCCGACCGGCTGGTGGCCGAGGTGACCGCGCTGGTGGACGACCCCGACCGGCTGGCCCGGATGTCGGCCGAGTGCCGGCGGCTGGTGCCCGCGGACGCGTCCGCAGCGTTGGCGGAGTTGGTGCTCGACGTGGCCGAGCGGCGACACTGAACCCATGCTGATCGATCCCGTGCCGCTGGTGCCGGTCACCGACCTGGGGGCGGTGCACTTCATCGCGATCGGCGGAGCCGGCATGAGCGGGGTGGCGGCGATGTACGCCGCGCTCGGCGTGCCGGTCAGCGGCAGCGACCAGGCCGACTCGGCGACGCTGGCCGAACTGGCCGCACTCGGCGTCCGCACGTTCGTCGGCCACGACGCGTCCCAGCTCGGCGACGCCGCCACCGTGGTGGTGTCGTCCGCGGTCCGCGACACCAACCCCGAACTGGCCGAGGCGCGCCGCCGCGGCCTGCGCGTGTGGCACCGCAGCGCGGCGCTCGGGGCACTGATGCTGGGCCGGACGGGCGTCGCCGTCACCGGCACCCACGGCAAGACCACCACGTCGGCGATGACCGCGACCCTGCTCGCCGGCGTCGGCGCCGATCCCAGCTGGGTGGTCGGCTCCCCGCTGGCCGCGACCGGACGCGCCTGGCACCTCGGCGCGGGGGACGCGTTCGTGGTCGAGGCCGACGAGAGCGACGGCTCGTTCCGCCAGTACCCGGCCGGCGTCGTGGTGATCACCAACGTCGAGGCCGACCACCTCGACAACTGGCTGACCCCGGACGCGTACTCGGCGGGATTCGTCGAGCTGGCCACCTCGGCCGGCGTGGAGACCGTCGTGATCAGTGCCGACGATCCGGGGGCGCTGGCGATCACGCCGGCCATCCGCGTCGCCGGCAAGCGGGTCCTCACGTTCGGCGAGTCGCCGGACGCCGACGTCCGCCTCACCGACGCCCGGTTCCCGGCGACCGGGGCGCAGGCGGTGCTCGCGGCCGACGGTGACACCGGCCCGCTCGACCTGGCCGTCCCCGGCCGCTACAACCTGATGAACGCGTCCGCGGCCCACGCGGTCGGCCGGGCGCTGGGGATCCCCGGTCCGGCGCTGCGCGACGCGGCGTCCGGCTTCACCGGGACGCACCGGCGGTTCCAGCCGGTCGCCGACCTCGCCGGGGTGCGGGTCTTCGACGACTACGCCCACCACCCGACCGAGGTGGCGGCCACGCTGACGGCTGCCCGCGGACTGGCCGGCACCGGACGGCTGGTCGCGTGCTTCCAGCCGCACCTGTTCACCCGCACCCGCGACTTCGCGACCGAGTTCGGGCAGGCGCTCGCGCTGGCCGACGAGGTGCTCGTGCTCGGCATCTACCCCGCGCGGGAGGACCCGATCCCCGGCGTCACCGGACGGCTGGTCGCCGACGCGGCGCAGGTCGCTGCGCCCGGACGGGTGCGGTACGTCGAGACGCTCGCCGAGGCCGCGCCCGCGCTGGCGTCCCTGGTTCGCGCGGGCGACCTCGTGGTCACCCTCGGCGCGGGGGACGTGACGAAGGTCGGGCCGGCGCTCGCCGGCCTCCTGGGGGCGGTGCGGTGAGCCAGGTCAGGGACGCCACCGCGCGGCTCCAGCTGCGCCGCCGCGGCGACCGGCGCCGGGCCGGGCTGCGCTGGCTGGGCGTGGCGCTGGTTCTCGCCCTGGTGGCGGCCGGCGTCTACCTGGTGGCGTTCTCGCCGGTGCTGGCGACCCGCACGGTCACGGTCTCCGGCGTCCACCTGCTCAGCAAGGCCGAGGTGCTGGACGCAGCGAGCGTCGGGATCGGCACGCCGCTCGCGCGGCTGGACACCGGCGAGGTGGCCGACCGGGTCGCCGGCCTGCCGCCGGTCGCCGGCGTCACCGTCACCCGCGACTGGCCGGGGACCGTCCGGATCGCGGTGACCGAGCGCGAGCCGCGGCTGGCGATCCCGGCCGGCGGCGGCTACCTGGTGGCCGACGCGAACGGGGTCGTGTTCGAGGCGGTGGCCGCCCGCCCGTCCGGCCTGATCACGGTCGACGCCGACCCCGCCCAGCAGCAGGTCCTGGTCGACGTCGGCACCGTGTTCTCGGCCCTCAGCCCGCAGACCCAGGCGAAGGTGTCGCGGCTGGCCGCGCCCAGCCGGGACGGGATCGAGCTGCGCCTGCTCGACGGCACCAGGGTGATCTGGGGGAGTGCCGAGCAGTCGGCGCTGAAGAGCCAGGTGCTGGACTCGCTGATGGCTCTGGGCGGCACCGAGTTCAATGTCTCGGCGCCCGCTTTCCCGACCCGACGCTGACCGGGCAGGGACAACCCTGAACCCGCCCTTGAGAGACACGCCGAGGCACCCCCCTTTCTTGGACAAGCTCAAAACGGGTTGCCTAGCCTTGGGCTCACGCCGAAGCCGTGCCCTTCCCCGCTGCGCAGTTTCGTCGACAACGAGCCGCGGACTCGCGGCCTGAGCTCGAAGCAAAGGGTGGGTTTCGTGGGAACTGCGTCCCAGAACTACCTCGCCATCATCAAGGTGGTCGGGGTCGGCGGCGGCGGTGTCAACGCCGTGAACCGCATGATCGAGGCCGGCCTGCGGGGGGTCGAGTTCATCGCGGTCAACACCGATGCCCAGGCCCTGCTGATGAGCGACGCCGACGTCAAGCTCGACATCGGCCGTGACCTGACCCGCGGGCTCGGCGCCGGCGCCGACCCGGCCAAGGGCCGCCAGGCCGCCGAGGACCACGCCGACGAGATCGAAGAGGTGCTCAAGGGAGCCGA
>JAIUOS010000035.1 GCA_020161755.1 Actinomycetota bacterium
TCGCGGTCGACGGTGTAGCCAGTGAGGTCGAGCAGCGTGTCCACGACCCAGCGCCTGGTGAAGACCTCACCGAAGTTTTGGGTTGCCTCGTGGGGCAGGAGCGCGCTCATCACCCCTCACCTTAGGCGCTGGTTCAGACATCGCGAGGGGCCACGCCAGTGGGACCGAGCGTGGCTGGCGGGAATCCGCCTGCGACGCTGCCCTCACTACTCGGAGCCTTGTAGCAGACCTGTCGCGGTAGTTGAGATTGTGATCATCAGCGCGGGTCTTGCCTAGGATCCGCGCGGTTTGCATGTCAAGCTAGACACATGAGGGAACGTTCAGGAACCTAGCGAACGGTTCCAGTACACAGCGGTACGAGAGCGCGGCCCCTCCCAGAAGGTAAGTCCCCCAAGACACACGAAGGCCCACGAACCCTCGGAGTAGTTAGCCTCTACTCTGATGCGGTGCGTGGGCCTCGTGCTCGGCTGAGGAACGTCAACTCAGGTCGACGATCGTCCCTCCACCGGCCTTGATCAGGTTGGCAGCGTGCAGAGCACTCGCCTTGCTGACGTAGGTTTCGGTAACCGCGATCGTCTCGTGGTTACCGCCCTCGATACGGACGTAGAACTGCCCGTTCGAGGCCTTGCTGATATAGAGCCACCTCATTGGTGTCTCCTCTCCGGGGACTGGTCCCCTATTCAGTTGTCGGCGCCAGCGCTCACTGAACGCCGACTTGGCCATCAACCTGATGACCCACTAACCATGATGGATGGCGACGAGGTGCCTACGGGCGCGACACGCCGGAGATGCCGCGCTCCAATCGACGGATGCCACGCCACCCAGATTGAGGAAGGGCGCCGGTCATCGACCCGCCGCTCGGCGGCGAGATCGAGGGGCTCGACACCTACATTGCCGATCCGGCCGGCGCCGAAGTGATTGGCCGTATGCCCGAGATCACTCGCCGTAGTGGAAGCGAGCCGCAAGCACGACGATCTGGTCATCTTCGACGGCGTACACGAGACGATGCTCCTGGGTGATCCGTCGCGCTGCAAGGCGCCTGCATACCCCCACCCCTCCGGAACTACCCCATGGGGGTATCCACAGACCCAGGGATACTACTACCGGAGTAGTTGCATGCAATAGCGTGCAATAGCGTGCAATAGCGTTCTCGCTAGCGGTCACGCTCATCGCCAGGGACGAATCGGCGGACGGCGCCAATTTCGGGCCCGTTTCCCTGGGTGACGGGCACTTCTGGCGTCTTCTGACGAGCCAGGCCCCCTGGAGCTGGCCGGCGGCCGGCTCGTCGGTGACAGTCATCGTCGCACCTTGTCACATGCCACTTCCCGGTGCGCGAGGTACACTGGGACCAGTGGCCATGGCGGCCCCGATGGGGTGGGGGTATAGCCAGAAATGGCCAGAAGTCGACCCTGAACGCGTCCTTGTTGCACACGGCGTGCAATAGCCGTGCAATATGTCCTAGTCAGAGGCACATCCGGGTCACTCATAATCCCTGGGTCGCGGGTTCGAGCCCCGCCCGCCCCACCAGTCGTCGGTCGAGTCGCCAGACCCCGAACCGGCCGATCAGGAGTGACCAACGGGTGCTGGCACTCGGCGACGAACGTTGCGGACATCGGACCGTACAGAGTGTGTCGCGGGTGTTGTGGCTGGGATGGAGGAGTTCGGCGTCAGTTGCTGCGGTTGACGCAGTAGTCGTCGAAGATGCGTTCGAAGGCGGCTTCGGTGATGACCGGGATGCCGTAGTCGCGCGCCTTCTTGGCTTTGCCGGATAAGGAGTCGGGATCAGCTGCGACGAGAACCCGCGTTGCCTTGGTGACCACGCCGTGCTCCAGGCCGGCCTCGAGCAACCGGTCGATCCACTCGTCCCGCGTGCGATGGGTGTCGCCGGTGATCACCACCCGGTCGCCAGGTCGCAGGTTGATGGTGCCCAGGGACACTGATGCGGTCGGGCTCTCGATCGCAAGGGATCGGCTGACCTCGTCAGGCGCCAGGCCAAGGCATGCTGCGACCTGGTCCAGGTCTCCACGCTCTTGGGCGGTGACGACACCGTCTTGAAGCGCAACCGCCGCCATGGCCCGCAGGTACCGGACATGGAATTCGTGAACCTGCTCCCGGCCCAGGCCGAGATCCTCGGCTAGTAGGAGCAGAGCGGTCTGTTCATGAACGGACAAGTACTGGTCGACAAGAGCGCGCCCGAGCACCTCGAGATAGGAGTCCCCAGCTCCCTCATTGACCCTCGGTAGACGGGAGACGATCCGGTCGAGCCAGGCGTCGGGTTTGCGATCCTGCGTCGTCGACCTCCGCACCATCGGGACGTTCGGAAGGGCCCCGTTGTAGGTGGGCCAGACGTAGCACGAGCATTCGTGGGATACCTGAAGCCAAGGGATCGTGGTGCCACAGGACATGAGGTACACCGACAGCAGTTGGGCAGTCGCTCTGGCGTCGCCCAGAGCGGAGTGTGCGTTCTGGAGCTGGATGCCGGCGGCAGCACAACAGTCGACCAATCGCCGGGACTGGGCCGAGAGGAACTTGGGCGCCCACTGCATGGTGCACAGCGATGGCAGCGGCAATACCCCAAGCGGGACGCCTACGCGAATGAACTCGGCGGCCAGGAAGCCCGTGTCAAAGCGTGAGTTGTGGGCAACGATCGTCCGACCCGTTACGGAACGAAGAACGTGCGGAGCGATGTCGGCAAAGGCGGGTGCATCCAAAACATCCTTGGCGCGAATCCCATGGAGACTCGTCGGACCAACGTCTCTGCCAGGGTTCACCAAGGTGGTCCACTCGCCTTCGATCTGGCCGTTCTCCGAGACATAGACCGCGGCAATCTCCACGATCCGGTCGTGTTGCCGAGGCGACAATCCCGTCGTCTCAAGGTCGATGACCGTATAGCCGCCCACGCTGAGAATTCCCCCCATTGGTCCGATTTGATCGCACGCTATCGGGGGTCAGGTCCATCAGGCAGCGAAACCATCGAACTCGTACGTTTCCGGCCACTCCGGCGACCAGCATCGAGATCGAGCGGGCCGCACACGTACATCGCTTCGGGAACCTCACCCTGCTCACGACGTCCTTGAACTCCAAGGTGTCGAACGGCCCGTGGGCCAAGAAGCGAGGCCAGCTCGCATTGAACGACGCATTGCTTCTCAACAGACGGCTGCTGAGGTCGCTCGGCGACACAGTTCGATAGGCCCCCCTGTGTCCCGGGCCAGGTTCGTCGCGTGCTGGTGGGCACGGTTGATCGCGGAGTCCACGCTCACCGCCCACGCGATCCGTCCGGCAGCATCGGCTTCGGCGAGCAGCACGGCCAGCACCCGGTCCCAGGTACCGTCACCGTCATAGCGGCGGTGCCGCTTCCACAGCGTTTGCCAGGGACCGAACTCGGCCGGCACGTCCCGCCACGGCGCCCCGACCCGATACCGCCAGATCACCCCTTCCACAACCCGGCGATCATCCCGGAACGGCCGACCCCGACGACCCGCAGAGGACGGCAACAACGGATGGATACGAGCCCACTGGGCATCGGTCAGAACAGCATCACGAGACACACACAGGTCGTCTCGTGCAGCACCCCGCCCATTTAGGAGACACGCCCTAGCCCCACAGGAAGCTTCTTGTTCAGCTCTGCGGCCATCAAAATGAACTAAACAAGAAACCGCCCGCCGGGGTGTCGGGCAGCACGTGCCCGCAACCGAGCATGTGCGTGCTCGTCGGACTACCTGATCGTCAGAGAGTTCCTCCGAGCCGCCGGGCGCATCAGCGTCATCTCGGCGACGTCAGGACTCTCCGACGCCAAACAGGAGGTGCTGCATCTCGGCGCTGGCCATCATCCTGGCGAGATCCGCAAAGGTCGACACCCAGCCGCGCAGCTCCGTGAGTACGGCATCAGCAAGCTTGAGGCTCTCGTCCACGTAGTCCTCGGCCGCGGCGCACCCCTCGGAGCTCCAGATGTCATGGCTGGCGATCAGCCCGTGGACGAGGAGATTGCGTCGTGCCACGAGGTCCTTCAGCCTGCTCTGGACGGAAGCCAGGTGCTCGCCCTCGAGCCCGACGGCGATGCCCAGGCGCACTGTCGGCCCCGGTGGCCCGTCGGTCAGGTCGCCGGGCGGCTCCCAGTCGAGCGGCTTGAAAAGCCCGACGCTCACCGTTTCAGCTACCGAACCCAGGGTCTGCTTCGAAGTCCGCGCGTGGTTCCGGTCGAGCTGTTCGCTCAGGTCACCGGCCGAGCTCTCCAACTCTGTGCGGCCGGCCAGCCACTTCATGCACAACTCGACCTGTTGGAGTCGGATCATGCACCAGCCCAGCTTCTGGTAGAGCCGCCTTCGAGCCTCTTGCCCTTCGCCCGTCGTCATCCCCAGAGAGCCGTGACCAACTGTCGATTCGTTCGTCGGGTTCACCAGCACCTCCCCAGAGCCGCCAAGCCCCGTTGTCTCCGAGATCAACACCGCAATACCGGCGGTAGCCAACGGTAGTGCTGCCTGTGCCCTGGCTGCTCGCCGCGGCGGTCACTGCGCCGAAGGAGCGCTCGGCACCGCGTCGGTGAAGATGTTCTCCGGGATGCCCTTGAGGATCGCGTAGACGATCTGGCCGAACTGCTCGGGCGTCTCGACGAAGCCGCCGCTCACCCACTCGGTGATCAGGCCGGTCACCATGCCGAACAGCGCGGCCGACGCGTAGCCGCGAGGGATGGCCAGCCGCTGGGTCAGCTGCCGCTCGTCCCAGACCGACTTGTTCATCTCGCCCAGCTTGCCCAGGAAGGCGCGATCACCCTTCTCGCTGACCAGCAGCGCGAACAGCCTGCCGTTGTCCCGGATGTAGCCGGCGAGCTCGGTGAGGTGCGCCATCATCGCGTCGAGGTTGTCCGCACCAGCGTCGAACAGGGCCGCCGGCCTGCCATCCGACCGCGACCGGAAGCCGTCCAGCAGCTCCTCCTCGACGGCCTCCAGGAGGTCGTACTTGTCGAGGTAGTGCGCGTAGAACGTGCTGCGGTTGACCTCGGCCCGCTCGATGATCCGGGTCACGGTGGTCTTCGCGAAGCCGATCTCGTCCATCAGCTCGACGAGCGCGCCCTTGATCGCCCGCTGCGTCTTGACGACCCGGAGGTCCAGCGACGCCGCGTCCGCTGCCGCCATGGCCCGTCCCCTCCGTAAACCCGACAGATCCGGAGATCTTGTTGGTTGTGCGATCCCTCCCCCAACGGTACTACTAGATAACCAACACATGTTGTTTTACCAACACATGTTTACCGATCGAGAGCGGAGCCGGCGTCATGAGCCAGAAAGCCTTCCACGGCAGCGCGGAGCGCTTTTACACGAAGCTGGGCATCACCCACGTCATCCAGCCGTTCGAGGACGGCCTGCGCACCGACCCGGCCCAGCCGGGCAGCTATGAGTGGTGGTACTTCGACGCCCACCTGGAGGACGGCAGCAGCCTGGTGGTCACCTTCTTCACCAAGGACGCCGCCGCGCCCAGGACCGGGCTCGCCCCGGTGATCGCGCTCGACCTCGACCTGCCGGACGGGCGCCGCATAAACACGTCCGCCACCTTCGATCCCGCGGACTTCTCCGCCTCCACCGACGCGTGCGACGTCCGCATCGCCGGGAACCGCTTCGCCGGCGACCTGCACCGCTACACGATCGACGTCACGCTCGAAGACGTCTCCGCCCAGGTCACCCTGGTCGGCGAGACCGAGCCGTGGCGTCCCGGCACCGGGTACACCTACTACGGCGAGGACGAGAAGCGGGACTTCGCCTGGCTGCCGTCCGTTCCCCTACGGGAGCGTCGTCGCGACCTACCAGGTCGGTGACGAGCCCGCGGTCACCGTCGAAGGCCACGGCTACCACGACCACAACTGGGGGAACGCCGCGCTGCCCACCGTCGTGAACAACTGGTACTGGGGACGCGGTTCCGCCGGCACGTACACGTTCATCACCTCATCGATCGTCGCCGAGAAGAAGTACGGGTACACCCGCCGGCCGGTCTTCATGCTGGCCAGGGACGGCAAGGTCATCGCGGACGACGGGACGAAGGTCGAGTTCCGGACGTCGAGCATCAACACCGACGAGCAGACCGGCAAGCCGGTGGCCGACCTGCACTCCTACACCTACCGCGACGGGACGACCGAGTACACGCTGGCCTATCGGCGCGAGGCCACCATCCTTCAGACGTTCTTCATCGACAGCCTCGCGGGGATCAAGCGCTTCCTGGCGCGCCTCGTCGGGTTCGACGGGTGCTACCTGCGCTTCCGCGGGACGGTGACCCTCACCCACTCCGAAGACGGCACGACGGTCGAGGAGATCACCGCTCCCGCGATCTGGGAACTCATGTACTTCGGCAAGCACGCCCACGAATCCCACCCGGCAACGCCCTGACCGCCTCACCCGTACGTCCGGCGAGGACCGGGATCGCCGCTGCCCAGCCTGAACGGGTTGGAACAAGGTGACCCGAAGCGTACGCTTTTCTGTACAGAGAGGAGGGCAGTTGTGAAGACGTTGAGCTATACCGAGTCACGGGCTCGCTACGCCGAGGTCCTCGACTCGGTGGTCAACGACCGCGAGGAGGTCGTGATCACCCGTGCGGGCCACGACCCGGTCGTCATCGTCTCCCTGGAGGACTACGAAGCACTCAAGGAGACCGCCTACCTGATGCGCTCCCCCGCGAACGCGCGTCGCCTCCTCGACGCCATGGAGCGACTGGAGGCCGGGCGCGGCGAACCCCACAACCTGGTCGACGTCGACTGACCATGCTGCTCGTCTGGGACGAGAACGCCTGGGCCGACTCCCTGTGGTGGCAGGCCCAGGACCGACGAGTACTCAAGCGCATCAACTCCCTCATCGAGGACGTCTCCCGCAACGGAAACGAGGGGATCGGCAAACCCGAAGCCCTCAAGCACAACTTCGCCGGCTACTGGTCCCGGCGGATCACCGACGAACACCGACTGGTCTACAAGATCGTGGGCGACGAAATCCGGATCGCCGCGTGCCGCTACCACTACGGCCGCTAATCCAGGCTCAGTCCTGGTCGGGGCTTGGGAGCAGGCCGCGCTCGAGCGCGCTCATGACGACGAGAGAGAGGTCCCAGCCGACGGCCGTCCCGATCAGCTTCCCACTTCGCTCCGTCCACGCCCCGGTGTCGCCGAACATCACCAGACAGCGCTGAAGGTACTGGTCGCTCAGCTTCCGGGCTTGTTCCCGGTCGGGCAGACCGGTGGCACACCAGTTCACCGGGGTGTCCCACCACAGGTCGGCGAGCTCAGCCTCCGAGCGAGCCACCTTCTTCTCGCCCTCGATGGCGAACAGCACCCCGAGAAGCGGATCCAGCGACGACTCCCATTCAGCGGAACGCGCCAGCCCGAGCAACAGCACCTGCGCCAGCTGTGACCAGCGCTCGTCGGTGTCAGGAAGCGCACTCCGATCGAACACCGCCATCTTGCCACGGACGGAGATCAGCCCGGCGTTGAGCGCGGGGAGCCAGAGACGATCCAACGCCAGGCAGTCCGCTGCGGTGCGCCAGCCGGACAGCCCGGTCTTCGACAGCAGGTCGGCCATGCGCTTGCCGCGGGGCAGTTGCATGCCGATCGCGACGAGCCACTCACGCTCCCACCCCCAAAGCCCAAGGTCGACGTACGCCTGCTTCGCAACCGCCGGCCGCAGCACCCCTGTCGTGGTGACCTCTCGCCCGTCCCCAACCCACTCACACAGGGCGAGCACCTGCTGTAGGTAGGCGGATGCCCGGTACAGGGGAGCGCTCACCGCGGGGTCACTGGGAAAGACCGGCGCATCTTCGTCCTCGTCATCGAGGCGGGGTGGCTCGGGCATCTCCCAGCCCTCGGGCAACTCCCCGTGCTGCTGGACGAGTCCGGCAGCCTCGGTCATGGCCTGGCTCATCCGGCTGCCGAAGCCGCCGTTCGACGGGCTGCGTCGCACGCGCTCGGCCATCGGCAGGGCGTTCCATGCTTCCGTGATCTGTGCCAGGCGTGCGTCGAGCTCGTCCGCGTCCTTGGCGCCGTCGAGAGTGATACCGATCTCCCTGCCGAACAGGAAGATCTGCTTGGACGGCCCCATCTTCGCCGGATCGGTGCACGCCTTGACCATCTGCCGGCCGGCAGCCTTGGCCTCGCGCACCAACTCCGCCGGCTCGGCGGAGCCACCGGCAATCCGTCCGGTGTTCCGGAGGAACCGCCAGAACGTCTCGAGGCTGGCCACAAGGACCGGGACGTCGGGCGGGTCGAGTGGCCCGTGGGAAGGCCAGCGGACGAGCATCAGATGCGCCACGCTGCGCGCCGGCCACCGGTTGGCGGCCAGGCCGTCGTGGACCGAACGAAGCCGCAGTGCTTCGTCGAGAAGCTCGACGTCCAGGGCGCGCCCACGTTCGGCAGCCCAACGTTCGGCGTGCCGCAGCAACAACTCGTGCTCGTCCATGGCGACAGCTTTTCAGGACGTGGCCCGCGTCGCCACCAGGCCTGGGCCGAGAGCTGGATGGCGCGCGCTCGGGGTACGTGGGCGTGTCCCATCGAGTCCTGGTGCAGATCGACGAGGAGCCACACATCGCGTACGTCCGACGGACTGCCCACCGCGCGGAGGTGTACCGGCCTTCGCAGTGACAGGTTCGTGGGATTGTGTTCCATGAGTGGTACGGTTAGCCGATGGGTGGTACGCATGCGTTGACGATGGGAGACAGGGGTCGTCTGGTAATTCCGGCCGAGGTCCGCTCTGATCTGAATTGGGAGCAGGGAACCCGGTTGATCCTCATCCAGACCGGGACTGGGGCGAGCTTGATGTCGATCGACCAGGCGCGTGCGCTGATCAAGGCACAGATCGGCGATCGGGACCTTGTCGCCGAACTGATCGCCGAGCGCCACACCGAGGCCCAGGCGGAGCTCGACAAGGCGGCACGGTGACGGCCTCCGTCCTGGACGCCTCCGCGCTGCTCGCCTATCTGCTGAACGAGGCGGGCGCTGATGCCGTCGGCGAGGCGCTCGAAGCCGGAGCGGCGTGTTCGACGGTCAACCTCTCCGAGGTCGTCCAGAAGCTTCGAGCGGCCGGCGGCGACTGGAGGATCGCGGCCGCTGTCCTCGAGGGCATGGGTCTCGTGGTCGACTCACCCACCACTGTCGACGCGGTGAAGGCCGCCGAGTTGTGGCAGGAGGTCCCGCACCTGTCGCTCGCCGATCGATTCTGCCTGGCGACCGCCCACCGGCTGGGGGTGCCGGCGTTGACTGCTGACCGCTCCTGGGGCTCCAACGAGATGGTCACGCAGATTCGCTGAACTCCCGACACTCACCCAATCGAGTTCAGCCGGCGGAGAAGCGGATGCCGGCGGCCTCCCAGGAGTCGAAGCCCACCCACTTCATCGCGACGGCGGCTTCGGCGAAGCCGGCCTTGGTGTGGAAGTAGCAGACCCGGGCGTAGTCGCGGTCCTCGCCGGCGAACGTCTCGTCGTCGGTCGCCGCCACACAGTCGACGCGGCTGCTCCAGTCGTCGGGATCGGGCTTGGTGACTGCCTTCTTGAACGCGAGCGCCTCGGCGCGTCCGTCCTTGTTGAACAGCTCCTCGATCGCCGCCCGGTCGCCCGCCAGCGCGGCGGCGAACGCCTGCTTCGCCGTCGGCTGCTCGGTGAGGCGGTCGACCATCCGCCCGCCGGCCTTCGCGCCGTCCCAGAAGAAGTCCGCGACCACGCTCAGCGTCCCGCAGCAGCCGCCGTCGCCCTCCTGGTAGGTGTTGACCATCGACAGTCGGACGCCGTCCGTCGCCGGCTCGAGCTTCACCACGCTCTGGCGTCCGTCGCCCACCACGTCACTGACGTCGATCTCCCCCAGCACCGTCGGCCCTGACGTGTAGAACACCACGTGCGGCGGCCAACCGACCCCACCCTGGTTGCAGTCCATGACCAGCGCCGCCAGCGGCTCGCCCTGCTCGTCGCGCCACGACCGGAACGACAGCTCCTTCCAATCCCCTTCGTAGGCCGCGATCCACGCTCCGCCGTAGCCCTTCTTCCTGGACAGGAGCTCCCCGTTCGACATCGTCCCGGCCGGGTGGTCGCACAGGCTCGGGATGGGCGCGTCGACCAGCTCCTCGGGGGTGATCTCCGGGGCCGGCGTCGACGTCGCGGTGACGGTCTCGGTCGTGGTCGGAGGCGGCGCCGACCCACCTCCCGTGTTCGACGACGGGAACAGGATGCTGCAACCTGCACAGACCAGGACCGTCACCGCACCGAGCAGCAGGCCCGGCATCTTCGCGCGCCCAGACACACGAGGACCCTAGTGCGGGCGGACGCTCCCCCACCAGCACCCACGGACGCGAGGGTGGGCGGCGCACCCCGCGCGCCGCCCACCACCCCAACCACTCAGGACAGCGTCAACCGGTCGATCGCGAAGTTGCCGGCGCTGAGGAAGATCAGCACGTCGTGCACCTCGGTCAACGCGGACGCGTCGCAGCCGAACGTGTCGAGCGGCACCGTCACCGTCTCGGACGTGCCCGCCGGCACCCACGTCCAGCTCGACTGGCACCACGACCAGCCGTCGCCGTTGCGCACCGCCACCGACACCGACGTGCCGGCGTCCGCCGTGGTGATGTCGAACTCGAAGGAGGAGCGCGCGCTCAGGTCGAGCAGCGGGTCCTGCGCCGGCGAACCGAACCAGGCCCCCTTCGACGCCACCTGGAGCGCGGACGCACCGGCCGTCGCCCCGGTCGCACCCGTCGACAGCGTGCCCGGGTCGCTCTGCCAGTTCGCGGGCGTCCAGCCGTCCAGCCCGTCCTCCCAGGACGCGAGCGCCACCGGGTCGCCCGGCTTCGGCCGGACGGTCACCACCAGGTTCGCCGTCGTCTTCGTGACCCCGTTGCTGATCGTGTACGGGAACGTCACCTTGCCCGTGAACTCCGCGTCCCCGACGAACGTCACCGTGCCGTCCTTCGCGGCCGTCACCGTCCCGCCGTCCAGCGTGCGCGACGTCTGGCGTCCGGCCGTCGTCGGGTCCAGGTCGAGCGTGCTGGGCCGGATCGGGAGACTGAGCGAGATGTCGTTGTCGAGCACGTTCACCGTCCCGGTGCCGCCGCGCTGCACCGCCAGCGCGTCGTGGTCGGCGATCGTCTCCAGCAACGTCTTGACGGACGCGTTCCACGCGGGCACCAGCCTGGCGTGCGCCGTGATCAGCGAGCAGACCGGGCTCGGGCAGTACACCGTGAAGCCGTCGTAGTCGGCGTACAGGCTGCCGTCGTCCTGCGTGGAGGCGAGCATCCAGTACAGCGCCCCGTCCACCCCGGTCTGCCGGATCGTCCGCAGCCACGTGTTGTAGACCGGCAGCCGGGTCGCCTTGTCCTCGATGCCGAACTCCCCCAGATACACCGGCTTGTTGAGCCGCCGGGCGGCGGCCGCGTGCTCGGCGATCCAGCCGGTGCCCCACTCGGTCGTCACCTTCCAGCTGTCCGGGTACAGGTGCATCGACATCATGTCGATGCCCGGCAGCGAGGCCAGCGCGACCGCATCGATGCCGTCCTTGCAGTCCTCCCCGAAGCCCGCGCCGTAGCCGGACGCGCCGTACTTCTTCGTCAGCGTCCACTGCGACGTCGGACGGCAGAAGAAGCCCTCGTCGCCCACAGCCAGCAGGTGGTTGCGGTCGACCGTCTTGACGTACGCGCTCATCTCCTTCGCCCAGGCCGTGATCGTGGACGTGTCACAGGTCCCGTCGGGGTAGACACCGGCGCTGGTGCACCGCGGCTCGTTCGCCAGCTCCCAGTTCAGGATCGTCGGGTCGTCGGCGTACCGCACGCCGGTGATGCTGTTGGTGCGGGTGAGCAGCGTGCGCACCCAGTCCTTGTACCAGCCGCGGATGCGCGCGTCGGTGTAGAAGTCGGCGTGCGTGGTCAGCCCTGCCCACCGGACGTACTGGTCCATGCCGCCGAACGCGTTCCAGTTGTTGGTGAACGGGATCACCAGCTTGATGCCGCGCTTGGCCGCGGCCGCGATCGCGTAGTCGAGGCGCTGGAGCCCGTCGGCGCCGGTGTTCACCACGGGCTTGCCGGCATCCGCGTCCCACGCCTGGTACCAGACGCCCTCGAAGTTCTGGTGCACCGACCCGGTGCCGTCCGGGTTCTGGAAGTCCTGGAACCCCCACGTGCGGATGGCGTCGAAGCCGGCCGCCTTCGCGTCGTCGAGGACGGCGTCCACCATCGCGTGCGACTTGTAGCCGAGGTAGTAGTTGTTCGTCCCGGCGAACTCGTAGGGACGGCCGGCCAGCGTCAGCCGCCCGCCCTGCGACGTGACGAACTGGCCTTTGGGTGGCGTGGCGGACGCCCTGGCGGCGCTGGCGAGACCGGCCATGGCCAGCCCGGCGGCGATCAGCCCCGCCACCAGTGCCCGGGTGTGTCTGGGGAACATCGGTACCTCCTCGTCGAAGTTGCCGTCGGCTCTGCGCCGCGTGGACGGACGCCGGTTGCTGCCTCATGACCGCCCTTGGCCGAGAACCATACTTAAGCGCTTTAGTTCTGACAAGGGGCGACCGTCGAAACGAAACCGGAGAAAGTCAGTCGGTGCCGGGCGCGCGTCCGGTCGACTCGCGCTGCACGACCTGCGGCGTGGAGTCCAGGTGCGCGGCGGGCACCGCGCCGTCGATGACCTCGAACAGCCGGCGTCCGGCGTGCGCCCCGAAGGCGATCACGTCGTGGCTGAGCACGGTCAGCCGCGGGAACGTGTGTTCGCACAGCACCGAGTCGTCCCACGCGATGATCGACAGGTCGTCGGGGACGCGCAGCCCCAGCTCGGCGGCGACAGCCAACCCGGCGACCGCCATCACGTCGTTGTCGTACACCAGCGCGGTCGGACGGTCGGGGCCCGTCAGCACCTGGCGGGTCGCCGCCGCGCCCGCGGCCGGGGTGTAGTCGGTGCCGACCACCTGGGACTCCAGGCCGAGCGCCTGCATCGCGTCCCGGTACGCGTCGTCGCGGATGCGGGTGTGGGCCAGGGCCGGGTCGCCGGAGATGCGGACGATCCGGCGGTGGCCGAGCTCGACGAGGTGCGCGACCGCCTGCCGCATCGAGGTGTCGTCGTCGGTCCACACGCTGGCGAGCCGCCCGGCGACGCTCGGGTCGCCGACCACCAACGCGCGGGGCGCACCCGGGCGCGACAACCGCTCGATCCGGGGGTCGTCGACCTCGACGTCCACGACCAGCAGGCCGTCGACGGCACCGTTGCGGGACCACTTCTCGATCGTCGCCAGCTGGTCGGCCTTGGTGGGCACTACCTGGAGCAGCAGGCCGTAGCCGCGCTGGGAGAGTTCGCTCTCCAGGCCGGCCAGGAACTGCATGTAGAACGACTCCACGCCCAACATGCTCGGGTCGCGGGCCAGCACCAGCCCGACCGTGTCCGACCTGGCCTCGGCCAGTGCGCGGGCGGCCATCGACGGCACCCAGCCCATCTGGTCGGCCACTTCGAGCACCCGGGTGCGGGTCTCGTCGGAGACGCCTGGACGCCCGTTCAGCGCGAACGAGACCGCGCCGATGGAGACACCCGCGCGAGCCGAGATGTCGCTGATCGTCACGCGTCCACTTCGTCGTCGCCGTCCGGGCATTACGGCAGCTTAGCCGCCGCTCCCCCGCGCAGCGCGGTCGCCGTGATCTCGCCCCCGGGGTGTGTCGCGACGTGGGTGGCGGGCCGTAGCGTGTGCGCATGACACGGAGCTCCTACGACGCGGTCGTCGTCGGCGGCGGTCACAACGGGCTCACCGCGGCCGCCTACCTCGCGAAGGCCGGACGCAGCGTCCTCGTCCTCGAGCGGGCCGACCACCTCGGCGGCGCCACCGGGTCGGCCCGGGTGTTCCGCGGCGTCGACGCCCGGCTGTCGCGCTACGCCTACCTGGTCTCGCTGATGCCGCGCACGATCCGGGACGAGCTGGGGCTCGGCCTCGAACTCCGCCGCCGGCGGATCGCGTCCTACACTCCCCTGCCCGCCGACCCGGCCCGCGGGCTGCTCGTCGACACCGGTGACGAGCAGGCCACCACGCGCTCGTTCGCCACGGTCGGGGCGGACGCCGACCGGGACGCCTGGCGGGCATTCGGCGCGCGCACGCACGCGCTCGCCCAGGCCCTGTTCCCGACCGTCACCGAGCCCCTGCCGGACGCCGCCCGGGTGCGGGCCGCGATCGGCGAGGACTGGTGGGCGGACCTGCATGCGCCCATCGGCGAGCTCATCGAGCGGACGTTCGCCGACGACCTCGTCCGGGGCGTCGTGGCCACCGACGCGCTGATCGGCACCTTCGCCGACACCCACGACCCGTCGCTGGTCCAGAACCGGTGCTTCCTGTACCACGTGATCGGCGGCGGCACCGGCGACTGGGACGTGCCGGTGGGCGGCATGGGTGCGGTGGTCGAGTCGCTCACGGACGCGGCCCGGGCCCGCGGGGCCGAACTGGTCACGCGGGCGCTCGTGACGGGAATTTTTCCCGGGGCCGCCGGCGCGGACGTGGTCTGGAGCGACGCGGACGGGGTCGAGCACACCGTCTCCGGCCGCCACGTGCTGGTCAACGCCGCCCCGCACGTGCTCGACGAGCTGCTCGGACGGCCCGCCGGCGAGCGCCCCGAGGGCAGCCAGCTGAAGGTGAACATGGTGCTGCGCCGGCTGCCGCGCCTGCGCGATGCCGGCGTCGACCCGGCCAGCGCGTTCGCCGGCACGTTCCACGTCAACGAGGGGTACGGGCAACTGGCCGCCGCCCACGCCGACGCCGCCGCGGGCCGCGTCCCCACGCTGCCCCCGGCCGAGATCTACTGCCACACGCTCACCGACCCGTCCATCCTGGGCGAGGAGCTGCGCGCGTCCGGCGGCCACACCCTGACCCTGTTCGGGCTGCACATGCCCGCCCGACTCTTCCGCGACGACCCCGAGGGCTCGCGCGCCACCGCCCTCGCGGCCACGTTGCGGTCGCTGGACTCCGTCCTCGCCGAGCCGGTCGAGGACTGCCTGGCCGTCGACGCGGACGGGCAGCCGTGCCTCGAGGTGCGCTCCCCGGTCGACCTGGAGACCGACGTGGCGCTGCCCGGCGGGCACATCTTCCACGGCGACCTCCAGTGGCCGTGGCTGGACGAGCCGGCCGGCGCCCCCGCCGAACGCTGGGGCGTGGCGACCGTCCACGACCGCGTCCTGCTGTGCGGGGCGGGCGCGCGCCGGGGCGGCGGGGTCAGCGGCATCCCCGGACGGTCGGCCGCGATGGCGGTGCTGGAGGTGGGGCGATGACCTGGCGGATGCCGGCCGAGACCGAGCCGCACGCGCGCGCCTGGATGGCGTGGCCGACCGGCGGCTACACCCTCGGCGCGACCGCTGCCGAGGCCGAGGAGGCGTGGGCGACCTGGGCGGCGGTCGGCAACGCGGTGGCCGAGTTCGAGCAGCTGTCGATGGTGGTCGCCTCCGATGGGCTGGCCGAGGCACAACGGCGGCTGTCGACGGCCGTGGCGCTGACCGTGCGGCCGCTGGACGACGCCTGGTACCGCGACATCGGGCCCACCTTCGTGCTCGACGCGGACGGACGGCTGGGCGCGGTGAACTGGGTGTTCAACGGCTGGGGGCAGCAGGCGTGGGCCAGCTGGGAGCGCGACGCCGAGGCAGCGGCCCCGGCCATCGAGTCCGCCGGGGCCGTCCGCATCGACTCGCCACTGGTGAACGAGGGCGGCGGCATCCAGACCGACGGCGCCGGCACGTTCCTGGTGACCGAGACCGTCCAGCTCGACCCCGGGCGCAACCCCGGCTGGAGCAAGGCCCAGGTCGAGGCCGAGCTCGCCCGCACCGTCGGCGCACGCAAGGTGATCTGGCTGCCACGAGGCCTGACGCGCGACTCCGACACCTACGGCACCCGCGGCCACGTCGACCTGGTCGCCACCTTCACCGGGCCGGCGCAGCTGCTGGTGCACGACCAGCGCGACCCCGCGCACCCCGACCACGAGGTCACCCGGCAGATCCGCGAGCTGCTCGCCACCGAGACCGACGCCGACGGGCGTCCGCTGCACCTCACGCTGCTGCCGGCGCCGCGCACGCTGCGCGACCGGGAGGGGTTCGTCGACTACAGCTACGTGAACCACTTCGTGGTCAACGGCGGCGTCATCGCGTGCACCTTCGGTGACCCGGCCGACGACGAGGCGCTCGAGATCCTCGCCGCCGCCTACCCCGGACGCCGGGTCGTGCCGCTGGACGCGCGTCCGCTGTTCGCCCGGGGCGGCGGCATCCACTGCATCACCCAGCAACAGCCGGCCACGCCGGCCAAGGAGACCCGATGAGGACGATCGTCGCGCCCGCGCTCCCCTCTCCGGCCCGCGCGGCCGCGTCCGACCGTCCGCCACTGGTGGTGGGGCTGGTGCAGACCCGCTGGCACGCGGACGCGTCCGAGCACCTGGCCGTGCTCGACGACGGCGTCGCGTCCGCTGCGGCGGCGGGGGCGGAGATCGTGTTCCTGCCCGAGCTGACGCTGCTGCGCTACCCGGCCGACACGCGTCCGTCCGGGGACGCGACGGAACTCGCCGAGGACCTGCTGGACGGGCCCACGTTCCGGTTCGCCGCGCAAGCGGCCCGCGCGCACGGCGTGCTGGTGCACGCGTCCCTGTTCGAGCGCGCCCCTGGGCCGGATGGACGCGGACTCAACACCGCCATCCTGGTGGGGCCGGACGGCACCCTGCTCGCACGGACCCGCAAGCTGCACATCCCGGTGACGGCCGGTTACTACGAGGACCACTACTTCCGTCCGGGCCCCGCCGAGGACCCGTACCCGGTGACCACGCTCGCGCTGCCCTCGCAGCCCAGGGTGGGCCTGCCGACCTGCTGGGACGAGTGGTTCCCGGAGCTGGCAAGGGCGTATGCCCTGGCCGGCGCGGACCTGCTGGCGTACCCGACGGCGATCGGCTCCGAGCCCGATCACCCCGACTTCGACACCGAGCCGCTGTGGCGCCAACTGATCGTGGGCAACGGCATCGCGAACGGCCTGTTCATGGTGGTGCCCAACCGCTGGGGATCGGAGGGGCTGCTGACCTTCTACGGGTCCTCGTTCATCTCCGACCCGTACGGACGCGTGCTCGCCCGGGCCCCCCGCGACGAGGACGCCGTCCTCGTCGCCGCGCTCGACCTGGCCCAGCGCTCCGACTGGCTCGACCTGTTCCCGCTCCTGGCCACCCGCCGTCCCGACACCTACGCCAGCCTCGCCACCCCCGAGTTGTCAGAACCTCAGGACGCTGGAGCGTCCTGAGGTTCTGACAACTCGGGGGGGTCAGGTGAGCTTTCGGCGGTAGGCGAGCATCGCGAACAGGTAGGCCGCGACGAGGATCACCACGCACCAGGCCAGGCCGATCCAGAGCTCGGTGCCGACCGGCCGGCCGGTGAACAGGTTGCGCAGCGAGTTCACGATCGAGGTCACCGGCTGGTTCTCGGCGAACCAGCGCACCGGGCCGGGCATCGTCGCGGTCGGCACGAAGGCCGAGCTGATGAACGGCAGGAAGATCAGCGGGTAGGCGAACGCGCTCGCCCCGTCGATCGTCTTCGCGGTGAGCCCGGGGATGACCGCGATCCAGGTCAGCGCGAGGGTGAGCAGCACGAGGATGCCGGCCACGCCGAGCCAGGCCAGCACGCCGGCACTGGAGCGGAAGCCCATCGCCAGGGCGACCAGCACGACCACGACGAGCGAGGTCAGGTTGGCGACCAGCGAGGTGAGGACGTGTGCCCACAACACGGACGAGCGCGCGATCGGCATCGAGTGGAAGCGTTCGAAGATGCCGCTCTGCATGTCCAGGAACAGTCGGTAGGCCGTGTAGGAGATGCCCGAGGCGATCGTGATCACGAGGATCCCGGGCAGCAGGTAGGTGACGTAGTTGTCCGAGCCGGAGTTGATGGCGCCGCCCAGGACGTAGACGAACAGCAGCATCATGGCGATCGGCGTGACGGCCGTGGTGATGATGGTGTCGAGGCTGCGCGAGATGTGGCGCAGCGAGCGTCCGGTGAGGACGGCGGTGTCGCCGACGATGTGGGTGGCGGTCATGGCTGCTTCCTGGTGGTCGTGGCGGACGCCGCGGCGCGCTCGGCATCGGCGTCCGTGCCCTCGCCGACCAGGGCGAGGAACACGTCTTCGAGGGTGGGCTGCTTCTCCACGTACTCGACGGTCGCCGGCGGGAGGAGCTTCTTGAGCTCGGCGAGGGTGCCGTTCACGAGGATCCGGCCGTCGTGGAGGATCGCGATGCGGTCGGCGAGCTGCTCGGCCTCGTCCAGGTACTGGGTGGTGAGCAGGACGGAGGTGCCGCCGGCGGCGAGTTCGCGGACGGCCGCCCACACCTCCAGCCGCGCCTGCGGGTCGAGGCCGGTGGTCGGCTCGTCGAGGAACACGACGGACGGGTCGCCGATCAGGCTCATCGCGATGTCGAGGCGGCGCCGCATGCCGCCGGAGTAGGTGGCGACCTTGCGGTCGGCCGCGTCGGTGAGCGAGAACCGGGCCAGCAGGGCGTCCGCGACCGGGCCGGGATCGGCCAGGTGCCGCAACCGCGCCACCAGTTCGAGGTTCTCGCGTCCGGTGAGGACGTCGTCGACCGCGGTGAACTGGCCGGTGAGGCTGATCGACTCGCGCACGTCGCCGGGCTGGGTGGCGACGTCGAAGCCGGCGACCCGGGCGGTGCCGGCGTCCGCACCGATCAGGGTGGCCAGGATCCGGACCACGGTGGTCTTGCCGGCCCCGTTCGAGCCGAGCAGGGCGAAGATGCTGCCCGTGGCCACGCCGAAGTCGACGCCCCGCAGGACGCTGAGTTCGCCGTAGGACTTCTCCAGGCCCTGGACGCGGATGGCTGCGTCCGTTGTCATCGGCGCTCCTCCTTCTCCGCTTCGGCGATCGCCGCGTTCAGGCGCTTGCGCTCCTTGTTGATCCACGATCCGTCGGAGTAGTTCGCGACGAACGTCTCCACGAACTCCACCGGGTCGTCGCCGACGACCTCGCGGATGGGCGTCCCGTTGGCTGCACTCTCCTCGAACAGGTCGACGAGGTCGGTGTGCATGCGGACGACCACGTCGTCCTTGGCGATCCCGCCGGCGTACATCAGGTACCGCTCGACGGCCTCGCCCGCGGCGCGGTAGGCCGGCGGGAGGCTCTTCAGGCGCGCCTTGTTCTCGCGGTACTGCCGCTTCTGCTCCAGCGATCCGGTGACCAGTTCGATCCACTTCGGTGCCATGTCAGTTGTCTCCTTGCTTGAGTTGCTCGAGGCGTTCCTCCAGGAAGCCCCACGTCCGCCAGAACTCGTCGAGGTCGGTCCGACCGCGGTCGTTGAGGGTGTAGACCTTGCGTGGAGGACCCTTCTCGGACGGGACCTTGGTCACGTCCACCAGGCCCTTCTGCTCGATCCGGACCAGGACCGCGTACACGGTGCCCTCGACGATGTCGGTGAAGCCCCGGGCGCGCAGCCGGGCGGTGATCTCGTACCCGTAGGCCGGCTGCCCGGACAGGATCGCCAGGACGATGCCCTCGAGGACGCCCTTCAGCATCTCCGTCATCTGCCTGCCCACGAACCCTCCTCGCACTATTCAGCGTCACTGACTACCAGTAGATAGTAACACTGAATAGCGGACGCGCAAGCACGCCGAACGCCACCGTTGCGGTCAAACGCCTGCACCTGGGTGGTGGCGTTTGACCGGAACGGTGGCGTTCGGCGGAGAGGGGCGGACGGGACGGGACTCCGGCTCAGCGGCTGGCGGCCCTGGCGGCGGGAGCCCACGGCTCGAGCAGGCCCTCGGCGCGGGCGCGCTCGACGGCCAACAGTCGGTCGTGCACGCCGAGCTTGGAGTAGATGTGTTCGAGGTGCTTGCGGACGGTCTTCACCGTGACGCTCAGGCGACGGCCGATGGCGTCCGCGGTCAGGCCCTGGCTGAGCATCTCCAGCATGGTGTGCTCGCGCGGGGTCAGCGAGATCTCCGTCCCCGGCGACGGCTGCGCGTCCGCCACTCCGCGGGCAACGAAGCGTCGATGGATCGAGGCCAGCACCGACAGCAGCTGCGTGGCGATCCGGAGGTCGGCGCCGCCGAAGTCCAGACCGCTGCGCCACAGCACGCCCCCACCGCCTCCCGACCCCATGCCGTCGGTGCCGAGCGCGGGCAGCTCGTCGGCCCGCGTCCAGATCACCCCACTGCACGGGATGATCCGTCCCGAGCCGTCGCGCACGACCAGTCGCCGCACGCGCTCGTTGCCCGAGCCTCCCCCGGCCATCTCGACCACCACTCGCAGGTCCGACATCTCCCAAGCCCCCCTTGCGCACCGGTCGACCCGGTGCGTCCACGCCGCGCGCAGCATCAGCCCCGCATCGGATAGTGCAGCCCGCGGGCATCGGCCCGCAGCACCGCAGCTTCGGCGAACGGTTCGTCCGCCACGACCACCCGCACCGGGAGTTCCGGCGCGGTCCCGTCCTGGGCCGCAGCCTCCGGCCCGGGTCTTTCCTCGATCGAGACCCGACCCCCGCTGAGCTCCTGCACCCGGGCGTTGAGCCAGGCGAGAAGGCCCGCGCGCGCCTCGGGCGTCGCGAGGACGCGTCCGAGCGCGGGCGCCACGGAGTCGGGGTCGAGAACAGAGAGGTCGGGCTCGTGTACGTCGGCCAGCGCCGCTGCGATCACCTCGTAGACGGCACGGTCGTCGGACACGAGCCCTTCCTCTCTTCTCAGGACTTCTGCGAACGCCGCCCTGCTAGAGCGCGGCGATCACGTACGGCAGCGCCTGCATGCCGACCTGGGTGACCTTGCCCCAGTCGACGGAGGACGCCACGTCGCTGACCGTGCTGGACACGGTGTCCCAGGCGTCGGAGAACCAGGACTTGCTGAGGTCCACCGACGGCTGGTACGCCTTGCCCTCCTTGGAGGCCTGGATCGGCTCGACAGCCGCCTGCATCCACAGCCCGAGGGCCTTGTTGAAGGTCGGGTCGGCCAGGTGAGGGCCGACGATCCCCTTCAGTTCGGCAAGGGCCTGGTCCTTGGCGACGGCGGGCACGAAGTCCTTGCCGAGGCCGAACATCCCCATGACCTGGCTGACGGTCTGGCCGGCGACCCGCGGGTCGAGTCCGAAGGCGGACGCGGCCGCGCCGGCGGCGCTGGGCAGGACGCTACCGAGGAAGTCGAAGAATCCCTTGTCGGTTGCAGAGCTTGCGCTCGCGGTTTGCGTGAGTGGCATTGCACACTCCCTTTCCATTGTGTGTGGTTGATTGCACTTGTCGGAGTGGAACCGGACGCCAGAAATACATTCTGCGCCACCGAATTTCGAGCGATCTAGGCGTTGACGCCGAGCGAGCGCAGGAATGAGTCGAGGGAATCGTCGGACGACGAATCCGTCGGATCGGGAACAATTGGGGTAATTGCTGGTACCGGCGAGCTGGCCCCACCAGAAGCGGCGCCGCCGAACCCGATCAGGGTCTGGGTGAGCCAGCCGCCGTGCGCCATCGGCGCCTCGATGATCGGCGTCTGGCGCATGTTGACCCCCTGGAGTCGCTGGTCGACCCGATCACTCAGCGCGCCGGCCGCGAGCGCGCCGCCACCGGCGTCGAGCTCCCGTCCCAGCGCCCAGGTGAACGCGGACAGCCCGTCGGTGGGCGGGCTGCCGGCGGCCGCCGTCTGGTCGGCCAGGCAGGCCGCGAACAGGACGCCGTTGAGCTCGGGATCACCCTCGCCACCCTTGGCCGGCGGAGCGGTGTTGTTGCCGAACGCCGCCGCCGAGAACTGCTTGGCGACCGCACCGGTGTCCGAGCTCGCCGCGCGTCCGAACGACTTGAACGACGTCGCCTGGGCGAGCATGGCCAGATCGGCCGCCGCCTGCTCGGGCGGGGGCTGCCAGACCTTCGCCCGGGCCGCCTGGAGACCGCCGGGGGCGAAGAAGAGCTTGTCCAAACCTCCGGAGTGACAAGCATCGATGATGCAGGTGAGGGTGCCCGCGGGCACCTTCTGGCTGAGGGCGACCAGCTCAGTGTCCTCGAGGAACGCGTCGTAGAGGCACAGCACCTCCGTGTACACCGACCCCTTGACGTAGCGGTAGCCGTGGGACGACTCGAAGTACACCACCTGGTCGCCGGGGCCGACCCCGTCGAAGAGGATGGCCAGTTGCGTGCGCACCGCGTCGAGCGTGGCCGCACTGTTGTGGAGCAGCGTGATGCTGCCCGGATCGAACCCGTACTGGGTCTGGAGCAGTCCCTGCATTCGCTGCGTGTCCGCCACGCAGCTGTTCAGGTTGTTCCGCGGATCGGGATAGACGTCTATGCCGACCAGAAGCGCTCGCCGTTTGGGCATGGGCGCGCCCCCCTTCTGTTCTGCACGTGCAGGTTGTCGAGTCCGTCGCGCGGTTGCACGCGGCCTCCTGGGCGCAGGCTCACCCTCTTCGCGGGGAAGAGGTGACTCCGCTGCGCCTGAGGGCTCCGACGTCGACGAACGACGGCGGCTCGGGCGAGAAGGACTCCCCTGTTTGGGCTGTTCACTGGCTTCCCGACGACGTGAGGATGATTCTGCGTCTTGCTTCACGCAATTAGTCTGTGGGCCCCGCCGGTCTTCTACAATTCGTTCATGGACGTATCTCCGGCGAATTCCCGGCGGGCGCTGGGTATTTGTGGTAGGGGCTGGCCCCGGCCCCCGATTCGCCTCAGTAATTCCCGCATTCGGGGCGGACGATTCGGGCTGTGCAATCGGGCACGCCGCGAGGGATCGGAGGCAGCAGGCGTCCTGGTGATACGCCGGACGCGCAAGTACGCCGAACGCCCCCGTTCCGGTCAAGCGCTCCCACCCGGGTGGGGGCGTTTGACCGGAACGGGGGCGTTCGGCAGAGAGGGCGCGCCTGCCTCACGGCGGGTCGGCGTTACCGGCCGCCGTTCGCCCGCGATCATGGGAGTGCCGACCCCGGCCCGATCGAAAGAGACGCATGGCCGCACTAGCCTGGATGACACCGCTCGCCGGACTCTGCGGACTGATCGCGGTCAGCTGGTGGGTCTGGAGAGGCCAGAACCCGATCAAGGGCCTCGGCCTGTGGCTGCACCCGTGGGCGATCCTCGACCTCGCCGCCGGAGCCGTGATCAGCCTGATAGCCATGCTCGGCATCTTCATGATCGAGTGGCTGCTCGGCGGCATCCGGCTCGACGGAGCGGTCGTCGACCCCGCCTCACTCCTCGAAAGTGCCAAGTACATGGCGGTGGGTGCGGCGTTCGAAGAGTTCCTCTCCCGATCGCTGCAACTCAACGGCTTCCAGATCGTGCTGGGCCTGCTGCTCGGCCTGGTCCTCGGCGGACGCCGGTCTCTCGGCGAACGCCTCGACCGTGGGCTCGGCTGGGCGGCGTGGCCGGCCGTCCTCGTCGGGGCGGCAGTGTTCGGCTACCTGCACTTCACCAACCCCGACGCCACCTGGTTCTCGGTGTTCGGAAACGCGCTGGGCGGGCTGATGTACGGGATCGCGTTCCTCGGCGGCCGCAACGTGTGGCTGCCGCTGGGGCTCCACTTCGGCTGGAACTTCGTCCAGGGGCCGCTGCTGGGGTTCCCGGTCAGCGGACTCGACCAGGGCGGCATCGTTCAGCAGCACCCGGTCGACGCGGTCAGCATCGTCACCGGCGGCGCTTACGGCCCGGAGGCCGGCATCGTCGGCATGGCCTTCCGCTTCGTCATCATCGCGCTGGTGATCGGCTACCTCCAGTCGCGCAGCACCGGCCAGCCGCGGCTGGCCACCCTCGAGTTCCCGATCAGGAGCTACGCGAATCCTCCGCGGCGTCCGGCGTAGCGGGCGCCTCCGGGGCAGGTGCCGGAGCCGCCGAGGCCGGGACGGGGGCTTGTGCCGGGACGGGTGCCCGGGCCGCCGGAGCCGCCGGGAGCGCCCCCGCGTCCGCCTGGTCGTTGTCACCGTGCGCGCGCTCCCACGCCTTGGCATAGCGGGTTCCCACGAACAGCAGCAGCAGCCCGACGACGAGGAACGCGCCCACCCGGGCGATCGCGTCCAGCATGCCGAGGTCCATCAGGAAGAGCTTGGCGACCGCCAGGCCGGCGGTCACCAGCGCGAGGTGCAGCCAGGTGTCCTCGTCCGACGTTGCGGCGAGGCCGCGGCGCAGGAACAGCACGCACAGCACCATCCAGGCGATCGTGACCAGCGCGTGCCCGGCCTGGAATCCGGCGGGGATGTTCATCGCCTGGCGTCCGACCCAGGTGCCGGCCATGACGATCGCGACCGAGCCGATGGCGATCGACAGCCCCCAGGCGAGGTAGACCATCCAGCGCCGCCACTCCCCCGCCCACCGCATCGCCGCGATGGACGCGAGCACCACCACGGCGATGCCGGCTACCGCCTGGAGTACCTGCTCGGGCTCGGCGACGGACGCGATGGTCATGCTGAACACCGCGCCGACCCAGGGCAGCCCGGCGAGCAGGCCGACCACACCCAGGACGCCGCCGACGATGAAGTTGACCACCGACCGGCCGCGCGCGGCGACCGCGAGGTAGACGATCGCCAGCACGAGGGTGAGTACCCCGAGGTAGCGCTGGTGGGTGTAGGTGAACACCGCGAGCACCGCGAAGGCCGCTCCGATCGGGACGGTCACCCAGCGCACACGCTCGTGGACGACAGTCAGGAAGCCGGTGGCCGCGAACACCACGGCCACCAGGCCGAGAACGAGGGCGGCCGCGTTGGTGTCGGTGACGAGGGTCGCGGCGATGCCCACCGGCAGCACCATCGGCACGACCAGGCCCAGCGCGATTCCCTGCTCGGTCTGCTCCTCGGGAGCGGCGAGCAACGCGGACGCCAGCCCGAGGAACGCGAGCACCAGCGACAGCCCCACCAGCCACCAGCGTTCCTGCTCGGTGAACCGCTCGGGGACGCTGATGAGCTGGAGCAGTTGGAGGACGGACGGCACCACGCGCGCGAACGGGAACAGCTTCCAGCCGGTGCCACGCTCGAACCACAGCGTGACCGCGGTGATCAGGATCATGAGGGCGGTCGTCGGGAGCGGTTGGGCGTGTCCCACATACGCGGCCAGCACGAGGCTGCCGAGCACCGAGGTGATCGCCACCCACTGGTTGTCCCAGCGGCGCGCCAGCCACATGCCGCCCAGCCCGATCGCCGCGGTCAGCAGGACGCCGACCAGCGGCGGCAGCCAGCCGTAGATGACCGTCGCGGTGACGACGCTGAGGAAGCCGGCGGCGAGGCCGGTCGCCGCCAGGATCGGGGCGCCGACGTTGCGCGGGTCCCGTCCGCGGACGATGAAGGCGAGGACCACCAGGACGACGCCGAGCACCGCCGCGGAGATCGTCCGGGCCTCGGGGCCGAAGAGGCCGTACTGGGCGGCCAGCACCAGCAGGAAGGCGACGCCGATCAGGGTGACGCCGGCACCCACGAGGGCGAGCAGCTTGGCCATGAATCCCGGACGGGACCACACCGGCGGTGGCGGGGGCGACACCGGGCGCGGGGGCACGGGAGCGGCGGTGGGCCCCACCGGCTGCCCGGTGGGCGGTGCGAACGCGGAGTGTGGAGCGGACGCCGGGGGCCGGGTCTGCGTCTGGGGTGGGGTCTGCGCGGGGGCGGACGATGCCGGGGCAGGGCCAGCGACGGCGGCCGGAGCGGACGGCTGCGGCGACACCTCCGCGAGCCAGTGCGGCTCCGCCCACGCCAGCCGGTTCTGGTAGACCACCTGCACCCGGTTGTTCACCACCACCGGGGTCACCAGCACCCGGGTTCCCCGAGGGATCCAGCCGAGGATGGTGGCGGCGCGTTCGGGCCCGCTCCACAGGGCGATCGAGTCCACCGCGGCCCGTTCGCCGGTCACCTGGGGCCGCTCTGCGGCGGCCGGCTGCGGCGAGGCGACCGGGGCTGGGGCGACCGGCGCGACCGGCGCGACCGGCGCGACGGGCAGCGTCGGGGCGACTTGCGATCCGGGGGCGACGGGCGGTGCGGGGGCGACCGGCGGCGGCACCGGCGCGGGCACGGACGAGGTCACGGCATCCGGGCGGGGCACGGACAGGGGTGCGGGCGCCGTGCCCGGCGCGAGGCGCCGCACGGCCTCCTCCAGCGAGGCCAGCCGGGCGCCGAGCTGCTCGGTGCGGGCGGCCTGGAGCCGCGCCAGCTGCACGTCGATGCCCGCGCGGCGATGGTCCAGCGCTTCGCGTTCCTGCAGCAGGCGCGTCAGCTGCGCGGCTTCGTCCTCACTCATCTTCTCTCCCCCAGTGAGCCAACCTTCCCTGTGAAGATAGCGATGCGACGCCCGGCACGTGGCCGATTGAGAGCCACCGCCGCCTGATGAATTCCTGAGGAAACGGGCCGTGACTGGGCAAGAGTGCCCGGCTCTGCGGCGGGCCACCCGGCCTAGTCTCGAACCAGCGCCACTCTCTCCACCGCTGGCCCGACGCCACCCCTCGCCGGACGTATCACGTCGACGGCAGGGCGCTCGGACAGACCAAGACCGTACCCAGACTGCGGCCCAGCCACCGGACGCGATCCAGGAGAGGTTCTGGCGATACTCATGGGACAAGACAACCTCGGCGACGGTGAGCGCGAGCCCGTCGACGCCCGACTGCTGCGCACGAGCGACCTGATCGACCTGCGGCTGGAGGCACCCGGCTGCACCATCGAGGCCGCCGGCGACGGCGCCGAGCTCGTCGCCGGACCGGACGCGGCCCTGGTCGTGCACTTCCCGCCACAGCACTTGGGAGAACGGGTGTGGCAGGTCATGCCCGAGCCGACGCCGGTGCCGGACGCGCCGTCCGACCACCGCATCGCGGGCCCGTCCCGGCTCGTCTTCGAGCTCCCCGAGGGCACCCGGATCCCGTACACGCTGGAGGGAGTCCTGGGCGCGCTGCCCGACCTGAGCCTGCTGGTCGCGCCGAACGCGACCCCGGCCGGCGCGTCCGTCCAGGGCGCACCCCGGCCGCCTGGCGAGCGGGAGACCGCCATCGAGGCGCCGTACCACCTGGTCGTCTCCCCCAGCGCGAAGAACGCGTTCACCCACGCCAGAACGCCCGTCGGACCGCCCGGACGCCACGAGCTGTGGCGCACCCGGCTCACGGTTCGCGGCGCGGACGGCGAGCTCGACGACACCAACACCGACCAGCGCATCGTCCGCGCCCTGTGGAACCGGGACGCCGACGTGCCGCCGCCGCCCTTCACCCAGCCCCTCACCACCTTCGACCGGAAGGCGATCGTCGAGCAGACCTCCGGCGGCGACCCGCTCAACGCGGACACGCCGCTGATGGTCGCCAACCTCCAGCTGTCGAGCCTGGGCGCCTGGTTCGACTGGAAGCAGTCGTGGGACTTCGGTGCGACCATCGCCGACTACCGGCACCAGTCGTTCATGGGACGCGACGGCTACGTCCGGGTGGTCTACCCGGGGTTCCTGTTCCCGTTCGGCCACCGCTGCTACCTGGTCAAGCTGACCGAGCGCGAGATCAAGCACCGCGAGCACCCGGCCGCCTACCTGTGGCAGCGGTTCTTCATCATCATCCGCCAGCCGACGCGCACGTATCCGGAGTCCGACCGCGACAACCCGTTCGCCCAGGTGACGATCAGCCCGCTGGTCACGCCCGACATCGACCCGCCGGCCGAGCAGCAGCACCCGTTCGTGCCCACCCGCAACGGCGTGCCGTTCCCGTTCATCCTCACCACGATCGACCGCGGCGGCGAGACCCGCGCGTGGCCGGCGCCGCTGGTGTTCGTCCAGGCCGGACGCATCCGCAACCGGTTCAACACGGTCTACTTCCCCGAGGAGGCGTCGCCGCGCTACCACCCCGTCCGACAGATCCTCGGACGCGGCCAGCAGCTCGCGGTGGCCAGGCCCGTCAAGGCCGGCGACAGCTCGATCGAGGTCGGCCACCTGATCTTCGACGGCCAGATCGACGCGCCGAACATCACCTCGCGGCCGTACCTCACCGAGGCCCGCGCGGTGGTGCCGTCGATGCGCCACCTCTCGCCGCAGGCTCCCGCGGTCGACCTGGTGTTCGCCCAGCCGTACCTGCTCCACGGCCTGCCCGACCGCGCGCTGGACGCCCCGACCGATCCGGCGAAGCCGAACTCCGGTGAGCTGATCCTCGCGCTGAAGAGCGCGCCGCCGGCCATCGACTTCACGTCCGGCTCCGACCGCTCCGGCGGGTTCGTCGCGCCCAACCTGAGCGTGCGCGGGATCTCCCGGGCCCTCGGCGCGATCGGCGAGAGCGGCGCGGCCCCCTCGGCGTTCGACGCCGGCACGTTCGACGCCGCGTCCTTCCTCGCCGGGGCCATGCCCAAACTGTTCGGGCTGTTCAACCTGCTGGAGATCCTGGCCGAGGAGGTGGGGCTCGACAAGGCGCCCTCGTTCGTGTCGGACGCCCTCGAACCGATCACCAAGCTGCTGACCGAGGCCGAGCGCCTCAAGTCCGCACTCGCGGACGCCCAGGCGCGCCTCGCGGCCGAGGTGGCGGACGCCGCGCACGGCGGCGCGGCGGCGGTCGCCCAGCATGCGTTGGACGAACTGGACGCCCGGGTCGGCCAGGTCACCACCCACGCGGACGCGCTGCTCGCCGCTCTCGCCGGGCTCCCCGGCAGCGCGGACGCGGTGAGCGCGGCCGCCGTCCAGCTCGCCGGCGACCTCCAGCCGCTGCTGGACACGCTCGGCCTGCCCGGCGTGCCGGCCGCCGTCCGCTCGGCGCTGAGCAAGCCGGTCGAGATCCTGAAGACCCTCACCGAGCTGGCCAGCACGGCCAAGGGGCTCGCCGACCTGTTGGAGGGCATCGCGGGCGGCCAGGTGACCGCCCGGCTCCAGTGGCGTCCGACGATCGGCTCGTGGGGCCTGCCCGGCGTCCCGGAGATCTTCAAGCCACCCACCGACGGGTTGCACATCGACGTCGAGGTGCGGGCCTCGGCGAGCGCCCCGCCGTCGGTCGACATCGTCGCCGAGCTGGTCGACTTCAGCCTCAACCTGATCGGCACCGGCAGCGGCGCGTTGATGCAGCTGAGGTTCCGCCGCGTCGGGTTCCACGCCGGGTCGACCGGCAAGCCCGAGGTGGACGTGGTGTTCGGCGGGGTCGGCTTCCTCGGTCCGCTCGCGTTCGTCGACCGGCTGCGGGAGCTGATCCCGTTCGACGGCTTCTCGGACCCGCCGTACGTGGACGTGGCGCCGGAGGGCGTCACGGCCGGCTTCGACCTGGCGCTGCCGAACGTCGGGATCGGCGTGTTCAGCCTGGAGAACATCTCCCTCGGCGCGGACGCGCGGGTGCCGTTCCTGGGCGACGCGATGACCGTCGGCTTCCACTTCTGCTCGAAGGACTCGCCGTTCCGGCTGACCGTGATGTGCATCGGCGGCGGCGGCTGGCTGTCGCTGCGGGCCGCGCCGAAGGGGCTCGTCCTGCTCGAGCTCGGCCTCGAGGCGTGCGCCAGCCTGTCGATCGACCTCGGGGTGGCGTCCGGCTCGGTGTCGATCGCGGTCGGCGTCTACCTGCGACTCGAGGCCGACAAGGGCCTGCTCACCGCGTACTTCCGGATCCGCGGCGAGGTGGACGTGCTCGGCCTGATCAGTGCGTCGATCACGCTCGAACTGTCGCTGAGCTACCAGTTCGAGACCGGAAAGCTGGTCGGACGGGCCTCGCTCACCATCGACGTGGAGGTGCTCTTCTTCTCCGCCTCGGTCGAGATAGTCGTCGAGCGCCAACTCGCCGGCTCGAAGGGCGACCCGACGATGTACCAGATCATGCCGCCCGATGCGAGCGACCTGAACGACGACTGGGCGGCGTACTGCGACGCCTTCGCACCCCTTCCGGCCTGACCAGGAGTTCTCGATGACCACCACGATCCAGGCGACCGCGTTGCCCTACTCGCTCGCCGACGACGCCCCGTTCCAGCTGACGGTGTTCTTCACCCACAAGCTCGTCGGCGGGCAGGTGCAGCTGTCGGACTACCCGGCCGCCGCCGACTGGGTGAACACCCTGGCTGCCGGCACCCTGTCGCTCACCACGTCGGTGAACCCCGCCACGCCGCTGCCGCTGCGGGTGGTGTCGCAGCCGGACGCGGCCGCGTGGGCCGGCGCACTACCGCCCGACACGCCGGTGGCGGGCTTCCCGGAGCCGAAGCTCTCCGAGGCCGACTGGCACACCAACCCGGCGAGTCGGCTCAGCGACCACGCCGTCGACCTGCACCTGGCGGCGATCACCGCGGCGCCGACCCGGCGTCCGCCGCTCGCCGGTAACGCGGTCGCGGGCGGGCTGCTCACCACGCTGGCCGCGCTCGACCAGGACGGGCCGCTGGCCCGGCTGCTGCGCGAGGAGAAGGGCCGCGGGCAGCGGGCAGCGCAGCTCGCGGGCCGACGCCTCCGCGACGCGCTGACCACGATCGGTCCGCTCACCGGCCCGGAGAACTCCGACCAGGGGCACGACCGCGGCTACATCCCCGACCCGCCGGCGTACCAGTCGGAGATCATCGACGTCGACTCCCCGATCCAGGTGCTGCTGGAGGACCCGGACGCCGACAACCGCCTGACCAAGCGCCTCGACGGGCTGGTCGGCAAGAACCTGGCCGGCAACCCGAACCTGCAACTGATGGTGGACGCGCACGCGATGCGCCGTTACTACGAGCGTCCCGAGCAGCCGCACCCGGTGGACCCGCCTGTCGGCACCCCGTCCGGGGCTGACGATCGTGCACATCGAGCCGCCAGACGCGGACGGCAACACCGAGGTCGTGGTGCCGACCCCGCCCGACCAGCCGATCGACGGCGCCCAGATCACGTCGAAGGTGGCGCCGGCGTCACTGCCGCGGCTGCGGTACGGCATGTCGTACAGCTTCCGGGTGCTGGCGGTCGACCTGGCCGGCAACTCGGTGCCGCAGGTGGCCACGCCGCGGCGTCCCCCGGTCCGTCCGGGACGCGCGGCGCTGGCCGCGGCCCGCGCGCACCTCGCGCGGGTCGGCGACGCCTACGCCCGGCGCGACGGCGGCGGCATCAGCGCGGCGTTGCAGCGCTCGCTGGCCGCGGCGCCCGCGTCCGACCGGACGGAGACGCCGACCTTCGCGCTGCCCACCGAGCTGCTGTCGGGTGACGAGCGGATCGACGCGACGCTGCGGGGCCTGGTGTCCCATGCGGTCGCCGAGCAGCCCGGCCCGTCGGCCGCGCAGCAGAGGTTCGACGACGTGGCCGCCGCCGCGCGGATCCTGGCCGCCTCGCCGCGCGCGGCGGGACGCGTCCGTCCGCAACTGCGTGAGGACGCCGCCGACTTCGCCCGGCTGGCCCGCAACGACGACCTCGCCCTGCCCGACGACCTGCGCCTGCCGGTGCGCTCGGTCGTCACGGTGCCGCGTCCGTACCTGCGGTGGGAGCCGGTGCCGTTCCCGGTCCTGGTCCCACGGGAGGAGTTGGGCACCGGCGAGCAGCCGGCCGTGCTGGTGGTGCGCAGCGGCGCTGCCGACGGCCCTGAGCCCGACGAGCGGAGCTCGTCGCAGCGTCACCTGGCCGCGCCCAAGGCCACCCAGCTGGAGGCGGAGGCCGCCGGGCTGTTCGATGCCGCGATCGGCACCGAGGACGCCGCCGAGATCAAGCGCCTCTACGCGGTCGCGCTGGCCGAGCGGGGCACGCTGCTGGACCAGTTCGTGCCCAGCCTCACGCACCCGCGCGACCTCGACGAGCAGCCGGGCATCGCCCTGGCCGACCGTCCCGGGGCCGACATCACCTCGCCCAACCGGGCCACGCTGGCCGACATCACGGCGCATCGCGGGCGTCCGATCGGCGAGGGGCAGTACGTGGTGCACGACGTCGACGCCCTGCGGCTGCCGTACCTACCCGACCCGTACGCGGACGGGGTGTCGCTGGTGTTCTACGAGGCCGGCTATCCGCACGCGCTGCCCGAGCCGCGCGTCCTTCAGGCGGTCACGGTGCCGTACCCGGGAACCTGGCCGAGCCTCGAGCCGTTGCGGCTGGTGCTCGAACCGGGCGCCGAACTGGGCGCCGCGGTGGACGGGCACGTGGTGCGGGTCACGCTGCCGCCCGGTGAGCAGGTGCGGGTTGCGCTGGCCAGCACGGTGGAGGCCGCGCAGCTGGAGAAGTCGGCCTGTGGCGCTCCCACCTGGCGAGCGTGGCCGATCCGGCCGACGGCTACACGCCGGACGAGCTGGTCGCGGCGGCGGCGCTCCAGCGGGCGGCGGCGTCCGGGTGGACGTGGTGGCTGACCCCGTCCACCGACCTGCGGCTGGTGCACGCGGTACCGGTGCCGGTGCGCGCCCCCGAGTTGTCGGCACTGAGCCTGTTCCTGCGCCCGCAGGGACGGTCGGTGGCCGCGCTGACCGGCCTCGTGCACGTCCACGGGGCGAGCACCGATGTACTGCTGGTGACGGCCGGCTGGACCGAGCAGGTGGACGACCCGGCGTCCGACCGTCCCCAGGTTGTGGCGAAGTCGGACGTGGTGGTGCGGTCGGCGGTCGGCGAGGGCGAACGCACCGGGGCAATGTTCCTCTACGACTTCCAGCCCACCGGGGTGCTGGCGCAGTTGCTCGGCGGGGTGGGGTTCCACAAGATGATCCAGACGTTCACCGACACCCACTACCGCCGGGTCACCTATCTGCCGAGCGGGACGACGCGGTACGCGGAGTACTTCAGCGCGGGCCAGGTGCCGGCCGACGCCCCGTCCGGGGAACCGGTGGTGCTGGACATCCCGTCGTCGGCGCGTCCGGCCGCTCCGACGGTGCTGGACGCGGTGCCGCTGCTGCGGTGGGAGTCGCAGCCCGAGCCGTCCGAACCGTTCGCGTGGCGGCAGGTGCGACGCTCGGGGGTGCGGGTATGGCTGGCGCGGCCGTGGTTCTCCTCCGGTGACGGCGAGCTGCTCGGCGTGCTGGTGTTCGACCCGAACGAGTGGGTGAAGGGCGCGACCGGGTGGGTGTCGCAGCCCAAGACGGTGGTCGCGCCGGATGCGGCGACGAGCCTGTGGGCGGCCGACCCGATCATCAAGCACGGGTCCGAAACCACCAACCCGACCGTGCCGCCGCTGCTCACCACCGACCAGTTGCTGCTCGACCTGCTGGAGACCGCCGTGTCACCGGGCGTGGGGATCACGCCGCCGCTGCACGGTGAGGTGCCCGGGGGCCGGGTGCGTGGCTGGCCGGACGCGCCGGGCAACCCGGTGGCGGTCGCCGGTACCGTGCCGCTGCTGGACGTGAAGGGGGCCCCGTCCGCGCGGGTGCTGGGGTACCAGCCCGAGTTCGACGAGGCGACGCGCCGCTGGTTCGTGGATGTCAACGTGCAGGAGACGCCGGCGCTGTGGCCGTTCCTGCGCCTGGCGGTGGCGCGCTACCAGCCGCACTCCATCGAGGGCTGCTCGTTGTCGCCGGTGGCGCTGACCGGGTGGGTGCAGCCGTTGCCGGCCCGCACGCTCACGGTGAGCAGGCCGGACGCCGGCCAGGTGCAGGTGACGCTGACCGGGGTCGTGAACTGGCACCAGTGGAACCAGCACGGTGCACCCGCGCTGCCCGGCGACCAGCTGACCGCGGACACCCCGACCGGCGAGGACGCGGTGCGGGCGTCTCGGTTGCAGCAGGCGCGCACGGTGCGGGCGAGCGTGCAGCACCGGCCCGACGGGGCCGGCGACCTGGAGTGGCAGACGGTCTCGAGCACTCTGTTGCTGGCGGTCAGCGTGCAGGAGGACGGTGGCCACAGCGCCACCTGGACCGGTTCGGTGGTGCTGCCCGGGGGCGAGGGATCTCCCGGGCTGCGCCGCCCCGGCGAGGAGTCGTCCTGGCGGGTCCTGGTCGAGGAGCACGAGCTGTTCGACGCCGATCCTCCTGCGCCCGGGGTTGGCCCCGGGACCACGCCGCGGCTCGTGTACGCCGACGAGGTGTACCTCTGAATGGCCGTGGTCCGGCGGCGTCCGCGTCCGTTGCCCCGGCCATCCGGCCCTCCTCGCCGGCGGCCGGGACTGGCAGACTCGAGGCATGACCGATCCTGACGCCACGCTGACGCCGCGTGAGCGGGCGGTGCTCGGACTGGTGCGGCAGCGGTGGACGAACGCGGAGATCGCCGCCGAGCTGGTGGTGTCGGTGCGCACCGTCGAGACCCACGTCTCCGCCCTGTTGCGCAAGCTCGGGGCGTCCGACCGGCGGGCGCTGGGCCGCGACACACGGCCGGCTGCGGAGGACGCATCGGCGACGTCGATCAGCTTCGTCGAGGTGGCCGGCGGCACGACGCTGGCGGTGGCCGCGTCCGGTGCGGGACGGACGCTGGTGAAGACCGCGACCTGGCTCACGCAGGTGGACAAGGACACCCCGAGCAGCCCGATCTGGGGCCACTGGGTGCGGGAGCTGAGCCGGCGGCAGCGTTACGTCCGTTACGACCCTCGAGGGTGTGGCCTGTCCGACCGTGACCTGGGTGGCGTCGACCTCACCAGCCTCGACGTGTGGATCGACGACCTGCAGGCGGTGCTCGACAGCCTCGGCACCGACCCCGTGGCTCTGCTGGGCGTCTCCCAGGGTGGCCCGGTCGCGTTCGGCTTCGCGGCGCGTCACCCCGAACGGGTGTCGCACCTCGTCCTCTACGGGACCTACGCCTACGGGATGCGCCGGCGCGGCGACGCGGTGCAGGAGGACGAGGCCACCGCGCAGGTGGACCTGGCGAGGGTTGCCTGGCGCAGCGACAACGAGCGGTTCCGCGAAACCTTCGCCCGCCAGTTCGTGCCGGAGGCCGGACCGGAAGAGGTCGGCTGGTTCACCGACCAGCTCCGCAGCACCACCACGCCCGAGAACGCCCCCCTGCTGGAGGCCGCTTTCCACGACCTCGACGCGAGTGACCTGGCACGGCAGGTGCGGGTGCCCACCCTCGTGGTGCATGCCACCGGCGACCGCGGCGTGCCGTTCGAGGAGGGACGCCGGCTGGCGACGCTGATCCCCGGCGCCCGCTTCGTCGCCCTGAACAGCCGCAACCACATCCTGTTGCAGCGCGATATCGGGTTCGCCCAGTTCCTGGACGAGGTGGAGCACTTCCTGGCCTCCTGACCGGTCTGCGTGGTCACCACGGAGACGAAGACCCGTGCCGCTCCCGGATGTGCCCCGGACCGCACGGCGGGAGGCTGGAACGAGCATCACACCTGACCAGGAGGCACAACCATGACGGTTACGGATCACACGCGGAACGGCGTCGACGTCGACATGCTCTTCGCCACGATCGACGCGGTGAAGTCGAACCCACAGATCGCGGACTTCCGTTTCCGCGTCACCAACCACTGGATCGCCGGCACGAACAGCCGCACCACGATCCATGACTTCCACGGGGCCCTGCAGGACCTCACCCACGTCGAGCCGCGCACGTACGAGGCCGACCATCCGGTGGTGCTCACCGGGAAGGACCGGGGATCGACGCCGGCGGAGTTCCTGCTGCACGCGCTGGCGGCCTGCCTGACCGCGGGCATCGCGAACATCGCCGCCGCGCGTGGCGTCCGGCTCGACGAGGTGAGCTCGACCGTGGAGGGCGACATCGACCTTCGGGGGTTGCTGGGTCTCGACCCGGGCGTTCGGAACGGGTTCGAGGGGATCCGGGTGTCGTTCCGCCTGCGGGGCGACGACCCGGCTGCGCTGAGGCAGGTCTTCGAGCAGTCCAAGGCCCGCTCCGCCGTGCTGGACATGGTGACCAACGGCGTCCCGGTCTCGTTCGAGGTCGACGCCGCCTGACGGGGGACGGTCCGGCCGGAGCGGCTGTCCCCGGCCGGACCCTCGAGCGAAGGAGGACGAGATGGAGCACGAGGCCGACGTCATCGTCGTGGGGGCAAGGGCTGCGGGCGCCGCGACGGCGATGCTGCTGGCACGTGCCGGGGCGTCGGTGGTGCTGGTCGATCGGGAGAAGCCCGGCGCGGACACCCTTTCCACGCACGCCCTGATGCGTGGCGGGGTGCTCCAACTGCACCGGTGGGGGCTGCTCGACCAGGTCGTCGCGGCAGGTACGCCGGCGATCCGCACGACGGTGTTCCACTACGCGTCCTCGGACGTCGAGGTCGCGATCAAGCCGACGGGTGGTGTGGACGCGCTCTACGCGCCACGGCGCACGGTGCTCGATCCGATCCTGGTGGCCGCCGCGGCCACGGCGGGGGTGCAGGTCCAGTACGGGTCCCGCGTCGTGGCTCTCCTACGTGAGCAGGGCCGGATCGCCGGGGTCGCCACCCACGTCGGGGGCGGGGCCGAGCGGGAGCTGCGCGCGCGAGTGGTGGTGGGCGCGGACGGGCGCCACTCCACGATCGCCCGCCTCGTGGAGGCGCCGACGACCACGGAGGCGAGTCACACCAGCGCTTTCACCTACGGGTACTTCGCGGGGCTGGATGCGGTCGGCTACGAGTGGGCCTACCGCCCTGAGGGAACGGCCGGCTTCATCCCGACGAATGACGGCCTCACCTGCGTGTTCGCCGGACATCTGCCCTCGCGTGTCGGGCGCGGTGGACCGTCGGTCCTGCAGGAACTGCTCGATTGCGCGTCGTCGGCGATGGGCGCCCGCCTGCGGGCTGCCGCACTCGCGTCCCCGGTACGCACCTTCACCGGTGAACCAGGCTGGTTGCGCCGCCCGTACGGGCCGGGCTGGGCACTGGTCGGGGACGCCGGCTCCTGGAAGGACCCGATCAGCGCCCACGGGTTGACCGACGCGCTACGGGACGCGGAGCTCGTGGCCGATGCGATCGGAGCGGAACTCGCCAACCCGGGCTGCGGCACGGAGCCCTACCGCCACTATGAGCGCACGCGCGACCGGCTGACGCTCCCGATCCTCGAGAGCGCTGACGAGGTCGCCGCGATGGAGTGGGACGAGGCACGGATCATCGAACTCCTGCGCAGGCTCAACGCGGCCATGACGGAGGAGGTGGAGCTGGTCGTCGGGCTGGACGACCCCGGGCGGTCGTCACCCTCTCCCGCCAGGCACGTCTTGGCTTCCGCGGGGTGAGCGCTCCCGGTCTCATTGGCGTTGGCGGGTGAGGAAGTGGGTGTGTTGTCGGGGTTGTTGGTGGGGGTCGACGCGGCGGGGTGGCAGGATTTCGGGGGCACCGTCGGTGGTGCGGAGTCGGACTTGCCACCGGTCGTCGGGGCTGGGTGGTGGACCGTCACCAGTGGGGTGGGCGGGTTCGATGATGCCGTTGTGGTGCGGGCACAGCAGTACGAGGTTCCACACGGCGGTGGTGCCGCCGGCCCACCAGGGCAGGATGTGGTGGGCGTGGCAGGCCTGTGGGGGTTTGTCGCAGCCGGGGAACACACAGCCCTGGTCGCGGTGTTCGAGCGCGGCCCGGATCTCGGGGGTGACCAGGCGTTGGCAGCGGCCCACGTCCAGGACCAGTGACGGGCCGCCCAGCACGATCGGCAACACGTCGGCGTCACAACAACCGGCGGGCGACCGACTCCCCGCACCGACCAGGCCGGCATCGACAGACTGTTGGGCGAGGGTGTCCCAGGACAGGGTCAGCACGATCCGGACCGGTCCTTACCATGGGCGGGCGCGCGCGACAATGCCACAGCCTCGCGCCCTGACTGGGTGATGCCCGCTCGGTGATCACCGCTTCGTTTGCCGTTGCGAAGAGGGACTCTCATTGGCGTTGTCGGGTGAGGAAGCGGGTGTGTTGTCGGGGTTGTTGGTGGGGGTCGACGCGGCGGGGTGGCAGGATTTCGGGGGCGCCGTCGGTGCGGAGTCGGACTTGCCAGCGGTCGTCGGGGCTGGGTGGTGGGCCGTCACCAGTGGGGTGGGCGGGTTCGATGATGCCGTGGTGGTGCGGGCACAGCAGTACCAGGTTCGGCAGGGCGGTGGTGCCGCCGGCCCACCAGGGCAGGATGTGGTGGGCGTGGCAGGCCTGCGGCGGTTTGTCGCAGCCGGGGAACACACAGCCCTGGTCGCGGTGTTCGAGCGCGGCCCGGATCTCGGGGGTGACCAGGCGTTGGCAGCGTCCCACGTCCAGGATGAGTGACGGGCCGCCCAGCACGATCGGCAACACGTCCGCATCACACAACAGTTGGCGCGCCACGGATGCGGCGACCGGTTCCCCCGTACCGACCAGGTGGGCGTCCACGCATTGGTGGGCGAGGGTGTCCCAGGACAGGGTCACCACGACCCGGGGCCGGTCCCCACCGTGCGCGGGCGCCAACCCGTCCTG
>JAIUOS010000036.1 GCA_020161755.1 Actinomycetota bacterium
GTAGGGGTTCAGCGCGGGCTCCATGTAGCAAAGTGTACGCCTGTATAAGGTCACCACTTATTCAGGGTTACAGAACCATACTCGTGGTCGTGGCCGGTGGGTGTCGTCGGCCGACGTACTCCGGCATCATGAAGACGTAGCCAGCCCACCGCGGTGAGTGCTTGGCAGCGGACCCGGGATCTCCTGCCGGACGACAGGGCCCGGGTTTCGCGCTGTCTGGGGGCCCTGTCGGGTTCGGGGTGGCTGCTGGAGCACAGTGATCTTGTGCTGGATCGTCTCGTAGCAGCTGGGGTCTCCGTCTCCGTGTCCGCTGCGTAGTGAGTTGATGAGGCCGAAGAGCGCATCCGGCGCCCAGAGTGCGTGTTCGTGCCGGCCGATGCGAATGGTCGATCTTGAGTGTCGAGTCCAAGGTGCGGTGCTGTCGTAGGTAGTTGAGCATGGCGAGGTCTCGGCGGGGTCGGCCGCGAGCGACAGGCTTCCGGCCAACCCCGCCAGGCGGCTCGGTGCGTAACGGGTGGGCGGTGGCTAGTTCCGGTCGCCGGGGTCGACCGACTGCACGGGCGTCTTGAGAGGCAAGAACAGCAGTAAGCCAAGGAGTGCCAGTGGCGCGCCCAAGCGGGAGTAGGACGGGTCTTGGCCCGGCACTGTGAGGACGACCAGCACCAGGCAGCGGAGTGTCCGGTGGTACAGCGTGAGATCCCGGGCAAGGTGGCGATCGGCTCGGAGGAGGACCGGTCGGTGTACGCCGACAGGTTCGCCAACGGAGCAAACCTGTTCCCGCGGTACCTGTTCAGGGTTCGCCCAGATGACAGCGCCAAGCTCGGCGTCCCGAAGGGTCGGGTCGCGGTGCGATCCGAGCGGTCCAGCGCAGAGAAGAAGCCCTGGAAGCAACTGTCTGACCTGACCGGGATCGTGGAGTCGGAGTTCGTCTGGTCGACCGTTCTCGGCGAACAGGTCGCGCCGTTCACGATCACCCGGCCTGCCAAGTTCGTGCTGCCGATGACCGAGAAGGGTGAGATTCTTCACCCCGACGAAACCAAGATCGACCGGTGGCCAGGCGTCGCGCACTGGACCCGCCACGCACAGACGGTATGGAAGACCAACCAGACCGGCAGCCTCGACGTCGTGACCCAGATCAACTACATGAACAAGCTTGCCCAGCAGGCCCCCTTCCCCGCGATCCGCGTGGTGTATGCCGCCTCCGGAATGCACATCGCCGCCGCCGTGCTCACGGACCCCCGAGTGGTCGTCGAGCACAGCGTGTACTGGGCCGCTGTGAGCACCACCGACGAGGCCAACTACCTCGCGGGCATCCTGAACTCTCCGGTGATCACTGAGCTCGCCCGCCCGCTGATGTCCTACGGCAAGGACGAACGCCACATCGACAAGAACGTCTGGAAGCTGCCCATCCCGAAGTACGACGCCCAGGACAGCACGCACCGACGCATCGCAGAACTCGCCAAGCAGCTCACGGATCTCGTCGCCGGCGAGGTCGCGCTCGCGGACTACTTCGTGACCCGACGCAAGCAGATCCGTCTACTCGTGAACTCGTCGTCAGCTGGCAGTGAGCTTGACGAGCTCGTTGCCGCGATCGTGGACCAGCCCGAGTAGCCGGCCGGCGTGGGAGGGGACGGACCTGGCGCGACGGGCCCGGCTCTGCTGGAGTGGCCGCGGCGCGCCCCTCTCGCTGCTCGGGCCACTCCAGCGCCCGACTAAGGGCCCTTTGAGCTCTCGAAGTCAGCGCCCGCCCGAGCCCGAGGCACATGTGTCCAGGGGGATGGACGGCTGTATTGATGCTACGGCGTGTAGTAGGTGGAGGTGAGACCCCTCATGGGTGACGGCTTCGCCAAGCATTGAGATAGAACCAAGGGCGATGAGGAACTGGTGCACGCGACTGGCGGGGCTTACGCTCAGCGGCGTTGGGCCCGGCATGGCAGCGCTCCTACACACGGTCGGTGGGAGCGCGGGGCCTCACCACGTCTCGACACCGGGCCAGGAGGTTCATCCGATCGCCGACTTCCCGCCTCTCGACCTGCTGTACCTCTACCGGGAGCAGGTCCATTCCATCCTCGCCGGTCACGACATGAGCCATCCGAGGATTGTTGGGCTGGCCGCGCGAGGCTCTGACATGCCCAGCGGTTGGCCGATCGAGATCCTCGTCAGCGTGTTGGAGTTCCGCGAGCGGCCGGCCGTCGACCTGCATCGGGCTGCTGAGGACTTGGCGGAGCTCATCGGTCACGAGGTTGTGCTGCAGCACTGCGAGCCGGGGAACGAGCGGCTGCTCGAGGGTGATGAGATGCGGCCCCTCTAGCCACCGCCGGGGTGGCCCGGTGAAGGTTCAGGCGGCAGCGGAGGGGACCCCGGCGGGCGGCACGGCGAGGCGGTGGCGGCGGACGAGGTGGCGCAGTTGGGTCGCGAGCGCGGTGATCGCCGCGGCGGTTTCCCCGACTGCTGCAGTCGGCTATGCGGACGGATTTCGATACTCGACTAGGCCGACGATGTTTCCTTCAGGGTCGCGAATGAACGCATGCCATTCTTCTCGCCCTGCTGGCCCAAGAGCATTTGTGGTGTGGGTGAAGATCAGGTGCGCGGGCGAGACGACCTCTATCTCGCCGGGCCGGTGAATAGCTGACTCGAGATCGTCGACCAGGAGGTAGAGCACCGCTGACGGGGCTCCGCGCTCGAGCAGCAGTCGGACGCCGTCGAGGTCGAAGAACACCAGACCCGGTGGATCGAATCGACCCAGGGGAGATGCGCCGAGCAACGCGGAGTAGAAATCCGTTGCGCGCTCGAGGTTGTCGACTCGCTGTGCCACCTGAATCAGTGCGAGCCCAGTCACTTGCTGGCGCCGCGGGAGTCTCGAACGGCACAGAGCGATCGCTCGAGTAGATCCCGCAGCACGTCTCGGTCCACTGTCGACAGCCGGGTGAGGTAAAGGCAGGCGGTGCTCGTGCGATGAGGACCGAGCACTTCCAGCAGGTCGGGCCATCGCTCGGCGAATCCCTCTACCAGGTAGAGCGTGTGCCTAGTAGCCCCGGAGGCAAAGGCTATCTCGGGTGCGATTCCCTCGCGTCCACTGTCGTATGCATAGGAGTGTTGGCCGAATCCGACGATCCGATCCGCCCACACCACGGGCGGCCGCTGCGCGACCCCCTCGAAAAGCTCGAGGAGCTCGGCGACTTCATCGCGTCGCGGCCCGGTTGCACGATCCAGCGCCTCGCCGACGCTGGTGTCGGAGGGCATCACGAGGCGGCCTTCGAAGCTGGCTGCGACTCGACGTAGGCTTTGAGGCGGACTAGGTGCTCGCCGTCTTCTTTCTTGGTGATCGCGGCTACCAAGGGCAGCATCATTCGCCGCAGTCCGCCGGCCTCGAGCTCGCACGTCCACTCGACTCGGGTGCCGGTTTTGTCAGGGTGGAGGCGGTAGTGGTAGGTCGCGGTGATGCCTTCTGCCTCGCTGGTGATAGCGAAGGTCGAGGGCGGATCGAGGGCCAAGATCTGCAAACGGCCCGTCGACTCCTTGCCCTTTATTCGGCGGGTCTCCTCGATCACGGACCCCTCGGCGAGCGGCCCGTCTGTCAGTTTCGCGCTTCTCACCACGCCGTCGACGTAGTCGACCGATCGCGTGGGATCAGCGAGCACGGCAAACACTTCCAGTGGAGGTCGTTCGATGTGCTCGGTGAACTGGAATCCGATCATGAGGCTTCTCCTGGTTTAGGTACGGGCTGGTGCTCGAGGGGAACATAGGCGTCGGTGTGGCTGATGCGAGCGGCACCGTTGATGGGTTGGTCGATGTGGTGAATCTCGAAGGGCGACGCGCAGCGCAGTCGCCACCCGTCTGAGGGCATCCACTGCACGCCGATGGCGGCGAACGTCTTTGCGATCTGCTCGGCACCGCCGGTGTGCCGATGCGCGACGCACAGCTGCGCCGGCATCCAGCGGTAGGTGTAGGGATGGGGCGGGTCTATCGGACCGGCGATCTCCAGCCCGGCGTCGAAGCGGATCTGCTCGTTGTCCACCACATAGGGGTCGTCCCGAGCGATTCCCACCACCCGATCGGATGCGTGCGCAATGCCGCTCGCTATCGCAAAGTCGCGCACCTGCTTCCACAGATCGATCGAGGCGTGTCCGATGCCGAGACCGTCATACCCGCGATGCCGTAGGACCAGCAGGTGGCGTTCCGGGGTGCGCTCCACCCAGACCGGCGCGGCGTCGAGGTCGAAGTGAAGTGTCAGCGGAGTCTCGTCGGTGAAGCCCTCGAACACCTTGCTCTGCTGGGCCATGTCCGCGTACTCGCGATAGGAGCGCAGCATCCGCCGGTACTCGGAGGGGCTGATCTCGAAGCGCCGGATGAAGGCTCGGGTGAAAGTCTCAGACGTTGCGAACCCGGACTCCAGCGCGATGTCAAGCACCGTGTCGGTGCTGACCTTGAGCCGGTAGACCGCTCGCTCGAGCCGCAACCTGCGCAGATGCGCCTTCGGGTTCTCACCGACGACCGCACGAAACACGCGATGGAAGTGATGCGGGGAGAGGCCGGCGACTGCGGCGATACTCGCGAGGCTGAGCGGCTCCTCGAGTCGATCTTCCATCCAGTGAAGGGCGCGATTGACCCCCTCAGCATGCCGCTGAGCTGTGAGTGGAAGAACGGGTGCGGACACGACTCGAGCTTAGGATCGCGCCGATCTAGCGTCTCGACATTTCTTGCGAGATTCCGAAGTGATGTCGCCACTCCTGCGTCGCATCCAATACCGGATCGTCTTGGTTTGGGTGTCCTGGATGGATCTGGCGTTGACGAGCTGCGCGATCTGGTTCTGGGTTTCGGTGATCTGCCAGAGCAGGTGGGCGGGGGAGTTGGGCGGGAATGCGCGGACGGCCCATCCGCTGGCGTGGAGCTGCCCCCAGGTGTCGCCCAGTCGGGCGAGCTCGATGGCCTGGACAGTGTCGGATCCCGGGGGAGCGAACTTGACGATCGCACGGCCGGCTTCGTCTGTGGTGAGGTCGGCGTCCAGAAGTACGCCGGCTGCGCGGGAGTGCAGCGGGCCGCGGAGGCCAACGAGAATGTGAGTCCCGGGCCCTGGGTGCGAGCTGGCTGGTGTCGGGGTTGGCGTTGGGTATGTCGGTCCGTCGCAGGGCTGAGGTTAGGCGACCTGGTCGCGGGCTGCCGCGACGGCGGCCGCGAGGCGTCGGGTGGCGCGTGAGCAGCGTTGGCGGGCCTGGGCATGGGTGAGGTCGAACCTGGCTGCTGCTTCGACCGCGGTGTGATCGCCGATGTAGATGTGGGTCAGCAGCTCGGCGTCGGTGGTGGTGATGATCTGGGTGCGGACACCCCATTGGAGGACTTCGGCGAGTGTCGGGCCGGTGTCCTCGGTCTGGGCGGGCTGGTGGGGGGTGGCTGCGGTCCAGACGTCGTCGGCGTCTCCGACGGGGAGGGTCTGGTGGGGGCTGCGGCGTCCGAAGATGCGCGAGACCATCCGCATGTGGAGGGTGGTGGCGATGCCGTGTTCGTGGCGTTCGAGGTTGAGGGTGCTGACGAGGTCCCAGAACTCGGCGACGGCGATGTGGCGGCGGTCTTCTGCCCACCGGTTGTCGCTGGTGGGCTGCGACGGTGAGGTCTTGGTGAGCTTGCCGATGCTGGGCAGCATCTGTTGGAGCAGGATCCGCCCGGCGAGCTGGTGGCCGGCCTGGGCGAGTCGGAGCAGGGCGAGCAGCATGGCGTCCTTGACGGTGTTCTCGGCTGCGTCGATCGCGTCAACGATGTCGGCGGGCTGGGTGTAGCCGGCCAGGAGCGGTTCGAGGTTTGCCCAGCGGTGGAGTTCGGTGAGGGTGCTTCGGCTCTGGTTGAGCCCGATCCATTCGTCGATGAGCGCCCCGAACAGCTGTGAGCTGACTTGGCCGGGTCGGGTGTGGTGGGCGCGGAACGCTGAGCGTGGCGTGGTGAGTGTGGAGGTCATTGGGGTCTTCTCCTCGGTGTTGGGGTGTCTCCCACTCTCTCGAAGGGGTCTTGCCCGATTTCTTGCCCGATTCGTTGCCTGAGGCCGTGAAGGCTGAGAAGTCACTGAGATTCGGGGTTCTTGGCTAGCCCGGTCGGTGATTGGTGGCGGTGTCGTGTCACACCCGGCTCTTCGCGCGGCGCTTTGTTTTGGGTGAAGCAGAGCCCGCGGAGGAAGGGGTGCCGATGGCCGATCGTGGCGACCCGGATCGGGTGCTGTCGCCTGCGGAGACGGACCAGCTTGGGGTGCTGGCCGCTCGCCCGCTGAGCGAGCCCGCCGCGCAGGAGATCCGTCGGGCGTTGGCCGAGAAGGTGCCCGGGGGGCGCACCTCGAGCGGCCGCCGCGGGCCTGCTTCAGGTCGTGGTGGGGCTGCGACCGGCTCTGTGGCAGCCCCACCACCCAGCTCTGAGTCGGTGGTGCCGCTTCGGCTCGCGGACAGCAGGAGGTCGCGATGAGACTGCCTTGGGCAAAGGGTGCTCGGGACGAGGCCGAGCCGGTGGAAGAGCCGGCGGTGTTCGGGAACGCGTGGACGATGGGTGACCGGCTGGCCGCCGGCGGGGCGACGGTGCTGCTGTGGGCCGGGATCCTGTGCGGTCCGGTGGCTCTGGCGGGCTGGGCTTGGCAGGTGTCCAGCCCGGCGCCTGTTGCCGCGGTGTCGGCGAGCGTGGATGCGGCCGCAGCTGCGGGACAGCAGCGGGCTGAAGAGTTCGGCGTCCGCGTGGTTACCACGTGGTTGTCGGCCGGCCGCGGCCAGGAGGATCTGGTGCGGGCGCTGCTGCCGCAGGCTTCGAGCATTACCCTGCCCGCTGACGGGCTCAAGGTTGCCGACGCGATGGTCGTCGAGTCCCACTCGGCCGGAGCCGGTATCTGGGCGGTGACCGTTGCCGCGACCGTTGCCGATCAGCGGATGGTGTCGCGGAGGTTCTTCGAGCTGGCCGTGAAGGTCCAGGGCCAGACCGTGGCGGCGGTCTCCCTGCCGGGTGAGGTGCCGGCGTCCCTGCTGGCCGGCACCTCACCTGATCTCGATTACAGGGTGCTGGTTCCGTCGGGATCGCCGCTTTACACGACGGCGAGCGAGTTCCTTGGAGCGTTCCTGGCAGGGCAGGGAGACGTGGCCAGGATCATCTCTCCTGATACCGCGATCCGCGCCGTTGCTCCCGCCCCCTACACCGAGGTGAGCGTCACGGGCATCGCCGCCCACAGCGACGTTCAGGCAACACCCAGGGACGGCGACAAGCTGGACGTCCTGGTCACTGCCTCTGCCGCTTCCGGTGACCATCAGACGGTCACGGTGCAGTACCCGCTGACCCTCGCTTTGCGAGCCGGACGATGGGAAGTCGCCGCGATCCGCGACGTGCCGCTCACCTCGGTCAAGCAGCCTCAGGGCTCCGCCACGCCAACCCTGGCGCCGGTCGAGACCCTCACCCCGAGTTCCACCCCCACCACCCCGTCGGCCACGTCGACAAGACAGTAAGGAGAGAGAAGATGGGTTTCCTGGATTGGATCGGGAACTACGCGACCCAGGCGGACAGCACGTTCAAGACGGTGCTCGTCATCTTCGCGGGGATCATGGCCTTCGTGTTCAGCGCGCAGGCGAAGTTCGCGATGTCACGAGTCATCATCAGCATCATCGTTATGGCGGTCCTGATTGGAGGCATCTTGACGATGCCGCTGTGGGCCAAGCGGGCGGAGGCGGACTTCAAGTCGTCGCCGGCCATCGTGGTCACTATCGATCCCCACACCGCCTCAGCGAAGGCCGCCGCGGCGGCCTGAGACGGTGGAAGGTCGCGACGGCCGGGCTGCGAAGTGGTTTACCCAGGCCAGGAAGTTCCCTCAGCTGATCGGGCGCACACCCGATGGCACCAGGCTGTGGGGAGGCCCCTACACCGTCACTCAGCTGGTGCTGGGTGGTGTTGTCGTGCTGTTGCTGTGGAACACCACTTGGCTGTGGGCCCACTTCGGCTTGGTCGGCAACATCATCGTCGGGCTCGCCATCGTGTATGGGGCGATCTATGCGGCGGGCAAGTTGCCCTTCGGCATGCGCAACCCGGTCGTGATCGGTGCCGGCTGGGGTCGGGTGCTGGCTCGGCTTTGGTCGGCGCCGATCCCGGCCCAGATCCGACGACCACACCAGGCCTTCGGCCGCGACGTCCTCATGATCGCCCCCAGTACCGCCGCCGACCGCAGCCCGCACAAGCCTGAAGCTGCCCCTTCTACACCGCCGCACGTTGAGACGCCGGCCTCAGCCCCGCCGAGGCCTCCCGTGTCGTCGGCGGATCCGCCCAACACCCCCGCGACACTCACCGGCGTGCAGCAGCTGCTCGCGGCGGGCGCAAGGAGATAGCAGTATGCCCATCCCCACGATCGCCATGGTCAACAACCTCCGCTTCACCGACTCCGGCACCGTCTGGGCGGACTACCTGGTCCGCGGCATCAGCTACGGGCTGCGGCCAGAGAAGGAGAAACGAGCGGTCCGCCAGCTGCATCAGGCCCTCGTCCGTGCCTTGGGTGGAGAATCGCTCCTGCTCGGCCTCGCCTCGATCGCCGACCCACAACAGCTGGTCGCCAAGATGCTGGAGGGCCTGGACCCCGAGACCTGCCCCGACTGGGTGGCGGAATGCCAGGCCACCCTGTCCAGCCTCGAGCAGATTCATCCCGGGCAGCGGATCTTCTGGCTCTCCGTCCCACTCGCGAACACCACACCGCTCGCGGCCGCCGCCACCTACACCCGGACCGCGACGTGGCGGCTGAAGAGCCGGCTCGGCATGCCAAGGCAGGCGCCCACAGCGAAGCTGGTTGCCGAGCTCACCACGATCGCGGCCAAGACCGTCGAATCGGTTCCGGCGAGCTTCCGGATTCAGCCGGCGACCCCAGCCCAGATGGTGTGGCTGCACCAGCACATGCTCGATCGCGGCCTGTTCCAGGACTGGAACCTGCCGGGCCCCAGCAACGACCAGGTCACGGTGGCGGTCGCAACGTCCAAGACCGGAACCGCGATGGTCGAGCCGTTCCTGGATGAGGGCGGACAGACCGATCTGAACAAGACCGAGCGGCTGACCGTGAACCCGTTCACACGCCGCTTCCTCAAGGTCCAGGACCCCTCCACAGGAGTCGACGAAGCGTCCTACCAGTCGCTGCTTGTGATCAGCGATGTGCCCGACAACGGGATCCCGTTCCCCGGCGGGGAGTTGATCGGCCGGATCGACGAGTGCGGAATCGCGGTCGACTGGGCCATGCGGCTACACGTCCGCTCAGCCCAGGACGTAATGGTCGAGAACAAGCGTGCCCTCGCCGCCCTGAACGAGCAGATGCTGCAGCGCGACGGCGAGATGAGCCACGCAGTGTCCGCGCTGGACCGCTACGCCGAGCTGCAGTCCGAGTACGCGTCGATCTTCGAATCCGACAAGCTTGAGGTCGAGGCCCAGGCCACCATGATTCTGTGCTGCGCCGGCCCGGACGCCGAGACTGCCAGCGTCCAGTCCAAGGCGCTCGCCGGCTGGATCTCGGAATGGGGCTACCGTGCCGTCGCCCCTCTGGGACACCAGGAGACCATGTGGTGGGCGATGGTGCCCGGCCACGCCGCAGACCAGTTCGTGCGCGAGTACGCCCAGATCACCACCAGCACCGACCTCGCCGCGTTATGCCCCCTCGCCACCGTCGAGATCGGCGACGCCAAGGGATCGATTCTGGCGATCAACATCGGCCACGGCCCGATGCTCGCCGACGGCGTCACCTGTGGGCCGTCTTCGGTCGTCTACCACGACCCAGACGGCGCCACCGACCGCAACGAGTCAGGCTCGATCGCGGTCAGCGGCGACCTCGGCTCCGGCAAGAGCTTCACCCTGAAGACCGTCGCCGGCGACGTCCTCGATCGCGGGGGACGGATCATCGTCCCGGACCGGACGGAGATGGGGGAGTGGGCCCAGTGGGCCAGGAGCATCACCCAGGCCAAGATCGTCGACGTCGTCAACCCCGACCTGTCACTCGACCCGCTCCGGCTGTTCGGCATCGGTGTCGGCTCACGCATGGCTTTGAGCTTCCTCACCCCGCTCCTCAACTTCGCACCCACCAGCGACCAAGGAGTCCTCCTCGCCGACGTTCTCGACCCCACCTACCTCACCGCGCACCAGCTCGACTCCATGGGCGACCTCGTCTCCCACCTCGCCGGCGACTGCGAACTTGAGGGAGCTCGCGATGTCGCCCGCAAGATCAACGTGTACGCCCGCCAGGGTCTGTGCCGGGTGATCTTCGACGCCACCTTGCCGGCGATCGCCCTGAGCGACCGAGCCGTCATCATCCTCACCCACTCCCTTGAACTCCCCACCAACGAGGAGCTCGTCACCGAGCACCTGTTCGCCCAGCTGAGCGTGGAGAAGATCTTCGGCCGCGCCCTGTATGCGTTCATCGCAGCCCTCGCCGAACGGGTCTGCTTCGAGGATCCCGACACCCTGGCCGCGTTCGTCGTCGACGAGGCCCACTTCATCACCAGCTCCAGCGAGGGCGTACGAGTCGTCACCCGGTTCGTGCGTGATGGCAGAAAGCACCGCGCAATCATCGCCCTCGGCTCCCAAGACGCGATCGAGGACTTCCCCTCGGATGTGCTGCGCGGTCTGATCCCCACACGCATCCTGATGAGGCACACCGACAAGACCCTGGCACGCCGAGGATTGCAGTGGCTCGGGCAGGATCCTGACGACGAGATGCTCGTCGACCTGGTGACCAAGGACCTCAGCCCGAAGATCGGCGACTCCGTGCCGAACTGGCGGCGAGGCGAGGGCCTCATGAGAGACGCCGCCGGCAACATCGGCCGGGTTAAGGTCATGGGCCCGGCGCTCGCGGCCCGCAACCAGGCAGCCCGCACCGGCGGCAAACGCGACCTGGTCGAGGCACGATGAGCCTGCGCCGCCGCCTTCCGCTCATCACGGTTCTCACCCTGGCTCTGATGAGCATCCTGGCCACGCCCGCGTTCGCCGACCCGATCGGGGACGCGATCAAAGGCGCGGTCTTTGGCCAGGCGAACCCGATGCTGTCGTTCATCCAGCTCACCGATTCCCACGGAATCAACGTGTGGCAGTACGAACTGTCCATCGACCGCGGTAACGCCATCACCGCGACCGACAAGTGGTTCTGGGCCAAACCCATCGACTCGGCTTGGCAGTTCTACCGCGACGGAGTCCTCACCGCGATCTGGCTCCTCCACTGGATCCTCGACTTCGGCTGGATCGCCCCCATCGGCGACGCCGCGATGACGGTCAGCGACTCACTCCACAACGTCGTCAGCCAGATGGGCCTCGCCGCGCTGTTCCTCACCTTCGCCGGGACAGTCGCAGCGTTCTACATCGTGCGCGGCAAGATCGCCACCGGTGTCTGGGAGTTCCTGATGGCCATCGTGATCATGGCCGGGCTGACGACGTTCCTGGCCAACCCTGCCCGCATGATCTTGAATCCCAGCGACGGGCTGGTTTACAAGGCCCGCGATGCATCAATGAGCGTGGTTGCGGCTATCGCCGAGACTCCCGACCTGAAAGGCAGCGACCAGACCGACGCGATCACCTCCGACCTCATCCAGACCTTCATCCGGCAACCGCTGGAGATGGTCAACTTCGGGATCGTCATCGACGGCACCTCGTGCGAGAGCAGCTACGACGAAGCACTCAAGTCCGGCCCGCACGCCTGGGACAGCACGATCCGCGACAAGGTCAACGAGTGCGCCTCGAAACTCGGCGACTACGCAGGCAGCCCCACCCCGTCGATGTTCGGCACCGTGATCTTCCTCTACCCCGCAGTCCTGATCGTCCTCGTCCTCGCTATCGTCATCGGCGGCGCGGTGCTGCTGGCCGGCATCCGGGCCTGTTACCAGGCGGTCAAGGCCTCGGTCACCACGATCATCGGGGTACTCCCAGGCGCCGGCCGTCGCCCGTTCCTGGGCACGATCGCCGACTTCCTGATCGCGATCAGCGTGTTCGTGTTCTCCTACCTCTTCCTGGCCATCTTCCTGAAGGTGATCCAGCTGGTTCTCGGCGGCAGCGGCACTATGTCCGCGCCGCAGCGGATCTTCCTCACCGACATCCTGCTCGTGGCCGGTCTGGTGATCTACATGCTCAACAAGAAGCGCATCCAGCAGTCGGCGAACCACCTCAAGGAGATGCTTGCGAAGCGGCCCGGTGGATCCTCCGGCCACCGGCAGGCGCCGACCCGGTTGAACACGGCCGCGGCCATCTCGGCCGGCGCGAACGTCGCCCACCTGGTCCGCTCCGTGGCCCGCAGCCGCGTAGGGGCGGCCACCGGCGCGGCTGCGGGCAGTGTTCCCACAGGGCTGGTCGGCAGCATCGGAGGCGGTGCCCCGTTCAACGGGTTCGTCGGCGGCAGCGGTGGAGGACCGGGCGGCGCCGGCGGCCGCGCATGGCAGACCTACCCGAAGGGGCCCTCCGGCTCGGGTGGTGGCGGGATCCCGGCCGTGACCGGCAGGGTTCTCACCGGCGCGGCCCAGATGGGTCTGTCCTACGTCACAGGAGGGGCATCTACCGCGGCCCTGACCGCCTACCGGGTGGTCAAGCCGCGGCCGGCGCTACCGCCAGGACCCACCTCACAGAACCCGTCAGTCCGCCGAGCCGGGCCGGCCCCGGTCGGGCCGGGCAAGAAACAACTGGCGCTTCCCCCCGGACCATCGGCGTCCTCGCCCATCGTGCGGCGCCCCGGTCCTCGAGGCCCCGCGGCGCCACCAGTAGCGACCAGCGAGGTGACCGTCCGCCGGCCCGGGCAGCCCGCAGCGGCCAGCGAGACGCCAGCGTGGCGCCGGACCGCCGAGCGGCCAGAACGCCCCGAGGGGTGGCCGGTACGCAAGGCCGCCGAACGACCGCAGCAGCCTCGCCCCACTCAGACGAACCCGACCTACATCCGACGTCCGCAAGGCAGGAGAGGACAGTAGATGAACCGACGAAGTATCGCCGTGGTGGCTGGTGGCCTGCTGATCGCAGGCTGGTGGATCTTCGGACGGCAATCCCCGCCCGCCACCGAAACCGTCGCCAGCAGCCCTTCACCCGTCGCCTCGCAAGCGAGCCAGCCCACGTCCGTCGCCACCGCGGCGTCTTCCGCTGCCACAGCCACGACATCCGCCGCGGAGACCGCAACCGCCACAGCCCCCCGAACTTCGGCCCGAGAACAGCAGCAGTTGGAGGCCTTTGCTGGAAGGTTCATGAGGACGTTCGCACGTCCCACGGGCAAGCTCGACCCGCACACCTGGTGGAAGCGGGTGGCGGCGATGCTGACCGACGACGCTGTCGATGACTATTTGGGCACCGATCCGTCCATGGTGCCGTTCACGAAGGTCACCGGTCCGGCAGCTCTCCTCGCCAGCACGGACGAGAGCGACGGCTTCTGGCTGCAGAAGGTAGCCGTCCCGACCGACGCCGGCACCTACCAGGTGCTCGTCCAGCGCGTCACACCAGGCCTGTCCGACCGGCTCCTGGTCGTCGAGCTCGTCGAGCCCTGACCCCACAGGCTCAACTCGTGGACAACAAGACCAAGTACCTGGTCATCGCCCTGGCCGTGACTCTGGTTGTGGGGATCGCAGTGGTGCCTCTGATCGTGATCATGGCGACCGCGTCGCTGATGGTTCCCTCCACCATCGACCGATGCCAAGCCACCTCGCTCGACCCCAATGGCGTCGGGATCGGCGGGGCCGGCTACACGGTGATGAGCTACAACATCAAGCACGCCAAAGCGAGCGCAAAGTCAGCCGGCATGTCCGCACACACCAGGGACTACAAGTGGTCCAACCGCGGCCCGGTGGTCGCGCAGTACATCGCCAATGTCAACCCTGACCTACTCGGGTTGCAGGAAGTCTCGAAGGTCCCGGGCAGCGCGTCCCGGCAGCTCGAAGTGATCGAGTCAGCCAACCCCGGCTACACCTGGGTCTACTCCACAACCGCGGACCCGATCGGCTGGCGGGCCTCAGCATTCGCGCTGCTGGACAAGGGCCAGATCCGCCTCAACTACAAGGGCCGTGACGGTGCCACCCTGAACAGGTTCGCCAACTGGGTGAAGCTGAGGGCCACCAGCGACGGCTCGACTCTGTTCTTCGTCAACCTGCACGCGCAGTTCGCGCAGCTCAAGGCTCAGGCCAAGGCCCGCAGCGTCGGTTGGACGAGGCTGGTGAAGGGTCTGGCCAAACAGAACCCGGGCAACGGCGATCCCTCGATCATCGTGGGTGACTTCAACGCCCTCAACAACGAGATCCGAGCCGTGTTCCGCGACCACCTGGTCAAGCTCGGCGCCGCCGGGTTCGTCCAGTCCACCGATACCGCCACGACAATCGCACCGATAAGCAGGGTCAACTCCTACAACGGCTGGGGAGACACCATCGGCGGCAAGTTCTACTACAAGGCCATCAACCGCTCGAGCGCAGGCAACCACATCGACTACGTGTGGACGGGCGGGGAAGCCTCCGCAACAACCTGGCAGATCTACACCGGCCCCACCGCCACCTGGAAGACGATCAACGGCTCACAGGTACCGTTCACCGCCGCGGTCGCCTCCGACCACTGGCCCGTCATCGCCCACGTTGTCGTCGGCTCCAGCGCCAGCACCCTCTCCTACACCCAACCCTCCACCGCCACCACGGGGTCAGTCGCCGGATGGAACTCCGCCCAGATGCAGATCGCCGCCCAGATCATCGCCGCAGGAAAGTCGATGGGGCTCGACACCTGGACCCTCACCGTCGGCGTCATGACCGGCATGGGCGAGTCGAGCCTGCGAAACCTCGACTACGGCGACGCCGCCGGGCCCGACAGCAGGGGAGTGTTCCAGCAACGTTCCGGCTGGGGACCCCTCGCCGACAGAATGGACCCCTACAAGGCATCACAGCTGTTCTTCAGGGCCTTGATCAAGGTGCCCGGCTACCACAGCCTCGCTCCTACCATCGCGGCACACCGGACCCAACGAAACGCCGACCCCTACCACTACGCGAAGTACTGGGACGACGCCGTGAAGGTCGTCGCGGCCATCACCAGCGACTCCAGCGCCCTCGCCCTGATCGGCGCGGCCGGCGACCAAGCCTGCGCCGGCCAGAGCTACACCGGCGGCACCGGAGCCTGGGCGGACGTCATCCAGTTCGCCCTCAGTCTGGTCGGCAGATACCCCTACTCATGGGGCGGCGGCGGCCTCAACGGACCCACCGAGGGCTTCGGGGAGGGCGCCGGCATCATCGGCTTCGACTGCTCCAGCTTCGTCCGCTACGTGGTCTACCAGAAGTCCGGCGCGATCCTGCCCAGAACCTCCCGCGACCAGGCCAAGTTCCTACAGGCTCGAGGGTTCGTGACTCGCACCAACAGCTACAGCCAACTGCAGGCCGGCGACATCCTGTTCTTCTCCCACGGTGACTCAGCCGGCTCGATCTACCATGTGGCGCTCGTGGTCGGGCCCGGCGAAATCGTCGAAGAACCCGGTCTGGGACGCTACGTCCAGCACAACAAGATCGCCAACCGGATGCCGGCCGACATCTGGGGCTACGCCCGATTCGACCTGGCGGCCCTCGCCGGCTCGGCCGCGTGACGACGACGTCTACGGGGCGGCACGGAACGCCGCCAGGATCTCCTGGCTGATCCTGCCCCGCGGCGCGACCTGGTAGCCGTGCTGGGTCGCCCAAAGTCGCGCCCGGCGTCGCTCGTCCCGATCTGCGGCGGCGGCCGCGGCGGTGGGCCTGCCGACCGGTGTCGCCGCCTTGATGTAGGGCTCCAGCTGGGCGAGGAACTTGGCGGCCGCCTTCTTGCCCAAGTCGATCGTGTAGCTCTTGCCCTGCACCGAGAAACTGACCTGGCGGTGGTCGCCCTCCGCCAGTGGTTCGCCGGTGAGGTCATCGACAACTACCGTGACGAGGTGTTTGGCCATGCTCTGATTCTCCTCAGGTCCGCCCAGCTACGTGCAGTGGCGAATCTAGCCCTACCCGGACGGGCAAGGCTGGGACGCGGCCTGCAGCAGGGTGTCAGGTGAAGGCCACACCCGCATCGCGGCCGCGGCAAGTACCGCGGACCTGTCCCGAATCGCGTCCTCGCTCCACTCGGTGCTGCGAGCCACCGGATAGTTGATCACCAACGATTTCTGCTGCTCGAACTCGGGCCTCTTGTCCGCCCAACCCAAGTTGGAGACGCCCTGGTTGAAGGTGCCGGTGACGAGGGTAAGGTTGCCGATCCGATCCACCGCGCGCGCCCGCTCGGCGCTGAGGGCGACCCAGACCGGGTCGCTCGGGTTGGGCGGAACGGTGTGGCCGGCCTCATCGACGAGCGGCCAGTGTTCCTGCCAGGACTGGGGCATCACGTGCTCGATCTGGAGGTTGTCGTAGTTGATGACGGCGCTCGGCTCACGCGCATCCTCGACCCGGAGCAGGTGGTCGATCGAACCCAGAAGCAGACGAAGTCGCATCTGAGACATGCCCTCGTAGAACCGGCGGGTCTGGAAGGCGTCGACCATCTCAGCCTCCGACGGCCAGCTCAGAGAGCCATTCTGCAGCTGGGTGATCACGGTGTCGGCGATGTCAGCCCCGGCCTCGGCGGCGGTCTTGCCCTCGCGCAGCACCCGGGCCAGGTGGGAGCCGTAGCCGCGGGTCTGGGAACCGACGAAGGTGCGTCGCAGCGCCCATGACTCCACCGCCCGCACGGCACGAACGTGGGCCTCGAGGGGGAGATGCTCGGCGGGGATCGTCCGCAGCCAGGCCAGCAGTGGAATCGCGGTGGTGATGTCCAGCGCGCAGATGTTCCGGTAGGCCGCAGCGAGCCGCGCATCCTCGACGGGCAGGGCCTCGTAGATGGTCTGGTAAGCGTTGGCGAACGTCCTGAGCTGCTTCAGGATCTCCTCGGTCGACGGCCCGTCGGCGAGATACGCGCGGGCCTCCCGATACAGGTGACCGACGTTGGCTTCGGTGCCGGTGGCTGCCGTGAGCCATACGGAGAGAAGCACGTCTCGCCGTCCGCGCTGGGCGTGGCCTCGGCCGACGGTCTCCTTCCACCAGTCCTCGTCGAAGTGCGACCAGTAGGTGTCGTAGAGCCGTTCGACGTCGTCCTCGGCGAGCTCGCCGCGTAGGAAGAGCAGGTTCTTGACCAGGTCGATGGCGGACAGCGGTGTCTGTCGGCCGTTGAGGACCTCGAAGATGACCTGGGCGTCGTCGTTGTCGTCGAGGTCGATCACGACGAGCTTGAACAGGCTGGACAGCGCGTCGGCCAGGGCGAGGAGCCTTGCGGGGTCGATCTGGTCATCGGCGGTGGCGTAGTCCCGGGACGCGTCGGCGAAGAAGCGGCGCGCTTGGAGGTAGAGGTGGCCAGCCGTGGTGCTGTCGTCAGGTGTTGGTTCTCCGACGGCGGTCGGCCAGACCGCCCGGTCTCGTCGTCGGGGCCACAGCTTGTAGATCTCCTCAGGGGACTCGACGACGTCGTCGGGGTTGAACAGCATGCGACGGACCGACTTCGTCCGCTCGGATGACGTCTCGGCCAGAACGTCGGCCAGCCCGCGGATGAGGAGTTGCACAGTGGTGAGTCGCTGCTGGCCGTCGATCACGGATCGGAGGGCGACGCCACCGGTGGCGAAGGGCAGGCCGGCGCAGACGATGGCGCCGAGGAAGTGGGGCGAAACCGCCTGCTCCTTCGCCTTGAGCTTCGTGCTGTCGTCGCCGCCGGCGCGCACCTCGAGGAGTCTGTCGGCGGTGGATGCGAGGTCTTCGAAGAGGAGCCGCCACTGGCCGTCAAGCGTCCATTCGTAGTCACGCTGAAAGGTGGGGATGACGTAGCGGCGCTCCGGCTTGAGGATGTCCTGGAGGGGGTAGGTCTTGGCGTCCAACGGGCTTCCTCGGGTTGGTGGTCGACTGGCTTGGTCGGCGGGGGGTATCCGCTGGACGAACTCTAGTCAAGCAGCCGGCGGTCCCTGCCCGACGATTGGGGGTGTTGGCGCAACTGCTGGAGTGATCGCAGTCCGGCGGCCTGGTCGGTTGGATGAGGAGGTGGCTTCGCCAGCACTTCCTTGCCCGCCGGCGCGGGGTGGCGGTGAAGGCCGAGTCCAGAACCTCTCCGAGAACCCGGTCTCGGCCTGAGCCTAAACCTGGCGTCGAGAGGGTTGCAACGTGCGATGCGGCAGGCGATAGACGAGCCATCGTGTTGGCGATGCTCGTGGTTGGGGCCGCGCGACTCACCGTCGAGTCGCAGCCGATTGTCGTGGCGTACCCGGTGCGATCGGCAGGGCGAGGGACCGCCCAACACTGTGCGGTGGGGGCCACGATTGCGATAGCGCGCAACCCGCGATACGGATCACGATTCGTGGTCTTGTCACATTGAGTCTCCCCGTGGGCGCTTTCTCTCCATGAGAGGAGGTGCTCGTGAGTGCCAGATCCCGCGCCGCAGGCGTTGCGGTAACTGCGCCGGCAACCTTGCCCGCGCAGCGACTCTCAGCGATGCCGCCAACCCACTTGCGTGACGCGTTTCTTCTCGGATGTGCCGGGGCAGTCGGGTGGGGAGGGTTCACGCTCGCTGGCCAGCCAACGGTGGCGGGCCTCTCGATCGCGGCGGCCGCGGTCGGCGGCGCCGCCCGGGTCTGGGCCGGGGGGCTGTCAGCCAGGCGCCGCCGCATCCGCGACCTCCTGGTGGAGGCGTTGGCCGGCATCACCGGCACCCGCGAGCTCGACAGGCGAACCGTGGTCCTCTCGCACTGGAGTCTCGGCTGGCCGGGCACACCGCGACGTGTCGTGATCCGGTACGCCCCCGGTGCGCCGGATGGCGAGCAGGGGTGGAGGTCGATCCTTCTCGACACGCTCCACAGGCGTCTTCAGGCCAGCTACAAGGTGGTCGCGCACAACCAGGAGCGGTGCCGCGTCGTGTTGGAGATCGACCACGCGACCAGCACGCCGGTCGCGAGCAGGATGGAGCGGGCCCTGAAGGATCTCATCGGGCCGACCGCCAGGATCCGTGACTTCGAGATCGGCGAATCCGGTGATCCGGTCCGAATCACGGTGACCCATGACGTGAGCCACAAGCTGGCCGCGTCGGGCTACCGGGCTCGCGTCGAAAGAACCTTCTCTGCGATCCATCCCGGCCGGTGGAGGGCCAGGTGGGATCTCGAGGGCGACGAGATCGTCTTCGAGCTTAGGCCCACCTTCCCCAAGTCGATCTGGCTGCCGCCGTCGAAGATCGATCAGTCCTTGGATGTGCTGGCCTCCTACCGTCAGGTGTCGATCCCATTTGGGATCGACGAGGATGGCACGGAAATGGTGTGGAGGCCGGCTATCGACCCACACCTCATGGTTGTGGGCTCAACGGGCACGGGCAAGACCGTAATGGAGCACACCGTGCTGGCCGGCGTTGCGCGCTGCGGCTGGCCGATCTGGGTGGTCGACGGCAAGTCGGTGGAGTTCCTCGGGTTCCGTTCATGGCCGAACGTCCAGGTCGTCGCAGCCTCGGTGGAGGACCAGGTTGCGGTCATCCACAAGGCATGGGAGGTGATGGAGTACCGCTACAAGCTGGTCCAGAGCGGCCTTGTCACCGAAGACGTGTTCGAGCCGCTGATGCTGTTCGTTGACGAGTACGCAGACTTCCGGGCCAAGGTCACCGACTGGTACCCCAGCGTCAAGGTCAAGGGGGACCCGTCGAAGCCGCCGGTCCTGGAGAAGTTGGCCTCGATCGCGCGTCTTGGTCGGACCGGCCGGGTGCACCTCTTGTTCGCGACTCAGCGGCCGGACGCCGAGTACTTCGGCGGCGACTTCCGCGACAACTTCAGGATGCGAGTCTCGGTTGGCCGGCTGTCTCCCCAGGGTGCGGCGATGATGTGGCAGGACCCGACGATCGGGACCACCGTGCCGAGGCTGTGCCCCGGACGGGCCACGACGATCAACGACGACAACCGGCCAGTGGAGGTCCAGACCTACCGAGTGCCTGATCCTCGCCGAGTCCCTGATGGTGATGAGCTCCAGCTGCAGGTGCTGGCGGCGCTGCGACCAGAGTCGGCAACCCACGAACGACTCCTCATCACCCCGCTCGAGGACGAGTTCGATGATGAGAACGCACCGGTCTTCCACGGCTACCGCGACTTCGTGGCCGCGGAATGGGTCAAGGCCGCCGACCACCCGGAGCTGGATCCCGTGAACGTGGCCCCGTTGTCCCCCGAGGAAGCTCGCCGCATCTCACGTCCGATGGCCATGCTCAAGCTCGACAACGGTGCCCCTTCGGTCGTGCCACTGCCCGGGCTCAGCAGGATGCCGGACACTCCGCAGCCCGCCATCGACGCCGGCGACGGCGGTGAGGGGGCGGAGTGGGAGGACCGCGGGATCTTCGAAGGCTACGAACCGGCCATCGATATGGACCCAGAACAGCTGACGGTCGGCGACCTGGTCGACCTCGGCGACGGCCGCTGGGTGACTGTCGACATGGAACCGGACCCGGATCTCGACGACCCGGAGTATGTCGCGATCGGCTGGCGCGATGACGTCGGCGACGACGGTATCTGGTCAGTGCCCAACAGCGAACTCGTCCGTGCCCGGCATCCCATCTATGAGGCTGAAGGAGTCTAGGAGATGTCCACCCCCAACGCCCCGATCCGGGGACAGGTCAGCACCGACGAACAGCTGATCCTGATGGTGCTCGCCGTTCTGGCCGGGCCCACGCTGATCGGCCTGCTGGTCGTCTTCTGGCGACAGGTCGTCGCCTGGGCCGTCCGAGTCGGAGTGCTGGTGCCTGCACGAGCCCACCCGCTGCTCGAGCTCCCGTCCGCCGGTGGGGCGGGCGTCGATCTGCCCCGCCTGGCGATCGCCGGCGCCGTTCTCGCGGGCGTGGTGGTGTTGTCCGGCTCCCTCGCCCGGAGGGCGTGGCTGAGACGACAGATGATCCGATGAACAGGCGGGGAATCAGCCGGCGGATCCTGGCGATGAACTTCGCCAAGCGGAGGGCATGGCTCGCGAACTGCCGGCGAGCTGGGGCCCTTTGGACCCGCGCCGAGGCGGCCTGGGCGGTCGCAACGAGTGAGGAAGAGGCCGCCGCCGCGGCCGCGCCGGCGCTGGCGAAGTGCCGGGGGTGCCCGCTCCTTGTGAGTGGGGAGTGCTTCGAATGGGCCCAGACCGACCACTACTACGGACTCGCGGCCGAATTGTCCTGGGTGGACGGGACACCGCGAACCGCCAAGTACGGTCCCGCGGTCGAACAGCGCGCATCCTGAGCAAGCTCTGTTCGACCGGCCACGAGGGCGTTGTCGGCGGGCATCGGTAACGTACTGAGGGTGCGCGAGGCTACGCCCGATCCTGAGGTTCCCGATGGCTCGTCCGGCCAGGCTGGGCATGGTCGGGATGAGGGGGTGCCGTTCGCTGTCCGGGGTGATCGGGACAGTGACCGGATCGTTGAGGCACCTGCAGCCCAAGCTGCGATGATCGAGCTCAAGCGGGCCGCTGATGCCGCCGGTGAGGAGTTCTTCTGCGCGACTCGCATGGGAGGCTGTGGGCAGCCCGTCATCGTTGTCGCCGGCGCCCGCCGCAAACCGCACTTCCGCCACCCACCCAACTCGGCGTGCCTCCTCACGAGCGCCGCGGTGGCCCGCGACATCTACACCCACCGTCTGATCCAGACCGAACTCGTCCGATGGCTGCGCCACCTCGGCTACCAGTCACAAGCAGAACGCTGGCTGGACTCCCGATCACGGGTGGATGTCTGGTGCTCGCCAAAAGCCGCGATCGAGGTACAGCTGTCGGGGGAGACCGCCGGGTCGATGCAGGACCGCACCGACCGCTACAGCCGATCAGGGGAAGGGACAGTCACCTGGCTGTTCGGCACTGGCCGGCACATCGCCAGCCGTGATGCACTGCTCGCAACCGATGGCCTGGCGCAGATCGTCCGTCTCCGTCCTGAACCCGAACTCCCGTCCAGTCAGGTATTCGGCTCGCCACCAGGCGGCCGCCGCATCGACATCGGGCTCCTGGTCGAGCCGCTCGACCGGGAGAAGCCCGCTGAAGTCCGGTGGTGGCCGCTCTCGGAGTGCATCTTCGATCCGGCCGAAGGGCTCCGGGCGCCCGGTCACGCCGACGCCGTTGAGCGCGCGCGGACCCGCAGTGCCGAAAACGAGAGGCTGGCCCAGCTGCGAGCCCGGATCCGGGCCCGAGAAGCCACAGCCAAGAAGAGGAGACGCCGGCAGGACACACACCCGAGTCCGGAGGAGCCTACGGAATGGCCGGTGTACACCCCTCCACAACGGCCAGTGCCAGCTCATCCGATGGGCGGCTGCCGGCCCACCGCCAAGCCTGTGGTCGGCAGCATGTGGTCACCACACCCAGCGACGGACGACTTCTGGTGGCGCACGGCCTGGATCGACGGCCACTGGGCCGATGGGCTTCCCTCGCCTCTGGTCGACCTGGGCTGGGGGGCGTTGTACATCACCATGCTCATGAGCCGTGGCCGGGTCGAGGATCTCGTCGGCCACAAACCTGGCCCCGATCGCCTCGCCGTGGCGCAGTACCTGGCAGACCTGGGCCTGATCGAGATCCACGGGCCCACCGCACCCGCGTCGCCGTTCCGCACCACCAATGACCTGCGATACGCCGGAACCGAGCACGAGTGGCACCAACCGCCGGCATGGAGACCCGATGCGACTCAGTCGCTGTCGCAGCCATCGGACCGGCCACCGATTGCGACCGGGGCAGGTTCGTCGTCACAGGCTCCGCAGACCTGAGCGCTTTGTCTTGATCAGAAGGCTCATTCGCACCTTCTGAGGAGATAGCGATGACAACCATCAGCATCAGTGGACCGGCGGCACAGGCCGCCGATCGCTGCGATCTGTGCCAGGCACCCACCGACGACTCGGCCCTGTGCGATCGTTGCGCGCCGATCTTCGAGGCCGCACGCCGGCTCGACCCCGACGAGGTGATCGTCGAGACTGCCAAGGCGATCGCGCAGCGCCAGCGTCTGGGCCAGGTCACCGCCATGGACGTAGAGCGCGCGATCCCGCTGGCGCTGGCTGCGCTGCGGGTCGTGACCGAACGGGTCAGCGAACTCGTCGACCTCATCCCCGGACTCGCGGCCGCAGAGGGCAGCTGATGGGCGCGCGGAGCAGGATCGAATGGACCGATGCGAGCTGGAATCCGGTCACCGGCTGCACCGAGGTGTCTGCCGGCTGCGACCACTGCTACGCCAGAGACCTGGCTGCCCGATTCGCGGGCACCGCTGCCTACCCCAACGGCTTCGAACTCACGCTTCGGCCGAAGCACCTGTACGACCCACTGCGGTGGCGACGTCCGCGCCGGGTCTTCGTGAACTCGATGAGTGACCTCTTCCACCACCTGGTGCCCACCCAGTACATCGCCAAAGTGTTCGCAACGATGGCGCTGGCGCCGGCGCACACCTTCCAGATCCTCACCAAGCGTCCCGGCCGGATGGCCTCACTGCTGACCTCAGCGGCATTCCGCGAACTCGTCGTCACTGAACTGCCCACCGTCATCGAGGCGGCCTCTGCGGTTCGCGCACCGTCAGATCGATCAGTGCGGCAAGAGATCCCGGATCTGGTCGAGTGGCCGCTGGTGAACGTGTGGGCGGGGGTGTCGGTGGAGTCACAGAAGTGGGCCAACGTCCGTATCCCCGTCCTGCAGCGGACGCCGGCCGCGGTCCGGTTCCTGTCGATGGAACCTCTGCTGAGCCACGTGCGACTGTGCGACTGCGACGGCGCAGCCTACGAGATCCAGCGGCACCCGTTCCTGGTGAACCTCAGCTGCCCACTTCACGGCACCGTCCCGCTGGACTGGATCATCGTCGGCGGAGAGTCAGGACCGAGAGCCCGGCCCATGCACCCCGCCTGGCCGCGGGGTATCCAGCAGGCCTGCCAGGCGTCCGGCGTCGCATACCTGTTCAAGCAATGGGGCGAGTGGGCGCCATGCCCCGATACCGGGGCCGGCCGTGACGACGTATTCAGGTTCCCCGACGGCGTGGGGATGCGTCGGGTCGGTCGGCGGGAGGCGGGCCGGGAACTGGACGGCAAGACCTGGGATGAGTACCCGGCGACAGTCGGAGGTGCGGCATGAATGAGGAGATCGTCGACTACACGATCCTTTGCGAGCACACCTGCTGGGGAAGCGACCACACCGCACCGGTGGCCATCCGCCGACGGGTGCAACTGAAGGACGGGCGGGTGCGTCACGAAGGTGCTCGTTGCGACGGAACGCCGATCACCTTGATCGAGGCCGGCCAAGGATGGGCCGACCTCCCCACCGGATGGTCGAACCCGTGCCTGTGCTGGGAACGTGGCCAGCACACCCATCTTGGCCATTGCTGCTTCGACCAGGACACCTGCGTTGAACACGACGACCTCGCCCGCGCGTGGCTCGAAGGAGTCGCGCACAGCGACGAAGGAAACCAGTGGTGATCGGCGCAACTCATGCTCGCAACCACCGTTGCAGCTCCGGCTCCGACCTCGACGGCTCGACGGCTCGGTAGAGTCGCGTCGACGACCCCCAAGAAGGGCACCTGATGATCCTCGTCAACCTCGCGAAGAGCTACCCGGCGGTCGCCCGGCAGCTGGCGGAACTCGGTTACGCCGAGCCCAAGTACGTGAAGGTCGCCGACCTCGCACCGTTGGCGGCAGCGACCGCAGGGGAGTGGTACCGGGTGTCTGCTCTCGCGATCGAGGAGTTCGGGGACTTGCTCGTCGGTGGCTACGCCGGCGAAGCGGTGTCGGTCTGGAAGATCGTTGGCCACGACCAGCACCCACAGAACGGCACCGTGACGTTCCAGCTGAAGCCTGCGCTGGAATGGCACCAGCTGGTCGGCGCACCGCAGCCCGCCGGGCCGTGGAAGCAAGGCGAGGCCCGCGGAATCCGGTACATCCCCACCGAGGAGTACCAGCGATACCAGGGACGCCCGAACATCAACACGTGGAAAGCCAACACGTGGTCGTCGGCGATCGCCCATCACAGCCGGATCGACCGCACCGCCGTCCCCGTGGCCGCGCTCAGCACGCCCGCCGAGATCTCCGTCAACTGGCCGCACCTCGGGCCGATCAAGCTCGCGATCACCAGCACCGGCATCTTGGAGATCTCCGTGCCGCACGGGCTGAGAACCCGCACTCTGCACCTGCCCGCCCCAAAGCCAGCCCGCCGCAGAACAACCACGAGGAAGACCCCCGGCGCGCGCGGCAAGGAGGCCCCGAAGGCCACACCCGACCAGTAGCGAAGCACTCACGCGCCATGAGCCGACGAGCTCGGGCTGCGGCCTCGGCTCTAGTTCAAGACATGACAGTAACGAGCTGCCCGTGCGCGGTGTCAGTATTAGAACATGGGTACTAATCGCCGCTATCCTCAGCTGAGTGCTCAGCTGGCTGAGGAGCGCGAGCTTCGTGCGGCTCGGAAGAATGGGCCCTTGCAGTCGCTGACTGATGCTCAGATCAGACTCGGCCGAGAGGTTGTCTCGATCGTTCCGGACGGTGCGGAGATGTGGGGGCGCGCGTGGCTGCGGTTCGGGACCACCGATGTCCGGGCCTGTGTTCGCGTGATGCGCTGGACATCAGACGCCGTAGGGGTGGAAGTAGAAGTAGCCGGCGATCGGCTCCGCTGTTGGGTGTGGCAGGGAGCCGTTGAACATCTTGCCAGCCGCGACGACGCCTGGCGCTAGATGCCTGGGAGGCGCGTCTCTCACCTCGCACCCTCACTCCGCGGTCTGAACCGTGTCGTAGGAGACGCCAGCCATGTTGGTGCTCGTCGAGAAGGCGGTTGAACAGCTTGGGCGGAGCTCGCGACGGTTTCCGCAAACCTGACACTCCGAGCCAGTGCACTCACCGCCCGTCCAGACCGCGCCGTTCGCGGCGGTCTGGACGGGCGGACGTCAGCGGTAGAGCCGCTGGTCGTCGTAGGGGTCCGCGAACACCTCGGCGCAGCGCTGGCACTCGAACTCGAGCCCACCGTCGACGTTCAGTTCTGCGTTCCCGCCGCGATCGCCGCAGCGGCAGTAGCCCCACCGGGCCGGGTCGCCCAGGTCGGACGAGTAGTAGTCATCCTCGGTGTCGGTGCTCACCTCCAGGGCGTACTCGCCGATGATTTCGAGGTCCCAGGGGATGTCCTCCGCCTCGAGCGTGCGGTCGAGCTGCTGCTCGCGGAGCTGCCACAGCTGGCGGTACTCCTCGGGGGTGACGGTGCCGCAGCCGCGGGTCACGTAGACCCAGACGATGCGACCGGTGGTGGTGGAACTCCTGGACATGTGATGTCCCTTTCTGTCGAGCCCGGGCTGAGAACCCGGATGGGCTGGTGGCCGACGGTCCGGCGGCCTCGCTACCAGTGCGTGCGGGGCTGCTTCTCGGCTGCCGACGGGAAGGTTGACGGCACCGCCGCGTTTCGCCGGTTGTCGTCGGCGCTGATCTATGCGGCCGCCCTGCCGGTCAGGCAGAAACGTGTGGCGCCGGGTCACCCCGGGAGGGGTGCGGGGAGTGGGAGCGGACCGTCCACGCTGGGGTAAAACCCCTAGCCAGACGGAGAAACAACCATGACAGACCTAGCTACCGCCGTGACCCTGATCGACGCCTGCGGGCACGCCCACGTACCGGTCCTGTTGCTGAGTGATCCGGGGATGGGCAAGTCGTCGCTGGTGCGGGGCCTCGCCACCAATCAGGGCGTGCTCTGTGAAACGGTGTTGGGCTCGATCCGGGAACCCGCCGACGTGGGCGGGTTGCCGGTGGTACAGCCTGACGGGACGGTGCTGCTGTCCCCGCCGTCGTGGGCGCGCAGGCTCGCAGAGGCGGGCAGCGGCTACGTGTTCTTGGACGAGCTGACGACCTGCCCGCCAGCGGTGCAAGCCGCGATGCTGGCGGTCGCACTGGACCGGGTTGTGGGCGATCTGGTGCTGCCCGCCGGTGTCCGTGTCGTCGCCGGGGCGAACCCCGCAGACCGGGCCGCTGACGGCTGGGAGTTGTCGCCCCCGCTGGCCAACCGGTTCTGTCACGTCACGTTCGCGCCGACCGTGGACGACTGGTTGGAGGGCATGACGGTCGGATGGGCCGCGCCCCCGGCGTCACGGGCGATCACCGCCGACCCGATCCGGGTCGAGATGGTTAAGGCGCTGGTGACAGGCTTCGTCCGCCGCAAGCCTGAGCATCTGCACGCCTTCCCGATGACCGCCGCCGGGTCGGCTGGGCCGTGGCCGTCGCGGCGGACCTGGGCCATGTTGGCGTCGGCGCTGGCGAACGTGCGAGACGAGGACGCCGCTGCCCGGCAGGCGATCACCTTCGGGCTGGTCGGGGAGGGCGTCGGGGTCGAATTCCTGACGTGGTGCGCGGAGGCCGATCTGCCCGATCCCGCGTTGGTGGTGGACAACCCGGCGGTGGTGGACTGGACGGACCGTCCAGATCGGGTTTGGGCCGTGCTGTCGGCGGTGGTCGGCTGGGCTGCGTCGAAGCGGACGGTGGAGGCGTGGCGGTCTGCGTGGGGGCCCCTGCTGGCTGCCGCAGAGGGTGGGGCGGTGGACGTGGCTGCTGCTGCCGCCCGGCCATTGAGCGCCTGCCGTCCGGCGTCGGCGCGGATCCCGGCTGCGGTGCGTGAGCAGTTCTCCCCGGTACTGGCTTCTGCCGGGCTGGGGGTGGCGGGGTGAGCGTGCTGGTGAGGCCTCTGCGGCCTGCTGAGTTGGAGGCGTTCAGGCTGGCGAGGCTGGTTGCAGCCGAATGGCAGCCGTACCTGATGCACGCCCTGTTCGCCGTCGCGCCGGTTGCCGCCGAAGGGCTGGGCACGTTCGCGGTCGATGCGGGGTGGCGGTTGTACCTTGACCCGGCACGGCTGGTGGGGGAGTCCCGCTGGGACGCCCCGCGCGCGGCTGCGGTCCTGCTGCACGAGGTCGGCCACCTGATCCGGGACCATGCTGGCCGGGCCGAACTGTTGCCGCTGCCGCGCCACCATTTGGCGTGGAACCTCGCCACGGACGCCGAAATCAACGACGACCTGATCGCGGCGTCCGTGCCACTGCCGGACGGGCCGGTCACCCCGGCATCGCTCGGCTGCCCGGACGGGGAACTGGCCGAGACCTACTACGCGACGCTGCGTCGCGACCATGCCTCCCTGCCCGACGACGGCGGTGAGGGTTGCGGCTCGGGTGCAGGCTGCGGGCCGATACCGGGGGAGCTGCCCGGCACGACCGGTCTCGGTGAAGGGGCGGGGGCTCCGGTCGACCCGGCGGAGGCCGACATGGTGCGCCGCCGGGTCGCGCAGGCGGTCCGGGATGCTGCTGGCGGCGAAGGTCGCAGCACGCTGCCCGCAGGGATGGAACGCTGGGCCAACGGGGTGCTGGCCCCGCCCGTGATCGGCTGGGACCACGTACTGCGCTCAGCTATCCGGCGGGGCATCGCCGACGTGGCGGGCAGGGTCAACTACACCTACCGGCGACCCGCGCGCCGACAAGTGCCCGGCATCGTCCGCCCCGCGATGCGGGCCGTGCAGGCCCGGGTGTCGGTGGTGGTGGACACGTCCGGCTCAATGGGCCAGGACGATCTGGACGCCGCACTGACTGAGGTCGGTGGCGTTCTGCGTTCCTCGGGGGTGGCTCGGGCCTCGCTGCGGCTGGTCAGCTGCGACGCGGCGGCGGCAACGTCCAAGCGGGTCAGGTCCGTGTCGGGCGTGGAACTCGTCGGTGGCGGCGGGACCGATATGCGGGTGGGGATTGCTGCCGCTGAGGCCGACCGGCCCGCTCCTGACGTGGTGATCGTGCTCACCGATGGCTACACGCCATGGCCGGATGAACCGGGCCACGCACAGCTCATCTGTGCGGTGATCCGCGACGGCGACCCGAGCGATACACCGACGTGGGCGACCACCGTGCATATCCCGGTGGGGAGGTCGGCAGCATGACCGGCGCTTCCTCGGACCTGCACGAGCACGCCCGGCGACTCCTGCTGGGCTCCGACCTGACCGTGGCCGATGCCGTGGCGCTGGCCTCGGGACAGGTGATCGGGGAGACGCTGTTGGCCTCGGCGCTGCGGGATGGGTGGACCGCCGCCGAGCGGACCGGTGAAGGGGGCCGGTCCCGGTGAGCGTGGAGTGGTTCGAGTTGGGCCAGCGGCTTCGGGCGTCCACCGGAGAACGCTGCGAGCCCCGGCTGCTCCACGCCCCGATGTTGCTCGGTCCGCGCCCGGTCGCGGTGCGGGCCGAGCAACACCACGGCGTTGTGACTGTGGCTGCCGCATCCTCCGATGGCCGGGGTGAGGCAGGGGGATTGGACGGGCTGGAACTCCTTGCCGGGCTGGGTGTCTCGCTGGACGAGTCCGAGCCCGCCACGCTGGTCAGTGACGATCCGGCCACCTTGCGCAACCTGCTCGCACTGGCCCGCACGGTAGCTCCCGGCAGCGGCGCTGACGCGGTAGCCGGACACATCGGCTGGTGGGCCGAGCGCGCCGACTTCCCCGGCGGGAGCGCGGTGGCCGACGTGGTGGAGGGCTGCCGCGCTCGCTGGGTCACCGGGCGCGCGCCCTCGGCGGAGCCTGAGCCGGGGCTGTGGCGTGACTGGCTCGGTGTCCGGGACGCCTCGGTGGCCGGTGTGTTGGCCTTGCACGGGCTGGTCACGGAGGGTGAGCCGCTGCCGTGGCTCGACGCGCTGGCCGACGACGACCGGTACACCTTTGGGCAGGCGCGTAAGTCGCACAGCGATGGGTGGGACTGGCGGCGTCCCGACACCACGAGCCGGGCGGCGGTTGGTCTGCGGACGCGGTGCGATGCGGCGGACTTGTACGCCGGGGCACTGCTCAGCGACCCGCTGTGGCGTGCTCGCGGCGTCCACACCGGCGAGGTCGTCGTCGGTGAGGTTTGCGGCGATCCGCCCGCCGGTCAGCGCGTGGTCGCGGTTGCCTGTGGCCGGTTGGACGCGAGGGTGCGGGCCGGGGCGGACGTGCTGTGGTGGCTCGGCGCGCCGACCGATGCGCTCCCGGCGGGCGGTGGAACCACCGGCACCGTGCGGGCAACGGCGGTGAGCGGGGGCCGGTTGGTGTTGTCGCTCTCGACCCCGTACAACCGGCCCGCGCTCGGTGCCGGGCAAGAGGTGACCCTGATGCCTGCTGCGCCGAGTGTCCAGCGACAGCGGCGCGGCCAACAGGCCTACCGGAGCTTGCAGTACTCCCGCCGGTCGTGGCTCACCCAAGGTCGCACCCCAACGCCCACCCGGCGAACCGTGCCACTGGACGTGCTGCTGGCCGGTGCTGAGAACGACTGAAAGGACACGACGTTGCGCACCATTCCCTCGGGCTCTGTGATGGCCTCCACACGCCCAGAATCGCCCGCTGCGGCCCCGGCGGCACCGGAACCGGCAACTTGCCCACACCCGAGCCTCGGCGTGGGCTGGACCGCCTCAGCGATCATGGACGACCCCACCACGGCGGGCGTGCTGCACTCGGCATGGTCCGGCGACCCGGCGCTGGTGGTGCCGTCCCCACCCGGCGCGGGCAAGACCCGGCTGGTCGTGCTGCTGGCCGCGTCCCTTGCCGAACGGGCCAAGCTCCGCGTCGGAATCGCGGCTCAAACGCGGGACCAGGCCGTTGAGATTGCACGCCGCCTCGGCGTGCTCGGCCACCCCGCGCTTCTCGCGTGGTCGGCCACCGCACCGGCCCCGGTGTTGGGCGGCGCGGCGCGCACGGCGAAGGGCTGGCAGGTCCGATTCCCGCCCTCGGGCGGTGGTGTCGTGGTGGCGACCACCGCCCGCTGGCTGGTCAGCGACCCCGGCAAGCTGTCCTGCGACCTCATGGTCGTGGACGAGGCGTGGCAGGCCACCTACGCCGATCTGGGCGCTTTGGGCGCGTTCGCGGGCCAGATTGTGTGCGTGGGTGACCCCGGACAGATTGACCCGGTGGTGACCGGCAGGACGCGCCGCTGGGAGGGCTCAGCAACCGCGCCGCACCTTCCCGCCCCGGAGGCGCTTCTGGCTGCACACGCCGAAGGCGTGTCGGTTGTGCAGCTTCGCCACACATGGCGGCTCGGGCCGCAGACCACCGCTCTGATCCAGCCGGTGTTCTATCCATCCCTTCCGTTCACGTCGCGCCGTCCTGCTGAGTACCTGATCGGCGCGGCAGGCGAGCGGCTGCCGGAGGTCGTGTCCGAGCCCGTTGCAGCGATCGCCGGGCCGGGTGACCCGGCGCTGGTCGGAACCTGTGCCCGGCTGGCGCGTGATCTGTTGGGCCGCACAATCGTCACCACCGATGCGTCCCGGCCCGTTGAGGCCACTGATCTGGCCGTGGTCACCCCGCACGTCGGGCAAGCGGCGGCGGTGCAAGCGCTTCTGGCCGATCTGCCCGACGTGCTGGTTGGGACGGCCAACCAGTTGCAGGGGCTGGAACGGCCCGCCGTTGTCGCCCTCCACCCGCTCGCGGGCTACCGCGACCCTTCGGGATTCGCGACCGATCTTGGCCGGGCGTGCGTCATGCTCTCGCGCCACCGGGCGCACCTGATCGTGGTCACCGACACCGCGAGTCTCGACGTGCTGGCCGGTCCCGATCCGACTCCCGCCGTGACGGCTCACCGTGCGCTGCTGGAAGCGCTGGCGGGCTGACCGGCCCCCCCGCCCTCGGTCGGTGAGGGCTCCGCGCCACCCCGGGAGGGGTGCGGAGCCCTCCGCTGGTTCGGCTTGGCTGGACGGGAAGGGCGTGGTGGGCGCGATCGGCAACGAAGGGAGCCAGGCGATGAGCGCGAACAGGAGTGAGGCCAGCAGCGACCGGGTGTCGCGGATGTGCCTGGCCGCGGTGGCGGAGCCGGGCGATCCTGGGATCGCTGCGGCGGTCGCAGCCAACGGGGCGTCGAAGGTGTGGGCGGACCTGGCCGGCGCGTCCGGCGAGGGTGCGATCGCTGCACGCGCGCGGCGACTCGACCCCCGGGACCTGGTCACCCGGACGCGCGCTGCTGGCCTGCGGTTCCTGATCCCCGGGGACGACGACTGGCCAGCTCGGCTGGCCGACCTGGCGGGATGCGAACCGATCCACAACCTGACCGGCGACCCGCTGGGCCTGTGGGTGGCGGGCCGCGGAAGCCTCGGCGAACTCACTGCCTCATCGATCGCCATGGTCGGCTCGCGGGCCTCGAGCGCCTATGGCGACAAGGTGGCCGCCGACATCGCCGCTGGGCTGTCCGCCAGCGGCCGCTGCGTCCTGTCCGGCGGCGGGTACGGAATCGACGCGGCCGCCCACAGAGGATGCCTGTCAGGGCCCACCGCGACGGTGGCCGTCCTGGCCGGCGGCGCCGACATCCCCTACCCGTCGGGGCATCATCCGCTGTTCGAACGGATCGCCGAACGCGGCGTCCTGGTCAGCGAACTCGCCCCCGGCGAGCACCCCACGAGGATCCGGTTCCTGGCGAGGAGCCGACTGATCGCAGCCATAGCCCGCGGCACCGTCCTGGTGGAGGCCGCCGCCCGCTCGGGCGCATGCAACACCGTGACCTGGGCCAACGCCCTGGGGCGGACCGTGATGGCGGTACCGGGCCCGGTCACCAGCTGCACATCGCTGACCCCCCACCGCCTGATCCGCGGCGGCGAGGCCGTACTGGTTACCGGCGCCGCGGACGTCCTCGACCTGGTGGGCGGGTAACCGAGCCTGCACGCGCAACCGGGGGGTCTTCCCGGGCGTTCGCGAGGCTTCCGCGCCACCCCGGGAGGGGTGCGGGAGCCTCGCCGCACGTTGGTTGACTAGCGGTAGGCGGAGGAGAGAGGAAGGGCACACGTCATGGGCGACCGATTCTGGGCCGATGCCGACTACGCCGTCAGTACCGAGCTCTACAGCCCCCAGGCAGAGGACCACCCCGACGAAGATGCGCCGCTCGTCGCCGGCCAGGCGCGCCGGTGGGCCCTCGAAATCGGCGGGGACTACGCCCTGGTGATCGACGGCTCGCTGGACCAGTTCGAAGCCGTCCTCCGCCGCGCTCTCGCCAAGGTGACCGCGGCGAAGAGAGCCTCGTCCACCTCGGCGCCGGAAAGGGATCTGCCATGACCACTTGCAGCACCTGTGCCCGCCTCGATGAGGCCAAGGACGCGATCCTCGGCGGCGCGCCGGCGCCCGACCCAGACGGGCCCACCCGCTGGTGGCACTGCGGCCGCTGCGGCGCGCATCTGGTGCGCTATCGCGGTCAGGGCGACCAGACCTGCGGCTGCGGCGCCTGGTACAACGCCTTTGGCCAGCGCCTCCGCGACGACTGGACCGACAACCCGGCCTGGGGCGACAGCGATCTCGACGACCTCGAAGGCTTCGAACAGCAATCCCTCAGACGCGAGGCCGGCCGTGGCTAGACCCCAAGCATGGTGTCACACCCCAGCAAGCCTTCTAGCCGATCACCATGGGGATGTCACACCACCTACCTCGGCGAACCGCTTTGTCTGTGGGACCCAAAGGAGGCATCCCCAATGGACGTCGTCGAGATCCCGCTTCACTCAGACGGAAGGCCCTGCTCGCTGGCCCGAAGCACACAGAGCTGCCCGCGGCCGCACCGCTACCGCCAGCACGCGGCGTCCTGCTACGCCCACGCGCTCGGCCGCGCGGTCGAGACTTGGCGCGATGCCGCTCTCCGCGCATCGCAACCCCTCGACGGACCCCTGCAATGGGCCGCGAGACTCCTCAGCGAGGGCACGGTCAGCTGCTACTGCAGCCAGGAACCGCCGATACTGCCAACCGCCCTCGGCCGCGCCTTCCTCGCCGCTCTCGAAGAGCCGCGGCCGCGCCTTCTCGATCTGGCGGGAGCTGCCGGGTGAGACCCCCAGCGGACTCCCCATGTGCCAACGGTGATCAGCCGGCGGCGCCTCACTTCTTCACTCGCGAGGTGAAACGCCCGACCCCAACTCTGTGAACGAGAGAGGAGAACGACATGGCAAGCACTGAGGAGGAGCAGCGGCCCATTCGGGTGGTCTTCTGCGGCCGGCGGATGCTCGGTGATGGCAGGCTCGCGCACGTCTTCGCCCCGGAGGCGTCTCCCACGTCCGAAGGCGCCTTCCGGTTCCGAAAGGGGGGCTGGGTCGTGGGAGGCATCTACGAGGCGAACGGCACCGTCGTCGACGGGGTGCTCGCTCGTCTGTCTCGCCCGGGCTCCTGGACGGGGGAGCGTGTAGACCAGGCCCAAGCCGCAGCCTGGGAGCTGCTCGATCGCCACGCCCAGCAAACCGACGCAGCTCGCCGCGCGGAGGACCGTGCAAAGCGTTCACCGGCCTACCAGGGCGTGATCGCGGCGGCCAGCCCGGTCATGGCGAACGCTCACACCTACCGGGATGCCGAACGCATCGCAGATGCGCTCAAGTGGGCCCTCCTCGAAGAGTGGAACAAGCAGGCCCGCAGGTGAGCATGGACATGCCCTGCCAGCGCTGGAACTCGGGGCGGCACTCGTGGCGCCACCTCCGCGAGGGTGGCTTCGACCGCCGGCGCTACCAGGTGACGGAGCTGGCCGAAGCCGACGCGAAAGCCTTCTGCGCCGCCCACCACTACGCCGGCGCGAGCTATCCGGCTGCGCTACGCCGATACGGCCTCATCGACCGGGCAGACGGTCGCTTGGTCGGCGTGGCTGTCATCGGCGCGCCAGTCAGTTCAAAGGTCCTCACGCGGCCTCTGCCGACTCTGGAGCCCTACCGGGAGAGCGTCGAGCTGTCGCGTTTCGTGCTCCTCGACGAGTGCCCGGCCAACACGCATGGCATCAGGGGAGTGGGCAGCTTCGCCGACCCCGTGCCTCGCTGGACCGCGGCCGGCGTCCTGATCAAGCCGGGACACTTCGGCATCATCTACCAAGCATGCGGCGCCGACTTCACCGGCCGCGGAACCGCTCGATCCCTGGTCATGCTCCCCGACGGGACGGTGCTGAATGCCCGGGCCGCCCAGAAGGTGCGCAGCCAAGAGCAGGGCCACCAGTACGTAGAGGGCCGGCTGGAGGCCCTTGGGGCGCGAGGGCGGCGTCCTGAGGAAGACCCGGCGGCGTGGCTACGGGAGGCGATCGCGGCGGTCGGCGCCGGCCGCGTCCAGCACCCTGGTGCCTTTCGGTACGTGTTCAGGCTCGACCGTCCTCGGGACCGGGTACCCCTCGGCCTGCCCCCACGCGAGTATCCGAAGCCGGTACATAGCTGAGTGAACGATCCCCCCAGCTCGGCCATCCGTTCCCCTAGGCGTCAGCAGCGGCTCGACAAGCTCGCTGAAAGCGGCTCCCGAGGCTCTCCGAATCGAAGCCCTCCTGCGGTTCCCCCTGTTCGCGCCGCGAAGCGGTGCGATAGACCGTGTGAGCAACGCACGATAGTGAAGGCGATAGAGACACGATTACGTACGCAATGAACGGACCGCGAAGCGGGCCGTTAGGTTCGTCCAACGGGGCGCGCCAGCGCCCCGACGTGCGAAGCACGGCGCCCGTTGG
>JAIUOS010000037.1 GCA_020161755.1 Actinomycetota bacterium
TTGTAGATGCGCAGCTGCGGGTTGGCCATCAGGCCGTAGCGGTAGAACCGCTCGATGTCGTTGCCCTTGTAGGTGGAACCGTCGCCCCAGATCCAGACGTCGTCCTCGCGCATCGCGTTGACCAGCATGGTGCCGGTGACCGCGCGTCCGATCGGGGTCGTGTTGAAGTAGGTCTTGCCGCCGGTGCGGATGTGGAACGCGCCGCAGGTGAGCGCGGCCAGGCCCTCCTCCACCATCGCGGTGGTGCAGTCGACCATGCGCGAGATCTCGGCGCCGTAGATTCCGGCTCGGCCGGGGACGGACTCGATGTCGGGCTCGTCGTACTGGCCGAGGTTGGCGGTGTAGGTGCAGGGAATCGCACCCTTCTCGCGCATCCAGGCGACGGCGACGGAGGTGTCCAGGCCGCCGGAGAACGCGAGGCCGACGCGTTCGCCGAGGGGCAGTTCGGTGAGGACCTTGGGCATGGGCGCGATCTTATCGGCCCGTGGGTGCCCGGCCCTCCGCGGCCTGTCCCGTGGGCGGGGGGTCAGTCGGACGCCGCCACCTCCGGGTAGAGGAACAGTTCGTCGCTGCTCGGTGGGGCGACCAACACCCAGCCCGGTTCCAGCGTCGCGAGAAGGGTGGGAATCCCACACGCGCTCACCACGTTGTGGACGCGCGGGACCCGCCACACCGCGAGATCGAGGTCCGTCCCCCTCACCACAGGGACCTCGGCCTCCGGCTCACCAAGGACCTCCACGGCCTCGGCAACCTCTCCAGACCACCAGCCGACGATCAGCGGCAGGCCGTCGTCGAACGCCTCGGGCACGGCCAGGTACTCGCCGAACCAGTCATCGGGCTCCTGTGGCGAGAGGCGCACCGACCGACGAAGTCGACGGCCGTCGTCCTCGAAGACCGTGGCACGGAGGCGGACCACCAGGCTGAGGTCGATCGCTTCATCCTCGCGCGACGGCGTCCAGGAGGGGACCACCTCGGAGCGCTGACTCACCGGGCCCGACCATCGTCGCCCCGACCAGCCCGCTTCAGACCGTCCCCGTCTCATGAGCGTCCATTCAACATCGGGGTCACCGACTGCCGCCACCCCGCCTCCCCCACTCTCGCCGGTGCACGCGATGGATACGGCACGGCTGTAGTGCCACGCCCACAACCCCCGAGATCCCGGCATTCGCCGGGATGACGGTGGGTCAGCGGCGCTCGGTCACGCGATCAGGGACGCGGCTCCGCGGTCGTGCTCTCCGCCGCGGCCCGGCGGGCCTCACGGTTGAGCGCGCCGACCACCGCACGCAGGGACGCGGTCACGATCGACTCGTTCAGGCCGACGCCCCACAGCACGTGCGCGTCCTCGCCCTCGCCGACCTCGGCCTCGACATAGGCCGCGGCCATCGCGTCCCCGCCCGCCGAGAGCGCGTGCTCGGCGTAGTCCAGGACGCGGACGCGGTAGCCGAGGATCCCCAGGGCGTCCACGAACGCCGAGACCGGGCCGTTGCCCTCGCCGGTGATCTCCCGCTCGACCCCGCGGTCACGGACGGTCGCGGTCACCGAGTAGCCGTGCCCGTTCGAGACCGACTTCACCGTGACCAGGCTCAGCGGCTCGGTGTCGGCCAGGTACTCGTCGGCGAAGATGCGCCACATCTCCTCCGGCGACACCTCGCCGCCCTCGGAGTCGGTGCGCGCCTGCACCACGCGGGAGAACTCCATCTGGAGCCGCCGCGGCAGGTCCAGGTGGTGCTCGGACTTCATGATGTAGGCCATGCCGCCCTTGCCGGACTGGCTGTTGACCCGGATCACGGCCTCGTAGGTGCGGCCCACGTCGTGCGGGTCGACCGGCAGGTAGGGCGCCTCCCAGGGGATCTCGTGCAGACCCTTCCCCTGGGCGGCGGCCTGCTTCTCCAACGCCTCCAGCCCCTTCTTGATGGCGTCCTGGTGGGAGCCCGAGAAGGCGGTGTAGACCAGGTCCCCCGCGTACGGGTGGCGCGGGTGGACGGCCATGTTGGTGCAGTACTCCACCGTACGACGGATCTCGTCGACGTCGGAGAAGTCGATCTTCGGGTCGATGCCCTGGCTGAACAGATTCAGGCCCAGGGTCACCAGGCAGACGTTCCCGGTGCGCTCGCCGTGCCCGAACAGGCACCCCTCGACCCGATCGGCGCCGGCCATCAGGGCCAGCTCGGTCGCGGCCACCGCCGTCCCGCGGTCGTTGTGCGGGTGCAGCGAGATGGCCACGTTCGGACGGTTGCGGATGTGGCGTCCGAAGTACTCGATCTGGTCGGCATAGGTGTTCGGGGTCGAGCGCTCGACCGTCGCGGGCAGGTTCAGGATGATCTCCCGGCCCTCGCCCGGCTGCCACACGTCCATCACCTCGTTGCAGACCTCGATCGCGAAGTCGGTGGGCGTCTGGGTGAAGATCTCGGGGCTGTACTCGTAGCCGAACTCGACGTCGCCGAGGTTCTGCTCGGCGTACTTCATCACCAGTTCGGTGCCCCGCCGGGCCAGCGCGATGCACTGCGCCTCGTCGATGTTGAACACCACCCGCCGGAACAGCTCCGCGGTCGCGTTGTACAGGTGGATGGTCCCCCGCTTCGCCCCGATCAGGGACTGGGCGGTTCGTTCGATCAGGTCCTCACGGGCTTGGGTCAGGACGCTGATGGTGACGTCGTCGGGGATGGCGTTCTGGGTGATCAGGCTGCGCACGAAGTCGAAGTCGGTCTGGGAGGCGGACGGGAAGCCGACCTCGATCTCCTTGTAACCCATCCGTACCAGCAGGTCGAACATCTTGCGCTTGCGCGACGGCGTCATCGGGTCGATCAGCGCCTGGTTGCCGTCCCGCAGGTCGGTGGACAGCCACCGGGGTGCTGCGGTGATCTTCTTCGTCGGCCAGGTGCGGTCGGGCAGGTCGATCGGCTGGAACGGGAAGTAGCGGTCGAACGGCATCGGGCTGGGCTGCTGCACGGGGGCAGGCTGCGGACGCGTCGGGAAGGTGTTGGTGGTCATGGGTTCCTCGCTGGATGGGCGGCTGGTGCCAGGCGCGTGACGGACTCCGCAGCGAGGAGGCCTGATCGTGAACTAGGCCTCGCTGCGGCGACCAAGCAGGAGTCGCGCCCATGACATGTCAGTCATGGTGGCACACGCTGGGGCGATCGCCAACCCCTGCCCAGGTGGTGGGCGGGACGGCTCTCCCCGTCCCCTCTCTCGCAAACGCCCCCGAGGTTCACAAACGCCCCCGAAATTTCGGGGGCGTTTGTCAGTTTCGGGGGCGTTTGTGCGGGACGGGGCGCCGGGAGGCCCGGCGGGTGTCGGGGCGGGTGTCGGGACGGAAGTCAGAAGCCCAGGCGGTTGAGCTGTTTGGGGTCGCGCTGCCAGTCCTTCACGACCTTGACCCGCAGGTCGAGGTGGACGGGGACGCCGAGGAGCTCGGCGATCTGGAGGCGGGCGGCCGTCCCCACCTCCTTCAGACGCTGGCCCCGGTGGCCGATCACGATGCCCTTCTGCGAGTCCCGCTCGACGATCATCGACGCGAAGATGTCCATCAGCGGACGCTCCGCCGGACGGTCGGCGCGCAGCCCCATCTCCTCGATCGTCACCATCAGCGAGTGCGGCAGTTCGTCCTCCACACCCTCCAGCGCGGCCTCACGGATCAGTTCGGCGATCCGGGTCTCGGTCGGCTCGTCGGTCACCTCGCCGTCCGGGTACAGCGGGGGCCCCTCGGGGAGCAGCGCGATCAGCTCGTCGACGACCACGTCCACCTGGTCGTTGGTCAGGGCCGACACCGGAATGATCGTCTCCCAGTGGATGCCCAGTTCCTCCTCCAGCGAGGCGATCTTCAGCAGGTGCTCGGCCATCCGCGGGGGCTTCACCAGGTCGGACTTGGTGGCGAGCGCCACCAGCTTGGGTCGTCGCGGCAGCTTCGCGATCTCCGAGACGAGGTAGGTATCGCCGGGGCCGATCCGCTCGTTGGACGGCAGGCACACCCCCACCACGTCCACCTCGCTCCAGGTGTCCCGCACCAGGTCGTTGAGGCGCTCACCGAGCAACGTCCGCGGCCGGTGCAGGCCGGGCGTGTCGATCACCACGAGCTGCGCGTCCGGACGGTTCACGATGCCGCGGACGGCGTGCCGCGTGGTCTGCGGCTTCGACGACGCGATCGCGATCTTGGTGCCGACCAGCGCGTTCATCAGCGTCGACTTGCCGGCGTTGGGGCGTCCGACGAAACAGGCGAAGCCCGAACGGAACGACGCCGTTAGTGACGCGTCCTCGTCCCTCGGATGCTCCTCAGGGATCGTCTGGTCGCTCATGAGGTCCTCCCTGCCGACTCCTCGGCGAGCTTGGCCGCGGCATCGACCGCGGGGTCCTCGTCCTCCCCCACCAGCGAGGCGAGGACGGTCTGGATGGTGTGGCGGCGTCCGGTGCTGCGTTCGGCGGTGAGCTCGATGCCCTCCCACTGCACGACCGACCCGGGGATCGGCACCTTGTTCAGTTCCTTGGCCATCAGGCCGAGCACGGTGTCCACGTCCTCGTCGTCGACCTTGAGCCCGAACAGATCGCCGAGGTCGTCGATCGGCAACCGCGCCGACACCCGGAACCGCCGCTCCCCCAGCTCGGTGACCGGCGGCACCTCCTGGTCGTACTCGTCCACGATCTCGCCGACGATCTCCTCCAGCACGTCCTCGATCGTGGCCAGGCCGGCGGTGCCGCCGAACTCGTCGATCACGATCACCGCGTGGCTGCGGGTCAGCTGCATCTCGCGCAGCAACTCGTCCACCGGCTTGGAGTCGGGGCAGAAGATCGGCGGCCGCATCAGGCTGGCCACGGTCTCGTTGGTCTGCGCCTTCGGGTTGTCGTACATCCGCCGGATGATGTCCTTGAGGTAGAGGACACCGACCACGTCGTCCACGTCCTCACCGATCACCGGGATACGGCTGAAGCCCGACCGCAGGGCCAGCGAAACCCCTTGTCGCAGCGTCTTGGTGTGCTCGATGTAGACCATCTCGGTGCGCGGCACCATGACTTCCTTGACGATCGTGTCGCCCAGTTCGAACACCGAGTGGATCATCTGCCGCTCGCCGGCCTCGATCAGTTCCCTGGCCTCGGCGAGGTCGACCAGCTCACGCAGTTCGGCCTCGGAGGTGAACGGCCCCTCGGTGAACCCCTTGCCGGGGGTGACCGCGTTGCCGAGCAGGATCATCAGCTGCGGGATCGGGCCGAGCACGGTGGTCAGGACGCCGAGCGGCCCGGCGGCGGCCAGCGCGACCTTCTCGGCGTGCTGGCGTCCGAGCGTCCGGGGGGCCACCCCCAGCACGATGAACGAGACCAGCACCATCGTCAGGACCGGGTAGAGCACCTTCTCCCAGGTGGCCTGGAAGTGCTCGAAGAACACCAGGGTCACCAGCACGATGGCCACGACCTCGAGCAGGATCCGCAGGAACAGCGAGGTGTTCAGGTGCGGTGCCGGGTCCTGAGCGACCTGGAGCAGGCGCTTGGCGCCGCGGGCACCCTCCTCCACCAGCCCTTCGGCGCGCGACCTCGAGACCGAGGAGAGCGCAGCCTCGGCGGTGGTGACGAGGGCAGCGAGCAGGACGCAGGCGGTGGCTACGGCCAGCAGGATCCACTGGGTCTGGGTCAACAGTCGTTCACGCGCCTCATCCGGAGTTGGTGGACGCACAGTCTATCCGTGCGCCCGCCCGGGCGTCCCGGACGACTCAGCAGGGTTCGGCGACCGGGTCGAGCGGGGAGGCCACCTCGCGGGGCGGAGCAAGTCGGACGGCGACCAGCGGGAGGAAGAACTGCACCAGCGGTCCGATCGCGAGCGCGTAGAGCACCGTCCCGACGCCGACCGTGCCGCCCAGCACCCAGCCGATCGCGAGCACCGACAGCTCCAGCCCGGTGCGCACCAGCCGCAGCGACCAGCCGGTGCGTCGCGCAAGGCCGGTCATCAGGCCGTCCCGCGGCCCCGGCCCGAGCTGGGAGCCGATGTAGAGTCCGCCGGCCAGCCCGTTCACCACCAGCCCGGCGAGCAGCAGGAACCACGCCGTCACCGCGTCGTGGGCCGGCGGGATGAGGGCCAGCGTGGCGTCCGTGGCGATCCCGATGACCACCGCGTTGGCGATCGTGCCCACGCCCGGCCACTGGCGCACCGGGATCCACAGCAGCAGCACGGCGAACCCGACCGCGATCACGACGGTGCCGAACGACCAGCCGAGCAGGTGCTGGAGGCCGGCGTGGAACACGTCCCACGGGTCGAGGCCGAGGCCGCTGCGGATGAACATCGCCATCGCGAAGCCGTACAGCCACAGGCCCACCAGCAGCTGCGGGACCCGGCGCCACAGCCGTCCGGCGCGGAGCTGGGCGAGCGGACCCAGGTCGGCGAGGACGGCGGTGGACGAGGAGGTGCGACGTGCCATGGGAGAGATCTTGGCCGAGATGGCCTTGCAAGAAAGGGCCAATTCCGGAACAGTGGCCCCATGCCAGTGCCCACGAGCGCAGCCCGGGTCGCGCACCTGCTCGGAACCCGCGACCCAGGGGTGCCCGCCTACCGCTGGCTGGGCGACGGCCTGCGCCTGCTGATCGCCGACGGACGCATCCCCAGCGGGCACGCCCTGCCGAGCGAACGCCTGCTCACCGCCACCCTCGGCCTGAGCCGCACCACCGTCACCCGGGCCTACGGCCTGCTCGGCGAGGCCGGCTACCTGGTGGCGCGGCAGGGCTCGGGCCACGTCGCGACCCTGCCGCTCGGCACCGCCCGGCACGGGGTCGGCGGCGCGCTGCTGCCCGGCGCGGACAACACCGACGACGTCCTCGACCTCACCTGCGCGGCCTGCCGAGCCCCGGCCGGCACGGCCGAGGCCTACGCCGCCGCGCTCGCCGCCCTGCCCAGCTATCTCGCGGGCACCGGCTACGCCACCGCGGGGCTGCCCGAACTGCGGGAGCTGATCGCCGCCCGCTATGCGCAGCGCGGGCTGCCCACCGATCCCGACCAGGTACTCATCGTGGGCGGTGCACTGGCGGGGGTGAGCCTCGCCGTCCGCGCCCTCACCAGTCCGGGGCAGCGGGTGCTGGTGGAGAGCCCGTCCTACCCGAACTCGATCGACGCCGCACGGCGGGCCGGCGTCCGGCTGGTGCCGCTGCCGGTGGAGCCCGACGGCTGGGACCTCGACCTGGCGGTCGACACGGTCACCGCCGCCCGGCCGGTCGCCGCCCAGTTGATCCTCGACTTCCACAACCCGACCGGCGGCCTGATGGACGACGCCGGACGCGAGCGCCTGGCGGCCGCGCTGCGCCGTGCCGGGACGGTGGCGATCGTCGACGAGACCATGCTGGAGGTGCGGCTGGACGAGGCGCCCACCCCCCTGCCGTTCGCCGCGCACCTGTCCCGGAGCGTGCTGGTGGGCAGTTCGTCGAAGTCGCACTGGGGCGGGCTGCGCGTCGGCTGGCTGCGGGTGCCCACCCCGCTGCTGCCACGGCTGTTGCAGGCCCGGATCGCGGACGACCTCGGCGCGCCGATCGTCGAACAGCTGGCCCTGACCGAGCTGTTGCGGCGTGACCCGGGTCTGCACGCCGAACGCAGGGACGAGCTCCGCGCCTCGCGCGCGGCGATGCTGGCCGGGCTGCCGGCCGCCCTACCCGGGGCGACCTGGGTGCAGCCCGCGGGCGGCCTGTGCCTGTGGGTGGAGCTTCCCGAAGCGCGGGCCGGGCAGCTGGCGTCCGCCGCCGCCGAGGCCGGCGTCCTGATCAGCCCGGGACCGCAGTTCGCAGTCAGCCACGGGCTGGAGCGGTTCGTCCGGCTGCCCTACAAGGACCCCGCCGACGTGGTCACCGAGGCGATGCGCCGCCTCGGCCTGGCCTGGCGCGCCCAGCAGGAGTTCGCCGCCGGCCGGACGGCCGCGCGCCCGCGTCCGGTGGTTGCCTGAGCGGTCGCCCACCGGGAAGAGGTACGCGATTCGCCCTCGATGGGATCGCAGGTGGCCAGATCAAGCCCCGAGCGACCCGATCCAGTGCGGATCGGTTCGCCCAGGACGGGGATCGTGGCGCGGGCGGCCCTTCGTGACGCCCGCTCGCTGCGCTCACGGGCTCCTGAGGGACCGTTCACCCAGCGCGGGAGGCGGTCCAGGCGGCGATGATCTTGTCGTTCAGGTCGAACATGACTTTCTTCTCTGCCGGCTCGGCGTGGTCGTGGCCGAGCAGGTGCAGCAGCCCGTGGATCAGGAGGTAGTCGGCCTCCTCCTCGGGCGTGCGGTTGCTGTCCGCGGCCTGCGCGGCGGTGACCTCGGGGCAGAGCACGATGTCGCCGAGCAGCCCGAGCGGCGCTTCATCGTCGGGGTCGGGCGCGCGGAGCTCGTCCATCGGGAAGCTCAGCACGTCGGTCGGGCCCGGCTCACCCATGAACTTCTCGTGGTAGGCCGACATGGTGTCGGTGTCCACGAGCAGGATCGACAGCTCGGCCTGCGGGTGGATCCGCAGCGCGTCCAGGGCGAACGTGGCCAGCCCCACCAGCCGCTCGGTGTCGACCTCGACGCCGGACTCGTTGTTCAGTTCGATCACGGGGCCAGTCTCTCAGGTGCGGCGACCGTGCGGCAGCGTCGCCTCGAAGCGGTCGTACGCGGCCACGATCCGGCCCACCAGCCGGTGCCGGACCACGTCGTGGCTGGTCAGGCGGCAGAACGCGATGTCGTGGTCGCCGTCGAGGATCTGTTCGACGACCGTCAACCCCGAACGCGTGCCGGTGGGCAGGTCGATCTGGGTGACGTCGCCGGTGACCACCATCTTCGAGCCGAATCCCAGCCGCGTCAGGAACATCTTCATCTGCTCCATCGTCGTGTTCTGGGCCTCGTCGAGGATGATGAACGCGTCGTTGAGGGTGTTGTGGGTGACGAGGAAGTCCTCGGTGACGTAGAGCGAATCCTGCGCTCCGACGGAGATGCACACGCATTCGGCCCGGCCGGCTGGCTCGATCGAGTGGACGAACCGCATCGGACGCCCGCCCCGGTCGATCGTGTAGGCCGCGGCCTTGCGCGTCAGGCGGAACGGCGGGACCCCCTGCGGTAGCCGGATGTCGAGGACGTGGGCGTCATGCCGGTACGGCACTGGACGCCCCTTCGCCAGACCGGGACGGCGTCCGGCGGCTCTCCGCGTCCGGGAGTAGGCGACCCCGCCGAGCGACCGCACGAGGAACACCACGTCGTCGCGCAGCTGATCCGAGCAGGTCGTGTACTGCACCCGGCAGGTCCGTCCTCGTTGCCGGACCGGCCCGCCATCGGTGTCCAGCAGACCCTGAAGGACGGCCAGACGCACCTCGACGCTGTTTCGCAGGTACGCCTCGGGCACGAACTTGGTGTGCGACCGGGTTCCTGCCAGACCCAAATCCCGCAGGACCGCGGTGATCGGGTTGGCCGTGATCACACCACCCCGACCGCCACAGCCTGCACGGCGAAGGACGTAGTCCAGGTCGCCCTTGCGGAACAGCGAGATCTCCGGCAACGCCGCACCCAGTGCGACGGCCAACTCGGGGTCGGTCGTCGAGAACGTCGGTGTCGTAGCAGTGGTGAGGCAGCCATCGCCCAGGAGCAGTCCCAACGCGTAGGGGTCGAGCGGGACGTCCCGCGCGGGCATCTGCACGGCGCCTACCAGGGGAAGTTCATAGCGGTGGGCGTGGGCGGCCCGGAGCATGCCGATCATCTGGGTCGTCTGAAGGACTCGGCCACCCTTGCCTCGCGCACGATCACCTCGGGTGCTCACGAACCACAGGTGCTCGCCGCACGCCAAGGTGGACGCGCCGTCCTGGGACGACACCCGATAGACATCCTTCTCGCCCTGGGGGTACACGCCGAGTACCGGCGTCGGACGTCCGTCCGAACCCACCACGAGGTCGCCCACCTGCAGTTCGCCGATCGGACGGAACCCGTCCGGGGTGAGCACCGGGGTGTCAATCGGCTGCGCCCGGCCGCGCATGTACCCCAGAGGCGCCACCTCGATGGTGCCGGCGGTCAGCAGGCGGGGCACCGAGTCGGGGTCGATCATGTCGTGCAATGCGTCGTAGAGCGGACGCACGTACGGGTCGATCTTGTCGCTCAGGGTGCCCGGCAGGAAGCCGAGCCGCTCGCCCGCCTCGATTGCCGGGCGGGTCAGGATGATGCGGTTGACCTCCTTGGCCTGGAGCGCCTGCACGGCCTTGGCCACGGCCAGGTAGGTCTTGCCGGTGCCGGCCGGGCCGATGCCGAACACCACGGTGTGGGCGTCGATCGCGTCCACGTACCGCTTCTGGTTCAGCGTCTTCGGCCGGATGGTCTTGCCGCGGCTGGACAGGATGTTCTGGGTGAGCACCTCCGAGGCGCTGACCTCCTCCGAACTCGCCATGCCGAGCACCCGCTCGACGATGTCCGCGGTCAACCCCTGCGCGGTGCGCACGATCGTGATCAGCTCGGTGAGCACGTCGGCGGCGGCGGTGACGTCGGCCGGGCTGCCGGTGATCGTGATCTCGTTGCCGCGGACGTGCAGGTCGGCGGTCAGCTCGCGCTCGAGGATGCGCAGGAACTCATCCCGCGGGCCGAGCACCGACACCATGTTGATCGAGGCCGGAATGGCGACGCGACGCTCGGCGAGCGCGCTCTGCGGTTGGTTCAGAAGTCCTCCTGTGTTCGCCGACCATCGTACCCAGCGGGTTCGCCGTCCCCACCCTCCGACTTGTCAGACTCTCAGGACGCTGGAGCGACCGCAGATTCTGACAAGTCGGCATCAGGGGGACGCGAAGCGGTCGGTGGCCGCCACGAGTTCGGCCGCGATCGCCGGCTCGCCGGCCGAGTGCCCGGCGAGCACCACCCGGTAGTCCGCCTCCGGCCAGGCCCGGTGCAGCGCATCGGCCGTGGTCAGCGGGCAGGGCAGGTCGTAGCGGCCCTGGACGATCACGCCCGGGATCCCGCGCAGGCGGCCGGCGTCCTCGATCAGCTGGCCCTCCCGCAGCCAGCCGGCGTTGACGAAGTAGTGGTTCTCGATCCGCGCGAACGCCAGCGCGAAGTGCGGGTCGGAGAACTCCTCCACCATCGACGGCGAGAACTCCAGCGTCGAGGTCGCGGCCTCCCAGGTCGTCCAGGCGACCCCGGCGGGCAGGTGCACGGCCGGGTCGGGGTCGAACAGCAACTCGTGGTACTTCGCGATCCGGTCGCCGTCGAAACCGTCGGGCAGCGGCGCGCAGAACGACCGCCACCACTCCGGCGCGAGGTTGGCCGCGCCGCCGTTGTAGTACCAGTCGAGCTCGCTGCGCCGCAGCGTGAAGATGCCGCGCAGCACCAGCTCGGTGACCCGCTCGGGGTGGGCCTGCGCGTACGCCAGCCCCAACGCACTCCCCCACGACCCGCCGAACACCAGCCAGCGGTCGATGCCACGATCTACGCGCAGCCGTTCCAGGTCGTCGACCAGGTGCCAGGTCGTGTTGGCGCTCAGATCGGCGGCAGGCTCGCTCGCGTGCGGCAGGCTGCGTCCGCAGCCCCGCTGGTCGAACAGCACCACCCGGTAGACGGACGGGTCGAAGTACCGCCGGTAGTCCGGGGAGCAGCCGCCGCCCGGCCCGCCGTGCACGAACACCGCCGGTTTGCCGTCAGGGTTGCCGCACTCCTCCCAGTACAACTGCTGGCCGTCGCCCACGTCGAGCAGGTCGGACGCGTACGGCTCGATCGGCGGGTAGAGCACCTCCTCCTTCGACGCAGGCACCTCAGTCGTCGTCATCGTCGTCGTAGTCGTCGATGATGTGCATCGCGGCCTCCTCGGCCGTCGCCGCGCCGCCGTCGATGCCGACGTCGGTACCCACGCTGGTCGCCTCGGTGTCCAGGCCGGGGATGCCGCCGTTGGCGTCGACCAGCCGTCCGGCGCGAAGGTTGCCCACCTCGCGCGGCTCGGACGCGTCCGGGTTCCACGGACCCTCGGGCCTGACCGGCTCCTGGTACTCCTGCGCGATCCTCATCTCCAGCGTCTCGCCCTGCCGCATCTCGGCGGCGGTGTTGCCGAACCCCTGCGCCGGCGACCAGTTCTCGCCGGTCACGTAGCCCTCGTCGAGCACGTCGTCCACACCGCGGTCGAGCAGGGTTTCTTCGGGTTGCAGCTGGTCGAGTTGCTCGGACTCGTCCGGGACTGCTTCGTCAAAGTCGGTCATAGCCCAAGCCTGCCACGCCACCCCCCGGTGTGTACGCCGGGAGCACCCAACACCACTGTGAAGATCGTCCGTGTGCGTGCACGGATGGCCGCGGCCCGCCCGATGCGGCCAAATGCCTACCGACTAGGTGCGATTTCGGCCTAGAATGCCCTCTCGTGCCCACGCTGAGCTCCTCCGGCCCGACCCGACTGGGCAACTACGACCTGGTCCTCGCCGCGTTCGTCGGGATGCTGCTGATCTCCAACATCGGCGCCACCAAACTGATCGCGTTCGGGCCGTCGGTCGAGGTCGGCGGGCTCCCGCTGCTGCCGATCATCACCGACGGCGGCGCGATCCTGTTCCCGCTCACCTACATCCTCGGCGACGTGCTCGCCGAGGTGTACGGCCTGCGCCGCGCCAACCGGGCGATCATCACCGGCTTCGTACTCGCGGCGGTCATGTCCCTGACGTTCCTGGTGGTGGACGCCGCCCCGCCCGCGTCCGACTGGCCGAACCAGGACGCGTGGCACGCGGTCCTCGGCTTCGTGCCGCGGATCGTGGTGGCCAGCCTGCTGGGCTACCTGTGCGGCCAGCTCCTGAACGCACTGGTGCTGGTGCGGATCAAGCAGCGTTGGGGCAGCGAGCGACTCTGGGTGCGGCTGATCACGTCGACCGTGATCGGCGAGTTCGCCGACACGCTGGTGTTCCGCATGATCGCGTTCGGACCGCTCGGCAACCCGCTGGGCGGCGACTCGATCCCCTGGCCGGCACTGATCAACTACACGGTGGTCGGTTGGCTGTACAAGGTCGGGGTCGAGGTGGTGTTCCTGCCGGTGACCTATCGGGTGATCGCGGCGGTCCGGCGGCACGAGCCGGCGTCCGTCGGAGCCACCTCAGGTCCGGACGATGCGCACCGACCAGGTGCCGTTTCCTGAGCCGGCGTCCCGGTACTGCCCGCCCATCGCCACCAGGGAGGTGATGAAGGGCTCGTACGGCGTCCCCGGGTCGGCCCGGTCGGCCAGCGCGCGCGGCAGGTTGACGTAGAAAGTCGCGCCGGCCGCGACATGGTCCGGAACGACCTTGTCGAGGGGCTGGGAGGCCAGCGTCTCGCCGCCCGTCGTGAGATCGCGCAGGTACCCCTGGGACGTGGCCGCGGTGAGCACGGACCCGTCCACCTGGTCGAAGGACAGGCGTGACTCCGAGCCGATTTCGCCCTCGATCCTGCGCAGGGCCGCCTGGGCGCGGGTGGGGTCGTCGGAGACGACCCGGAGGCCGACCGTCTGTTCGCTGAGGAAGAAGGAGACCGGCGACTCGGACGTGCTCAGGCACAGGTTGCGGCCGAGCAGCGCAGCGAGGTCGGCATCGTCCAGGCCGGCCGCCTGCCAGCTGCCGATCCTGGCGCTCAACCAGGGCAGGAACGACGTGAGCCCGGACATGCCGCCGGAGACGCAGGCTGCGGTGCCGGTCGAGGCCGGCAGCTTGCCGAGTTCCCCCGCGCCGCTCGGGGCCGAGAGGTTGGAATCGCTCATCCGGCCGGCGAACTCCATGGTGTCGGCGCTGAACCGCAGCGCGAACGCCGCGCGTCCCCGGGTTCCCTGGCTGGCGGCCATCGCACGGGACAGGTCGACCCAGCCGGCCGCGAACCCGGTGTCGCCCACCGCGCGCAGGTCGGCGGCGAAGGTGGGGGTGGCGCCGAGGGTGCCCTTGGCGAGTTCGGCGTCGACGACATCGGCGGTGGCGGTGGCGGTCACGAGCGCATAGCCGTCGACGAAGGTCACCCGGTAGCCGGTGGCGACGTCCTGGATCCACTCGTCGAGCTTGGCCCGCGCTGCGGCCTCGTCGGTGACCTGGAGGGCGGTCACCAGGACGAGTTGCGAATCACCGCTGAACAGGGCGCCGACGCCGATCCGGTCGCCGAGCCACGGTTTCACGTCCCGGTCGTAGTCGGTCCAGGTGCTGCCCAGCCACAGGAAACCCTTGGCGTTCCAGAGCAGCCGTTTCGGGTCGGGCTGGCCGCCGGCCGCGTCCACAACCCCGGGCAGGTCGTGGAGGAACTGCCAGGCCTGCACCTGCTGGGCCACGGACGGGTTCAGGTCGAGCTGGACGTAGGCGGCCGTGGAGGCCGGCAGCACGTCGTACGGGTGCGTCCCGCCGTTGCCGAACCAGCCGAAGTAGATGCCCGCGCCCGCCGTGCCACCACCGACCAGCAGGACGGCGAGCAGGGTGGCCAGCGCGATCCGCCCCCGGCGCACCGGGCGGCGCGTCGGCGGCGCCGGCTCCGTCAGCGGACGCCCGCACGCGGGGCAGGCCGCCTGCCCGTCCGCAACGTCGCGACCGCACTGGGGACAAGTCATCGGTGCTCCTCTGCTTGGTCGAGCACTGCGCCGTCCCGCGCCATGGGGACGTCGCTCAGGCTAGCGGCGGCCTGCGTCCGCGTCCCGGATTCGGTCTGTACGAACCTGCCTCTGCTCAGCCGCGAACGAGCCGGAGCGACCACGTCCCGGACTCGGTGTCGGTGGCCACGTACTCGGCGCCGAAGCTCCGCAGCGCCTTCAGGAAGTCGCCGTACTCGACGTCGGCCCAACTCGGGTCGGTGAGCAGTGGCTTGAGGTAGACGTAGCTCGACGCGGTGGCCCGGGCGTGGTTCGGCAACGCCTTCGTGAACTGTTCGAGGCTGGACAGCGGCGCGGACGGAGTGGCGAGCTCGGCCAGGTAGCCGTCCGACGTCGCCACCACGACCGCGCCGTCCGGTGCGACGGTGTGGTTGATGGTGAGGGCGGTGCTCTGGAAGCCCGCCAGGACCTTGTCCAGCGCGGCTTCGGCGCGAGCGGTGTCGCCGGTGACGATCCGTGCCCCGAGTTCGGGCATCGCCGTCAGGCTGGGGTCGCCGCCGGTCGAGGCCGCACCGAGGCTGAACGACGTCCCAAGCAACGCGACCAGGTCGTCCTGCTCCAGCCCGAAGGTCTGCAGCCAGCTGCCGACCAGTGGTTCCAGCTCCGGATACGCCTGCCTGAGGGCAGTGCCGCCCCCGGAGAAGCCGACCGCTGCCCAGGTCGTGGCCGGCAGTGCACCGAGGTCGGTGGACCCCGTCAGACCGGTGCCGTCGAGGCCGAACGCCTTGCCGCCCAGGGTGAGCGTGTCCTGGGTGAACGTGAGGGAGAAGACGCCGCGTCCGCGGGCGGCCCCGCTGGTGGTGGACGCGGTGTCGCTGAGCGCGGCCAGACCGGCGACGTCGCCCCAGCCGGACAGGACGCCCGGGTCGCCGAGCGAGGCGAAGTCGGCGGCGAACTCGGGGTTCGACGAGAGGTTCCCGGCGGCCAGCGCGGTGGTCACGAGGCTGGTGTCGCCGGTGCGGGTGAGGAGCGCGTAGCCGTCCTTCATGGTGACGTCGTAACCCTCGGGGGTCCTCGACGCCCAGTCGCGCAGGGTCGCGGCCGCCTTCGCCTCGTCGGTGACCTGGACGGCGAAGACCGGGGTCGCGGTCTTGTCCTTCGGGAGGACGCCGACGGCGAATTGGTCACCGAGCCACGGCTTCACGTCGGTGTCGTAGTCGATGTCGCCCATGGGATTGCCGTCGAGGGTGCCGAGCAGCTTCCAGATGACCTTCTTCGGGTCGGGCTGCCCGGACGCCACCGCCTCCTTCACCTGGGGCAGGTCGCGGAGGAACTGCCAGGCCGCGGCCTTCTGCACCAGGGAGGGGTTCAGGTCGAGCTGGACGAAGCTCACCGCGGAGCCCGGGATCACGTCGGACGGACGCTTGCCCGCGCCGAACCAGCCCAGGAAGTAGCCGGCGGTGGCCACTCCGCCGCCCACGACCACCAGGGCCAACGTGAGCAGCAGGATCGGCACGAGCCGCCGCTTGCGCGCGGGCGGCGCCGGGTTGGCGGCCTCAGCGGCACCGGCGGCGGGGTCCCAGGCGGGGGCGGGCGGGGTCCACGCCCCGCCGGGCGGGGTGAGCGAGGGCGTGCCCGCCGCCTGCAGGTACTGCTGCGGGCTGCCGAAGGCCAGGGTGGGCTCGGGAGCGCCGGCGGCCACGGACGCCATCGCCACCTCGAGCGGTTCCGTCACCTCGACGCCCTCGACCTGCGGGAGCGGGATCGTGTGCGAAGTCGGGTCGACCTCTGCGGGCGGCACCGTGCTGGGCGGCACCGTGCTGGACGGCGCCGGGGAGGGCCAGTCCGCGGAGGTGTCGGCCCACGGGCTCGGCGGCGGGGCCTGGTGCGGCTCGGGCGCAGCGGGCAGGTCCGCACCGGTCAGTTCGGTCTCGGGCTGTCCGGGCGCGGCGGGCACCTGCCCGCAGGAGGGGCACGACAGCTGCGACGGGTCGAGTTCGGCGTCGCAGGAGGGGCACGTCATGGGTTGTGGTTCCTACCGTGAGCGGGGGGTCAGGTGGGCGTCCTCAGGCTAGCCGAGCGCCCCGGCGTCCGACTTGTCCCCGTCCGGGCGACACCCGACCCCTCGCAAGCTGTGACTTGGGCGGCGAGTACGCGGCCAAACTCACAGCTTGAGGGGCCTTGGGGCATAGACCGAGTCTCGACGGACGGCGCGTCAGCGGCGTCCGGAATAGACGAAGTCGGCGTCAGCCGCGAAGCGGGTGAAGACGGCCGAGTCTCGACGGACGGCGCGTCAGCGGCGTCCGGAATAGACGAAATCGGCGTCAGCCGCGAAGCGGGTGAAGACGGCCGAGTCTCGACGGACGGCGCGTCAGCGGCGTCCGGAATAGAAGCGGCCGAGGAACTCCTCCTTGAACACGGCGAATTCGCCGGCGTCGATGCTGGCACGGATGTCGTCGACCAGCCGGACGGTGAAGCGCTCGTTGTGGATGGTGGCCAGGGTGGCGGCCAGCATCTCCTTCGCCTTGAACAGGTGGTGCAGGTAGGCCCGGGTGTAGTGCGCGCAGGTGTAGCAGTCGCAGTCGGCGTCGAGCGGGACGAAGGCCCGCCGGCTGGCCGCGGTATTCACGTTGAACCGGCCGTCGACGGTGTAGATGGCCGCGTTCCGGGCCACCCGGGACGGCATCACGCAGTCGAAGGTGTCGGCGCCCGCCTCGATGGCGGCGAAGAAGTCGTCCGGCTCGGAGATGCCGAGCAGGTGCCGCGGCCGGTCGACCGGGAGCTCCTCGCTCACCCAGCCGACGATCGTGCCCAGGTTCTCCTTCTCGAGCGCGCCCCCGATGCCGTAACCGTCGAATCGGCGCCCGTCGACCTCCAGCGAGGCCAGGTCACGGGACGCGGCGCGGCGCAGGTCCTCGTACTGGGCGCCCTGCACCACGCCGAACAATGCCTGGTACGGCTTGCCGACCCGCTGCTCGGTGAGCCGTCCGTGTTCGGCGAGGCAGCGGACGGCCCACGCGTGCGTTCGGGCGAGCGAGCGTTCCTGGTAGCCGCGGGTGTTCAGCAGCGTCGTGCACTCGTCGAAGGCGAACATGATGTCGGCGCCGAGTTCGTGCTGGATCCGCATCGAGACCTCGGGGGTGAACCGGTGCCGGTCGCCGTTGAGGTGCGAGGTGAAGGTGACGCCGTCGTCGTCGACGTGGGCCAGGCGGCTCTTGCCGGCCGCGATCTCGTCGTCGTCGGCCAGGCCGGTGGCGTCCATCGCGAGCACCTTCTTGAACCCGACACCCAGGCTCATCACCTGGAAACCGCCGGAATCGGTGAAGGTCGGTCCGGGCCAGTTCATGAACGCGCCGAGCCCGCCGGCGGCGTCCACGATGTCGGAGCCGGGCTGCAGGAACAGGTGGTAGGCGTTCGCCAGCACCGCCTGCGCACCCACGCCGGCCACGCTCTCGGGCAGGACGGCCTTGACGGTCGCCTTCGTGCCCACTGCGACGAACGCCGGGGTGGCGATGTCGCCGTGCGGGGTGTGGATCACACCACTGCGGCCCAGCCCGCCGGGCAGGAACGTGCCGGGGGTGAAGGAGAAGTCAGCGGTCACGGACGGCGAGCGCCTGGAGCTGGGCGAGCGCGACCACGCCGGCGGTGGACGTGCGCAGCACGGCGTCCGCGACCAGGGCGGTGCGTCCGCCGGCAGCGGTGAAGGTCGCCAGTTCGGCCTCGGTGAGGCCGCCCTCCGGGCCGACGATGAACATGATCTCCCCGATCGGCGGCAGGGTGAACGTGCCGAGCCGGGTCGCGGCGGACTCGTGCAGCACCACGGTGAGGTCGGTCTGGGCGATGCGCAGGGCGAGCTCGGCGGTGGTCATCGGCGTGGTGACCGCGGGCACCCGGAAGCGGCGGCTCTGCTTGGCCGCCTCGCGTGCGGTGGCGCGCCAGCGGGTGAGGCCACGCTCGACCCGGTCGGGCGCCCAGCGCACCACGGCGCGCTCCGCCTGCCACGGCACGATCTCGTCGACACCGGCCTCGGTGAGCAGCTCGACGGCCAGCTCGGCGCGGTCGCCCTTGGGCAGCGCCTGTACCGCGACGTAGCGCACCGGCCGTTCGGGCTCGTGCAGCACCTCCTCGACGGTGATCGAGAGGCCGTTCTTGTCGGCCGCGGCGACCGGGCCACGGACGGCGGTGCCGTTGCCGTCGCTGACCAGCACGACCTCGCCGACCCGCAACCGGCGGACGGCGGCCGCGTGGCGGCCCTCCTCGCCGGTCAGTTCCACCACCTGGCCGACCGCGGGGGCGTCCAGGGCGGCGAGGAACAGCGGATCGGTCACGAGAAGGTCTCCTTGAGCCAGCCGAAGACGCCCTTGCCGTGCTTGGCCACCGAGACCTGGGACAGGTTCTCGTCGCGCAGCCCGGCCAGCTGGCGCAGCAGGTCGCGCTGCTCCTCGTCCAGCTTGGTCGGGGTCTGCACCAGCAGCGTCACGCCGAGCTCGCCGCGTCCGTCGCGTCGCAGGCGCGGCACGCCGCGTCCGGGGATCGCGATGCGCGTGCCCGACTGGGTGCCGGCCGGGATGTCGACCACCACCGTGCCCTGCGCGGCGTCCATGTCGTCGCGTTCGGCCTCCAGCGTGGTCAGGCTCACCGACGTGCCCAGCGCGGCGGCGGTCATCGGCACCTTCACCACGACCTCGAGGTCGTCGCCGTTGCGCCGGAACGTCTCGTGAGTGGCCACGTTCAGCTCGACGTACAGGTCGCCGGCGGGGCCACCGCCGGGGCCGACCTCACCCTGGGAAACCAGGTGCACCCGGTTGCCGGACGCGACGCCGGCCGGGATCTTGACGTTGATCGTGCGGCTGCTGCGCACGCGTCCCTCGCCCGAGCACTCGCCGCACGGGTTGGTGATGATCGTGCCGTAGCCGCGGCAGCTGGGGCAGGGCTGGCTGGTGCGGATCTCGCCGAGGAACGAGCGCTGCACCTGGGTGACGTCGCCGGTGCCGTGGCAGGTGCCGCAGGTGACCGGCTCTCCCCCGCCCTCGGAGCCGTTGCCGTTGCACCGCGGGCACACGATGGCGGTGTCGACCCGCACCGGCTTGGTGATGCCGAACGCGGCCTCGGCGAGCGTCAGGTTGGCGCGGACGAGCGCGTCCTGGCCACGCCGGACGCGGGACCGCGGGCCGCGGCTGGCCTGCTGGCCGAACATGGCGTCCACCAGGTTGGTGAAGTCGAAACCACCGCCACCGGGGAAGCCGAAGCCGCCCGCACCGCCGAAGCCGCCGCCCATCGGGTCGCCGCCGCGGTCGTACATCGAGCGCTTGTTGGGGTCGTGCAGGACCTCGTAGGCCTCACCGATCTGCTTGAACTTCTCGGCGGCGTCCGGGGTGTCGGCCACGTCCGGGTGGTACTTCATCGCGAGCCGCCGGTACGCCTTCTTGATCTGCTCGGGGGTCGCGTCCCGGGCCACGCCGAGGGTCTCGTAGTAATCAGCGCTCACGCATCATCCTTCAGCTAGGAACCGGCCGACGTAGCGAGCAACCGCCCGCACCGCAGCCATCGTCGAGGGGTAGTCCATCCGGGTGGGCCCGACCACCCCGAGGTTCGCCCAGATGTCGCTGTTCGTGCCGTAGCCGCTGGCCACCACCGAGGTGGAGCGCAACGGCTCGTACGGGTTCTCGCGGCCGATCCGGACGGTGACGTCGCCGGTGCCGGCCACCTCACCCAACAACCGCAGCAGCACAACCTGTTCCTCCAGGGCCTCCAGCACCGGACGGACGGTGGTCTCGTACTGGTCGGAGAAGCGGGCCAGGTTCGGGACACCGCCGACCACCACGCGGGTGGACGGGTCGGCGGTGGTCAGTTCGAGCAGCGCGGCGATCACCGCGGCGCCGAGGGGGCGGACGTCGGCCGGCAACTCGTCCACCAGCGCACCGGCGCGTTCGACCGCGCGGGTCGGGGTGAGACCGATCAGGGCGGCGTTGAGGCGTCCGCGCAGGTCGGCGACCAGTTCGGGGGACGCGCCGCCCAGGTCGACGGGGCGCTGGTCGACCTTGCCGGCCGAGTTCACCAGGATCAGCAGGCCACGGTCGGGGCTGAGGGTGACGATCTCGAGGTGACGGACGGTCGCCCCGGACAGGATCGGGTACTGCACGATCGCCACCTGCTGGGTGATCTGGGCGAGCAGGCGGACGGTGCGACGCACCACGTCATCGATGTCGACCGCGCCGGCCATGAAGGTCTCGATCGCCCGGCGTTCGGCCGTCGAGAGCGGCTTGACCGCGCCCAGTCGGTCGACGAACAGGCGATAGCCCTTGTCGGTGGGGATGCGGCCGGCGCTGGTGTGGGGCTGCATGATGTAGCCCTCCTCCTCCAGCACGGCCATGTCGTTGCGCACCGTGGCCGGGGAGACATCGAGGTGGTACCGCTCCACGAGGGCGCGCGACCCGACGGGCTCGCGCATCGACACGTAATCGGTGACGATCGCCCGGAGAATGCTGAGCTTGCGTTCGTCGAGCACGGCCTGGCCTCCCCTCAGCGTTGGCACTCTCTGTGGTGGAGTGCCAGTCTAGACGACGAAGAGATCCCGGCGCGTCAGCGACGGGATCTCGAGGAGCCGACCACGGAGGAGTCTCGACGAGTGGTGAGGAACGAACCACGAGGACAGACGACGAACGTGGCCGGTCGGGGCACACCCTAGGCTGGGCGCGTGATGCAGTTCAGCCTTGGCGAGTTCGTCCCGGTCGCGGACGGTGTGCTGGTGGCCGTCGCCGAACCCGCCGGGGTCAACATCGGCCTGGTGGTGGGACCGTCCGGGTGCCTCGTGGTCGACACCGGCTCCTCCCCCGAGCAGGGTGCGGAGATCCGCCGTGCGGCCGAGGCGGCCTCCGGGGTGCCGGTGGTGGCCGCGGTGGTCACGCACTGGCACTACGACCACCTGTTCGGCCTGGCCGCGTTCACCGATGTGCCGGGCTGGGCGCACGAGAGCGTGCCCGACTGGCTGGGTGCCGAGGAGTGCCGGCAGGACGCGGTCGCGCTGGGCGTCGAACCGTCCGCGCTGGTCCCGCCGTCCCACACGTTCGCGCTGGCGAAGGTGCTGGACGTGGGCGGACGCCGCGTCGAGGCCGTCCACTTCGGACGCGGCCACACCGACGGCGACGTGGTGGTAATCGTGCCGGACGCCGGCGTGATCTTCACCGGCGACCTGCTGGAGAGCGCCGGCCCGCCCGACTTCGGCGACGACTGCCACCTGCGGGAATGGCCGAGCGCGGTGGACGGGATCCTCGGGCTGGTCGCGGAGGACACCGTGCTGGTGCCCGGCCACGGGCGTCCGATGGACCGGCTGAAGGCGTTCACGCAGCGCGCGGAGATCTCCGGACTGTACGGCCAGGTCGAGCACCTGGTCGGACGCGGCGTCCGGATCGAGGCGGCCTACGAGGCCGGTGAGTGGCCCTTCGACGAGGCCACCGTCCGCGCAGCGCTGCCGATGGCCTACGCCCAGCTCGCCGCCGAGGGCAAGGTTCCCCGCACCCAGCTCCCCTTGGTCTGACCTGAGCCCGCCTCCACCTGCCGAGTTGTCAGAATCTCAGGTCGCTGGAGCGACCTGAGATTCTGACAACTCGGCAGGTGGGTGAGCGGTGGGTGGGCTAGCTGCCGCCGCCGGCCTTCCGCCGGAACATGCCGCCGCCACCCTGGCGTCCGCGTTCGGCGGGGCCCTTCTCCTTGTGGTGGCCGCCGTCGCCGACCGCGCTGTCGCTGGCGTGCTGCTTGCGCTCCAGGGCCTCGCGCATCCTGGCCTTCAGGTCCTCGTTCGGGTCTTTCTCGGCCATGGCGTTCTCCTCAGCGTTCCCGGTGGTACCCGCCACACTCTGCCACCCCGCCGCGGCGCCGACAATCAGTCGCCGAACAGGGCGTCCCGAGCCACCTGCCACAGCTGGGGGTCGGTGGCCGACAGCAGCCGCCGTCCGATCGTCGCGGCACTGTAGGGAGCGCCGGTGTCGGTGGCGATGCGTCCCCCGAGCTCGGTGACCATCAGGGCGCCGGGCAGGTGGTCCCAGGGGAACATCGAGCGGTAGCACAGGAAGTCGACCTCGCCCTCGATCAACTTCGGGTAGTCGATGCCGCACGAGCCCCACGACCGCACCAGCCGCACCTCGGCGTGCTCCTCGCCGGGCACGGGCAGGTAGCTGGCGCCCAGCGGGACGCTGCGCGGGCTCGGCGGCGGCGGGCTCAGCGGCTCACCGTTGCAGGTGACGCCGGCGCCGCGCTCGGCCACGTAGAGCCGACGGTGGATCGGCTGCCAGATCCAGCCGCGGACGGTCTCGCCGCGGCACACTTCGGCGATCATCACCGCGAAGTCGGGACGCCCGCGGGCGAAGTTCCGGGTGCCGTCCACCGGGTCGATCACCCACGCATGCTCGGCGCCGGGCAGCGCGTCCAGGCTCCGCGGATCGGTGAACACGCCTTCCTCACCGACCACCAGCACCCCCGGGTCGGCCGCGCGCAGCACCCGTGCGATCTCGACCTCGGCCTCGCGGTCGGCGACGGTGACCAGGTCGCCGGGCTTCTTCTCCTCGATGTCGCCGGAGTCGAGCGTGCCGAACCGCGGCAGGATCAGCCGGTCCGCCACATCGGCGAGGAGATCCGCTACCTCATCGGTCTGCACGACGGAACTCCTGAACTGGCCGGGTGTGGGGCGCTTCACAGGCTAGCCACACCACGGACGCGCATCGCGCGTCGTCCGTCCCTCAGTCTCCGGGCTCAGGGCGTGGTAACGAAGTCGATCAGCCGCTCGACCTCGCGCGGCAGCGCCGGGTCGAGGTCGTTCCAGGAGCGGACGCGGCCCAGGATCCACTTCCAGGTCGCGGCGATCTCGGCCTGGTCGCGGGCGGTGCGGCCCAGCGCCACGCTCGCGCCGGCCTTCCACTCGATGTCGCGGGGCACGTTCGGCCAGGCGTCCAGACCGAGGCGTTCGGGCCGGACGGCCTGCCAGATGTCGATGAACGGGTGGCCGGTCACCAGCACGTCCGCGGTCGGCAACTGGGCGACGATCCGCGACTCCTTGGTACCGCTCACGAGGTGGTCGACGAGGATGCCGAGCCGCCGTCCGGGGCCCGGGGCGAACTCGGCGACGATGGCGGGCAGGTCGTCGATACCGCCGAGGTACTCCACCACCACGCCCTCGTGGCGCAGGTCGTCGCCCCAGATCTTCTCGACCAGTTCGGCGTCGTGGCGTCCCTCGACGTAGATCCGGGACGCCGCCGCGACCTTCGGCCCGGTCGGCTCCCCCACCCGCGAGCCGGACGCGGTGTGCGTGGGCCGGACGGGGGCCGCGACCCGTGGCGGCGGCACCAGGCTGACCGGGTGACCGTCCAGCCAGAACCCCGGCCCGAACGGGAAGCTCCGCCGCTTGTCGTGGCGATCCTCCAGCACGACCAGCCCGTTCTCCCACCGCACGATCGCCCCGCAGAAGCCGGACGTCGGGTCCTCCACGACCAGCCCGACGCTCACCGGCTGCTCCACGGTCACCGGCTTGCCGGCGCGTTGCCAGCCGGCCTTCAGGACGTCGTCGGAGTAGCGCATCCGCCCACCCTAGGGCGACGCCCGCCGACAGCAGCGCCGGACGCGCCCCCGACGGACCGAAACGGTCCGGGGTCAGTCGGCGCCGAGATAGGTGCGGCGGACGCGGTCGTCGCCGAGCAGGTTGCGACCGGTGTCGGAGAACATGATGTGGCCCACCTCGAGGACGTAGCCGCGGTCGGCCAGCGACAGCGCGGCCTGGGCGTTCTGCTCGACCAGCAGGATCGTCACGCCGTCGGCCTGCAACTCCCGGATCGTCCGCATGATCGTCTGGGTCATGATCGGGCTCAGGCCCATCGACGGCTCGTCCAGCATCAGCAGCGTCGGACGGCTCATCATCGCCCGGCCGATCGCCAACATCTGCTGCTCCCCGCCGGAGAACAGGCCGGCTGCCTCCGAACGTCGCTCCCCCAGCACCGGGAACAGGTCGTACACCCGGTCCATGTCCGACTTCACCCCGGACGCGTCCTTGCGCGAGAACGCCCCCAACTTGAGGTTGTCCTCCACCGACATCTGGCGGAACAGCCGCCGTCCCTCGGGCGACTGCGCGATACCACGCTCCACGATCTTGTGGGCGGGGACGCCGTCGAGCCGCTGGCCCTCGAACCAGATCTCGCCCGACACCAGCGGCAGCAGTCCCGACAACGCGCGCAGCGTGGTCGACTTGCCGGCGCCGTTGGTGCCGAGCATGGTGACGATCTGGCCCTTCTCCACGCTGAAGGAGATGCCCTTGACCGCGTTGACGCGGCCGTAGGCGACCACCATGTCCTTGACCTCAAGCATCAGCGGGCCCCTCCCCGTCCTCGGTGCCGGGTTCGGGCGTGGCCGGTTTCGTCGAGGGCAGTTCCTCGGCCGGCGAGCCGATGTAGGCCTCGATCACTCGCGGGTCGTTCTGGACGACGTCCCCGGAGCCCTGCACCAGTACCTCGCCCCGCACCAGGCAGCAGACCCGGTCGCACAGGTTGAAGATGAACCGCATGTCGTGCTCGATCACCAGCACCGCCAGCCCGAGGTCACGGATCCGGAAGATCAGGTCCTCGGCCTGCCGCGTCTCCTGCGGGTTCATGCCGGCGGTCGGCTCGTCCAGCAGCAGCAGCTTCGGTTCGGTGGCCAACGCGCGGGCGATCTCGAGCCGCCGCTGGTCGCCGTAGGGCAGGTTGCGGCTGAGCATGTCCGCCGAAGCGGTCAGTCCGACGAAGGCGAGCAACTCCCGCGCGCGCTCGGTGGACTCCACCTCCTCGCGCCGGTGCCGCGGCAACCGGAAGACCGCGTCGATCGCGTTCGTCTTCGTCCGCGTGTACATGCCCACCATGACGTTCTCCAGCGCGGTCATGTTGTGGAACAGCCGGATGTTCTGGAACGTCCGCGCCATGCCCGCCCGCACCACCAGCCGCGGCTGCGGCGGCAGCAGCTCGCCGGCGAAACGCACCTCGCCCGAGGTGGGCTTGTACAGGCCGGTGAGGCAGTTGAAGAACGTCGTCTTGCCGGCGCCGTTGGGACCGATCAGACCGAAGATCTCGCCCGGGTGGACGACCAGCGAGACGTCGTTCACCGCCGTCAGGCCGCCGAACCGCATGGTCACGTGGGACGCCTCCAGCAGCACCGTGCCGGTGTCGACGTGGTGCCCCGCGCTCGCTACCTGGCTCATAGCTCGAACCCCTTCCGCTCGGGGTTGAAGTGGGCGTGGTGGGTGATCAGGTCCTCCTCGACGTCGGTGGCAAGTTCCTCGTCCTCGGCGTGGAACTCCAGCTGGCGTCGCTCGTCGGCGATGATGCCTTCGGGACGGAACCGCATCATGAACACCATCAACAGGCCGAACAGCAGCAGCCGGTAGTCGGAGAAGAACCGCAGCTTCTCGGGCAGCAGCTTCAGGATCGTGGCGCCGATCAGGACGCCGGTCACCGTGCCCATGCCGCCCAGCACCACGGCGGCCAGCAGGAACGCCGACTCCAGGAACACGTACTGCTCGGGGGTCACCGACACGTCGTGGTGCGCCTTCACCGCCCCGGCCACGCCGGCGAGGAACGCGCCACCGGCGAACGCCAGCAGCTTCAGCGCGAACGTGTTCACGCCCATCGCCTCGGCAGCGAGCTCGTCCTCACGGATCGCCACCCAGCCCCGACCGATCCGTGAGTAGTTCAGGTTCATGAACACCACGATGATCATCGCGATCACCACCAGCATCAGCCAGTAGTAGTTCGCGAAGCGTCCGATGTCGACGCCGAGGATGACGTGCGGGTCCCCGAAGTCGAACCCGAACAGGTTCAGGTCGGGGATGCCGGGAATGCCGGACGACCCGTTGGTCAGGTTCGGGCCGTCGGACCCGTCCAGGTTGTTCATCGTGATCCGGAAGATCTCGCCGAACGCCAGCGTCACGATCGCCAGGTAGTCGCCGGACACCCGCAGGGTGGGCGCGCCGATCAGCAGGCCGAGCAGGGACGCCACGGTGCCGGCGATCAGCACGGTCACGATGAACGGCGGATGGAAGTCGATCGTCGCGAACGCCGACTCCGACAACACGGCCGCGGTGAACGCACCGGCGCCGAGGAACGCGATGTAGCCCAGGTCGAGGAGGCCGACCAGGCCCACCACGATGTTCAGGCCGAGGGCGGTCGCGGCGAAGATCAGCACCTGGGAGGCGATCGACATGTTCGCGTCCGAGCCGTTCTGGGTGAATGGGAAGGCGAACGCGACCACGAACGCCGAGAGCACCAGCACCCGGTTGTTGTTCGCCGCCGCCAGGCCGAGCCAGGCGAATGCGCCGACCTGCCGCAGCACCAGCACGATGCCGACCGCGAAGGCCGCGAACACCAGGAAGTCGCCGGCATCGTCGAGGCTGAGCGCGTAGGCGGCGGTGAACAGCAACACCGCCATCAGGACTGCGATCACCGTGATCTGCAGCCAGCGGGGGCTCTTCAGCCGGTCTAGCGTCGGTTCCGGCGAGTCGGGCAGGAACAGCGTGGCCGCCACGGCCAGCACGGCGCCGACCAGCGCGACCCAGCCGCCGGGCTCGACATTGATCAGCCCGCCGAGCTCGATCGCGATCGCGGCGAGCGCCACGACGACCACACCCAGCGCGGCCAGCGAGGCCGTCTTCGCCGAGGTGTTCCAGGCCAGGGCCTTCGCCCAGCGGCCCAGCCGCTGCTTGCCGACCAGCGGTACCGCCAGCAGGAGCAGGGCGAGCACCGGCAGGATCACGAAGAACAGCTGCAGGGGGGACGGCGCGCCGTAGAACGTCATGTCGTCCAGTGCGTCGCTGCCGTAGGACCACGGCAGCAGGATCGAGACGATCATCGCCACCGCGCCGGCGATGCCGACCGCGCGGGCCGGGTAGCGGAAGCGGACCTTGGTCTCGTCGGGGATCACGACTCTCATGCGCGGTCCACCACCTTCGCGCCGAGGAGGCCCTGCGGCCGGAAGACCAGGACGAGGATCAGCAGCACGAACGCCCACACGTCCTTCCACGCCGAGCTGCCGAACTGCCCGGGGATGAACGTCGTGGCCATCGCCTCGGTGACGCCGAGGACGAGGCCGCCGACCACCGCGCCGTTGATGTTGCCGATGCCGCCGAGGACGGCGGCGGTGAACGCCTTCAGGCCGGCCAGGAAGCCCATCCGGAAGCCGATGTTGCCGTAGCTCAGGCCGTGCGCGACGCCGGCGATCGCGGCCAGACCGGCGCCGACGGCGAAGGCGGCCATGATCACCCGATCGACGTTGATGCCCATCAGCCGGGCGGTGTCGGGGTCCTGGGACGTGGCGACCATCGCACGTCCGGTCTTGGTGCGGTTCACGAAGAACCACAGGAACACGGTGCAGACGACAAGCGCGCCGACGGTGAACACCGCGGACATCTGGATGGTGACCCCGCCGAGCTGGATGATCTCACCGGAGATGCCGTGGACCACCGGGAACGGGATCGCGCTCTTGGCGTCCGGGAAGCCGGGGATGCGGCCGTAGAACAGTCGCACGAACTCCTGGAGGAACACCGAGACGCCGATCGCCGAGATCAGGGGCGCGAGGCGGGGCGCGTTGCGCAGTGGCCGGTACGCCAACCGTTCGGTGAGCAGCGCCACGGTCACGGACGCGATGATGCCACCGATGATCATCACGGGCAGCAGCACCAGGATCGAGAGCGGTGCGCTCCAGTCCGTGGGCTGCCCGAGCACCATCCAGGTGGCGTAGGCACCGAAGGCGCCGATCATGAAGATCTCGCCGTGCGCGAAGTTGATCAGCTGGACGATGCCGTACACCACGGTGTAGCCGACAGCGATCAGCGCGTACAACGAGCCCAGCGACAGGCCGTTGATCAGTTGCTGGAAGAAGAGTTCCACGGTGGGCAGTACCCCTTTGGTCTCGCGAAGACGCCTGTTGGCGCCCGCCCGAGGGCGGGCGCCAACAGGCCCGGGATCACTGCAGTTCGCCGGTCTTCTTCGCGACCCACTTGCCGCCGTCCACCGCGTAGACGGTCAGCACGCGGGACACCGAGTCGCCGTACTGGTCGAACGCGACCTTGCCGGTGGCGCCTTCGAAGCTGACGCTGGCCATCGCGTCGATCGTGCCCTGCCGGGCCGACTTGGCGTCGGACGCGGACGCGAGGCTGACCTTGAGCGCGTTGATGATGGCGTTGGCTGCGTCGTAGGCGTACGCGCCGTAGGCGGAGTAGCCCTCGGAGAAGCCGGCCTTCTGGTAGCCCTCGAGGAAGGCCTTGGCCGAGTCGAGGGTCTCAACCGGGGCACCCACCGACGTGGCCAGGTCGCCGTCCGCACCGCCGAGCTTGATGAAGTTGCCGTCGTAGATGCCGTCGCCGCCCATCAGCGGGACCTTCAGACCGGCGCCCTTCATCTGCTTGCTGAGCGGACCGGCCTCGGAGTACACGCCGCCGTAGTAGACGACCTCGGGAGCCGCGGTCTGCACCTTGGAGATGACCGAGGAGAAGTTGTCGTCGTCGGGGTTGATGGTCTCGGCGTCGACGACCTCGCCGCCGCCGGCCTTGAACGCCTTGGCGAACTCGGTCACCAGGCCCTGGCCGTACGGGGTCTTGTCGTGGATCGTCGCGACCTTCTTGATGCCCTCACCGAGCAGGTACTGCGCGGCGAACGGGCCCTGCACGTCGTCGGTGGTGCAGGTGCGGAAGTAGTTCGCGTTCGGCCGCTTGGGAGCGGTCAGGTAGTCCGCGCCGCGGGTCAGGGCAGGGTTGGTGTTGGCCGGGGACACCTGGACGATCTTGGCGGCGTCCAGCACCGGGATGGTGCTCTGAGCGACGCCGGAGTTCAGGGTGCCGACCACGCCGACCACCTGGTCGTCGGACGCGAGCTTGGTGGCCGCGTTCTTGCCGACGTCAGGCGTGGCCTGGTCGTCCTCGGCGGCGAGCTCGAGCTTCCAGCCCGGGATGGCGTTGGTGTCGTTGGCCTGCCGGATGGCGAGGTCGACGGAGTTGCGGATGCCGAGGCCCATCGCCGACAGGTCACCCGACAGCGGTGCGATCACGCCGATCTTCGCGACCTTCGTGGCTCCACCGGTCGAGCCGCCCGTGGACGCCTCTGTCCGGGAGCCGCAACCCGTGAAAGCCAGCGACGCCGCGACCAGCGCGACCCCGACGAGCTTGAACGAACGATTGTTCACACTTCCTCCTTGTGAGCATTCCTGTGCCCGGCCCCCCAGCCGAGTTGGGTGAAGGGTACGGTGCGTGAGCCATTCGAGCACCTAGATATCTCAACTTTGTTACAGAACCGTTGTGTCGTGCGGTGTTACCGAATCGTTGTATTCAGCCGCCGGGGTTCCGAAATCAGCCCGTCGAACCGCCCGAGTACTGCGAATCCCGCCGTGGGGAGGCCTGCTGGGTTCGATTCAATCCAGCAGGTCGCGGATCACCGCGTCGGCGAGCAGCCGTCCGGCCGTCGTGAGCCGCGCGCGTCCGTCCTCGACCACCGCCAGCCCGCCTGCGACGAGCGCCGGGACGCGCGCCTGCTCGGCCGCGGTCAGCACGTCCAGCGGCAGCCCGGCGGAGAGCCGGAGTTCGAGCAGGACGCGCTCGACCCGCCGCTCGTCGGTGGTGAGCACTTCGCGGGCCTCGGCGGGGCTCTCCCCCGCCGCCAGCCGGGCGCTGTAGGTGCGGGGGTGCCGGACGTTCCACCAGCGCACCCCGTTTGCGTGCGAGTGTGCGCCGGGGCCGAACCCCCACCAGTCGTGGCCCAGCCAGTACGCCAGGTTGTGCCGGGACTCCTGGCCCGGCCGGGCCCAGTTGCTGACCTCGTAGGCGCGGTAGCCGGCGGCGGCCAGCCGCTCCTCGGCGAGCAGGTAGCAGTCGGCGTGGAAGTCCTCGTCAGGTGCCGGCAGCTCCCCGCGTCCGATCCGTGCGCCGAGCCGGGTGCCGGGCTCCACGATCAGGGAGTACGCGCTGACGTGGTCGGGGTCGTAGCCCAGGGCGGTGTCGAGGCTGGCGGTCCAGTCGCCGATCGTCTCGGTCGGGCTGCCGTAGATCAGGTCGACGCTCACCGAGCCGAAACCCGCCGCCCGGGCCTGCGCCACGACCTCGCCGACCCGGCCGGGCGTGTGCCGTCGGTCGAGCACGGCCAGGACGCCGGGGCGCGATGACTGCATGCCCAGCGACAGCCGGGTGAACCCGGCGGCGACGAGGGTGTCGAGGTAGGCCCGGTCGACGGACTCGGGGTTGGCCTCGGTGGTCACCTCGGCGCCCGGCGCGAGCGGGAAGCGCGCGCGGACGGCGTCCAGCAGCCCCGAGAGGGCGGGCGCGGCCAGCATGGTGGGCGTGCCGCCGCCGAAGAACACGCTCTGCACCGCCGACGGCTCGCCCAGGACGTCCCGGGCGAGGTCGAGTTCCGCGCGCACCGCCGCCAGGTAGGCCTCCTGGCTCGCGCCGGGCGCCGCGCCGAGTTCGGCGGCGGTGTAGGTGTTGAAGTCGCAGTAGCCGCACCGGCTCGCACAGAACGGCACGTGCACGTACAGGCTGAGCGGACGTCCGGGCAGCCCGGCCCGCGCCTCCGGCGGCAGCTGCCCGTCCGGCGGCGCCGGCTGGCCCTCGGGCGGGGTGGACGGCACGCTCGATGGACCCGTCAGGGCAGCTCGAAGCCGAGCTGCTGGCCGTCGAGCGCGTGGCGGCAGGTGCAGGTGGCGGTCGCGTCCGCCTCGTGGGCGGGTAGCGCGGCGATGACGCGGGTCAGCAGCGCCTTCATGCGTTCGATGTTGCCGGCGAACTGCGCGAGCACCTCGGCGTGGGTGACGGCCTCACCCGCCTCCACGCCGGCGTCGTGGTCGGTGACCAGGCAGACGGTCGAGTAGCACAGGGCCAGTTCGCGAGCCACGATCGCCTCCGGCATGCCGGTCATGCCGACGATGGTGCCGCCGGCAGCCGCGTTCATCCGCGACTCCGCGCGGGTGGAGAAGCGCGGGCCGTTGATCACCACGAGCGTGCCGCCGTCGACGGGCCGCACGTCCGCGTCTGAGGCAGCCACGATGGCGGCGCGGCCCCGCGGGCAGTACGGGTCGGCGAACGCCACGTGCACGACGTGGCCGGCGGTCTCGTGGACGGTGTGCGGGCGGCCCCAGGTGCGGTCGATCACCTGGTCGGGCACCACGAACGTGCCCGGACCGAGTTCGGGACGCAGCGAACCGACGGCGGCCGGGGCCAGCACCTGGCGGACGCCGACGCTGCGCAGCGCCCACAGGTTCGCGCGGTAGTTCACCGCGTGCGGCGGGAACTCGTGGTGGCGGCCGTGGCGGGGCACGAACGCGACCCGGCGTCCGGCCACCTCACCGATCGTGAGCGGGGCGCTGGGTGGGCCGAAGGGGGTGTCGGGCAGCACCGTGGTGGCGTCGGCGAGGAACGAGTACAACCCGCTGCCGCCGATGATGCCGATCTCCGCGTCCATGCCGGAGAGCCTATTGCGTCGGCGGCGCCACCCCACCACCCCCGAACGCCACCGTTTCGGCCAAACGCCACCGCCTGGGCTGGAGCATTTGACCGAAACGGTGGCGTTCGGCGAGTGAGGCCTACTTCTTCTTGTCCGGGGACTCGCCGGTGGACAGCGCGGCGACGAACGCCTCCTGGGGCACCTCGACGCGGCCGACCATCTTCATCCGCTTCTTGCCCTCCTTCTGCTTCTC
>JAIUOS010000038.1 GCA_020161755.1 Actinomycetota bacterium
CGCAAACGCCCCCGAAACTGACAAACGCCCCCGAAATTTCAGGGGCGTCTGTCAACCTCGGGGGCGTCTGTGCGGGAGCGGACGGATCAGGCGGGGTACACCGTCACGGACGCGGCCTTGATCGAGAGCACCACGTCGCGACCGGGGTAGAGGTCGAGCTCGGCGACCGAGACCGGGGTGACGTCGGCGGCGATCACGTGGCCGTGGTGGTCGTCGCAGCGGACGCGCACCAGGTCGCCCTGCGGCTCCAGCTCCACGATCCGCACCGCGAGGTTGTTGCGGGGGCTTCCGGCCGGCGCGACCGGGTAGACGGCGACGTCGCTGGGCGAGAACACCGCGGCGGCCGGGCCGCCGTCCGCCAACTCCTCGCCGCCCTTCCTGGTGCCGTCGAGGCGGAACCCGTCCGGCGCCACCACGGCACTGCCGTCGAGGGTCCCGCGCACCAGGTTCAACCCCGCCAGTCGAGCGGTGAACCGCGCCCGCGGATGGCGCAGCGTCTCCTCGGTCGGGCCGGACTCCACGATCCGTCCCTGCTCCATCACGACCAGCCGGTCGGACAGCAGCAGGGCGTCCAGCACGTCGTGGGTGACCAGCAGCGTCGTCCGGTCGCTGAGCACGCGACGCAGGACGCGGCGCAGCAACGGCGCGACCGCGATGTCCAACGCGGCCATCGGCTCGTCCAGCAGCAACAGCCGCGGCTCCGCCGCCAGTGCCCGCGCGATCGCCACCCGCTGCGCCTGCCCACCGGAGAGCTCCCCGGGGCGGCGTCCGGCGAACTCGACGGCTCCGACCTCGTCCAGCCAGCGCTCGGCAGCGCCACGCGCACCGGCCTTGGGCGCGCCCGACACCCGCTGCGCGTACGCGACGTTGTCGATCACGCTCAGGTGCGGGAACAGCAGCGGGTCCTGCGCGAGCAGCGCGATGCCGCGCCGGTGCGGCGGTACCCACGTGTGCGCCCGCTCCCCCAGGTCGAACAGGACCCGGCCGTCGAGCGTGGCCGAGCCGGCGTCCGGACGGACGGTGCCGGCCAACAGGTTCAGCAGGGTCGACTTGCCCGAACCGTTCTGGCCGAGGACGGCGACGCGCTCCCCCGGCTGCACCTCGAGGGCTACCTCGAAACCGCGCGACGCGAGCGTGGCGGTGAAGGACAGGCTCATCCGCGCGCGCGTTCGGAGTAGTTCGTGGTGGCCACGGTGATGAGCACCGCGACCACGACCAGGACCAGCGACAGGGCGATGGCGGCGTCCGGGTCCTCGACCTGCTGCAGGTAGATCTCGAGCGGGAGCGTCCGGGTGATGCCCTGGAGGCTGCCGGCGAACGTGATCGTCGCGCCGAACTCGCCCAGGGCACGGGCGAAGGACAGCACCGCCGCGGACGCCAGCCCCGGCAGCACCAGCGGCAGCGTGATCGTGCGGAGCACCGTGGACGGGCCGGCGCCGAGCGTCGCCGCCACCCGTTCGTAGCGCTGGCCGACGCTGCGCAGCGTCCCCTCCAGCGACACCACCAGGAACGGGAGCGCCACGAAGGTCTGCGCCAGCACGACGGCCGCGGTGGAGAACGCGATCGGGACGCCGAGCAGGAACAGGGTCTGGCCGAGCAGGCCGCGCCGTCCGAACGTGTAGAGCAGCGCGATGCCTCCCACGACCGGCGGCAGCACGAGCGGCAGGAGGGCGAGCGACCGCAGCACCTGGCGTCCCGGGAAGTCGCGACGGGCCAGCACCAGCGCCATCGGCACCCCGAGGAGCAGGCAGAGGGCGGTGGACGCCAGCGAGGTCTGGAGGCTCAGCCGGAGCGCGGCCAGCGAGGACTCGCTGGTGACCAGCTCGCCGAACCGCGACCAGTCCAGACGTGTCGTGAGGGCGAACAGCGGCAGCACCACGAACACCATGCCGAGCGCGGCCGGGACGAAGACCCAGCGCGGGAGCCCGGAGTACTCCGGGTCGCGCCGGGTCGTCGTCATGGCCCGATTCTTCCCTACTTGGCGGGCGCGCCGAACCCTGCGTTCGCCAGTACCTTCTGGCCCTCGGCGCTCAGGACGAGGTCGACGAACTCCTGGCCGAGCGCGGCCTGGGGACCGTTCTTGAGCGCCACGATCGTGTTGTTGTTGATGGCCTTGGCGGACTCGGCGAACTCGATGCCCTTCACCGAGTCCTTCGCAGCGATCACGTCGGTCCTGTAGACGAGCCCGGCGTCGGCCTCGCCGGCCTGGACCTTGGCCAGCACGTCGGTCACCGCCTGCTCCTCACTGACCGGGGTGAGCGTCACGCCGGTGGCCTGCTCCACCTTCACGGTCGCAGCGCCGCATGGCACCGCGGGCGCGCAGATGACCAGCTTGATCCCGGGCTTGGCGAGGTCGGCGAAGGCCGCGATCTTGGCCGGGTTGTCCGGCGGGACGGCGATCTCGAGCTGGTTGGTCGCGTACTGCTTGGACTCCCCCGCGTTCAGGCCGGCCGAGGTGACGGTGGCCATGTTGGCGTCGTTGGCCGAGGCGAACGCGTCCGCGGGGGCACCCTGGGTGATCTGGTCGGCCAGCGCTTGCGAGCCGGCGAAGTTGAAGGTGACCGTGACGCCGGGGTGGCTGGCCTCGAAGGTCTTGCCCAGCGACGTGAACGTCGTCTTCATGGACGCGGCGGCGAAGATCGTGACGGTCTTGGCGCTGCCCGCGCTCGAGGACGCGGACGGCTGGCCCGAGCCACAGCCGGTGAGGGCGAGCGTGGCGGCGAGGAGGGTGGCCGCGAGCGCGGCACCGTGGCGGGTGTGCATGGATTCCCTTTCAGGACGTGGTTTCTGGCTTGTCGGGACGGTGGGAGTCAGGATGCGTGCGGGGTCTCGATGATGACGTTGGTGGCCTTGATGACGGCGACGGCCAGCGAGCCGGGGACCAGCCCGAGCTCCTGGACGGCCTCGGTGCTCATCAGGGAGACCACCCGGAACGGCCCGCAGACCATCTCGACCTGCGACACGACCTTGTCGGAGACCACGTCGGTGACCAAGCCGACGAACCGGTTGCGCGCCGAACGTCCGACCGCCGACCGGTCCCTGGCCGGCGAGGCCTGCGCGCGGGCGAACTCGGCGAGCACGCGACCGTCGATCACCTTGCGGTGGCTGGCGTCCAGCTCGTGGCTGAGGGCGCCGGAGTCGAGCCAGCGACGCACCGTGTCGTCGCTCACGCCGAGGAGCTCGGCGGCTTCACTGATCCGTAACTGCGTCACAGAGAGGACGTTATCGACGCAACTGCGTCTTTGTCAGCTTTTTCACAAGATGTTGGTGCATATTCAGCGAGCGTTGGCCCGAAATCTGGCTATACTTATGGCTATGACCGTGCAGGACTCGATGGCGCTGAAGGACGTGAAGGACCACCTGTCCGAAGTGGTGGACCAGGTGGAGCGCGAGCACAACCGCGTCGTCATCACCAAGCACGGACGACCGGCCGCCGTCGTGCTCAGTATCGACGACCTGGCTTCGATCGAGGAGACCCTCGAGATCGCCGCCCGCCCCGAGCTGATGCAGCAGATCCGCGCCAGTCTGGCCGATCTCGACGCCGGCGAGGCCGAAACCCTCACCAAGGACGACATCCTGCGCTCGCTGCATCCATGAGTGTCCAACGGTTCGAAGTCGAGTGGACGCCGACCGCCCGACGCGCCCTCGTCCGACTCCCGGAGAAGGTCGCTGCCGCCGTCGCCGAGTTCGTCTACGGCGGGCTCGCCGAGAACCCGCACCGGGTCGGCAAGCCCCTGCGCAACGAACTCGTCGGCCTACACAGCGCCCGGCGCGGCAGCTATCGCATCGTCTACCGAATCAGCGACGTCGTGACGATCCTGGCCATCGAACACCGCGCCGACGTCTACCTATCGCATGGCCCGTGAGTCGCTGATCCTCCCCGATCATGGTGCAGGGACCAAGACGTCGACCAAGACGGGTGCCAGTTCGCTCCCGTTGCTCCGGGCGCACCCGCCAAATCCTCCAGGCGTCTTCTCGCCCAGCCGTCCAGTGGCGTTCGACTCAGTTCGGCGGAAGGTGGAGGACGCGAGCAGTCTTGGTGGTAATCACGAGTTGGTAGATCTGGGCGTCGTCGGTGATGACGATGATGCGGTTACCTGTCTGAATGAATCCCTCATGAAGGGTGTAGGTGTGGACGAGGGTGCCGGCGGTCGTGAACTGGTAGATGTAGCCCCAGTTGGGTCCAACGCTGTCAGTGACCTCGTAGTACACGTAGCCGCCGTAGCGAGACATGAAGCCAGCCTCGGCGTCCTCGGCGCGGGTGCGGATCTTGGCGGTGAAGCCGGGGTCCTCGATCACGAGGGTCTTGCCCTCGTTGCGCCAAGGCGGACCGTCGGCGTACGTACCGGTGCCCTCGAGCAGGATCCTGGGACCGTCGGAGGGTACGGCGAAAAAGCCTGTGTCGGTGCGGTCAAGGCGACCGAAGTCCCAATGAACTGGGTTGGGGCTGTCCTCTCCGGTGGAGGACGTTTCGGTGTCGGGGGGCAGGGTTATCCGCTTGACTTCGGTCAGCCGGTTGGCGCCCTTCTTCAGGACCGACTCGGTGGCGTAGTCACCGAGCGTCCAGTACCGGTCACCTTCAACGCGGAGGTCGATGCAGCAGTCGTCGGGTGAGCGCACTGTTCGCACCTTGCGGCCGTGGCGATAGATAGCCAAGACGGCTTGGTCTGGGAGTTCGTTGTCGATCACGACAACCTCCCCGGAGACCGAGAAGGTGGGCGGGCCATCGGGTGTGGCGCCTGGGGTGTATTCGATCAGGGAAGGGTCGTTCACCACTTCTTCTGCCTTGGGCGCTCTCAGCGGGGGGAGGTCGCGCACGACCACAGTCGGCACCGCAGTGGTCGCGGCAGAACTGGTCGGGGAAGGACTTGCAGATGCCGGGACGCCCGTCGCGGGTGGTGTCGTGCGCTGCGCCGCAGTGTTCATGGTGCACCCGGTGATGGCCAACATGCCGGCCAGCACCGCCACGGGCGCTCGGTTTCGTCGAGAACGGTTCAACAACCCCACGATGGGCCAGGACAATCCGGAGTTGGCGGAGACGCCAGATGAAGACAGCGGCGAGCGGGCAGACACCGAACGGCCTTTCCGGGGATTGGGAACGGTCGATCCTTCAGCTGACCGTCGCGGGGTGCGTACTACTACGTAGAAATATTGCCTTCCAAGGGCAGCGCAGCGAAACGTGCGACGACCCAGGTGATGCGTGTCAGGGCCAGGCGGGGACAGCCGCACGATCAGCGGGACGGCGGATCAAGACTCCCTCGGGATGGGGCCGGGTCGCGATTCGGTCAGCGCCTCATCCGCGTCCGCGCGCGAGAGCTCGAACGACTCTTCCGAACCATTCCTACCGTCCGACCGATCGGACGCCTCTGGGGCTGACGGACATCCTTGTGCCGGGACGCCGCGGCTACGACTGGTCCGAGGTGTCCAGGTACAGCAGGACGCGGTCCGTGGTCCACGTCGGCACACCCGTGCCGAAGAAGTCCTGATCCTCGGTCCAGATCGGGCAGCCGAGCACCAGGGCGGTGGCGACCACCGGCCAGTCCGCAGGATCTCGCATCTCAATTCGTGCGAGGGCCGCCCGCCGAGCGCGACGGTACACGTCGGCCTCGACAGAGCGGACGATCGACTCGAATCCATCGAGCACCGACATGGCCGAGTCCGGGTCGACGCCGCGCTTCAGGAGAATGCCCGGCAGATAGGTGCGAGCGTCTGCGTAGGCGACGTCAGGAGTGAAGAACCCCACCCGGTCAGCATGGTCGAGAACGAGCTGGCGGACACGCTGCCCGAGGACGAGCCGGATCAGGATGTTGGCGTCGAGCACGATCGCTCGGTGCCGACTGCCCATCGCGCCTACTTGTTCGCGGCGCGCCGGGTCGCTGCGTACTCGGCGACAACCTCGTCAGGATCAACCCCATTACGCGCCAGAAGCTCGTCGAGGCTTGCCGCTGCCGCGCGCAGCGACGCGATCTCGGCAGCTCGGCCTGATCGCGTCGGGATGAAGTAGCCCACGGTCCGCCCGTGCCGGGTGATCGCTACCGGCTCGTCGGAGTCGAGGTATTCGGCCAGACCGGCACGGAACTGCCGGATGCCCACAGTTGTTGCCATCACTCACCTCCAGACGATGTGTGTCTCAGTGTACACATCCCGCCGATGGGCCCGGTCGAGCCCTGGCCGCCGAGGCAGTCTCATGAGGATGCGTAAGGGCCCGATAAGGGCCCGGAATCGCGCGGCCACGGACGTGAGGAATGCGTATTCCCAAGTCAAACCACGAATCGGACGGTGCCGGAGAAGGGACTTGAACCCTCACGCCCGAAGGCACAGGAACCTAAATCCTGCGTGTCTGCCAGTTCCACCACTCCGGCCGGCGACCGGTGGGCAGTCTAGTGGGACGCCGCCTCCGGGTGCCGGGGCGGCGCGGGTACGAGCTCGGGGTCGTCGGTCGCGAACGTCCGCACCGGGCCGGGGCCGGACGCCGCCGTCTCAAAGCGGACGGTGACCCGTCCCAACCCGGACCCCCACACCCAGCCGGTGCCGTGCCGGGCGTGCACCACGTCCGAGCCCGGCAGCCAGCCCGCCGGACGCCTCGTCAGCGGCGCCTCCGCCTCCTCCACGACCCGGCCGGAGTTGCTCACCTCGAGGTCGAACAGCGGCTCCTGGGCGATGTCCACCAGCCCCGAGACCCCCACCCCGAGCAGGCGGACGCCCTGGCTCGTCTCCAGCCCGTCGAGCAGGTTCCGCGCGATCTGGCTGACCACCTCGGCCCGGTCGGTGGCCCCGTCCAGCGTGCGCGAACGGCTCACCGACGAGAAGTCCGGCCACCGCACCTTCACCGTCACCGTGCGGGCGAACAGCTCGGCCCGCGCCAGCCGCTGCGTCACCTGCGTGGCCTGCCGCTCGGCGATCGCGCCGAGCAGGGACGCGTCCGCGATGTCGTGCTCGAACGTGTCCTCCACCGAGATCGACTTCGTCTCCCGCTCCGGTTCGACCGGGCGCTCGTCCAGCGCCAGCGCCAATTGGTGCAGGTGCTCCCCCGACGACCGGCCGAGTTCGCGCACCAACTCCGCCGCCGACAACCCCTGGAGGTCGGCGACCGTCTGTACCCCCAGCCGCGCCAGCCGGTCCATGGTGGCCGGGCCGACCCCCGGGATCGCCCGCGCCGGGAGCGGCGCGATCGTCGCCACCTCGGTGCCCGGCTCGACCAGTCGCACCCCGTCGGGCTTGGCCAGTTCGCTGGCGACCTTCGCGATGAACTTGGAGCTGCCCAGGCCGATCGAGGCGGTCAGGCCGCCCGTGGCCTCGGTGAGCCGCGCCCGCAGGTCGGCCGCCAGGTCGAGCAGCGACCCGGCGTCCAGTGGACGTTCCGGCCCGGCGGCCAGATCGACGAAGGCCTCGTCCAGGCTCAGCGGCTCCACCAGCGGCGACAACTCGCGCAGCAGGCCCATCACGATGCCGCTCGCCTCCCGGTAGGCGTCGAACCGTCCGGCCAGGAACGCCGCGTTCGGGCAGCGCCGGCGGGCCTCGCTCATCGCCATCGCCGAGCCGACGCCGAACTTCCGCGCCTCGTAGGACGCCGTCGACACGACCCCGCGCAGGCCGACGCCGCCGACGATCACCGGCTTGCCGCGCAGGGACGGCTTGTCGCGCTGCTCGACCGCGGCGAAGAACGCGTCGAGGTCGAGGTGCATCACCGAGGCCTGGGAGCGCACGCTCACCCCAGCGACTCCAGGTACGCCCGGCCCCGCGCCGACAGCCGATAGCCGACGCGCAGGCTCTCGGTGAGGCCGAGCGCCTTCAGCCGCCGGATGTCGGCCTTCATCGGCGTCACCTCCCGGCCGAGCAGCGCGGCCAGCTCGGTGGAGATCACGCCGGGATGGTCGCGGATCCACTCCAGGATCGGACGGGTCCACGGCCCGGTGCGCCTGCTCGCGTCCAGCTTCTCCACCGCTGCCCGGAGCTCGTCCAGCTCGGTCGCGTCCGGCACCTCCTCCCGCAGCGCCACCCGGGGGTCCTCCCCCACCCAGGACAGCTGCACCCGGTACACGTGGTCGCCGCCCTTGCTGGCGCGGGGGCCTCGTCGCGGGGCGGCACTTCGTTGGGGGTAGAGCACCCTCCGCAGCGCGGCGAGGTCACCGAACCCGGCGGCCAGCGCGTCGGAGTCCGTGAGGTCGGCGGGGTCGAGCACCTCCTCGACCGCGTCGAACGCGACGATGCCGGCGCTGGTCAGCTGGGTACCACCGACCCGGACCCGCGGCGCCTCCCAGCGACGGAACGCGAGGGTGACGGTGCCGTCGCGAACCCCCTGGGCGATGCGCATCGGCAACAGCATCAGCGCCGCCGGTAGTGGACGAAGTCGAACCCCTCGCGCGGTTCGCGGGAGACCTCCACCCAGTCGGCCGGGTCGATCGGCGGCAGTCGCACCGAGCCCTCGGCCTCGGCGTGCACCTCGGTGAGGTCGAGGTCGGTCAGCAGCGGCCAGGCCTGCGCGTAGATCGTGCCGCCGCCGGCGACGTAGACCTCGTCGTCGATGCTGCGGCCCAGTTCGATGGCCTCCTCCAGCGAGGCGACCGCGCGTCCGTCCGCGGTGCCTCCGGACGGCAGCTGCACCACGTCCGGCGTGTGCGTGACCACGATCGTGGTGCGCCCGGGCAGCCACCGGCCGATGGCGTCGTGGGTGCGCCGTCCCATGATCAGGACGTGCCCGCTGGTGACCTTCTTGAAGCGCGCCCAGTCCTCGGCGATCTCGAACGGCTGGCGTTCGCCGTCGCCGATCACGCCGTGGGCGTCGACGATGGCGATGGCGGTCAATGACACGGGCGGGCCTCCTCTGCGCTGAGATCGTAGCCCGCCCCGTGGACGCCCCCGAGCGGCGACGGATCGAATTCCGCATTGACACCCCCTGCGCACCGTCCGAGACTGGCTGTGCGGCATCCCCCCGGCCGTCCGGGACAAACGCTCCGTTCGTGGGTCGGGAGGACGCCATGGGATCCCGCATTCCGGCAGTTGTCGCTGCCACCCTTCTGCTCGGCTTCGTCGCCCCACCCGCGTACGCCGCAGGGCCGGACGCGCCCGCGCTGGTGTCCCCGGCCACGGGAAGCACCGCCACCGGCACCGATGTCGCCCTCGCGGTGACCGCGTCCGACCCCGACGGCGGCACGCTCAGCGTCCGCTTCGAGGGACGCAGGACCGGGGCGACCGTCCCCGGCGGCGGCAGCGGCGTCCCCTTCACCATCGTCGCCCTGCCGGACACCCAGAACTACACCTACAACAACCGCCAGGCGACGATGACGCAGCAGACCCAGTGGGCGGTCGACACCCGGGCCACGCTGAACACCGCGGTCGTCGTGCAGCTGGGCGACCTGGTCAGCGAGTACGACAACCTCGCGCAGTGGGGCCGCACGTCTACCGCCTTCCAGGTGCTCGACGACGCCGCGATGCCGAACACGGTCATCGGCGGCAACCACGACTTCAACAACGCCACCGGGGACGCCACGCAGTACAACACCTACTTCCCCCCGTCCCGCTACGCGGGAAAGGCGTGGACGCCGAGCACGTCGGCCTACGGCGGCTACCTCGGCCAGAACCTGTTCGGCCCCGACCCCGTCGACCGGCATAACATGGACAACTTCGCGCTGTTCAGCGCGGGCGGTCGCGACTTCGTCGTCCTCAACCTGGAGTGGGAGGCGCCGCAGTACGCCCTCGACTGGGGGGCGAAGGTGCTGGCGGCCTATCCCGACCGGCTCGCGATCCTCACCACGCACGCGTTCGTCGGCATCAACGGGCAGCGGAAGACCACCGCGGAGCGTCCCGGGGGCACCCCGGCCAACCAGATGTGGACGTCGTTCGTCTCCCAGCAGTGCCAGATCCGGCTCGTGCTCAGCGGGCACTTCCACGACGGCAACGCCGGCGAGGCCAACCGGTCGGACCTCAACGCCTGCGGCCAACCCGTGCAGCAGGTCCTCACCGACTACCAGGACCGTGCCAACGGGGGCGACGGCTGGCTGCGGTACTACACCGTCGACCCGACCGCGGGCACGATGACCGCCACCACCTACTCGCCGAAGCTCGACCAGTACGAGACCGACGCCGACTCCGCGTTCACGGTGCCGTTCGCCATCGGCGAGCCGCAGCCGGCCCCGTTCACGCCGATCGCGACCGTGCCGGTCGCCTCCGGCGGCACCGCGACGACGACCTGGACCGGGCTCGACGCCGACACCGACTACGAGTGGCGCGCGGTGTCCAGCGACGGTGCCGACGCGGCCACGTCCGCGACGTGGACGTTCCGGACGCCGCCACGCAACGACTACGTGGACGACACCTTCAGCCGCAACGTGAGCAACGGCTGGGGCGCGGCGGACGCCAGCCACCCGTGGACGACCAAGTCGACGGCGTCCAACTACTCGGTCGACGGGTCGAAGGGTCTGGTCACGGCGGCCGTCGGGGCGACGCGAGGGGCCACCCTGTCCGGCGTCCAGGCAGGCGACGTCCGGCTGACCACCGACATCGCGCTCGCCGCCGCCGCCACCGGTTCGGGCACCTACGTGTCGTTGCACGGCCGGCTCATCGGCACCAACAGCTACCGGGCGAAACTGCGGTACCTCGCCGGTGGCAGCCTCAGCCTGAGCCTGATCCGCTACACCGGCTCCGAGATCTCGCTGGCGGCCGTCACCGTCCCCGGTGTGACCGTGACACCCGGCACGCCGATCCGCCTCGTCCTCCAGCTGGAGGGCACCTCGCCCACGACCTTGCGGGCCAAGGCGTGGCCGGTGAGCGGCACCGAACCGGGGTGGCAGGTGAGCGCCACCGACTCCACAGCTGCCCTCCAGGCGGCCGGCAGCACCGGGATCGACGTCTACACCTCCAGCAGCGCGGCCGCCGCATCGACGGTGTCGGTGGACCGCTTCACGGCGTCCCGGCTCGGCGCGCCCCCGGCCAACCAGCCGCCGAACGCGGTCATCGCCAGCCCCACCATCACCAACCTGAAGGCGGACCTGTCCGCCACCGGCTCCAGCGACCCCGACGGCACCATCACCGCCTACCAGTGGGACTTCGGCGACACCACCACCGGCACCGGCCCGACCACCAGCCACACCTACACCACCGCCGGCACCTACACCGTCACCCTCACCGTCACCGACAACAACGGCGCCACCGACACCGCCACCCGCCAGGTCAGCGTCACCGCGCCCCCGGCGGGCGCGTTCGCCAAGGACGACTTCGGGCGCACCGTGGCGAACGGCTGGGGCACGGCCGACACGGGCGGGGCATGGACGGTGTCGGGCACCTCCAGCCAGTACTCGGTCGGCGGTGGCGTCGGACGCCAGGCCATCACCACCCCCGGCGCGACGACGACCGCCAGCCTCGGCGGGTCGGCGGCCGAGACCGACCTGCGGGTGACGATGTCGTGGAACCGGACCGCGGCCGCCGGGACGCTGTACGCCAGCGTGCTGCCGCGTCGGCTGTCCTCGTCCAACGACTACCGGTGCAAGGTGGTCGTCAGCGCGTCCGGCGCGATGCGCCTCGACGTCGTTCGCCGGCTGGGCGGCACCGAGACCACGCTCTCCTTCGCCACGATCAGCGGGCTCACCCAGGCCGCGGGCCAGGAGTACGTGCTCGCGTGCCGGGTGACCGCGTCCGGCGCCGCCACCCAGGTCAGCGGCAAGCTGTGGCGCGCAGGCACGACCGAGCCCGGGAGCTGGCAGGTGAGCGGCACGGACAGCACGGCCGCGCTGCAGGGCGCGGGCGGTATCGGACTCAGCGCCTACAACTCCAGCGGGGCGACCCAGCCGGTGACGATCTCGTTCGACGCGGTCGAGGCGGTCGACCCCACGCCGTAGGCGGCGGCCTCACACCGCGATCGGCGCCTTGATGCCCGGGTGCGGGTCGTAGTCGACCACCTCGATGTCGGCCAGCTCGAACGCGTCGATCTCGGTGACCGCCGGGTTCACCGCCAGCCGGGGCAACGGACGCGGCTCGCGGGTGAGCTGCAACCGCGCCTGCTCGAGGTGGTTGGAGTACAGGTGCGCGTCGCCGAGGGTGTGGACGAAGTCGCCCACCCCCAGCCCGGCGACCTGCGCGACCAGGTGCGTCAGCAGCGCGTAGGAGGCGATGTTGAACGGCACCCCGAGGAAGATGTCGGCCGAGCGTTGGTACAGCTGGCAGCTCAGCTTGCCGTCGGCCACGTAGAACTGGAAGAACGCGTGGCAGGGCGGCAGTGCCATCTGCGAGAGCTCACCCACGTTCCAGGCGCTGACGATGTGCCGGCGGCTGTCGGGGTTGTTGCGGATCGATTCGATGACGCCCTTGATCTGGTCGATGTGGCCGCCGTCCGGCGTGGGCCAGGAGCGCCACTGGTAGCCGTAGATCGGGCCGAGGTCGCCGTTGGCGTCCGCCCACTCGTCCCAGATCGTGATGCCGAACTCATGCAACCACCCGACATTCGTCGACCCGCGCAGGAACCACAGCAACTCGCCGAAGATGCTGCGGGTGTGCAGCTTCTTGGTGGTCAGCAGTGGGAAGCCCTCGGACAGGTCGAAGCGCATCTGGTGGCCGAACACGCTGCGGGTGCCGGTGCCGGTGCGGTCGGACTTCTCCACGCCGTGCTCGAGCACGTGGCCGAGCAGGTCGAGGTACTGCTTCATTCGCCCTCCTTCAGCGCAGCGTCCAGCAGCGGGACGATGGCCCGCACGGCCTGGCCGCGGTGGCTGATCGTGTCCTTCTGCTCGGGGGTGAGCTCGGCGTTGGTGACCGTGTTGCCGGTGGCGACGAAGATCGGGTCGTAGCCGAACCCGTTGACGCCCTTCGGCTCCAGCACCAGGTGGCCCTCCATCACCCCGCGGACGAGGTTCACGTCCCCGCTGGGCGTCACCATCGCCATCGCGCAGACGAAGCGCGCGGTGCGCTCGGACGCAGGGGTGTCGGCCAACTGGGCGAGCAGCAGGTCGAGGTTGCGCTGGTCGGTCGCCCCGGGCCCCGACCACCGCGCCGAGCGGACGCCGGGCATGCCGTTGAGCAGGTCGACCTCGAGCCCGGAGTCGTCGGCCACCGCGAGCTGCCCCGTGGCCGCCACCGCGGCCCGCGCCTTCAGCAGGGCGTTGCCCTCGAACGTGCGCTCGGTCTCCTCGGGCTCGGGGTAGGCCGGGAAGGCGTCCAGGCCGCGGACGTCGGCCTCGACGCCGGCCGCGGCCAGCACCCGGTGCAACTCGGCGGCCTTCTTCGCGTTGTGGGTGGCCACGACCACGACCGGCAGCGGGCCGGAACCCAGCGGGCCGGCGCTCATCGGCCGAGCGCCTCCGCCTGGAGGCGGGTGAGCTCCGCGCAGCCGGCCAGACCGAGGTCGAGCAGCTGGTCGAGCACCGCGCGTCCGAACGGCTGCCCCTCGGCGGTGCCCTGCACCTCGACGAACTCCCCCGCGCCGGTGGCGACCACGTTCAGGTCGACCTCGGCGCCGGAGTCCTCGCTGTAGTCGAGGTCGAGCATCGGCGTGCCGCCGATCACGCCGACCGACACCGCCGCGACGCTGCCGAGCAGCGGTTCGCCGGCCAGCGCGCCACGCGCGCGCAGCCACTCGACCGCGTCGACCAGCGCCACGTAGGCGCCGGTGATGGAGGCGGTGCGGGTGCCGCCGTCGGCCTGGAGCACGTCGCAGTCGAGCACGATGGTGTTCTCGCCGAGCGCCTTGTAGTCGATGACCGCGCGCAGGCTGCGTCCGATCAGCCGGCTGATCTCGTGCGTGCGCCCGCCGATGCGTCCCTTCACCGACTCGCGGTCGCTGCGGCTGTGGGTGGCGCGCGGCAGCATCGCGTACTCGCTGGTGACCCAGCCCAGCCCGCTGCCCTTGCGCCAGCGCGGGACGCCCTCGCTGACCGACGCCGCGACGAGCACCCGGGTGGCGCCGAACTCGACGAGCACCGAGCCTTCGGCGTGGTCGAGCCAGTTGCGGGTGATCGTGACCGGACGGAGGTCCTGAGGGCTGCGCCCGTCGACTCTGGATGGCATGGGAGTCACCCTACCGGTGCGTCCCGACAGCTCCGGTGCGGCGCCAGTGCGTACCTTTGAGGGGTGCCGGGTTTGCGGCCGCGCATACCCCCTGGGGTATATTGGCACCTCCACCGATCCCGAGGAGTTCCCCGATGTGTCGTCCGGTCACCTGCAACGTCTGCGGCAAGACCACCTGGGCCGGCTGCGGCCAGCACGTGGCCCAGGTCAAGGCCACGGTGCCGTCGAGCCAGTGGTGCGGCGGCAAGCACACCGAGGCGGAGATCGCTGCCGCCAAGCCCAAGGGCCTGTTCGGCATCTTCGGCCGCTGAGTTCGAGCGGGCCCCAAAACCACCCCGTCGCCCCAACGGCCCTTGCCGTCGCCGGCAGACCCTTCAGCCGGTGACGGTGTAGACCTGCTCCACCGCGTCCACGAACCCGCCCATCAGGCGTCGCCCGATGCCGGCGAAGAGCTCGGGGCTGCCGGTGGTGAGGAACCGCAGGTCGGGCGTCCGCGGACGCTCGTGGAGCAGCCCCTGGTCGGTGAGCGTGGCGAAGACCTCGCGCGCACACTCCTCGGCCGACGACACCAGGGTGACGTCGTCGCCGATCACGTAGGCGATCACGCCGGCCAGCAGCGGGTAGTGCGTGCAGCCCAGGATCAGGGTGTCCACGCCGGCCTCGCGCAGCGGCAACAGGTAGCCCTGGGCGGCGCGAAGCAGCTCCTCGCCACCGGTGACGCCGGCCTCGACGAAGTCGACGAACAGCGGGCAGGGCGCGGTCAGCAGCTGGACGCCCGGGACGGCGGCCAGCGCGTCGTCGTAGCTGCCGGAGGTGGCGGTCGCCTCGGTGCAGATCAGCCCGATCCGTCCACTCCGGCTGGCGCGGACGGCCCGCCGCGCGGCCGGCAGGATCACGTCGATCACCGGCACGTCGTAGCGTTCGCGCGCGTCCCGCAGCACGGCGGAGGAGGCCGAGTTGCAGGCGATCACCAGCGCCTTGACGCCGGAATCGGCCAGGTAGTCGAGGCATTCGAGGGCGTATTCGCGCACCTCGGGGATCGACTTGGTGCCGTACGGGGCGCGGGCGGTGTCGCCCAGGTAGATCATGTCCTCGCCTGGCAGCTGGTCGAGCAGCGCCCTGGCCACGGTCAGCCCGCCGAAGCCGGAGTCGAAGACCCCGATCGGGGCGTCGGAGGCGGTCACGTGCACCGACTCTAGAACCGGGGCAGACTGGAGACCAATCGGGTACCGAGGCACGACACGGAGGGAGGACGCGATGAACCCCGAACCCATCGACGTCGGTCGGCTCGCCTTCCGGGCGCTCCGTGCCCTCGACGACGGCCGCCGTGCGGTCGAGAAGCAGTGGCAGGAATGGACGAAGCCCCGCCCCGAGCAGGGCAAGCCGCCCGCTGATCCGCGCGAGCCGCCGTCCGTCTGGTAGGCCCGGGGACCTCGCGCGAAATGAAAGGGGACTGTCCCCTTTCGTTTCGCAGGCCCGAGGTGACTCGCGTGGACCGAAAGGGGACTGTCCCCTTTCGGTCCGCAGCAAGAGGGGAGTGTCCCGTTTCTGCGGGTTCGGCGTCAGTCCTTCGAGGGACGGCGGCGCAGGGTCAGCGTGACCAGGCCGGGACGGCGTCCGGTCACCGGGGCCGGACGGCCGCAGCCGGGTCCACCCTCCGGGCCGGCGGACGCGCAGCCGCCGCACCCCGACGGCGGGCAGCCGATCGACAACTCACGGGACTCCAGGCGTCCGGAGCGCACCAGGTGGTCGACGGCGGCGTGCACCACGACCTCGTCCAGCCCCGCACGGCGGGCGATCTCGGCCACCGTCGGCGTACCGGCCTCCACCTCCGCCAGCACCTGGCGCAGCGGTCCCGGGGTCGGGTTCAGCAGGGCGGTCACCAGAACAGCCTTCCGACCTGGAACACCGCCACCGCCAGCACCCAGGCGGTGACCAGCTGCATGGCGACCCCGAACAGGGTCCATTTCGGCCCGATCTCGCGCCACTGAGCGGCCAGTGTCGCCACGCAGGGTGTGTAGGCCAGCAGGAACACCATGAACGCCAGCGCCGCAGGTATCGGATGCCCGCCGGAGGAGGTGTCGAAGTCCACCCGCACGCGTTCGCCCAGCGTCCCGGGGTCGCTCCCGTCCGGCTCGTCGAGCGCGTAGGTCTGCGCCCAGGACGAGATCACGGCCTCCTTCGCCACGAAGCCGACGACGAGGGCGGACGTGGTCTGCCACTGCGCGAAGCCCGCGGGCGCGAACACCGGGGTGACCGCCTGCGCAGCGACGCCGTAAGCCGACTCGGCCACCGGTACCTCGCCGAACGCGACGCCCGGCTGGGTGGGGATCGACTGGAACAGCCAGACCGCGCACACCGTGGCCACGATGATGCCGGAGGCGGTCTTCAGGAAGCCCTGCAGCCGCACCCAGGTCACCGAGGCGGTCAGCCGCAGCGTCGGCACCTGGTAGGCGGGGAGGTCGATGATCAGCGGCTCGGTGCCCATCGTGCGCCACAGCGTCCGCCGCAGCACCAGCCCCGCGAGCACCACCAGGTGGATCGAGACCACGTACATCGCGAACACCGCGGTGCCCGCGTAGGCGCCGAAGAACACGCTGCCCAGCATCACGAACACGGTCAGCCGGGCGGTGCACGACGTGAACGGCACCAGCAGCGCGGTCAGCACCCGCTGCCGCGCGCTGGGCAGGATGCGAGTGGCCGAGATCGCCGGGACGTTGCAGCCGAAGCCGACGATCAGCGGCAGGAACGCCCGGCCCGGCAGGCCGATCGAGCGCATCAGCCGGTCGGTGACCACGGCGGCCCTGGCCAGGTAGCCGGAGTCCTCCAGCAGGGCGAGCAGCACGAACATCAGCGCCATCAGCGGCACGAACGTGAGCAGCATGCCGACGCCGGCGATCAGCCCGTCCACCACCAGTCCCTGCACCCAGGTGCCGCCCAGGCCGAGCTGGTCGAGCAGCCAGGTGGCACCGTCGGAGAGCGGCCCGGAGAACAGGCCGTCGAGGAAATCCTGGAGCGGGGCGGCCACCGTGGTCGTCACCTGGAACACCGCCCACATCACGCCCAGGAAGATCAGCGGGCCGAGCACCGGGGCGGTGACCCAGCGGTCGACCTTGTCGCTGAACGTGCGCGGGTGCTCGGACGGGGCGCGGGTGCCGGCCGCGACGGACGTGGCGATCCAGGCGAACCGGTCGTCGTCGAGCTCGAGCTGGTCGCTCGTCGCAGGCACCGGACGCGGCGCGGCGGGCGGCTGCGTGATCGCCTCGCGGACCGAACCCGCCAGCGCTTCGAGACCCGCCCGTCGCCGGGGGTCGATGGCCACCACGGGGCAGCCGAGCACGTCGGCGAGCGCGTCGGTGTCGATGGTGATGTCGCGCTTGGCCGCGACGTCCATCATCGTGAGCGCCACCATCATCGGCAGCCCGCGCTCGCGCAGCTGGGCGACCAGGTACAGGCTGTTGGCCAGGCGGGACGCGTCGCAGGCCACCACGCACAGGTCGGGTCGCTCGTCGTCGGGGACGCCGACCAGCAGCTCGCGGGTGAGCTCCTCGTCCGGGGAGTGCGGGTCGAGCGAGTAGGCGCCGGGCAGGTCGATCAGGGTGATCTCGAGGCGGTTCTCCTCGGGATCGCAGGTGCACTCCTCGCAGGTGCAGGTCGCCGCGACCCGAGTGGTGCGCCAGATGCCGCGGGACACCTCGACGGTGGTGCCGGGCCAGTTGCCCATGGTCACGCGGGAGCCGGTGAGGGCGTTGAACAGCGTCGACTTGCCGGTGTTCGGCGCCCCGACGAGCGCCACGACCGGGGCGTCCGGGCCGGCGCCGATGCCGCCGCCGCTGTGGCAGCAGGCCTTCAGGGACGGCGTGGTGGCGGACGGGACGATGAGGTCGAGCCGGCGGGTGTGCTGCTCGGTGACCGCCATCAGCTCGCCACCTCGGCGCGCAACTGGCCCAGCAGGTCGGCGCCGAGAGCGATGCGGGAGCCGGACACCAGCGCCACCCGGCCGCCGCCGGCGGTCTTCTGGATCAGCGAGAACCGGGTGCCCACGCGCAGGCCGAGGGTCGACAGGCGTTGCCGCGAACTGGTCGGCGCGTCCGACTCCAGGAGCGTCAGGTGAGTGTTCAGCGGAGCGCTCGCCAGGTCGGTCCCTACGTACATATGCGTAAGGCTACCCTAAGTGATTATCGGACGCCCAATGTCTCGTAATTGCTGTGCCGGGATCTCAGTCCAGGCCGAGCAGGCTCTCGGTAAGGTACGCGATCCACTCGTACACCCGGTAGATGTAGCTGCGCGGGTCGTCCTCGCCGAGGGCGTCGAGTTCCTCGGCGTCCTCGGTGGTCTCGATGCCCAGCCGGACGGCGAGGCTCAGCCGGACGGCGGTCAGCGTCTTCAGCCAGGCGTCCAGCTCGATGACCCGCACCTGCACGGCGTGCTTGCCGGCCTCGCTGTCGCGCAGCGCCGACATCACGACCTCGGCCTGGCTGAGCCGGTCGGTGCGCTGCCGGGCCTGGGTGAGCCGGCGGAACTCGGCCGAGGCCTCCGCGTCGTCGGCGTAGGCGTCGGGGAACAGCCGGTAGATCACCGGGTCGGAGTGGTCGAGGGTGTCGACGCCGGAGAGCTCGGCCTGCCAGCGGGCGAACGAGTCGGCATGGTCGACCTGCTCGTCGTCGGCCTCGAGCAGGCCGCAGAACTGCTCGACCAGCGACTCCAGCAGCGTCGTCTCGTAGTCGGTGAGCCGCATCAGGATCATCGGCCCCGACCGCTTGAAGTCGCGCATCAGCCCTTCTCCAGGGTTGCCCACAGGCCGTAGCCGTGCATGGCGTCCACGTCGGTCTCCATCTGCTCGCGGGTGCCGTTGGACACGACCGCCTTGCCGTTGTTGTGCACCTGGAGCATGAGGTCGGTCGCCTTGGCCTCCGCGTAGCCGAAGTAGGTGGTGAACACGTGCGTGACGTAGCTCATCAGGTTCACCGGGTCGTCCCACACGATCGTCACCCACGGGGTCAGGGCCTGTTCGGCCGGCCGCTCCGACACCGCGGTGGCTCCGCCCGGCACAACCGGCACGTTCTCCTCTGGCACCCCGCCATTGTTACAGCAACCACCGACGCTCCCCCACCTGAGGATGCCTTGCTCGCCGGGCCGCCGTCGTGGTTAGGCTGACCGCCATGAGCCTCCTGAGCGCCCCGGGCGTCCTGCCCAGCACCGCGCTGCTGACCGACCACTACGAGCTCACCATGGTGCGAGCGGCCCTGCGATCCGGGACGGCGTTCCGACGGGGGGTGTTCGAGTTGTTCGCCCGCCGGCTGCCCGAGGGACGCCGCTACGGCGTGGTGGCCGGCGTCGGACGGGCGCTGGACGCGATCCAGGCGTTCCGGTTCGACGACGGGACGCTCAACTACCTGCTCGAGCAGAACGTGATCGACACGGACCTGGCCGAGTTCCTGGGCCGCTACAAGTTCAAGGGCGACGTCTGGGGCTACCCCGAGGGCGAGATCTACTTCCCCGGTTCGCCGCTGCTGATCGTCGAGGGCACGTTCGCCGAGGCCTGCATCCTCGAGACCCTGCTGCTCAGCATCTACAACTACGACTGCGCGGTCGCCTCGGCGGCGTCCCGGATGACCGCGATGGCCGGCGAGCGCCCGTGCATCGAGATGGGCTCGCGACGCACCAACGAGTACGCGGCGGTCGCCGCCGCCCGCGCCGCCTACATCGCAGGCTTCGCGTCCACCTCGAACCTGCAGGCCGGACGGCACTACGGCATCCCCACCACCGGCACGGCCGCGCACTCGTTCACGCTGCTGCACGACACCGAGGAGGACGCCTTCCGCGCCCAGCTGAAGACCCTCGGCAAGGGCACCACGCTGCTGGTCGACACCTACGACATCGAGGAGGCGGTGCGCACCGGCGTCCGGCTCAGCAAGGGCAAGCTGGGCGCGATCCGGCTCGACTCCGGCGACCTCGCCGAGCAGGCCGCCGACGTCCGCAAGCTGCTGGACTCCCTCGGCGCCACCAGGACCCGGATCGTGGTCACCTCCGACCTCGACGAGTTCCAGATCGCCGCCCTGCGTGGCGCGCCGGTGGACGGCTTCGGCGTCGGCACCTCGCTGGTCACCGGGTCCGGCGCCCCCACCTGCGGTTTCGTGTACAAGCTGGTCGCGCGAGCCACCTCGGAGAAGAAGGACGCCGAGCTGCTGCCGGTGGCCAAGAAGAGCGTCGACAAGGTGTCGGTCGGTGGCCGCAAGTACGCGCTGCGCCGGCGCGGGGCGAAGGGACGGGCCGAGGCCGAGGTGATCGGCATCGGCACCCCGCCCGTGGACGACGGCAACGACCGCTCGCTGCTGGTGCCGCTGATGGTCAAGGGCAAGGCGGTCGGACGCGAGCCGCTCTCGGTGGCGCGGGAGCGGCACCTGACCTCGCGCGCCGAACTGCCGCTGGCCGCCCTGAAGATGAGCAAGGGCGAGCCCGCCCTGCCGACGATCCTGCTCGACCACGAGGGCGCGCCCACCGAGAACCCGTACGAGGCGTCCGCCTGAGGAGATCCCGGCCTTCGCCGGGAGCTCGGGTGACGCGAGCGTCAGCCGTCGATCACCGCGACCAGCTCGTCGAGGAACGAGGGCAGGTCGGTGCCCTTGTGGACGAGGCGCTGGACGCTGGCGCGCTCGCTGAACACCTCGACCAGCTGCTCGAAGACGGTCTGGAAGGCCGCCCGGTCACTGTCGGAGAAGGCGACCATGACCACCACCTGCACCCCGTTCTCACCCCACGGGATCGGCCGGTCGGACATGCCGACGGCGATCGCCGTCCGGGTCGCGGTCATGCTCAGCGCGTGCGGCACCGCCAGCGACTCGGTGAACGCCGTCGACGACATCCGCTCCCGCTCGATGCTGCGCTCGACGTAGCCCTGGTCGATGACCCCCTCCTCGACGAGCAGCGCGCCCAGCCGGCGGATGATCGCCTCCTCGCCGGAGTCGGCGTCCAGGTCACGCACGAACGACCGCGGACCGAAGTACTTCTCCAGCTCGATCCGCAGCCGTGCCAGCCGTTTCGCCCGCCGCACCTTCATCGCCGCGGCATGGACGCGCTCTACGTCGGCGTCGGTCAGGAACAGCGGGATCGTGACGATCCGGTCGCTGTGCCGGGGCGGCGCGATCGTGGTGAGGATCAGGTCGGAGTCCATCGACGCCCAGTCCGGGTCCGCCCGGGTCTCCACCCGCACCACCTGGATCGCACGACCCAGCGACCGGTCGACACTGGAGCGCAGCAGGCTGTCCAGGTCGTGGTAGCCCGGGCAGACGATGGTCGCCGTCGGCGGGGAGTCGTCCGTCCGGTTGCGCTCGAGCCGCGCGCCGACGTGGATCGCGATGTAGGCGATCTCCTCGTCCACCAGCGGGATGCCGAGGCTCTCCTGGAGCCGGTTCGCGATGTACACCGCGACCTCGAAGATCATCGGGTAGGTCGCCTTGAGCGTGCGGGTCAGCGGATTGCGCGACCAGGCCGAGTCGACCACCCGTTCGGCCAGGTTCTGGACGTGCAGGATCAGCCGCCACGTGAAGTCCTCGCCGGACAGGTCGATCAGGAACTCCGCCGCGGCGGCCGCGCACGCGTCCAGGACGGCCTTCTCCACCTCCGATGAGACCCGCTCCCTGGCCAGCGCCTGCACCGAGTCCAGCCGTGGCGCCACCACCCTGCTGAGCACCACCGTGGTGAGGAACTCCTTGTCGCCGCCCCCGAACCGGAACCCGAAGTGCTTCAGCGCCAGGTCGTCCAGCACCTGCCCGATGGCCGCCTCGTCCTCCCGCAGCCGGCCGGTTCCGGTGGCCAGCGGACGCCCCCGTGCGATCCGGTCGGCAGCGATCGCGATGTGCATCAGGACGTCGGCGATCGCGTACTCGTTGACGAAGTAGCCCAGACCGCCGAGGGCCTCGACCAGGTCGTTCTTGAACCGCGCGTACGCCTCGGCGCCGACGGAGCCCTCGCCCAGCACCCGCATCAGGGCGACGAAGTCGAGCGACTCCATCTCGGTCTGGTCGTGCACCAGCCGGCTCAGCAGACGCCGGTGCGCGAGTTCCGAACCCTGGAGCCACACCCGTGAGCCGTGCCGCTCCAGGGTCAGCCCGCTGCCGGAGATGAAGCTCCGCACCCGGGCGAGGTCGCCCTCGACGGTGGCCGAGCTGACGTAGATCTCGTCCGCGGTGTCGTGCACGTCCAGCGGGCTCTCCGACTCCAGCAGCCGCCGCACCAGCTGGTGCAGGCGGTCGCGCGGCGTCCCCGGCTCGACGGTGCCCTCGCGCAGCGCTGCCCGCGCGGCCGGGCCCGGACGGTAACCCTGCGTGCCCGACTCGACCACGAGCGCGTCCGCCACCCGGGTGTTGAGGGCGGCCACGTAGGTGCGGACCGAGCGGGGGGTGACGCCGAGGTAGTCGGCGAGGGCGGCAGCGGTCACCCAGTCCCCGACCCTCACCAGATGGGTGAGGAGCCTGTTCTGTCGAGACCTCGACACGTTCAGATCCTCCCGAGCACGCGTGTACGGGCATCAACGCGGCCCTGCGTCAGCACAGTCAAGCATGATCCGGTGCGGCCGGGCAGCCAACCGCCCCGAGGCAGGTCGTCGCAATCTTGCCCCCGTCGGCCGCCGGTGCGCCCGCGGCACGACCGACACCCTTCCTTCCGCCCCCGCGGAAAGTCCTGTGGTTGAGGGGCGGTGCCGCCGCTGCACATGATTGCTGCCGAGGAGGGTGAGGATGAGGATCCTGGTGGCGTGCGGAGCGGGGGCGTCGAGCACCTTCGTCGCACAACGCATCAACCGTGCGGCGCGGGCGCGGGACCTGGCCTTCGCGGCGACGGCGACCAACGAGGCGGCGCTGGCCGAGGGCATGGCCACCGTGGACCTCGTCCTCCTCGGCCCCCACCTCGCGCCGCGACTGGCGCAGGTCGAGGCCCTGGCCGCCCCGCACGGCGTCCGCGTCGTCCTGCTGGACGCCGACGTGTTCGCCGACCTGGACGGCAGCAGGACGCTCGCCCGCATCGAGGCGGCCCTGGAGGACGGGCCCGCCTGAGCCCGGAGTACGCACCACCACCCACCGACCACTGTCGCCGGGCCGCACCGAAGCGGACCTCCCGGCTCCTACGCAATGAGAGGAAACTCCATGTCAGCAATCTCCCCAACGGCACCCGCGAACGGGGGCGCCCGGGTAGCGGTTCAGAAGTTCGGCACGTTCTTGTCGAACATGGTCATGCCGAACATTGGCGCGTTCATCGCTTGGGGCTTGATCACTGCGATTTTCATCAAGGCCGGCTGGATCAACATGGGGTTCGGCTACAACACGGTGACCGGCGCGGGTGGTTTGCCCGCGGACAGTTGGGTGGCGGCGCTGGGTGGCTGGGGTGAGTTCGACGGCAAGGGCATCGTCGGCCCGTCGATCACCTACCTGCTGCCGCTGCTGATCGGCTACACCGGCGGCAAGAACGTCTACGACACCCGCGGTGGTGTGGTGGGCGCGATCGCGACCATGGGCGTGATCACCGGTACCAGTATCCCGATGTTCATGGGCGCCATGATCATGGGCCCGTTGGGCGGCTGGAGCATGAAGAAGCTGGATGCTGTGTGGTCGCACCGGATCAAGCCGGGCTTCGAGATGCTCATCAACAACTTCTCCGCCGGTATCTGGGGCGGCATCCTGGCGATCTTCGGGTTCTTCATCATGAGCCCGATCGTGACGTTCATCTCGACCGTCGCCGGTAACGCGGTGGGCTTCCTGGTGAACAACGGCCTGTTGCCGCTGACCTCGATCCTGATCGAGCCGGCGAAGGTGCTGTTCTTGAACAACGCCATCAACCACGGCATCCTGACCCCGCTGGGCACCCAGCAGGCCGTGGAGACCGGCAAGTCGGTGTTGTTCCTGCTCGAGGCGAACCCCGGCCCGGGCCTGGGTCTGCTGCTGGCCTACATGTTCTTCGGTAGCGGCGCGGCGAAGGCGTCCGCCCCGGGTGCGGCGATCATCCACTTCCTCGGCGGCATCCACGAGATCTATTTCCCGTACGTGCTGATGAAGCCGATCCTGATCCTGGCCATGATCGCCGGCGGCATGACCGGTGTGTTCATCAACGTGTTGTTCGGTGTCGGGCTGCGTGCCCCGGCCGCTCCGGGTTCGGTGTTCGCCGTCTACATCCAGACCGCGAGCGACAGCTATCTGGGCGTCACCTTGGCCATGTTGGGCTCGGCGGCGGTCACGATGGTGGTCGCGTCGCTGCTGCTGGGCTTCGGCAAGAAGAAGGGCGACGACGACGCCCTGGCCGCCGCCACCGCCGAGATGGAAGCCCTGAAGGGCAAGAAGTCCTCGGTCGCCGGCTACCTCGCCCCGACCGCGACCGGCACCACCGCCACCACCGCGACCACGATCCGCAACATCGTGTTCGCCTGCGACGCCGGCATGGGCTCCTCCGCAATGGGCGCATCCGTCCTACGCAACAAGATCAAGGCCGCGGGGGTCGAGAACGTCACCGTGGTCAACCAGGCCATCGCCAATCTGGACCCGGACGCCGATCTGGTGGTCACCCAGTCCCAGCTCACCGACCGTGCCCGGCAGAAGGCACCGGACGCGATCCACGTCTCGGTCGACAACTTCATGAACTCGCCGAAGTACGAGGAAGTCGTCGAGATGGTGAAGGCGGCCGACCAGCGGTGATCCCCGGCGGCGGGGCGCGAGCAACGCCCCGCCGCCACCCCAGACCAGGAAAGGCCAACTGATGGCAAGCAGCAGCGTCCTCGCCCCCGAAGCGGTGAGGATCCATCCGGGGTCGGCGACCCGTGACCAGGCGATGCAGGAGGCCACCGACCTCCTCGTCGCGGCCGGCGCGGTGACCCCGGCGTACTACGACGCGATGCAGGACCGCGAACGCACGGTCTCGACGTTCATGGGGAACGGCCTCGCCATCCCCCACGGCACCAACGACACCAAGGACACGGTGCTGGGCTCGGCCCTCACCTTCGTCCGCTACGACGGCGGCGTCGACTGGGACGGCCAGCAGGCCACCTTCGTCGTCGGCATCGCCGGCAAGGGGGGCGAGCACCTGGAGATCCTCTCCTCGATCGCGATCCTGTTCTCCGACGACGCCGAGGTGGCGAAGCTCCGGGCCGCCGAGACCCCCGAGCAGCTGTTCGCGCTGATCTCGGCAGCGGGCGCCGTCTGAGGCCGGCACAGATCCACGACCGGGCCGGGGGCGCGCAGTTGGCGGCTGCGCACCCCCGGCCCTTGCGCGTCCGGCCAGTCCTAGGATGAGCACGGCCGGTCCCCCACCGGGACCGGGTGAGGCGGTGGAGCACATGGGCAGGGCACTGATCGTCGTCGACGTCCAGAACGACTTCTGCGAGGGCGGCTCGCTGGCCGTGGACGGCGGCATCGCGACCGCGGGACGCATCGCCGGGCTGCTCGCCGGCGGCCGGCGCTACGACGCCGTGGTGGCGACCCGCGACCACCACATCGACCCCGGCGCGCACTTCTCGGCCACTCCCGACTACATCGACTCCTGGCCGGTGCACTGCGTGGCCGGGACGCCCGGCGGCGAGGTCCGGGCCGAACTGTCCGGCGTCGCGTTCGACGCGGTGTTCGACAAGGGCGAGTACGCGGCGGCCTACTCCGGCTTCGAGGGCCGCGCGGACGGCGTGGGCCTGGCCGACTGGCTGGTGGACCGGCGCATCACCAGCGTCGACGTCTGCGGCATCGCCACCGACTACTGCGTCCGCGCGACCGCGCTGGACGCCGTCCGTGACGGCTTCGCGACCACCATGCTGGTCGACCTCACCGCGCCGGTGCACCCCGACCGGGTCGCGTCCGTGGTGGACGAACTGCGCGCGGCCGGCGTGGTGGTGCGCCGGGGCGACGGCGGCCCCCGGACCCTCGCCTGGTCGGAGGGCACCTGGACCCACGATCCCGCCGCGCAGCGGGTGGACGCCGGCGCGCTCGAGGCGACGGCCGTCGAGGGCTCGGACGCCTGGCGGCACACGGCCTACGGCTTCGTCCACGACACCGAGCACGGCCTGCTCGCACCGCTGGAGGTCGGCGAGGCGGTCGAGGTCACGGTCGAGACCACGTTCACCGGGCAGTTCGACCAGGCCGGGGTGCTGGTGCGCGCCGACGACGAGCACTGGGTCAAGGCCGGGCTGGAGTTCGCCGACGGGGTGCTGAACCTCGGCGCGGTGGTCACGCTCGAGCGCTCGGACTGGTCGGTGGCCCCGGTGGAGTGGAACGGCCGCGCGGTCACCGTCCGGGTGAGCCGGGCGGCCGACGCGCTGACCGTCCGGGCCCGGGTGGACGACGAGCCGTTCCGGCTGGTGCGGGTGGCGCCGTTCGTCGACGGCGAGGTCGCCGCCGGTCCGTTCCTCTGCGCACCGACCCGCGCCGGTTTCACCGCCCGCTTCCTCAGCTGGCGCCTCACCGAGGCCGACGCCTCGCTCCACTGACCCGCGTCCCTGACGGACCGAATTGGGGACGGTTCCTATCTCGGTCCGGGACCGAGATAGGAACCGTCCCCAATTCGGTCCCGCTTCGGTCCGTTCTCTCGTTCGCGCATCCCGAACGCGCGATCCGGCGCCGGAGGTGGCCCCGGGGCGCGTCCGGGAGTTCACTGGAGGCATGCGACATCCCCGCGCGGTGCTCGCCCTCGCCGCGGCCGCCTCGGTCGTGCTGGTGGCGTGCGGCGCGGCGCCGGCGCCGTCCGGGTCCCCCGACCCCACGCCGTCCACCCCGACCCCGGCGACGTCCGCCGACCCGGGCACCGCGGCCGCGTCCGTCCCGCCCGCCGACGACCGCACCGGAGCACGCTTCGTGGCCGCCGTCCCCACCGACGCCCGGCCGGTGGTGCGCACCGGCGACGACTGGACGCTGCCCGCGTGGGCCGAGCCGGCCGACTTCAGCGGCTTCTTCTCCGAGGAGGCGTCGGCGAAGTTCCACGTCCCGCTGCGCTCGGTCGACGTGAGCTGGCGCCAGATCGCCCCGACCCCGGACGGCCCGCTCGACCTCACCGCGACGGGACGGGCGCAGGACATGTCGTTCGAGCCGCTCGGCGCCCAACTCGCCGCGGACGGCCCCTACTGGCTGCGGGTCTTCGCGTCCGGCGTCGACTGGGCACCCGAATGGGTGGTGACCACGTGCGGGGTCACCGGCATCGGCCCCGACTACGACGGCGAGTCGCACCTGCCGATCTGGAACGACTGCGTGTGGTCGGCGCTGCGCGACACCTGGCGAAAGCTGCTCGTCGACACCGGCGTGCTGGCCGACCCCGAATTCCGGTTCGCCTACGTGCCCGGCGGGTTCACCTGGGTGGAGTTCGACTACGACATCATCGGCATCGCCGCCGAGGAGGGCCGGCTCAGCGAGGACGAGTTCCTCACCTGGCACGCGAGGATGCTCCGCGACCTGGCCGACATCGCCGGCCCGCAGGTCGGGCAGCTGGTGTTCACCGGCGAGGACTACCCGTGGGGGCCGTTCGGCGCCGCCGAGAACCTGCTCGCCACGGACGCCGTCCGGCGCGGCCTCGGGGTGCGCACCGGGATCACCGAGGAGTTCAACTTCCACCTCAACGAGACACCCGCCTACGGCTCGGCCGTGCAGCCGGACGGGCACCTGACCCTCACCAGGGAGGGCGCCGGGGCGGCGCAGGTGTTCGCCAGCGAGAACGAGTGCTACACCGACTGCGGCTACCACGCGAAGAACGTGGGCTACGCCGTCGTGCACAGCAACCTGAAGGCCCTCCAGCTCCAGCTGAACTGGCTGTACGTGGTGCCGTCGGACTCCTATCTGGCCACCTACCCCAGCCACTGGGACTGGGTGCGGCTGTCGCTGGGCCAGCGTCCGGAGACGTCCCCGGACGCGTGGGCCGCGCTGCGGGACGCCCAGGACACCTACTGGAGCGACGACCCGATCCCCGGACGCGGGTGGAAGCGCCGTCCGTGGGTGCGCAACCTCGAGCGCTGGCTGGTGCAGGTGGACGCGGCCGGCGCGGTCGCGCACCGCTCGACCATCGACAGGCACGCCGGCGACCCGACGAAGGAGAACGGCACCGCCTACGAGGGCCTGCACACCGACCGGACGTCCGGCAACCGGTCACTCGCGTTCCGGGTCGACCAGCGGTTCCTGTCCGGGGACGCCGGCCACCGCGTGCTGGTGAAGGTGACCTACAACGACCGGGGCAAGGGCAGCTTCCGGCTGCGTCACGCCGGCGGCTCGACCAGGTCGGTGACGCTGCACAACACGAAGAAGTGGCGCACGGCGACCTGGCTGGTCGACCTCACGCCCGACCACTCACTGCCCTCGTCCACCGACGTGTGGATCGACACCTCGAAGGTCGACCTGAACGTCCGCTTCGTCCGCCTCCTGCGCCTGGACGCCCCCGCGGGCCGCTGAGGTGGACCCCACCGTCGTTCCCGGCGGTTCCGCCGTCAGCGCACGGTCCAGGCGTCCGCCTGGGCGATGTCGGCGTCCACCCCGCCGACCCCGGAACCGGCGATGTGGGCGTTCGAGGTGTACTGCCAGATCGACCAGCCGCCGTAGTTGACCCAGGGTCCGACCTTGGGCTGGGCGTCCGGGACACGTCCGTTGTTGGTGCCCCACGAGGCCACCCAGAGACGGGCGAGCCCGGCGACGTTGCCCCAGTACCAGGCGCCGTCGTCGGCCAGCCGGGCCGCCGCGTTCGCGCTCATGTAGACGTACAGGTTGGGGTGGTAGCCGGCGTCGGTGAGCAGCGACTTCACGGTGACGAGGAAGTTCGTGGCCTCGTCCGCGTTCCAGGCGCGCAGCTTCATCGTGTACTTCTTGCCCTTGTACGTCTTGACCCAGGCGTGGCCCTTCTCGATGTCCAGCACGAGCGGGTCGGTGCTCGACTTCGTGTAGTGCCCGTCCGCCTTCAGCCACTTCACGAACTGCCGGGCGGAGTCGGCGGTGGTGTAGTCGCCGGAGAACAGGTTCTTCTTCGTGGTGTCGATCGAGGTGATCCAGCCGTTGAACCAGTAGTGCCCCAGCGACAGCTTGGACGCGGTCGCGGCGTCCGCCAGCTTCGCGTACGCGCAGTCCTCGGTGACCGGGGTAGCGCCGGTCTTCTCGGTCTTGTTCGTGCAGGCGCTGACGTAGGTCTGGTGCTTGGGACGGGCGCCGCTGCCGGTGCGCAGGATCGTGAAGCCGTCCGTGGTGGTCCAGGTGGCGATGGCCTTCAGGTTCACCCGGCCGGCCGGCGTGTACTGGTAGGCCGAGAGGTCGACGCCCTGGGTGAGGCCGGTCAGGCCGAACGCCTTCTCGGCGTCCGCGGCCGGAGTCTTGGTCGGCGACAGCACGGTGAGCTTCGCCGACTTCGACGTCACGGTGCCGTTGTCGCCCTTGACGACCACCCGGAACACGCTGCCGTTCTTCCAGGTGCTCGCCTTCGCGACGTAGGAGGCCTTGGTCGCCGAGGAGATCGACTTCCACGACCCCGAGGCGAGCTTGCGCTGCCAGGTGTAGCGGAGCTTCGAACCCGTGGCCTTCACGGTGAAGGTCGCCGACGTCCGGGTGCCGTACTTGCCGATCGTGGCGTCCTTCGGGTCGGACGTGATGGTGGTCGCCGTGGAGGTGGGCTGGACGGCGGGTGTGTTGGCCGGCTCGCTCGCCATCCCCGACTGGGGGACGACGAAGCAGCCGCTCCCGAGGGCCACCACGGTCGCGGTGAGCAGGAGGATCTTCAGGTTGCGCTTCAGTGCAGCAGTCAAGGCAGGGGGCTTTCGGTCGGGGAAGACGGCCAGAGGCTCCGACCATGGTAACCCGTGCCCGCGTCGGGCCCCTCCAGGCTCAGCCGCCCTTGCGGAACACCAGGCGGACGCTGTCCCCCACCAGGTCGAGCTCGTAGGTGTAGGTGCCGGGGGGCAGCGCCGTCTCCCCGAGGAAGTCGTCGGGCTGGAAGCGGTACCGGGTTCCGTTCACCATGACCTCGACCGCGGCGTAGCGGTAGAGCGGGCCGTCGCTGTACGCGGCGAAGCTGCTCGCTCCGGCCAGGACCGGTCCGTAGTGGACGGTGGTGCCGTCCGGGAAGTGGAGGATGACGTCGTCGAAGTCGACCGTGCCGACGTTGTCGATGCGCACCCGCGCGACCGTGGCGGACGGGGTGGCGCTCGGCGCGGGGGTCTCCGTCCAGCGGAACACGGCGAGGGTGTCCGCGGAGGCGTCCAGGAGGCGGAGCGTGTCACCGGCGAGCTCGGCGCGGTGCGCCCCGGTGAGCGCGGAGGTGAACCGTTTCTGCTGGCCGGTGTCGCACCCCATGAGGGTGCGGAACCCGCCGCCCGGCGCGATCCGGATCTCCTCGCCGTCGAAGCGGTAGGTGCCCATGATCCCGTTGCACGGGTCACCGCCGGTGAACGACCCGTCGGCCGCGAACCGGACGTAGGGCACCTTGTCGCCCGTGGGAACGGCCACCTGCCCACCCAGTTCGGTGGCCGCCCAGGTGCCGCCCACGAGGGCCTTGGTCGACGCGACCGACGGGGTCGCTGCCGGCACGGCAGGGACGCTTCCGTTGCGCCCGGCCAGGGCCCAGACGGCCAGCCCCGCCACGACCACCACGGCGGCGGCTGCGGCCAGCCACCGGTGACCGGTCGGGCGGCCCGGGCGTCGGGTGAGCTCAGCGGCGTCCACCGGGGGCACGGGGATCGTCATCGTGTCCACACGGTGCAGGGCGTCGCGGAAGGCGCGTTCGAGGTCATCCATTGCTGTTGCCTTCCTTCGGGTTGCCTTCCTTCGCGCTGCCTTCTTTGGCGCTGCCTTCCCTCGTGCGGCCTTCCGTCGTGCTGCCAACATCCAGGCGCGAGCGCAGGGCGGCGATCGCGCGGTGCACATGCGAGCGGGCGGTCGCTTCGGGGCACCCGAGGGCGGCGCCGATGTCGGCGAAGCTGAGGTCGTCGTAGAAGCGCAGGACCACGGCCGTCCGCTGCACCGGTGGCAGCCCGCGGCACAGCCGCCAGGCCTCGTCGGCGTTCGCGACCGCGGACGCCGGGTCGTCCCCGACCGGCGCGGACGGCAGCAGCGCCGGTTCGGCGACCGGACGGGACCGTCCGCGCCGCCGGGTGGTGTCGAGGCAGGCGTTCACCACGCAGCGGCGCACGTAGGCGTCCAGCCGGTCGGTCGCGGACAGCCCCGGCCACCGCGGCAGGACGGCCTCCAGCGCGTCCTGGACGCTGTCGCGGGAGTCGTCCCAATCGCCGGTGATCAGCCAGGCCAGGCGCAGCAGTCGGTCCGACCGTGCCCGGACGAACGACTCGAAGGAGTCCTCGCCGGTCACCGTCCCCTGCGCATCGGTTGCCGCCACACCACTAAGACTCCCGGACGAAGCGTTTCGTTGCAGCCGGCGCGCCTTCGTCACCATGCCACCACCACTTCGCCATCCCGGGAGATGCTGGGATCTCAGCACCATACTCCCTTGCCAACTCATGATTGTTCCGCATATAATCGAACACATGAGCGAGCGTGCGCGGGACTGGATCGACACCGATCCGGACCCGGACGCGCACGTCGAGTTGCTGGACCGGGTGATCGGCCGGTTGTTGGCTGAGGAGGCTGCGGGTCCGCAGTGGTGGCGGTTGTCTGATGAAGCGGTGTTGGCCGAGCTGGAGCGGCTGCAGGGTGAGGTGACCCGGTTGCAGGCTCGCCGGTTGGCGTTGCTGGCCGAGGC
>JAIUOS010000039.1 GCA_020161755.1 Actinomycetota bacterium
ACGGAGTCTAAGAGCCAGCCGACCAGTGCAAAGGATCCAACCACCGCAACCAGCGGCAGCAACACCCTGACACTGACGCGGAGTCTACGGCAGGGGGTGTTTCAGCCGGGTTGCGCGATCCGGGTCGCGAAACCCGCTCAGGCCACCACGTTCACCAGCGGCTCACCGGCAGCGAAACGGGCCAGCTGGTCGCGCACCAGGCGCTCCATCCGCGGGTAGAAGGCGGTGCTCTGGCCGCCGACGTGCGGGCTGATGAACACCCCCGGCGTGCGCCACAACGGGTGGTCGGACGGCAGCGGCTCGGGGTCGGTGACGTCGAGGGAGGCCCGGATGCGCCCGGACGCCGTCGCGGCGACCAGCGCGTCGGTGTCGACGACCTTGCCCCGGGACACGTTCACCAGCAGGGCGCCGTCCGGCAGCGCGGCGAGCTCGGCGGCACCGATCAGGTGCTCGGTCTCGGGGGTGAGCGGCGTGATCACGAAGACCACGTCGGCGTCGGGCAGCAGCGCGGCCAGCTCCGAGATCGGGTGCACCGGCACGTCCCCGGTGCGGGCGTGCCGCGCCACCCGGGTCACCGAAGCCACTTCGAAGCCGGCCAGCCGGCGCTCGATCGCTGCGCCGATGCGTCCGTACCCGACGATCAGCACCCGCCGGTCGGCCAGCGACGTCGCGAAGTCGTTGCCCCAGGTGCCCGTGGGCATGTTGCGCGCGTAGACGTCGAGGTGCCGGTTGTTCGCCAGCGCCAGCGCCACCGCCAGCTCCGCGGTGCTGGCGTCGTGCACGCCGGCCGCGTTGCACAGCGTCACGCCCGCGGGCAGGTACGGCACGTAGGTGTCGTAGCCGGCGCTGAGCAGCTGCACGACCCTGAGGCTGCTCATCTCCCCCACCCGGGTCATCACCTTCGTCGGCGGGAACATGTACGGCGCCACCAGGAACTCGACCTCGGCGATCGAGTCGGGCCACGTCCCGTCCGCGGTGAAACAGTCGATCTCGAGGCCCGCGGGGAACGGGCCGAGCGCCGCCTCGGCCGTCGCGACGTCGGGATAGGGCAACCAGATGCGTCGAGCCACGTCCCTAGCCTATGGTGCGCTCATGGGCACGTTCGATGCGGTGGAACTGATTCGTACCAAGCGGGACGGGGGCCGGCTCTCCGACGACGCGATCGACTGGCTGATCCGCAACTACACCGACGGCGTGGTCACCGACGAGCAGATGTCGGCGATGGCCATGGCGATCTTCTTCCGGGGCCTCGACGGCCCCGAACTGAGCCGCTGGACGAACGCGATGATCGCCACCGGTGAGCGGATGGACTTCTCCTCCCTCACCCGTCCGACCGTCGACAAGCACTCCACCGGCGGCGTCGGGGACAAGATCACGCTGCCCTTGGCGCCACTGGTGGCAGCGTGCGGCGCCGCCGTCCCGCAGCTGTCGGGACGCGGCCTGGGCCACACCGGCGGCACCCTCGACAAGCTGGAGGCGATCCCCGGCTGGCGGGCGAGCCTGTCCAACGCCGAGATGCTCGCGCAGCTGGAGGACGTGGGCGCCGTGATCTGCGCGGCCGGGGCCGGCCTCGCGCCCGCCGACAAGAAGCTCTACGCGCTGCGGGACGTGACCGCGACCGTGGAGTCGATCCCGATGATCTCGGCGTCCATCATGAGCAAGAAGATCGCCGAGGGCACCGCGTCGCTGGTGCTGGACGTGAAGACCGGCGCGGGCGCGTTCATGAAGACCCACGCCGACTCCAAGGCGCTCGCCGAGACCATGGTCGGGATCGGGACCGCCGCGGGGGTCAACACGGTCGCACTGATCACCGACATGGACGCCCCGCTGGGCCGCTCGGCCGGCAACGGGCTCGAGGTGGCCGAGTCGGTCGAGGTGCTGGCCGGCGGCGGACCTTCCGACGTGGTCGACCTCACCCTGGCCCTCGCCCGCGAGATGCTCGCGTGCGCCCGCATCGACACCGACCCGGCGGACGTGCTCGCGTCCGGCCGTGCGATGGACACGTGGAAGGCGATGATCCGCGCCCAGGGCGGCGACCCGGACGCCCCGCTGCCGACAGCCCGGCACAGCGAGCAGGTGACCGCGGACGCCGACGGCTACGTGACCGCCATCGACGCGATGGGCGTCGGGCTCGCCGCGTGGCGCCTGGGCGCCGGACGGGCCAAGCAGGGCGACCCGGTGCAGGCTGCGGCCGGCGTCACCTGGCACGCCGGGGTGGGCGACCCCGTCCGGGCCGGCGAGGTGCTGTTCACGCTGTACACCGACACCCCCGAACGCTTCGAGCGTGCCCGGGAGGCCCTGGCCGGCGCGGTCACCATCGGCGCCGAGCCGGGCGTGCGGCGTCCGATCGTGCTCGAACGGATCACCGCCGGCTGACCTCACCCGCCCCTGCCCCTGCCCCTGCCCCTGCCGAGTTGTCAGAATCTCAGGTCGCCAGAGCGACCTGAGATTCTGACAACTCGGCGGGTGGGGTCGGGTCAGTCCTCGGCGGCGACGACCTGGAGCAGGCCCCAGCGGTAGCCGTCGTAGAGCGCCTCCCAGGAGGCCTCGATGACGTTGGTGCCGACGCCGACGGTCGTCCACGTCCGCTCGCCGTCGGTCATGTCGATCAGGGTGCGCACGATCGCGTCCGTGCCGTGGCCCTGCTCGAGGATGCGCACCTTGTAGTCGGTGAGCTCGAAGGTGTCCACCAGCGGGTAGGCGTGGATCAGCGCGCCGCGCAGGGCGACGTCGAGGGCGTTGACCGGGCCGTGCCCCTCCCCCACCAGATTGCGGGTGACGCCTTTGGCGCGCAGCTTCACGGTGGCCTCAGAGTCGCCTTCCGGCTTCACCTCGTGGCCGGTCAGGACCCGCCAGCTGAGCACGTCGAAGAACTCCTCCAGCAGGCCGAGCTCCTCGCGCAGCAGCAGCTCGAAGGAGGCGTCCGCCGATTCGTAGGAGTAGCCGTCCATCTCGCGTTCCTTGACCTTCTCGGTCACCTTCGCGGCCAGCTCGCGGTTGGACAGGTCGTAGCCCAGCTCGGAGCCCTTGATCTGGATGTTGGCGCGTCCGGCCATGTCGGAGACCAGCATGCGCATGTCGTTGCCGACCAGGGTCGGGTCGATGTGCTGGTAGAGGTTCGCGTCCACCTTGATCGCGGACGCGTGGAGGCCTGCCTTGTGCGCGAACGCGGACGCCCCGACGTACGGCTGGCGGTTGTTCATCGGCACGTTCGTGACGCCGGAGATGGCGTGACTGATGCGGGTCGCCTCGGCCAGCGCGGACGGCGGCAGCAGCGGCCAGCCGCACTTCAGCTGGAGATTCGCCACCACGGTGATGATGTTGGCGTTGCCGGTGCGCTCGCCGTGGCCGTTCATCGTGCCCTGGACGTGCATGACGCCGGCCTCGACCGCGGCAAGGGTGTTCGCCACCGCGCAGCCGGTGTCGTTGTGGCAGTGGATGCCGAGGTCGACGCCCACCTGCGCGGCGGCGGAGACGATGTCGCCCATCCAGGCCGGCAGCATGCCGCCGTTGGTGTCGCACAGGATGACCACCTCTGCACCCGCTTCGGCGGCGGTGCGGACGACCTCGAGCGCGTACTCGGGGTTGGCCCGGTAGCCGTCGAAGAAGTGCTCACAGTCCACGAAGACGCGGCGGCCGCGGCTGACCAGGTGGCTGACGGTGTCGGCCACCATGGCCAGGTTCTCCTCCAGGGTGGTGTGCAGCGCGCGGTAGACGTGCTCGTCGTGGCTCTTGGCGACGATGCAGACCACCTCGGTCGCCGCGTCCACCAGCGCCTGCACCTGCGGGTCGTCGGCCGCGCTGGCCCCGACCTTGCGGGTGGCACCGAAGGCCACCAGCTTGGCGTTCTTGAGTTCGAGCTCGCCGGCGGCCGCACGCGCGAAGAACGCGGTGTCGTTGGGGTTCGCGCCCGGCCAGCCGCCCTCGATGAAGCCGACCCCGAGCTCGTCGAGGTAGCGTGCGATCTTCAGCTTGTCGTTGACGCTGAGCTGGAGGCCCTCCTGCTGGGCGCCGTCGCGCAGGGTCGTGTCGTAGACATGGAAGCTGTCCGGAGCGGCGGGAAACTGGGTCACCGGGCGAGTGTGGCCGCTACGGCGCGCGTTACGATGAGATTTCACCGCCTGAGACGGCCGTCCCACTCCCGGGACGGCCGCGGCGCGACGAAGGAGGCCTGGATGGCGACCCTGCTCCACCGAGAGGTCGAGGTGCACACCGTCGGCGAACTGCCCGCCGTGGGCACCCCCCTGCCGGCGTTCACGCTCACCGGTAACGACCTCGCCGAGTTCGACCAGGACGTGGTCGCCGGCCGCAGGGTCATCCTGAACATCTTCCCCAGCGTGGACACCGGGGTGTGCGCGATGAGCGTCCGCCGGTTCAACGAGCTGGCCGCCGGGCTGGAGAACACGCTGGTGCTGTGCGTCTCGGAGGACCTGCCGTTCGCGCAGGCCCGCTTCTGCGGGGCCGAAGGCATTGAGAACGTGGTCACCGGGTCGAGCTTCCGCTCCGACTTCGGCCACGACTACGGGGCCACGCTCGTCGACGGCAAGATGCGCGGCCTGCTCTCCCGTGCCGTGGTCGTGGCCGACACCGACGGCACGATCCTGTACACCGAGCAGGTGCCCAGCATCGGCTCCGAGCCCAACTACGACGCCGCCCTGGCCGCCCTCTCCTGACCCCGGGGACGGTTCTTCAAATCCGCCAGAATTCGGCGGGAAACGGGGACGGTTCCCAAACCCGCCAGAGTCCGGCGGGAAACGGGGACGGATCTCAGGCACGCGAGGCGCCGACGGAGCGAAGATCCGTCCCCCTTCTCCGCCAAGAACGGGCGGATCGAAGAACCGTCCCCGATATCCGCCAGAACTCGGCGGATCGAAGAACCGTCCCCCAAATCCGCCAGAATCTGGCGGATCGAAGAACCGTCCCCGGTCTCGGCCGGCTGATACTCAGCGGTTCCACTGATTGCCGCACGGGGAGCGCGGCGGGACGCTGGAGGCATGCGCGAATGCGATGTCGTGATGAAGGGCGGCATCACCTCGGGGGTCGTGTACCCGCTCGCCCTGGTGGAGTTCTCCCGTAGCTACCGACTGCACAGCCTCGGCGGTGCGTCCGCCGGCGCGATCGGGGCGGCCCTGGGGGCCGCCGCGGAATTCGGCAGGGACGGCGGCGGCTTCGACCGGCTGGCCGGGGTTCCGGGCCAGTTGGCTGACGGCCGCCTGGCCGCCCTGTTCCAGCCCCAGCCGTCCACCAGGCCCCTGCTGCCGCTGCTGCTGGCCGCCACCGGCCACGACCAGCCGGGCGCCGCGAAACAAGGAATGACCCGGGTGCTGGCCATCCTCGGCGCCGCGGTGACGGGGTTCCCGCTGGCGTCGGTGCTCGGCATCCTGCCCGGGTTCCTGCTCGCCCTGTGGGGCGGGGCCGCCGGCGGACCGCTCGCGTCTCGCATCGTCCTCGTCGTGCTGGGCGCCGTGCTCGCCGTGCTCGGCTGGCTGGTCGCCGTTCTGGTGCGCCTGGGCTCGGTCCTGTCCACCGACGTGCCCGCCAACCAGTTCGGCATCTGCCGCGGGCTGGGCACCGGCGCCGGGCCGGGGTTCACCGACTGGCTGGCCGGGCAGGTGGACGACCTCGCCGGGCTGGCGCCCGCAGAGCGTCCGCTGACCTTCGGGCAGCTGCGAGGACGCGACATCGACCTGCGCATGATCAGCACCTGCCTGTCGCTGGGCAGGCCGTTCGAGCTGCCGTGGGAGGCCGGCGGGTTCTTCTTCGACCCGGTCACGTGGGCCGGCCTGTTCCCCGCCACGGTGATGGACGCGCTGCTGGCCGCTCCGCCGGCGCGTCCGGCCGACGGCGGCGCGAGCGCCGTCCGGGCGTGGGAGCAGGATGAGGTCCAGGCCGCCGGACTCGTCCCGCCGCTGCGCCGCCTGCCGGCTGCCGAGCACCTGCCGGTGATCGTGGCCACACGGCTCTCGCTGAGCTTCCCGCTGCTGATCTCGGCCGTCCCGCTGTGGACGATCGACCGCCGCGCCAAGGACGGCCCGCGGTTCGTCCAGGTGTGGTTCACCGACGGCGGGCTGTGCAGCAATTTCCCGGTGCAGCTGTTCGACGCGGCGCTGCCGATCCGCCCGACGTTCGCCATCAACCTCGGCGACTTCGCCGAGGGCGTCGAGCCGAGCCCCGACCAGGCGCTGAACATCGAGTACGCGACCAGCAACCGCAGCGGCCTGCTGCCCGAGTTCGCCGAGGTGCCGGTGTCCGGGTGGCGCGCGGTGGCGGGGTTCGCCCTGGCCGCGGTCGACACCGCCCGATCCTGGCCCGACGGCACCCAGCTGAACCTGCCCGGGTACCGCGACCGGATCGTCCGGGTGCTGCAGTCGCCGTCCGAGGGCGGGCTGAACCTGTACATGGACGGGGAGACGATCGCTCGCCTCGCCGACCGCGGACGCGTCGCCGCCGCGGCGCTCGTCGCCCAGTTCACCGAGCCGCGGTACCCCGAGAGCGCACCGGTGGCCAGCGGCTGGGACAACCACCGCTGGGTGCGCTACCGGGCGCTGTTATCGGGCCTGCCCGTCTGGATGGCGTCCTACCGACACGGCCGCGACGGGCTGGACGCGCTGGCCGCCGACCCGCCGAGCTACGCCTTCTCGGCCTCGGGACGCGCGCTGGCGGCCGACCTCACCACGAAACTGGACGCCCTCGCCGACGCCCTCGACACCACGGACGGCGCGCCGAGCGAGGCGGCGGTCAAGAACGTGGCCGGCGCGCCGGCCCCGGTGGGCGTGATCCGCCGGGTGCCGCGCATCTGACCCGGGGAGCGGACCAAAAGGGGACTGTCCCCTTTCGGTCCGGTCGCATCTGACCGGGCCGGCGGACCAAAAGGGGACTGTCCCCTTTTGGTCCGGTCAGGCGATGGGACGCATCCAGCCGTGGTCGTCGGCGGCGCGGCCGTACTGGATGTCGAGGATCGCGTTGCGGATCGCCATCGTGGCCGGGGAGCCGTTCTCGGGCAGCCGCCACTCCCCCTGGGCCGACTTGAAGGCGCCGATCGGGGTGACCACCGCGGCCGTCCCGCAGGAGAAGGCCTCGACGGTGGTCCCGTCCGCGATCCCGCCGAACAGCTCCTCGGGGGTGATCCGGCGCTCCTCGGGCACCAGGCCCAGATCGCCGGCCACGGTGAGGATCGAGTCGCGGGTGATGCCCTCCAGGATCGTCCCGGTGAGCGCGGGGGTGACCAGCCGCCCGTCCGCGGTGACCAGGAACACGTTCATGCCGCCGAGTTCCTCGACCCGGTCCTTGTCGGCGGCCTCGATGAACAGCACCTGCGAGCAGCCGTGGTCGTAGCCCTCGTACTGCGCGATCAGGGACGCGGCGTAGTTGCCGCCGCACTTGGCCGAGCCGGTGCCGCCGACGCCGGCGCGCGCGTAGGTGTCGGTGACCCAGATGTCGACCGGCTTCACGCCGCCGGTGAAGTAGGGGCCGGCCGGGGACGCGATCACGCAGAACGTGACCGTCTGCGCAGCGCGGACGCCCAGGAACACCTCGGAGGCGAACATGAACGGGCGCAGGTACAGGCTGCGCTCCCCCTCCGCGTCGGGCACCCAGGCGGCGTCCGCACGCACGAGTTCGGCGCAGGCGCGGACGAAGTCCTCCCCCGGCAGCTGCGGCAGCATCAGCCGCGCCGCGGAGTTCTGGAAGCGGTGCGCGTTGGCCTCCGGCCTGAACAGGTGGATCGAGCCGTCGGCGTGCCGGTACGCCTTCATGCCCTCGAACACCTCCTGCGCGTAGTGCAGCACCGCGCTGGCCGGGTCCATCTGGAACGGCCCGTACGGCTTGACCTCGTCGGCACCCCAGCCGCCGTCCTTCGTCCAGATCGCGACCGCCATGTGGTCGGTGAAGTGGTCACCGAAGCCGGGATCGGCCAGCACCCGGGCGACGGCGTCGTCGGTGGCCGGGTAGGGGTTGCGGTGCAGCGGGAAGGTCAGTGCCATGGCGGCATGCTATCGCGCCGGGTGAGACGGAACCGTCCGGTGTTTGGGCGCCAAGTAGCCTCGCGCGGGTGAGTGCAGCAGCTACCGGCAAACCCGTCATCTCCGTCATCGCCGGCGACGGCATCGGACCCGAGGTGGTGGCCGAGGGACTGAAGGTCCTGACCACCGTGGTGGGGGACGACACGTTCGACTTCGTCCACCACGACCTGGGCGCGGAACGGTGGCAGCGCACCGGTGAGGTCCTGCCCGATTCGGTGATGGACGAGCTCGCGGCCAGCCAGGCGATCATCCTCGGCGCGGTGGGCGCCGCCCCCGGGTCGAAGGCGATCCCGTCCGGCCTGCTCGAGCGCGGCCTGCTGCTGAAGCTGCGCTTCGCGTTCGACCACTACGTGAACCTGCGCCCGTCCAAGCTCTACCCCGGCGTGCCGACCCCGCTCGCCCCCGAGGTGACCGCCCGCGGCCCGATCGACTTCGTGGTCGTGCGCGAGGGCACCGAGGGCCTCTACTGCGGCAACGGCGGCGCCTTCCGCGCCGGCACGGACTACGAGGTCGCCACCGAGGTCAGCATCAACACCGCCCACGGCGTCGAACGGGTGATCCGGGACGCCTTCGAGCGCGCCGAGAAGCGCCGCAAGAAGCTGACGATGGTGCACAAGCACAACGTGCTGGTGTACGCCGGCGGCCTGTGGAACCGGCTGTTCACCGCTGTCGCGGCCGAGCACCCCGATGTCGCCACCGACTACCTGCACGTGGACGCGGCCACGATCGCGTTCGTGCAGGACCCGCAGCGCTTCGACGTGCTGGTCACCGACAACCTGTTCGGCGACATCCTGACCGACCTGGCCGCGGCAGTCACCGGCGGCATCGGTCTGGCGGCCAGCGCCAACATCAACTCGACCGGCGAGTTCCCGTCCATGTTCGAGCCGGTGCACGGCTCGGCGCCGGACATCGCGGGCCAGGGCATCGCCGACCCGACCGCGACGATCCTGTCGATGGCCCTGCTGCTCGACCACCTCGGACGCAGCAACGACGCCCGCCGGATCGAGGCCGCCGTGGACGCCGACATCGCCGAGCGTGGAGCGTCGAAGCGTCCGACCTCGGTCGTGGGCGACGAGATCGCGGCCCGCATCTGAAAACGGCTCGCGACGCTAAGAGCCCTCAGCCGATACTTCGGCACGGCTCGCTGGACACAACTGAATCTCACCCGACCCGAACTCAGGCAGCCATCCCCACGATGCCGCGATGCCCAGGCGCGCCTTCACGCTGTCAACAACCTCGCCGAAGCCATTGAACATCTCCCGGTCGAGGTCGGGAAAGTAGAGCGTGAGCTCGGACCCGTCATCGGGAGACACCATTCCAAACGCCTTGACGTCCAGCGGCAACCTGAACGCAAGCACTCGGGGGTCAGCGCTGTTCAACTCTGAACCCCGCATCCTTTCGACGAGGTCGCCCACCGTCGCAGGCCATGGAGCAAGTGACGTCATGAGCATGCGAAGACGCGTGATGTCGCTTTGTTCCCGCACGGGTCAGCCGATTCGCCAGAGGATTTCGAAGAGAGAAACGCTACGTGCCTGCCCTCTCATGGGCAAGACTTCATTGCCCAGGACGCGGCCGACCCTCCGCCGACCCGATCTGACGGCCGTATCTCGCTCCCCGCAGTTCCCCAGGGCCGGTCTCGACAACCAATCAATGCCGATGGCGGGTCCTCCCGGCGATCGCGGCGCTGACGAGGACGATGCCCACCACGGGAACGAAACTGCTCCCGCTTCCGTGGACCAGAACGCTGCGCCAATCCAGGCCGTCCGGGAGTTCGACGTTCACCACGGTCAGCCCGGCGAGAACGACAAGACCGACAACGGCGAGGATGACCAGGCCGGCAGGTAGTGCCAGTCGTGGACGCCGGATGCCCAGGAAAACACTGCCCCCGGCAACGAGCAGCATCGGCAGGTACCACAGCGCCAGTCCCCGACCGGTGACGACCTCGGGCGGGTTCGCCGATGCTGCGGAGGCAATCCAGAAGGTGAGCAAGCCCGCAGGGATCCCGAGAAGCGGCTCGATCCAGCTTCGGAGGGCACGATCATGGCTCTTGACGTCAAGGGTGGTCGCCATGGCACAAAGTTAGCCTGAACCGGCAGCCTCAGCGGTCGGCGAGGCTGCCGAACAGGTGCCGGTGCTCGCCGGTGACGCGTCCGGAGATCCACCAGGCCGCCTCGACGAACACGAGCGCGCCCAGCCCCCACCACGCGGCCTCGGTCATCATCGCGACGTTGCTCGGGTCGAGCTGGGGGTCGAACCGCCGCAGGAAGCCCAGCGACTCGATCCAGCCCGGCACCTGGTAGGGCAGCCAGAAGATCACCAGGAACGCGGCCAGGCCGCAGACCGCGATCATCAGCAGCTTCCACCATTCGTACGGACGCGCGGTGACCACCATCACCCAGGTGCCGCCGATCATCAGCGTGAGCAGCGCGGCGGTGCTGGCCTGGGTGAACAGCGCCGGGTCGGCGCCGAGCGGCGGCTTGACCATCAGGTAGGAGACGAACGTGGTCACCGCGACCACGACGCCCGACGGGATCGAGAAGCTCATCACCCGCTTCAGGAAGCCGGGACGGGCGCGTTCGGCGTTCGGCGCCAGCGCCAGGATTGAGGCCGGGATGCCGATCGTGAACCAGCCGACGAACGAGATGTGGATGGGCACGAACGGGAACTGCAGGCCCCACAGCGCCACCAGCAGCGCCAGGATGATCGAGTACATCGTCTTGGTCAGGAAGAAGTTGGCGACCCGCTCGATGTTGCCGATCACCCGGCGTCCCTCGGCCACCACGTGCGGCAGGGTGGCGAAGCTGTCGTCCAGCAGCACGAGCTGGGCGACCGAGCGGGTGGCCGCAGCGCCGGAGCCCATCGCGACGCCGAGGTCGGAATCCTTGATCGCGAGCACGTCGTTCACGCCGTCGCCGGTCATCGCGACGTTGTGGCCCTTCGACTGGAGAGCGGCGACCATCATCCGCTTCTGCTGCGGCGTGACCCGTCCGAACACCCCGGCCGACTGCACCTTGTCGGCGAACTTCTCGGCGTCGTCGGGCAGGGTGCGCGCGTCGACCACCTCGCCGGTGTCGACGCCGAGCGAGCCGGTGACCGCCCCCACCGAGGTGGCGTTGTCGCCGGAGATGACCTTGACCACCACGTCCTGCTCGGCGAAGAACGCGAGGGTGTCGCGGGCCTCCGGACGCACCTTCTGCTCGAGCACGACCAGCGCGCGGGCGGTGACCGTGCCGGGCGCGTCCGGGGCGTCCACCGGACGGTCGGACTCGCCGAGCAGCAGGACGCGGCGTCCGGTCGACCCGACCTTCTCGGCCCGCCCGGCGACGTCGCTGTCGGGGCTGGCCAGGACGTCCGGAGCCCCCAGCACCCAGTGGCCCTCCCCGTCGAACGACATGCCCGACCACTTCTTGGCGGACGTGAACGGGGCCATGCCGGTCACCGTCCACCCGGTGGTGGTGAGCGGCAGCGAGTGCGCCAGCGCCTGCACCGAGGCGTTCGGACGCGGGTCCGCGGCGGCCAGCTGGGCGAGCACCTCACGGGACCGGGCGTCGTCGCCGTCCAGGTGTTCGAGCTCGCCGAACGCCAGCCCGTTCTCGGTGAGCGTGCCGGTCTTGTCGGCGCAGACCACGTCCACCCGGGCCAGGCCCTCGATGGCCGGCAGCTCCTGCACCAGCACGTTGCGCTGGCCCAGCCGCACCACGCCCACCGCGAACGCCAGGGAGGTCAGCAGCACCAGTCCCTCGGGCACCATCGGCACCAGCGCGCCGCCGGTCGCCAGCACCTTCTCCTGCCAGGTGCCGGTCTGGTTCCACTGCACCCAGACCGTGGCCAGGCCGACCGGGACCAGCAGCCAGGTGATCAGCCGCAGGATCTTGTTGATGCCGGTCTGGAGCTCGGACTTCACCAGCGAGAACTTGCTGGCCTCCAACGTGAGCTGCGCGGCATAGGAGTCCAGCCCGACCTTGGTGGCACGGAACGCCCCGACGCCGGCGACGACGAAGCTGCCCGACATCACCACGTGTCCGGGCTCCTTCAACAACGGGTCGGACTCCCCGGTGAGCAGCGACTCGTCCACCTCGAGGTAGGAGGCCTCCACCACCTCGCCGTCCACGATGATCTGGTCGCCGGGCCCGATCTCGATCAGGTCGTCCAGCACCACGTCCTCACGCGGCAGCTCGCGGGCGACCCCGTCACGGCGGACGGTGGGCTTGCCCTCCCCCACCACGGCGAGGTTGTCCAGCGTCCGCTTGGCGCGGAGTTCCTGCACGATGCCGATACCGGAGTTGATGATGATCAGGAAGCCGAACAGCGCGTTCACGATCGAGCCGGTCGACAGCACCATGATGAACAGCGTCATCAGCAGGAAGTTGATGCGCGTGAAGACGTTGGCCTTGACGATGTCCCAGGTCGTGCGGCCCGAGCGTGGCGGGAGGGTGTTGACCTCACCCCTGGCGACCCGTTCGGCCACCTCGGCGGTGGTCAGTCCGGGAACCGTCTGGGCAGCCGTCGTCATGCGGCAAGCCTGCCAGAGACCCCGGCCGGAACGAACATGCGCGCGCGGCGCCTACTTCACCGTTCCCCGTACCACGTGGAACGTGCAGGTGGTGGCTCCCTCGGGCACGTCGGCCTTCAGGGTGAAGTCCTTCTCCCCGCCGGCCGGGATGTCCTTCAGCACGGCCACACCGCGCGCCAGCACGTCGGAGGTGCCGTTCACCCAGCTCACCGTGACCACGTAGTCGGTGGTCGTGGCGGCACTGCTGGTGATCTTGCCGGTGACCTCCTGCTTGCCCGCGGTCGTCGAGCACGAGCCGAAGGTGGCGTCCTTGACCGCACCGGTCTGGTCGCTGACGGTGGGTTCCTGCGGCAGCTTCGGCGACACCTTGCTGGGGTCGACGGCAGTCGGCGCCGCGGACGTCGTCGCCGTGGCCATCGGGTTACCGGTCCGTGCCAACCAGAAGATGACCACCGCCGCGGCGATCGCGATCACCGCGACCACCGATCCCACGAGCACCCAGGTCCTGCGCTGCGTCATCCTGCTCCTACCTCATCCTTCGTCACGGCGGCGTCGCGACACCACCAGCATCAACACCCCGCCGGCGACGACCGCCAGCCCGAGACCCATCGCGGCCAGCGGCGCGGCGCCGGTGTAGGCCAGGACGTCGGACGGCGAGCCCGGCACGGTGGCCGTCGCCTCCGCACTGTCCACGACCCCCGCCGCCGTCGCGCCGATCGCCGTCGCGCTGTTCACGATCTGCTTGCCGGCCGCCTCGGACCTGGTCACCACGTGGTCGGCGGTGCAGGTCATCGACGCGCCCGGGTCGAGTTCGGTGGCCGGGCAGGTGACGGCCTCGCCGGCCGCGGCGAGCAGCGAGTCGTCGACCACGATCTCGGTGACGCGGACGTTGCCGGTGTTCGTGACCAGGAACGAGTAGTGGATGACCTCGCCGGCCTGCGCCCGTCCGTCGCCGTCGGTGTCCTCCAGATCGGCGGTCTTCACCAGGGTGAGGCCGGGCTCCCGGTCGAGGGTGGTCGAGGTGGAGTCGGGCGGGGTGGTCACGATGGCGTCGTCGGGGTCCGGAGCGGACGCGCTGGCGGTGTTGTCCACCGCGCCGGCGTCCACGTCGTCCTGGGTCACCACATACGCCGCGTCGGCCGCGCAGGTCGTGCTCTCCCCCGGTTCGAGGGAGGTCGCCACGCAGGTCACCGGGCCGGCCAGCTGGTCGTCGACGACGATCGTGGAGAGCGGCACGTTGCCGGTGTTGGTCAGGATGAACGTGAACAGGATCGTGTCGCCCTCGTCGGCCCGCCCCGAACCGTTGGAGTCGGCGTACTCCGCGGACTTGTCCAGCACGAAGGAGGCGGCCGGCACCGAGGTCGCGGTGGTCGTGCGGGCCGGTCCGCTGGTGACCGGGTCACCGTCGGGGTCGCTCGCCGACGCGGTCGCGATGTTCGTCACCGAACCGGCGCCCTCGTCCGCCTCGGTCACGGTGTAGGCGCCCGACGTGCAGGTCGTCTGCGCACCCACCGCGATGTCGGCGGGATCACAGGTCACCGCCACCCCGGCAGCGGCCAGCAGCGAGTCGTCGATCACGACGCCGGTCAGCGGCACGTTGCCGGTGTTGGTCACGGTGAACGTGTAGACGATGGTGTCACCGGCGTCGGTGAGGTGCGAGCCGTTGTTGTCGCTGGCCGTGGCCGTCTTGACCAGGTCGAGGCCCGGCTGCGGCAGCGTGGTCGCGACCGTGGCCCGTGCGGGTGGGCTGGTCACGGGGTCGCCGTCGGGGTCGGTCCCGTCCGCCGTCGCGATGTTCACGACCGAGCCGGCGTTCTCGTCGGCCGTGCTGATCACGTACGGCGCGCTCTGGGTGCAGCTCGCGCTGTCACCGGGGGCCAGGGTCGTCGGCGTGCAGGTCACGGTGATCCCCTGCCCGGCCAGCAGCGTGTCCGCCACGGTGATGCCGTGCACGGGGACGTTGCCGCTGTTGGTCACCGTGAAGGTGTAGGTCACCTCGTCGGGAGCGTCGACCAGGAGCGAGGAGTTCGTGTCGACGACCGTGTCAACGGCCTTGGTCATCACGAGCCCGGCATACGGCTTCGTCGTCGACGTGGACGTGCCGGACTCGGGGCTGGTCACCGGGTCGCCGTCGGGGTCGGTACCGGTCGCGGTGGCGACGTTCACCACAGACCCGCCGGCCTCGTCGGCGGCGGTCACCACGTACGGCCCGCTGGGGGTGCAGGTCGCGACGCCGTTCGGCCCGAGGGTCGTCGGCGTGCAGGTGATCGTGAGGCCAGCCTGCTCGAGCAGGTCGTCGTGGATCGCGACCGTGGAGATCGGCACGTTGCCCGTGTTCGTCACCGTGAAGGAGTAGGTGATCTCGTCGGGGGCGTCGGTGATGCCGGAGTCGTTCACGTCGTCCACGCCGGTCACGGACTTCACCAGCTGCAGGGACGGGGCCGGCACGGTCGTCGCCGTCGAGGTGGTGTCCTTCGGGCTCGTGACGGTGCCGCCGTCGGGATCGGTCGCGGTGGCCGTGGCGGTGTTGGCGACGCTGCCGGCCTGCTCGTCGGCCCCGGTCACCACGTACGGCCCGGAGACGGTGCAGGCCACGGTGGTGTTCACCGGGATGATCGCTGGGCAGGTCACGCTCACCCCACCGGAGGTCAGCTTCTCGTCCTTCACCACGACCCCGGCCAGCGGCACGTTGCCGGTGTTGGTCACGGTGAACGTGTAGGCGATGGTGTCACCTGCGTCGGTGATGCCGGAGCCGTTGGCATCGGTCACGGACGCGACCGCCTTGTCCAGCACCATCGAGGGTGCCGGCACGGTCGTCGTCGTCGACGTGGTGGACGGCGGGCTGGTCACCGGGTCGTCGTCGGGGTCGGTGCCCTTCACGATCGCGGAGTTCGCCACCGATCCGCTCGCCACGTCGAGCGCGGTCACGACGTAGTCGGCGCTCGCCGTGCAGTCCACGGACGCGCCCGGCGCGAGCGGCGCGCCCGGGCAGGTGATCGTGATCGCCGGGGACGCCTGGCCGGCCAGCTTGTCGTCGACGACGGTGACGCCGCTGATCGGGACGTTGCCGGTGTTCGTGACGGTGAACGCGTAGCTGATCGTGTCACCGGCGTCGGTGATCCCGGAGCCGTTGGTGTCGGTGACGCCCGCCACGGACTTGGCCAGCGTCAGCGACGGCGCCGGGACGGTGGTGGTCGTGTCGGTGCGCGCCTCCGGGCTGGTGACGGGATTGCCGTCGGGATCGGTGCCGGCGGCGGTGGCCACGTTGGCGACGCTGAGCTCCTGCTCGTCCGCCTCGGTCACCACGTACGGCCCCGACACCGTGCAGTCCCGCGACAACCCCGGCGCCAGCGGCGCGTCCGGGGTCACCGAGCAGTCGATGGTCACGCCGCCCGCGACCAGCTTCGGGTCGGCGACCGTGATGTCGGCGATCGGCACGTTGCCGGTGTTGGTGACCGTGAACGTGTAGGCGATGGTGTCACCGGCGTCGGTGAGGCCGGAGCCGTTCACGTCCGTGACCTGGGCCACGTCCTTGGCCAACTCGAGCGCCGGCGCGGGCGTCGTGGTCGGGGTGCTGGTCCTGGCCTCGGGGCTGGTCACGGTGCCGCCGTCAGGGTCCTTCGCCGAGGCGGTCGCCGTGTTCGCAACAGTGCCCGCGGCCACGTCGTCGGCGCTGACCGTGTACACCCCGGACGTCGTGCAGGTGCGGGACTCCCCCACCGGCACCACGGCGGGGCAGCTGATCGTGATGCCCGCGGCGGCCAGCTTCTCGTCGGTGACGGTCGCCCCGGACAGCGGGACGTTCCCGGTGTTGTGGACGGTGAACGTGTACGCGACCGTGTCACCGGCATCGGTGATCCCGGAGCCGTTGGTGTCCACCGGCGTGCCGGCGGCCTTGGTGAGGCCGATCCCCGGCTGCGGCGTCGTGGTCGGGGTCGAGGTCGCGTCCGGCGGGCTCGTCACGGTGCCGCCGTCGGGGTTGGTGCCGGTGCCGGTGGCACTGTTCGCCGCGCCGCCGGCCGTCACGTCCGCCGCCGTCACCACGTAGGCACGCTCGGCCGCACACTCGGTGAACTCGCCCGGCAGCAGCAGGGCGTCGTCGCAGGTGATGCCGATCCCGGCCGCGGCGAGCAACTGGTCGTCCACCGCGATGTGGTCGACCGGCACGTTGCCGGTGTTCGTGACCGTGAAGGTGTAGGCGATCGTGTCGCCGGCATCGGTGATCCCGGAGGCGTTGGTGTCCACCGGGGTGGCGGCGTGCTTCTCGATGTCGAGCGCGGGAGCCGGCGTCGTCGTCGCGACGGACGTCGTGCTCGGCGGGCTGGTCACCTCCACGCCGCCCGGCGCGAGGCCCTCGGCCGTGGCGACGTTGACCACGTGACCGGCAGCCACCTGGTCGGGCGTGACCGTCTGGCCCTCGTCGGCCGCGCACGTCACCGTGTCCCCGGGCGCGATGCTGCCGGCGCTGCAGGTGATCGTGATGTCCCCGAGCAACGGGTCGTCGATCGAGATCGTGCCGATCGTCACGTTGCCCGGGTTGGTGATGACGTAGGTGTACCAGACCAGGTCACCGGCGTCGGTGATGCCGGAGTTGTTCACGTCCTCGACCCGGTCGACCGACTTCACCAGGTGCAGCGCGGGCGCGGTGGTCAGCGGGGTGGAGGTGTCCGACGGCGGGCTGGTGACGGTGCCGCCGTCCGGGTCGGTCCCGGTGGCCGTCGAGGTGTTGTAGATCGACGTGCGGTCCAGGTCGGCCTGGAGCACCGTGTAGGTGCGGCTCGTGCACACCCCGCTCTGTGACGGGGCCAGCGTGAGGATCGTGTCGCAGGCGATCGGGCTCGCGCTGAGCAGCGCGTCATGCACCCGGATCACCGACAGCGGGACGTTGCCGTTGTTCGTGACGGTGAACGTGTAGGTGATCGTGTCGCCCTGGTCCGGCCCGTTGCCGTCGAGGTCCTGCACGGCGCCGGCGGTCTTCTTCACGGTCAGCGACGGCTGCGGCAGCGTGGTCGCCGTGCTGGTGGTGTCGGGGTCGCTGCCGACCGCGCCACCGTCGGGGTCGGTGCCGGTGGCGACCGCGCTGTTGGCCACCGAGCCGGCGGCCACGTCGGCGGCCGTCACGGTGTACACCGTCGAGGTCGAACAGGTGGCGACGCCCCCGGGGAGCAGGCGCGCGGGCGCGCAGGTGATCGTGATCCCGGCGGCGGTCAGCTTGGAGTCGCTGACCCCGACGGTGGACACCGGGACGTTGCCGACGTTCTGCACGGTGAACGAGTAGCGGATCGTGTCACCGGCGTCGGTGATCCCCGAGGAGTTCACGTCCACCGGCGCGGCAGCCGTCTTGTCGATCAGCAGACCGGGCTGCGGGCGGACCGTCGGCGTCGACGTCGCGTCGGGTGCGCTGGACACCGCGTGGCCGTCCGGGTCGGAGCCGCCGGCGGTGGCGGTGTTCGCGACCGCGCCGGCCGCGACGTCCGCGGCCGTCACCACGTACACGGCGGACGGGGTGCAGGTGGCGCTCGCACCGGGGTTGAGCGTGGTGGGCGTGCAGGCGATCGTGAGGCCGGCCTGGGCGGTCAGCTTGAGGTCGGAGATCGCGATCGCCGACACCGGGACGTTGCCGACGTTGTCGACGGTGAACGAGTAGCGGATCGTGTCGCCGGCATCGGTGATCCCGGACGCATTGGTGTCCACCACCTGGCCGACGACCTTGTGCAGCACGAGCTTCGGCTGCGGCGCCGTCGTGGTCGTCGTGGTGGAGTCGGGCGAGCTGGTGACCGTGCCCCCGTCGGGATTCGTCCCGCGGGCCCTGGCCGTGTTGGTGACTACACCGGCCGCCACGTCCGCCGCCGTCACGACATAGGCCGCGCTCGCCGTGCACTGGACGGTCGCGCCGGGGGCCAGACTGCCGGCGGGGCAGCTGATGGTCAGCCCGGCCTGCGCGGTGAGCTTGGGGTCGAGGACCGACAGCCCGGTCACCGGCACGTTGCCGGTGTTGGTGACGTCGAAGGTGTAGGCGATGGTGTCGCCGGCGTCGGTGATCCCGGAGTGATTGGTGTCCACGGGCGTGCCGGCGTGCTTGTCGATCGACAGGGCCGGACGGGGAGTCGTGGTCGTGACGGTGGCCGTGTCCGGGTCACTGCTGATCGCGCCGCCGTCGGGGTCGGTGCCGGTCGCGGTGGCCGTGTTCAGGACCGCCCCGGCCGCCACGTCGGCCGCCGTGACGGTGTAGGCGCTCGCCGTGCAGGTGATCGCGTTGCCGGGCGCGAGCGTCCCGGGAGGACAGCTCACGGTCGCACCCAGCCGCTGGTCGTCGACGTCGACGGAGATCAGCGGCACGTTGCCGGTGTTGGTCACGGTGAACGTGTAGACGATCGTGTCACCGGCGTCGGTGATCCCGGAGCCGTTGGCGTCCACCGGGGTGCCCGCGTGCTTGTCGATGGTCAGCGCGGGCTGCGGCTTCGTCACCGGGACGGAGGCCGCGTCCTCCGGGGAGGTCACCGGGTCGCCGTCCGGGTCGATGCCCTGGGCGGTCGCGGTGTTCGCCACGACGCCCGCATCCTCGTCGTCCTCGGTCACCACGTAGGGCTCGGAGGTGCAGGTGGTGTGTTCCCCCGGATCCAGTCGGGTCGCGCCGCAGGTGATCGTCAGGCCGTCCAGCAGCTGGTCGTCGATGGCGATCGACCGCACCGGCACGTTGCCGACGTTCGTGACCAGGAAGGAGTAGACCACGGTGTCGCCCGCGTCGGTGATGCCCGAGCCGTTGGTGTCGACCGGGGTGCCCGCGGTCTTCTCCACGGTCAGCGACGCGGCCGGGACCGTGGTCGGAGTGGACGTCGAGTCCTTCGGGCTGGTCACGGCGCCGCCGTCGGGGTCGACGGCCTGCGCGGTCGCCTCGTTCGCGACCTGGCCGGCGTCCTCGTCGTCGGTGGTGACGACGTACGGGTCGGCCGTGCAGGTGGTGCTGGCATGCGGCGCCAGCGTGGTCACCGGGCAGTTCACCAGGATTCCCGCGGCGGCCAGCAGCGAGTCGTTCACGGCGAGCCCGGTGACGGGCACGTTGCCGTCGTTGGTGACGGTGAACGAGTAGGTGATGGTGTCACCGGCGTCGGTGATGCCGGAGCCGTTGGCGTCCACCGGCGCCGCCGCGCTCTTCTCCAACGACAACAGCGGCTGCGGGACGGTGACCGTGGTGGTCGTCCCGTCCGGCGGGCTGGTCACGGCGCCGCCGTCGGGGTTGGTGCCGCTCGCCGTCGCGCTGTTCACCGCTGCGCCGGCCTGCTCGTCGGCCTCGGTGACCCGGTACGCGGCCGACGTGGTGCAGGTCGCCACCGCCGTCGGCGCGAGCACGGCCGGTGCGCACGTGATCGTGATGCCCTGGTCGGCCAGCCTCTGGTCGCTCACCGCGATCGCGGACACCGGGACGTTGCCGGAGTTCGTGACGGAGAAGGTGTAGGTGATCGTGTCACCGGCATCGGTGATGCCCGAGCCGTTCACGTCCACCGGCGACCCGGCGACCTTGTCCAGGGTCAGCAGCGGGCGGGGCTTCGTGACCGTCGTGCTGGTGCTGGACGGCGGGCTCGTCACCGAACCGCCGTCGGGGTTGGTGGCGTCGGCGGTCGCCGTGTTCGCCGCCTTCCCGGTCTGCTCGTCCGCCGTCGTCACGACGTACGGCTTCGAGATCCCGCAGGCGGCGCTCTCGTTCGGGGTGAGCGTGGTCGGGGTGCACGTGATCGTGATGCCCTGGCCGGTGAGCTTGGGGTCGCTCACCGCGACGCCGCTCACCGGCACGTTGCCGGTGTTGGTGACCGTGAACGTGTAGGCGATGGTGTCACCGGCGTCGGTGATCCCGGAGAGGTTGGTGTCCACCGGCGTCCCGGCGCTCTTCACCAGCTTCAGCGCCGGGCGGGGCGCGGTCGTCGTGGTGGACGTGCTGTCCGGCGCGCTGGTGATCCGGTCGTTGTCCGGGTCGGTGCCGGACGCGGTGGCGGTGTTCTCGACCGAGCCGGACGCGACGTCGGCCGCGGTCACCGTGTAGACGCCGCTCGGCGTACAGACCGCCGTGGCGTTGGGCTGCAGGGTCGTCGGGGAACAGCTGACGGTGATGCCCTGGCCGGCGAGTTTGGCGTCGGTCACCGAGATCGCGGTGATCGGCACGTTGCCGTCGTTGCGGACGCCGAACGTGTAGGCGATGGTGTCGCCGGCGTCCGTGATCCCGGAGTGGTTGGTGTCGACCGGGGTCCCGGCGGTCTTGTCGAGCACGAGTCGCGGGTCGGGAACCGTTGTCGGGGTGCTGGTGCTGGCCGGCCCCGCGTCGACGCGGACGTTGCCGGGCGCGCGGCCGGTGGCCGTCGCGGTGTTGGCTACGGCCCCCGCCGTCACGTCGGCAGCGGTGACCACGTAGGCCGCGGACGTGGTGCAGGTCGCGGTCAGGCCGGGCGCCAGGGTGCCGGACGGGCAGGAGATGGTGATGCCGGCGGCCGCGAGCTTCGAATCGCTCACCGCCAGCGAGGTGAGCGGGACGTTGCCGGTGTTGCGGATGGTGAAGCTGTAGGTGATGGTGTCGCCCGCGTCGGTGATGCCGGAGTTGTTCACGTCGGTCGGCGTACCGGCGGTCTTGCCCAGGATCATCGCCGGCCGGGGTGCGGTCGTGGGGGTCGTGGTGGTGGACGGCAGGCTCGTGACCGCCGTGCCGTTGGGGTCGGTGCCGCCCGCGGTCGCGGAGTTCGCCACCGAGCCGGCGGTCACGTCGGCGGCGGTGACGGTGTAGGTGACCGGGCCGCACGAGGCCGTCCCGCCCGCGGGCACCGTGGCCGGGGTGCAGCTGATCGGCGTCGCCGAGACCCTGGTGTCGGTCACGGCGACGGCGGCGATCGGCACATTGCCGGTGTTGGTCACCGCGAAGCTGTAGCTGATCGTGTCCCCGGCGTCGGTGATGCCCGAGCCGTTGGTGTCCACCGGGGTACCCGCGGTCTTCACCAGCTTCAGGGCCGGGGCCGGCACGGTGGTCGGCGTCGTCGTGGTGGACGGGCTGCTGGTCACCGCCTTGCCGTTGGGGTCGGTGCCCGAGGACGTCGCCGAGTTCGCGACCTGGCCGGCGGTCTCGTCCGCGGTGGTCACGGTGTAGGTGCGCGGACCACAGCTCGCCGACTGCCCCGGGTTGAGCGTGGACGGAGAGCAGCTGATCGGCGTCGCCGAGAGCTTGGTGTCGGCGACGCTGATCGCCGAGACCGGCACGTTGCCGGTGTTGGTGACCGAGAAGGTGTAGGTGATGGTGTCGCCGGCGTCGGTCAGGCCGGAGTGGTTGGTGTCCACCGGCGAACCGGCGGTCTTCACCAGCTTCAGCGACGGCGTGGGCACGGTGGCCGGGGTCGACGTGGCGTCGGGCGGGCTGGTGACGGACGCGCCGCTCGGGGCGGTCGCGCCCGCGGTGGCGGAGTTGGACACCGCGCCGGCGGACTCGTCGGCCGTCGTGACCGTGTAGGTCACCGGCCCGCAGGAGGCGCTCGCCCCGACGGCCAGCGCGCTGGGAGTGCAGGAGATCGGGGTGGCCGACAGCTTCGAGTCGCTCACCGTGACGCCGGTGACCGGCACGTTGCCGGCGTTGGTCACCGTGAAGGTGTAGGCGATGGTGTCACCGGCGTCGGTCAACCCGGAGTGGTTGACGTCCACCGGCGTCCCGGCGACCTTGTCGAACTGCAACCGGGGCCTGGGCACCGTCACCGGGGTGGACGTGGATGCCTCGGGACTCTTCACCATCCCGCCGCCGCCCGCTGCGGTGCCGCTCACGGTGGCGCGGTTGACGGCGGCGCCGTCCGTCTCGTCCGCGGTGGTCACGGTGTAGGCGTTCGCGCTGCAGGTCGTGCTCGCCCCTGCGGCCAGGGTGGTGGCCACACAGCTCAGGCCGGTCAGCCGCTGGTCGTCGATCGCCAGGTTCGTGATCGTCACGTTGCCGGTGTTGGTGACGGTGAACGAGTAGGTGATGGTGTCGCCGGCGTCGGTGATGCCGGAGTGGTTGGTGTCCACCGGCGTCCCGGCGGTCTTCACCAGCTTCAGCCCGGGAACGGCCAGCAGGCTGGTCGACGTCGTGTCGGTGTTGCTGGCCACCTGGCCGCCGCCCGGACGGGTCGCGAAGGCCTGCGCGGTGTTCGAGACCGACCCGGCGTCCATGTTGGCGGGGGTGATCACGTAGGCCGTGGTCGTGCAGGACGCCGAGGTGCCGGGGGCCAGGGTCGTCGGGGTGCAGCTGATCGTCGACGTCAGCATGTTGTCGACCACGTTCACGCCGGTCACGGTCGAGTTCCCGGAGTTCGTGACGGTGAACGTGTAGGTGATCTTGTCGCCGGCGTCGATGCGGCCGTTGCCGTTGGAGTCGACCGGGGCGGCGGCCTGCTTGTCGAGGGTCAGGCCGCTGGCCGGCGTCCACGTGGTCGAGGTGGAGTCCTTCGGGCTCGTCACCGCGACGCCGTTCGTGTCGGTGCCCGCCGCCGAGGCCGTGTTGTTCACCGCGCCCGCGTCCACGTCGGACTGGGTGAGCAGGTAGTTCACCGTGCAGGTCGTGGACGCGGCCGGCAGGAGCTGGGTGACCGGGCACGACACCGACATCAGGGAGTCCGAGACCGCAAGGTTCTTGACCGTCACGTTGCCGCTGTTGGTCACCGTGAACGTGTAGGTGATGCGGTCGCCCACGTCGGTGCCGTTGCCGTCCATGTCCTGGATGGGCCCGGCCGCCTTGTCGAAGTCCAGCTTCGGCGTGGGGGCGGCGGGCGGTGCGACGCAGGCCGCGTTGTCGTCGGTGGTCGTGGCCTCCTGGCCGGCGGGCAGGCTCACCCGGTTGAACAGGCCGTTGCCGGCCGAGTCGTTGCAGGCGGTCGCGGTGGTGCGGTTCGTGTAGTGGAACCGCACGGTGAGGTTGTAGGTGTGCGTGGTGTCGCGCGCCAGGGCGGTGTTGGCCGGCGCGAGCGTGAACGGCCCGGTACCGGTCGCGCTGCCGCCCGCCGGGACGCCGGTACCCGAGGTGGTCCAGGTCGCCCCGTCCACCACCAGGTTCGACGCGAAGGACGGCTGGTCCCTCAGGACACCGTAGGTGCCGGAGAGCGCGCCCGTGTTGGACACCTTCACCAGGTAGGAGACCGTGTACTGGCCGTCGGCGTCCGGCCCGGTCGCCGTGCCGGGCGACTTCGTCACCGAGATCGCCGCCGGACGGGGCGTGTTGGTGATCGTGCAGACGACGTTCTGGCCGTTGGCCAGGCCGGTCACCGTCCAACTCGGCCCCGAGCCCGACGTCGTGACCGTCGCGTTGCTGTTCGCGGCGTCGACACAGGCGATCTTGGGGACGTAGTCGCTGATCGGGTTCGTGCTGCCCGCGGCCATGGCGTCGGTCAACGTGTAGGTCGTCGAGGTCTGGACGAGGTTGGCGGCGGTCGTGGCCGAGGTACCCGTCCCGGTGGTGCTGGCCGACACCGTCCCGCCCGGCAGGCCCGTGCCGGAGGCCGTCACCGTGAACTGGTCGGCCGCCGACACCCGGGCGTCGACCGTCTTCTTCAGGGTGAGCCGCGGCGGAGTGGTGAAGACGATCCGGTGGTCCTCGACCTCGCCGCCGGTGCTGACACCGGTGGCGGTGAGCTGGCTCGTGCTGGTCGCGATCCGGAGCCGCAGGAAGGTCGACAGCGTCCCGCCGCTGGGCAGCACCGAGGACGGGACGGAGAAGGTGAGGTCCACCGTCCCCCCGCCGGAGGGGCAGGCCGGGGTGTTGGTCGAGACCTCGCCGGAGTCGAACGTGCCGTTGAGGTTCCAGTCGATCCAGCCGGCGACGCTGCCGGTGCCGGTACAGCTGATTCCGCTGATCGTGGTGGTGCTGCCCGGTGTGACCACGGTCTGGCTGGGCAGGGAGACCCCGTTCTCGTCGTCCGGGCCGCCCTGGGAGGCGTCCCCGTTCGCGTCGTCGCCGGACGCGTCGCTGCTGTACTGCTGCGCGAGTTCGGGGTCGACCGTGCCGCCCAGGCGCGGGGACGGCTGCGCGGTGTTGGCCAGGGTGACCGACCCGTAGACCGGGGTGCCGCGGTTCTGGGCCAGCGACCCGGTGGTCACCGGGAGTTCCCCGCCGGAGTACCCGAACTGGAGGGCGGCGCCGGCCTGCCCGTAGGAGGAGGGGGCGTCACCGAAGTCGAAGCTGAGCGCGACCCCGAGCGCGATCGCGCTGATGCCGCTACCACTGATCGTCACGTTCGTCGCCGACGTCGCCCCGTCCATGAACGCGACGGCCATCGGACCGGCCGAACAGAGGGCACCGTTGACGTCGCCGTACAACTCCAGTCGGTTGGCCGACCCGCTCACCGTCCGGCGCGCGTAGGTCTCGCTCGTGCACCCCGAGGTCCGGTACCGGTCGAGGATGCGCCACGTGGCGCTGGTGGAGATCGTGGCGCCGACGTACTCGGCGCTGCCGGACTGCTCGGCGTCCGCCATGACGAGCCCGGCCAGCGGGAACGCCACGCCGCCCAGGGTCGCCGAGCAGCTGAACGTGGTGGTGACGGTCGTGCCGCTGGTGGCGTTGGCGAGGCCGACGGCCATCGTGTTGGCGCTGTTGTTGCCGCCGATGTTGTACAGCTCGTCGAACCCGTCCCCCTGCCAGGAGCCGGGGACGTAGGAGACCAGTCCTCCGCCGCTCAGCGCGCCGAGGGTGCAGGTGATGGCCAAGGTCTGGCCGGCGACGGTGTAGCTCTCCGTCCGTGTCGTGCCGCCGGCGGGGATGGCCGCGCCCCTCGAACCCCAGGAGAACCACTCGATCGAGGTGAACCGGGCCGCGCCACCGGTCGCTCGCACGGCCGCGGCGGGCGTGGGGTCGACGACGTCGCGCACGACCGCGATGACGGTGCCGAGCACCAGACTCGCGGCGACGAGCGCGGCTACTCCACGGAACTTTCTCATCTACTCGTTTCAGGGGTTCGGGCGGCGGTGTCCGGCAGTACGAGTACGCACTTCTGCCACAGACTAGCAAAGACGCCGCCCCGGCTCCCGCACCCAGACGCCCCCGAAGTTGACATCCGCCCCCGAAATTTCGGGGGCGGATGTGAACATCGGGGGCGTTTGGGCCGTCTCAGCGAGCGGCGGTGCCCTCGACGTAGTCGTCGTCGTGCGACTTCACCCACGCCATCAGGCCGCGCAGCTGGCGTCCGGTGGCCTCGATCGGGTGGGCCTCACCGGCGGCGCGGAGGCGCTTGAACTCCGGGGCGCCGGCGTCCTGGTCGTCGATGAAGCGCTGGGCGAACGCGCCGGACTGGATGTCGGCCAGCACGTCCTTCATCCGCGCCTTCACCGACGCGTCGATGACCCGCGGGCCGGAGACATAGTCGCCGAACTCGGCGGTGTCGGAGACGCTCCAGCGCTGCTTGGCGATGCCGCCCTCGTACATCAGGTCGACGATCAGCTTCAGCTCGTGCAGGCACTCGAAGTACGCGACCTCGGGCTGGTAGCCGGCCTCGGTGAGCACCTCGAAGCCCGCCGTGACCAGGGCGGACGTGCCGCCGCACAGCACGGCCTGCTCGCCGAACAGGTCGGTCTCGGTTTCCTCGGTGAAGGTGGTCTTGATGCCGCCCGCGCGCAGGCCGCCGATCGCCTTCGCGTAGGAGAGGGCCAGCGGCCAGGCGTTGCCGGTCTCGTCCTTCTCGACGGCGACGATCACCGGGACGCCGCGGCCCTCGGTGTACTCGCGGCGCACCAGGTGGCCCGGGCCCTTCGGGGCGACCATGCAGACGTCGACGCCCGGCGGCGGGGTGATGTAGCCGAACCGGATGTTGAAGCCGTGCGCGAAGAACAGCGCGTCGCCGGGGACCAGGTTGGGCTCGATCGCCTCCTTGTAGAGGTGGCGCTGCACCTGGTCGGGCGCCAGCACCATGATCAGGTCGGCCTCCTCGACCGCCTGGGCCGGGGTGACCACGCGCAGGCCCTCGGCCTCCGCCTTCGCCCAGCTCTTGGAGCCCTCGCGCAGGCCGACCCGCACGTCGACGCCGGAGTCGCGCAGGCTCAGCGCGTGCGCGTGGCCCTGGCTGCCGTAGCCGATCACCGCGACGTTGCGTCCCTGGATGACCGAGAGGTCGGCGTCGGAGTCGTAGAACATCTGTGCCATCTGCTTGTGCTTCCTTCTCGTTACGCCGGCCACGCGGCCGGACGGGTCTTCTCGATCTTCGCACGATCGCTGAGGGAGCGACCGCCGCGGGCCAGCGCGACCAGGCCGGACTGCACCAGCTCGCGCACGCCGTAGGGCTTCAACATCTCCAGCAGGGCCTCCAGTTTGTCAGGAGAGCCGGTCGCTTCGATCGTCATCGAGTCGTTGTGGACGTCCACGGTCTTGCCGCGGAACAGCTGGACGATCTCGATGATCTGGCTGCGGGTGGCCGGGTCGGCCTTGACCTTGATCAGCATCAGCTCGCGGCGCACCGCGGCGAGGTCCTCGAGCTCGACGATCTTCAGCACCTCGACGAGCTTGTTGAGCTGCTTGACGATCTGCTCCAGCACCAGCTGGCTGTCCACGGCCACCTGGACGGTGATCCGGGAGAACTCCTCGTTCTCCGTCGGGCCCACCGCCAGCGACTCGATGTTGTAGCCGCGGCGGGCGAACAGGCCGGCGATGCGGGCCAGCACGCCGGGCTTGTTCTCCACCAGCACGCTCAGGGTGTGCGTGTTCACAGGTCCTCCCCCTCCCAGTCGGGAGCGAGGTCCCGAGCGATCTTGATGTCATCGTTGCTGGTGCCGGCCGCGACCATCGGCCACACCATGGCGTCCTTGTGCACCACGAATTCGACCACCACCGGACGGTCGTTGATCTCCATGGCCTGGGCGATCACCGCGTCCACCTCCTCGGGGGTCTCGGCCCGCAGCCCGACCGCGCCCATGGCCTCGGCGAGCTTCGGGAAGTCCGGCACGCGGTGGCTCTGGAGGTTGGTGTTGGAGTAGCGCTCCCCGTAGAACAGGGTCTGCCACTGCCGCACCATGCCCAGGCTGCGGTTGTTGATCACCGCGATCTTGATCGGGATGCCCTCCAGGGCACAGGTGACCAGCTCCTGGTTGGTCATCTGGAAGCAGCCGTCACCGTCGATGCCCCACACCACCTCGCCCGGACGCCCGACCTGGGCGCCCATGGCGGCCGGCACGCAGTAGCCCATGGTGCCCGCGCCGCCGGAGTTCAGCCAGCGTTGCGGACGCTCGTGCGGCAGCAGGTGCGCGGACCACATCTGGTGCTGGCCCACGCCGGTCACGAAGGTGGCGTCGGGCCCGGCGATCTCGCCGATGCGCTTGATCACGTACTCGGGGCTGAGCAGGTCGCCGTCCATCGGCTCGGGGTCGAGCACGTACTTGCCGCGCAGCGAGGACAGGTAACGCGTCCACTCCCCGTAGTCGGGCAGGTCGGCGCCGCGCAGCAGGGTGTTCAGCTCGGCGATCACCTCGCCCAGGTGCCCGACGATCGGGACGTCGGCCACCCGGTTCTTCGAGATCTCGGCGGGGTCGATGTCGGCGTGGATCACCTTGGCGTCCGGCGCGAACGTGTCGAGCTTGCCGGTGACCCGGTCGTCGAAGCGGGCGCCGAGCGTGATCAACAGGTCCGAGCGCTGCAGGGCGCCGACCGCGGCCACCGTCCCGTGCATGCCGGGCATGCCCATGTTGAGCGCGTGGCTGTCGGGGAAGGCGCCGCGCGCCATCAGCGTGGTCACCACCGGGATGTTCGTGATCCGGACCAGCTCGGCCAGCGCCTCGTACGCCTGCGCCTTCACGACGCCGCCACCCACGTAGAGCACCGGACGCCTGGCCTCACCGATCAGCCGCGCGGCCTCCCGCAGCTGCTTGCTGTGGGGCTTCGCCACCGGGTGGTAACCGGGCAGGTCGAGCTCCTCGGGCCAGGTGAACGGCGCGGACGAGGCCAGCGCGTCCTTGGCGATGTCGACCAGGACGGGGCCCGGACGACCGGTGCCGGCGATGTGGAACGCCGCCGCGATCGCGTGCGGGATGTCGGCCGCGTCGGTCACCAGGAAGCTGTGCTTGGTGATCGGGAAGGTGATGCCGCGGATGTCGGCCTCCTGGAAGGCGTCCGTACCGATCGACTTGCTCGCCACCTGACCGGTGATCGCCACGATCGGGACCGAGTCCATGTAGGCGTCGGCGATCGCGGTCACCAGGTTGGTCGCCCCCGGCCCGGACGTGGCGATGCACACGCCGACCCGTCCGGTGACCATCGCGTACCCCTCGGCCGCGTGCCCGGCGCCCTGCTCGTGGCGCACCAGGATGTGGCGGATCTTCGAGTCGTACAAAGGGTCGTACGCGGGCAGGATCGCGCCACCGGGGATCCCGAAGACGACCTCGACCCCGACGCGCTCCAGTGACTCCACCAGGGCCTGGGCCCCGGTCAGGATTGTCGTTGACTCCCCGGCCATCTCTACCTCTCTTCGTTGACTTCGTTTCGTACGCAAGCAGAAAAAAACCCTCGCTGCGAGGCGCAGGCGAGGGAGCGTGTCGGATCAGAGCCGTGGCTCAGCCGACACGCTGACTAACTACAAGAATGAACTTCCGCACGAAAACAGAGTGGCGTCAGGTCGCGGTCATGTCAACACATGGGCGCGGCGTTTCACATTCTGGTCGGTCCACCGGGCGGTGGTCGAAGGCTCAACCCGCCCCTTCGACTTGGGGCCCAATTCTGAGGAATTCTCAGTCGCGCTCTGGCGAGGCGACACGCCGTGGGTGACCATGGGTTGACCTGGCAGATCTCGAAGGGACCCCCCGATGCTCATCGACGCCGCACCCGGAGCCTTTGTGCGCGCCGCCGCTCTCACCGCTGCGGCGGCCACGCTCCTGTTCGGCCTGAGCGGCTCCGGCGTGCCCGCGCAGGCGGACTCCGCGGTCGCCCCGAAGAGCGGCTCGGTGACGATCACCGGTGCGGGCTGGGGCCACGGCAAGGGCATGTCGCAGTACGGCGCCTACGGCGCTGCGTCCAAGGGCCTGGGCTATGCCGAGATCATCGGTTTCTACTACCCGGGGACGACCCTGGACGACCTCGACGAGGGCAACACCATCCGCGTCCTGATCAGCGCCGACAACGACAACGCGCTCCACTTCCGCCCGGTGAAGGGCCAGACGGTCGCCGACACCGCCGGTACCTCGATGAAACTGCCGGTGGGGTCGGCCTACACCAAGTGGCGCATCACCCGCTCCGGCGACAACCGGGTGCTGTACTACCGCAACGCGTCCGGCACCTACGTGAAGTACGCCACCAAGCTCGACCCGGCCCGGGTCTGGTCGGTCGGCAACGCCAGCACCGGCACGGTGAAGCTCGCGATGCCCGACGGCAGCACCCGCACCTACCGCGGCAAGCTCAACGCCCGGCTGTCCGGCTCGGGCAAGGGCCTGGTCACGGTGAACAAGGTGACCATGGAGAGCTACCTGCGCTCGGTCGTGCCGTCGGAGATGCCGGCGTCCTGGTCGCTGGAGGCGCTCAAGGCCCAGGCCGTGGCCGCCCGGACGTACGCGGCCAAGCTGCGCTCGGCCGCGTCCGCCGACGCCAGCTACGACCTGTGCGACACCTCGGCCTGCCAGGTGTACCGCGGCACGTCCACCGAGAATGACCGCAGCGACAAGGCGGTCTCGGGAACCAGGAACGACGTCGTGGAGTACAAGGGCAAGCTGGCGCTGACGATGTTCTCCTCCTCCAACGGCGGCTGGTCGGCCTCCGGCGGCAGCGACTACCCCTACCTCGCTGCCCAGAAGGATCCCTACGACGGCGTGAAGCGCGACCAGTCGTGGTCGGTGACGCTGAGCTCGGCCAAGATCCAGAAGGCCTTCCCCTCGATCGGGACGCTGAAGAGCATCCAGGTCACGAGCCGGGACGGTGCTGGCACCTACGGCGGTCGCGTCGAAGAGCTCAAGCTGACCGGCTCCAAGGCCTCGGTCACCGTGACCGGCGCCAAGTTCAAGAGCACCTTCGCCCTGAAGGAGCGGCTCTTCAAGGTGGCCGGCAGCACCACGCCGACCGCGACGACCACCGCCACGGGCACTGCCACCACGACGGCCACCGCAACCTCGACCGGCACCTCGACGGCCACGGCCACCGCAACGGCCACCGGGACGTCGACGCTGAAGCCGTCGGCCACCGCGACCACCACTGCCACCGCGACCGCCACGGCCACCGCAACAGCCACCGCGACCGCGACTGCCACGGCGACCTCATCGACCCTGAGCGGGGCGGTCGCGAAGGCCTACAGCGCCCTCAGCAAGACGGACGCGGCCACGCTCGGCGCGGCGAGGACCGGCGTCGTGACCACGTCGACAGGCACCTACGCCGACTTCGCCCTGGGACGCATCACCTGCGACACCGGCAAGGACTGCGTGGTCAGCTTCGGCTGAGGATCTGCCGGTACACCCGGTCCAGGTCGACCTCCGGCTCGTGCCGGAACAGCTCCTTCAGGCCCGGACGGTGGGCGAAGCGCGGCACCAGGTGCACGTGGAAGTGGAACACCTCCTGGCCCGCGGCCACCCCGGCGCTGCTCATGGTGTTGAGCCCGTCGGCGGCGAGACGGTCGACCAGCAGCCGCGCGGTGGCGTTGATCGCCGGCGTGATCTCGGTGAGCGCCTCCGGGTCGGACAGCAGGTCGTCGACGTGCCGGCGCGGGATCACCAGGGTGTGCCCGACGTGCCACGGGTTGATGTCGAGGAACGCGATCGCCGAGTCGTCGGCGTAGACCTGCTTCGACGGGATCTCCCCGGCGACGATGCGGCAGAACAGGCAGTCCATGAGTTTCTCCTATGTCAAGCGGCGGCCGGGAGGCAAGTCCCGGTCGCGGCCGCGGTCGTTGGTTTCAGGACAT
>JAIUOS010000040.1 GCA_020161755.1 Actinomycetota bacterium
GCGAGATCGCCTGCCTGCGCCCCGTCGGCGTCGTGCAGGTGAACACCTGGTTCATCCGCCGACACATCCCCTTCAACACCCGCCACTCCTCAAGGGTCAGGTCGTCCTTGCTGGTCTTCGTGGTCTTCGTGCTTTTCGAAGTCTTCTTGGTCTCGCTATCGCCCGAACCACGGCTCTTGGATCGGATTGGGAGGCGACCAGTGACCAGCCCATCGGGGCTCGCAGTGATCGTTGGGGATGGCGTGGGCTTGGGACTCCCGCCTCCGAACGACGGAACGGCGGGAACGAGCAAGAACGCGATGATCGCCAGAGTGACTCCGACACCAACCCTGTTCAGCATGCCTCGACCTCCTGCCACATCGAGCTTTGGATCTTCATCTGTTGCTCGACTCGCGCAAAGAAGAGCTGCTCAATGCCGATGTAGCCCGCCTCGGGCTTCTCGCCGGGCGCCCTTATCTCCGCCGATGTTGTGTCGATGCACGCCCGGAGCGCGACCAGTGATCCGCCCGAACTGACCCCGGGAAGTCGCAGCAGGGAGACGAGTTTGATGTCGCCACCAACGACCTTCGTCTGTGTGTTCCTCAGCGATCGATACAAGGTCATCGAGTCCCGGAGGTATTGGCCGGTGGTGGTCTCGAGGAGGGTGGCCGTGGGTTCGTCGATGCCGCCCGCACGGTAGATGCGGGAGTTCTCGGCGAAGAACTTGCGGTAGACGGCTTCCGCCTCGGCGTAGAGCTTGTCTTTGGCGACCATGTCGTCGTACTGGTGCTGGGAGCAGCTGAACTGTTCGCCGCCGGCTTCGGGGGTGCAGGTCCAGCTGGGCGCCGGTGTCGGGGTGGGGGTGGTTGCCGGTTGGCAGCCGGTCAGGAGGCAGGCGGCAGCGAGGATGGTTACTGCGAGTCGCCGTGGCCGGGTGAGCATAGGCACCTCCTGGGGTGGCAGGAGTCTGGCACAGCGCAGGGGCCCGGAAACAGAGCAGGGCCGGGTTATCCACAGGGCGGGGCGAAACTCGTACAGTCATCCACAACCTGACGGTCGGTCGCGACGGTACGCGAATCGCCCTCGATCAGTCGGTGGGGTGGGCAGATCGAGCCGGACCGCCCCGATCCAGGGCGAATCCGTTCGCCCTGAACGCCGACGGGCTCCTCAGGGACCGGTTCGCAGTTCGTCCTAGTGGCGGAACATCTGGAGGGTCAGGTTCGCCATGGCGGGGTCGGAGTTCCAGGCCTGGCGCAGGCGGTCCTTCAGGGCGATGGCGGCGGCCTCGGGGTCATGGGCGGCCGTGATGGCCCGCGAGACCGCGATCCGCTTCGCACCAGCGTCCAGCACCTGGTCGAGGGTGGCGGCGGTGATGCCGCCCACCGCGAACCAGGGCTTCGAGGCCGGATCGCCGGGCGGCGCAACCCTGGTGGTGTACCGCACCAGGTCGAGGCCCGAGGTGGGCGTGAGCCCGGCGAACACCGGTCCGACGGTCAGGTAGTTCACGTCCGGGTCGGCGAGGGCCGCGTCCACCTGCTGCGTCGAGTGGCAGGAGCGTCCGATCAACGCCCACTGGTGCAGGTGCGTGCGCGCCTCCTTCGCGGCCTCCCCGCGTTCGGGCAGGTGCAGCAGGTCCGCGCCGAACTCCTCGGCCAGGGCGGTCGACTCGTACACACTCACCAGTCCCTGGTAGTGGTAGCCGACCTCGCGCATCACCTTCAGGGCGGCGAGCAGCCCGGCCTGGTCGGCGCCGGGGTCGCGCAACTGGATGATGTCGACGCCGCCGGCGAAGCAGCTGTCCACGAAGCCGGACAGGTCGTCCTCTTCGCCACGGGTGCCGGTGATGAGAAGCAGTCGGGCCAACCCCAGTCGGGTGGCCAAACCCAGAAGCGCGGTCATTGGTCCAGACTACGGCCGACGGCGCGTTGATCGCGATCTCCTTGACCAGCACTCCTACAATCGCCGTTAGGTCTGGACGGCCTACTTCCCCGACTTGTCCGGAGCCAGACAGTGACGACCATGAGCAACGCCGATCCCCTACTGGGGCACGTGCTGGACGGTCGGTACGAGATTCTCCGCAAGCTCGCCCGCGGTGGGATGGCCACGGTGTACCTCGCCACCGACCGTCGCTTGACGCGCACCGTGGCGGTCAAGGTCATGCACGACAACCTCGGCAGCGACCAGGACTTCGTCTCCCGCTTCGACCGTGAGGCCCGCGCCGCGGCCCGCCTGTCCCACCCGAACGTGGTCTCCGTGTTCGACCAGGGCATGGACGCCGGCCGCCCCTACATGGTCATGGAGTACGTCGAGGGCTCCACCCTGCGCAACCTGATCAGCCGCGAGGCACCGATGGAGCCGCAGCGCGCGCTCGACCTGATGATCCCGGTCACCGCCGCCGTCGCCGCCGCCCACGAGGCCGGCATCATCCACCGCGACCTCAAGCCCGAGAACGTCCTGATCTCGACCCGCGGCCAGATCAAGGTGGCCGACTTCGGCCTCGCCCGCGCCGTCACCGCCCACACCGCGACGGCCAACGGGATGCTCATCGGGACGGTGTCCTACATCGCTCCCGAGCTGGTCACCCACGGCCACGCCGACACCCGCTGCGACGTGTACGCGCTCGGCGTCCTGCTGTTCGAGATGCTCACCGGACGCAAGCCGCACACCGGCGACACCCCGATCCAGGTCGCGTACAGCCACGTCCACAACGAGATCTCGCTGCCCTCGCTGAGCGCGCCCGCCCAGTGGCGCGACACCCGCTCGGCCGTCCCGCCGTATCTGGACGCGATCGTCACCACCGCCGCCGCCCGCCAGCCGGCCGACCGCCCGGCGGACGCGAAGGTGCTGCTCGACCACCTGCGGCAGGCGCGCGAGGCCATCGAGCAGGGAGTGCTGGACGACCCGCTGCTCACCGCCCGGATGCGCGAGACCGCGCTGGACGCGTCGTCGCAGGTCACCGAGATGGTGCCCGCCGTCCTCCCCCACGGCGAGGTTCAGCGGACGGCCACCCTGCGCTTCACCCCGTCGACCCCGATCAGCCCCAACCACCCGGGCGCGGCCGACGGCATGCCGTACTACGACGCGCCACCGGCGTCCGTGCCCAGCCCGTCCGCCGTGCCGTTGCAGCAGCGACGCGCCCAGCGGCGCCGCCGTGGCGCGTTCTCGCTGGTGCTGGTGCTGCTGCTCACCGCCGTCCTCGGCGTGGGCGCCTGGTACCTGTTGGCCGGACGGTTCACCGCCACCCCCGACTTCGACAACCTCACCCAGGCCCAGGCCACCTCGCTGGCCGCCAAGAACGGCCTGCAGCTCGCCTGGGACGAGGAGTTCAGCGAGACCGTCCCCGTCGGGCAGGTCACCCGCACCGACCCGGAGGCCGGCGACCGGGTGCTGCGCGGCGGCACCGTCACCGCCTTCCTCTCGAAGGGCCCGGAGCGCTACCCCGTGCCCTCGCTGGTGAACCGGACGCCCGAGGACGCGACCCGGGCGCTCGAGGACGCGCACCTCAAGGCCGGCAAGCAGATCGAGGTGTTCCACGAGTCCATCGCGGCCGGGACGGTCGTCAGCGGCTCGATCGACGCCGGCAAGATGGTCAGGCCCGGCACCGTGGTGAACCTCAACGTGTCCAAGGGCCCGCCCCCGGTGGAGGTCGTCAGCTTCAAGAACAAGCCGTTCGCCGAGGCCGAGGCGTACTACACGAACGCCGGACTGGTCGTCCAGAAGGCCGATGACGCCTACAGCAGCACGGTGGCCGTGGGCAACGTGATCTCCTCCGACCCGAAGGTCGGACGCAGCGTGCCGCGCGGCGGGACGATCACCTTCACGGTCTCGAAGGGGCCGGAGATGATCACCGTGCCCCAGGTGCGCGGGCTCACCCAGAAGGCCGCGACCAAGAAGCTGAAGGACCTCGGGTTCAAGGTCGACGTCCAACGCACCCTGCCGTTCGGCAGCACCGCGCTGGGAACCAACCCCGGCGAGGGTCAGCAGGCCGCCAAGGGGTCGACGGTCACGCTCTACGTCGGCTGATCAGGCCGGCGTCCAGGCGCCCTTGCCGCGCAGGTCGGTGAGCGTGCAGGGCGTCATGTCGGTGACGCGGCCGAACACCAGCGCCCAGCCGCGCTCGTTCAGCAGGCCGTCGTGGATGCAGAACCCCTGGGTGGCGCCGACCTCGCGGGCGAAGTCGACGGTCTCCTTCATCGCCGCCCACGGCCCGTAGGCCGGCACCGCCAGCACGTCCACGCCCACCGGCGCAGTGGCCAGGCTGTCACCGGGGTGGAAGAAGGTCGGCTCACCCTCGCCGCTGATCACCAGGCCGACGTTGCCGATCCGCGGGATGTCGCGGTGGATCACCGCGTGCAGCCCGCCGACCGCCGCCACCTTCACCCCGCCCAGCTCGACGCTGGTGTCGGCCGTCAGCGGCTCCGCCCGCTCCAGCCCCACGGCGTCGATCACGCCGGGCTCGACGAGGACGCGGGCCTGCGGGTTCGCGGCGACCAGTGCCGGCGCGTGCGCCGGGTCGACGTGGTCGGGGTGCAGGTGCGTGACCAGGATCGCGTCCAGGTCGGTGAGGCCGTGCCAGGCGTCGGAGAAGTTGCCCGGGTCGATCAGGACGCGGAGTCCGCCGGTCTCCACGAGAACGGCGGAGTGGCCCAGATGGGTGAGCTGCATGGGGGCTACCTTTCAGGGGGACGGGTGCTAGGACGTGAGCCGGTCGATCACATACTCCATGGCCATGGTGTACCCGAGCGCGCCGAAACCGGACAGCACCCCGACGGCGAGGTCGGAGAGGTAGGAGTGCCGGCGGAACTCCTCGCGGGCGTGGACGTTGGAGATGTGCACCTCGCAGAACGGGATCGCGACCGCCGCGAACGCGTCCCGGATCGCGACCGACGTGTGCGTGAACGCCCCCGGGTTGATGATCACGAACCGGGTGCCGTCGGTGCGCGCGGCGTGCAGCCGGTCGACGATCGCGCCCTCGTGGTTGCTCTGGAAGGTGTCGACCGCGAGGCCGGCGGCCGCACCCTGCGCGACCAGGCCCGCCTCGATCTCGGCCAGGGTGGTGGCCCCGTAGATCTCCGGCTCGCGCGTGCCGAGCGTGTTCAGGTTCGGCCCGTTGATGATCAGCACGTCCATGGGGCCTACTCTCCCACGGCGCGGTGTCCGAGGGCCGCCAGGACGTGCGCAGCCGTCTCCTCCTTGCTGAGGCCGTCCACCGGCACCACGACAGTCGCGGCATCGCGGTACGCGCGCTGGCGCCCGGCGTACAGCGCGGCCAGGTCGGGGTGCTGGAGCATCGGCCGCGACGGGTCGCCGCCCACCCGGTTGAGCGACTCGGCCAGGCTGACGTCGAGCAGGACGACTTCGTGCCCGACCAGGGCCTCCCGCACCTCCGCGCTGCCCAGCGAGCCACCCCCCAGCGAGAGGACGGCCGGTGGACCGGCCAACAGCGCGGCGATGGTCGCGGCCTCGATCCGGCGGAACCCGGCCTCGCCGTCCTCGGCGAAGATCGTCCGCACCGGGCGCCCGTCGGCGGCCTCGATCGCCGCGTCGGAGTCGATGAACGGCACGTCGAGCGCCTCGGCCACGCGCAGTCCGGCGTTGGTCTTGCCCGCGCCCATGAAGCCGACCAGGACGATCACGTGGCAGCTCCCGGGGGTGCGAGGGCGGCCCGGCCGGCGGCGAACATGACCGCAACGGGTGCGGGGCGACCGGTGAACAGTTCGAACTGGCGCGCGGCCTGGTGCACCAGCAGGTCGAGGCCGCCGATCGCCGTCATGCCGGCGGCCGCGGCGGCCCGGGCCAGCGGGGTCGGCCAGCCGGCGTAGACCGCGTCGAAGAGCAGCCCGACGCGGGGTCCGGGTACGAGCACGTCGTCGGCGGCACCCCCGGGCAGGGTCGAGAGGACGGCCGGCTCGCCGCCGGCGGCCCAGGTGTCCAGCGGCGCCGTCGACACCGTGACCCCGGACGCCGCGGTCGCGGCCCAGCCGCGGAACTCCTCGGCGCGTGCGCGGTTGCGGGCATAGAGGTGGACGTGGGTGACGCCGAGCTCGTCGAGGGCCAGCACGGCCGACCGGGCGGTCGCCCCGGCGCCGAGGACCGCGGCCCGGGTCCAGTCCGCCGACCAGGCCGGACGCAGCGCGTCCACCAACCCGGAGATGTCGGTGTTGTCGGCCCGCCAGCCGCCCGAGGCCAGCCGCACCAGCGTGTTGCCGGCACCCGCCCGCGTCGCCACCGCGGTCACCTCGTCGGCGACCTCGAGGCAGGCCTCCTTCAGCGGCATGGTGAGGCTCAGGCCGCGCCAGTCGGCGTCCAGGCCGGCGAGGAAGGCGGGCAGGCCGGCGGCCACCAGCTCGTGGCTTCCGTAGCTCCAGTCGGTCAGCCCGAGGGCGGTGTAGGCCGCGTTGTGCAGCGCCGGCGACAGCGAGTGGCTGATCGGCGAACCCAGCACCGCGGCTCTCACCGCTCCGCCGCCGTCACTGCGCGGGCACCCCGGCCAGGACCGCGCCGACCAGGCGTCCGGCGGTCTGAGCCTCCTCGACGGTCACGTCCTGGTGGGTCACGGCCCGCGCCTGGCGCGGACCGACGGCCGACAGGGCGACGCCGGCGCGGGCGGCGGCCGCGACCACGTCGACCGCGGTCCTCTCGCCGGTGTCGAACACGACGATGTTGGTCACGACGGACGCCAGGCTGAGCGCGTCCGGTGCCTGTGCGACGACCTCGGCGGCGAAGGCGGCGGCCGCCGCGTGGTCCTCGCCGAGCCTGGGCAGGTGGTGGTCGAGCGCGTAGTCGGCGGCCGCGGCCAGGACGCCGGCCTGCCGCCAGCCGCTGCCCAGCCGCTTGCGCTGCACCCGCGTCCGGGCGATGTGGGCCGCGCTGGAGACCAGCATCGAGCCGATCGGGGCGCCGAGCCCCTTGGAGAAGCACACGTTGACGGTGTCGAACAGCCGCCCGTAGTCGGCCAGCGGCACCCCGGTGGCCACGTGGGCGTTCCAGAGCCGGGCGCCGTCCAGGTGCAGCCCGATCCCGGCGTCACGGCACAGCGCGGACACCTCGACCAGGTGCTCGTACGGCTGGACGGTGCCGCCGCCGAAGTTGTGGGTGTTCTCCAGTGCCACGGCGGCGGTCGAGACCAGGTAGGGGCCGGCGTCCGGTGTGATCAGCCCGGCGATGGTGGCCGTGTCGGTGACGCCGTTCGCGGAGTCCCAGGTGCGCGTGGTGATGCCGTGCAGAGCGGCGTGGGCGCCCATCTCGGCCCGGACCACGTGCGCACGGACGTCACAGACCAGCTCCTGCCCGGGCTGCACCAGGCACCAGACGCCCAGCAGGTTGGCCAGCGACCCGGTGGTGCAGAACAGCGCGGCCTCGTGGCCGAACATCGCAGCGACCCGTGCCTCCAGCGCGTTGACCGTCGGGTCCTCGGCGTAGACGTCGTCGCCGACCGGCGCCGCCGCCATGGCCGCGAGCATCCCGGCGGTGGGCCGGGTCACGGTGTCACTGCGCAGGTCGATCACTCAGAAGTCCTCCGCGGAGTACTCCTGCACGGGGTTGGTGCGGCGGATCCGTCCGTCGGTGAGCCGCTCGGCCACCATGAACGCGAGTTCGAGCGACTGGTTGCGGTTCAGCCGCGGGTCGCACGCGGTCTCGTAGCGGTTCGCCAGGTCGGCCTCGGCCAGTTCCTGGACCCCGCCCACGCACTCGGTGACGTCGTCGCCGGTCAGCTCGATGTGCACCCCGCCCGGCCAGGTGCCGAGCGCCTGGTGCACGTCGAAGAAGCCGTTGAGCTCGTCGACGACCTGGTCGAACGCCCGCGTCTTGTAGCCCAGCGAGGTCTCGAAGGTGTTGCCGTGCATGGGGTCGCACACCCAGGCGACCTTGCGTCCGGTGTCCTCGATCGCCTCGATGATCGGCGGCAGCACGTCCCGCACCTTGCCCGCGCCCATCCGGCTGATCAGCGTGAGCCGTCCGGGCTCGAAGTCCGGGTCGAGCCGGTCGGCCAGCGCCACCGCCTCCGACGGCTTCACCGACGGGCCCAGCTTCATGCCGATCGGGTTGCGCAGGTGGCGCAGGTACTCGACGTGCGCCCCGTCCAGCTGCCGGGTGCGCTCGCCGATCCAGACCATGTGCGCGCTGGTGTTGTACGGGGTGTCGGTGCGCGAGTCGATGCGGGTCAGCGCGTGCTCGTACTCCAGCAGCAGCGCTTCGTGGCTGGAGTAGAAGTCGACGGTGCGGAACGATTCGTTGTCGACGCCGCAGGCGACCATGAACGCGAGCGCCCGCTCGATCTCGGCGGCCAGACTCTCGTAGCGCTCCTCCACGTTGGAGTTGCGCACGAAGTCGGAGTTCCAGCTGTGCACCGCCCGCAGGTCGGCGAAACCACCGGTGACGAACGCCCGCAGCAGGTTCAGGGTGGCCGCGGAGTGGTTGTAGACCTCGATCAGCCGCCTCGGGTCGGGACGCCGGGAGTCGGCCGTGAAGTCGAGCGCGTTCACCGCGTCGCCCCGGTAGGCCGGCAGTGTCGTGGCGCCCCGGGTCTCGGTGTCGCGGCTGCGCGGCTTGGCGTACTGGCCGGCGATGCGTCCCACCTTCAGCACCGGCACCTGCGCGGCGTAGGTCAGCACCACGGCCATGCTCAGCAGCACCCGCAGCTTGCCGCGGATGTTCGCCGCGGTCACGGTCTCGAACGTCTCGGCGCAGTCGCCGCCCTGGAGCAGGAACGACCGGCCGGCGGCCACGTCGGCCACCTTGCCCTTGAGGTCGTCGCACTCGCCGGCGAACACCAGCGGCGGACGGCGGCGGAGCTCGGCGAGCACCCGCGACACCTCGTCGGCGTCGGGGTAGGCCGGCTGCTGGGCAGCTCCCCGCTGATGCAGTTCGGCCAGGGACGGGATCGGTTCCAACACGGCGGTCAGGATAGTCGCCCGGTGGGCAACTCCGGAGGTTGGGCTCCGTAGCCGGGACGCGGCAGCTCCCGCGCCTTCGCCTCGTCGGCCGACAGCGACCCGCTCTTCACCGAGGTTCCGTACGCGTCCACGTAGGTCTGGCCGGTCATCGCCTGGATGTCGGCCATCACCTCGTCGGTCACCCAGCGCAGTGTGGCGCGGTCGTCGTGGCCGGCGGCGTAGGCGCTGAAGTCGCGCGGCGTGCCGATCACGATCCGGGGCTTCCAGATCCACGGGATGCCCAGCGGGGTGCGGATCGGGACGGTGTGCGACACGGCCACCGGGATGATCGGGACGCCGGCCGCGAGCGCGAGCCGGGCCACCCCGGTGCGGCCCTTGTACATCCGCCCGTCCGGGGAGCGGGTGCCCTCGGGGTAGATGCCGACCAGCCCGCCGTCCGCCAGCACCTTCAGCACCGGCCCGAGGCCGTCCAGGCTCACCCGTCCGCCAGAGCGGTCCAGCGGCACCTGGCCGACCGCCTTGAGGAACCACGCGACCACCTTCGAGCCGAATCCGCCCTTGCCGGAGAACAGTTCGGCCTTGGCGGGGAAGGTCAGCTTGCGCTTCATCAGGGCGGGCAGCACGAACGTGTCGCCGGCGGCGATGTGGTTGCTCGCCAGCACCGCCCCACCCTCGGCGGGGATGTTCTCCGCGCCCTCGAGTCGCGCCTGGAACAGCAGCCAGCAGACGGGGCGGAACAACAGGTTCTTGAAGAGGTCGTACCACACGGCGGACAGCCTACGATGACCGCATGCAGGTCAGCGATCACGCCCAGCCCTTCCACGCCGACGGGGGCCCGGTGGGGGTGTTGTTCTGCCACGGGTTCACCGGCTCGCCGTGGTCGCTGCGGGAGTGGGCGGGCGTCACCGCCGACGCGGGCTACCGGGTGTCACTGCCCCGGCTGCCCGGCCACGGCACCAGCTGGCAGGAGCTGAACCTCACCACCTGGCGCGACTGGTACGCGGCCGCCGAGCGCGCGTTCCTGGAGCTGCGGGACGCCTGCGACACCGTCTTCGTCGCCGGACTCAGCATGGGCGGCGCCCTGTCGCTGCGGCTGGCCGAGAAGCACCCCGACGCCGTCAGTGGCCTGGTGCTGGTCAACCCCGCCGTCGTCGGGGCGGCGAAGATGGCCGCGCTGCCGTTCCTGGCCCCGTTCAAGGCGTCCGCGAAGTCGATCGGTTCCGACATCGCCGCACCCGGCATCGATGAGCTGGCCTACGACCGGACGCCGCTGCGCGCGGCCAACTCGATGATGAAGATGTGGGTGGACGTCCGGGCCTGCCTCGACCTCGTGCACTGCCCGCTGCTGGTGTTCCGCTCGACCAACGACCACGTGGTGCCGGCCGCGTCCACGGCGTTCGTGCTCAGCCACGTGTCCAGCGACGACGTGACCGAGCGGGTGCTGCCGCGCAGCTACCACGTGGCCACGATGGACCTGGACAAGGAGCAGATCTTCAGCGAGTCGCTGGCGTTCTTCGCCCGGCACTCAGGCTGAGGCCGCGAGCCGTCGCAGTTCGGCGGTGTACCAGCCGGTGATCCGGCGCAGTTCGGTGCGCGTGAGCGTCCCGGCGTCGCCACTCGCGCGATCGATCAGGCTCCGCCAGTCGTGCCCGGCGTGCGCGCGCACCTGGTCGACGGCCACCTGCGCGAGCGCGTAGCCGGTCAGGTCGGACAGGTCGGCCGGCAGCGCGTCCGGCACCGGGTGGTCGGCCAGGTAGGCGACGACCAGGGCCCGGTTGCGGGCGGCGGCGGTCGGGTCGCCGGACGCCGCGACCGACTCGGCCAGGCCCTCGACGGCCCACGCCAGCTGCCCGGACGGACGGCACGGCGACCCGGTGGCGACGTGGACGGCCTCGTGCACCATCGTGCTGTCCAGCCACTCCGCGGACTGGGTGAGGACGACCGGGTTCACCACGATCCGGGGCGTGCCGGTGTCGCACACCGAGACCGCGGACGCCGAGGAGCTCGGCTCCCCGGTCATCGCCTCGAACGCGCCGGCGTCGGCCGGGAGCTGGACGACCAGGCCGTCGGCCCCGTCCTCGGCGCCCGGCGGGTCGTAGGCGGCGACCGCGGCGACCGCACGGTCGAGCCGGTCCGCCCACTGCCGGCGGGCCGCCTCGTCCAGCCCGGCGGTGTAGAGGGTGCCACGGGTGGCGTCCGTGATGTCGGTGGGGCCGAGCGCCCAGATCGGGCGGTGCGGGCTGCTCGCGACGGAGGCGATGCGTCCGGTGGCGTCGAGGTCGAGGGTGAACGTCACCGTGCCGGCCCTGGTGTCGCCGTGTTCGGTCGAGCGGACGGTGAGGGTGTGGTCGTCGACCTGGGTGACGGACGCGGACGTCCCGTGCTCGAGGACCGCGAACCACTGCCGCCCGTCGGCCGAGGCGTCGTGCCGGGCGGAGAAGCAGTCGACGAAGGCGGCCTCGTTGTCGTGGGCGAGGGCGGCGTCGAGGCGCTCACCCAGCGTGCCCGCGGGCAGGGGTGTGGCGGCGGGGGTGGTGGTACCTGTGGCGACGCAGCCGGAGACCAGCAGCAGCGCCGCCAGCCAGGAAGCGGTTCTCAGCCGACGATGCGGCGCGCGCCGGCCCACGGTGCCGGGTAGGACGCCAGCGTCTGGATGACGAGGTCGGAGCGCGGGTTGCGGGCGTGCACGATCTTGCCGTTGCCGATGTACATACCGACGTGGTGGATCGGGTGGTACCAGAAGATCAGGTCGCCCGGCTTCAGGTCGGCCTTGGAGACCGCACGGCCGATGCGGGACTGCGCCTGCGAGGAGTGCGGCAGGTTGATGCCGACCGAGCGGTACGCGGCGAGCATCAGGCCCGAGCAGTCGAACTGCGTGGGGCCGGAGCGCGACCACACGTACTGGCCGATCTTGACCTTCGAGGTGGCGTAGCGGATCGCGCCGAGCGCCTTGGCGTTGGCGGTGATGCCGTCGAGCTCGTTGGGATCCCAGCCGGTGCTGCCGCCGTCGGCCGCCTCGAGCTCGGCACGCTGCTGCGCGGTCAGCTGGAGCACCAGCGCCTGGGCCTGGTCGACCTTGTCCTGCATGTCCTTCTTCAGCGCGGCGAGCTTCTGCTCCTGCTCGGCCAGGGCGGCGTTCTCGGCCGCCTCTGTGCGCTGCATGTCGGTGAGGTTGGCCTGCTCGGCCTCGTGCTCGGCGAGGGTCGCGGTCATGTCCTGGTCGACCTTGTCGGCCGTCGAGAGGCGGTCGAGCATCGTGTCGGGGTCACCGCTGGTGAAGATCTGCACCGTGGGGTCGACCTCGCGGTTGCGGAACTGGATCAGCGCGATCGCACGGACCTGGTCGCCGAGGGCGTCCACCTTCGCCTGCTGGGCGGTGATGTCGCCCTTCAGCACGGCGAGACGGCTCTTGCTCTCGGTGAGGGCCTGGTCAGCGGCGTCGTACTCCTCGCCGACCTGGCTGGCCTGCTCCTCCAGCGCGAGCACCTGGGCCTTCGCGTCCTTGAGCTTGGTCTCGGTCGCGGTGGGCTTCGTCGGCGACGGCGAAGGGGACGGGGTCGGGGTGGCCTGGGAGGTGGCGACGGGCTGGGCGCCGAACAGCACGAGAGCCGCCACGGCGACGGAAATCGCGTTGCGCGCGCTGCGCCGAACCCCCATGAAGAACCCCTCCGCTGAAACAAAACTGAGAAAATCCTAAGGGAGCGCAGTCGGGATGGCAACTCCGTCCAGATCGTGAGGTGGTTCCGAGCGCACCAGGCGCAGCGGCGGCAACAGGCCCGAACGGGCCATGGCGGCGAGCGCCGCCTGCTCCTGGTCATCGAGCAGGAGCTCCTCGGCGGGCTCGCCGAGCAGCACCGACACCACGCAGTCGGCGCAGGCGGGACCTCGGGCCCGGCAGGTGCCGCAATCGACATGCAGTACGTCCATGGCTCCATCGTGACGGGCGCCTCTGACACTCCCCCGCCACGCACGTTCCGCCCCGCGCCCGCGGGCGCGCAGGCCTAGGCTGGAGGGGTGCTGGGCCGGTGGGTGATAGCGGGCGTCGCGGCGTCGCTGCTTGTCGGCTGCACAATCACCCCACTGCCGGGCGGCGCCACGGCCGCGCCGCCACCGGCCTGGACGCCGGTGGTCCTGCCGGACGGCGTCCGCGCGACCAGCCTCGCCGCCACCGGCGACGACCTGTTGGTCGGCGGGTTCACCGGAGGTGACGCGTCGGGAAGTGGACAGACCCCCGACGACGCAGCCCCGGCCCTGCTGGTGGTGCGGGGAGAGTCGGTGACCCGCGCGTTCGACCTGCGGCCGTCGGACCCGTACGCCGAGGTCGCCGACCTGCAGTCGGTGAGCGTCGAGGGCGAGGAGGTCTTCGCCATCGGCAGGGCCGTCGGCGGCGCCCATGCGAACCCGCGACTCACCGTCTGGGACGGCCGGCTGGCCGACCGCCGGTTGACCAGCCGTCCTCAGGAGTTCTTCACGTTCGGTGGCCACGACGCCGGCCCGCTGTTGGGCACGACGGTGGTCGACGGCACCGCCGTGATCGTCGGCAGCCGGGTCGGCACGACCGGGTTGTACGGCGTGCTGTGGACCAGGGCGGGCCACACCTGGAGCCAGCAGGAGCCACCGGCCGAGCTCGCGTCCTCCCCCGACCGGGAGTTCAGCTTCCTCGCGTTCGCCCGGCTGGTGAGCCGGCTGGTCGTGACCGGCGACGAGCTGGGGCTGGCCGGCGGGCTGAACCAGGCGCCGGTGGCGTTCGTCGGCGGGCTGGACGGCGGCTGGCGCGAGGTGCTGCTGCCGGTGCCCGGCGACCTCGAACGCGTGGCGGGACAGCTGTCGCGGGCCACCTCGGTGGCCTGCCCGCCGGCCGGCGAGACCTGTTGGGCGGCGGGCTGGGTCCGCGGGCGGTCGCTGGCGTGGACGGTGACGGTGCCGTCCGCCACGGCCGGGGAGGCCGTGGTGCTGCCCGGGGACCCGCCCGCGGGCACCGACGCCGCGGCCCTGGTGACGATCGCCGCCGGGCGTCCGCTCGTGCTCACCAACGCGGCCGCGCCGACCGCGCAGCTCGGCTGCCCCGACGGATGGCGGACGCTGGCGTCCCCGACCGGGCCGGTGACCGCGCTCACGACGGCCGGGGACGGCGTGTACGCGGTAGCCGGCGGCCAGGTGTGGCGGCTCCCGGTCCCGTCCTGCGCGTGACGGCCCCGCCTCTGACGGACTGTCAGAGCGACGGTCTAGCGTCCGTGACGTGACCACTTCCGCCGTCGTGCAGCCGAGTTTCGAGGATCTCGGCCGTCCGCTGGCGCAGGTCACGTTCTGCGTGGTCGACCTGGAGACCACCGGCAGCACGGGTGAGGACACGATCACCGAGTTCGGCGCGGTGAAGGTGCGCGGCGGCGAGGTGCTCGGCGAGTTCCAGACGCTGGTGAACCCCAACACGCACATCCCGGCGCTGGTGGCCGTGCTCACCGGCATCACCGACCAGATGGTCGCCGGTTCGCCCCGGCTGCCCGAGGTGCTGCCGAGCTTCCTCGAGTTCGCCGCCGGCAGCGTGCTGGTCGCGCACAACGCCGGCTTCGACGTCGGCTTCCTGAAACGGTCGTGCGCCGACCTGGGTTACGAGTGGCCCGGGTTCGAGGTGCTCGACACGGTGGCGCTGGCCCGCCAGGTGCTGCTGCGCGACGAGGTGCCGAACGTGAAGCTGTCCACGCTGGCCGCGCACTTCCACACCGCCACCACGCCCAACCACCGGGCGCTGTCCGACGCGCGGGCCACCGTCGACGTGCTGCACGGGCTGCTGGAGCGGGTCGGCAACCTGGGCTGCCACAGCCTGGAGGACCTGCTGGAGTTCACCCGGCGGGTGTCGCCCGAGCGGCGGGCCAAACGCGGCTTCGCCCAGGGCGTGCCGCAGGCGCCGGGCATCTACCAGTTCGTGGCCGACCTGGCCGGTCCCGACGGACGGGTGCGCCGCCAGGTGCTGTACGTGGGCAAGAGCCGCAACCTGCGCCGGCGCGTGGCCAGCTACTTCACCGCGGCCGAGACCCGTCCGCGGATCGACGAGATGGTCCGCATCTCCACCGGCGTCGAGACCACCGTCTGCCGTACTCCGCTGGAGGCGGACGTGCTGGAGCTGCGGCTGATCGCCGCCCACTCCCCCCGCTACAACCGGCGCTCGAAGTTCCCCGAGCGGCAGGTGTGGCTGAAGCTCACGCACGAGCCGTTCCCGCGGCTGTCGATCGTGAAGGCGATCGCCGGCGACGAGGCGCTCTACTTCGGCCCGTTCCGCCGCCGGGCGGCGGCCGAGCAGGTGATGATGGCGATCTACGACGCGTTCCCGATCCGGCAGTGCACGGCCCGGCTGTCGCCGCGCAGGGCCACCAGCCCGTGCGCGCTGGCGGGCATGGGCCGCTGCTGCGCCCCGTGCGAGCTCGCCGTCACCCCGGCCGAGTACGCCGAACTCACCGACCGGGTCCGCGACTGCCTCACCAGCGACGTGCGTCCGCTCGTCCGCCGGGCCGAGCCGAAGCTGGCCCAGCTGGTGCGTGCCGAACGCTTCGAGGACGCGGCGGTGCTCACCGACCGGGTCGAGGGGTTCAGCCGGGCGGCCCTGCGCCACCACCGGCTGGCCAGCCTCGCCGGGTGCCCGCAGATCGTGGCCGCGTACCGCAGCGAGCCCGGGTGGGAGATCCACGTCATCCGGTACGGACGGCTGGCGTCCGCCGCGCTCGCCCGCCCGGGCGAGGTGCCGCAACAGGTCGCGCGGGACGCGGTGGCCGTCGCCGAGTGGGTGGCCCCACCGGTCGGTCCGGCGCCGGCGGCCATCGTCGAGGAGACCGAGCGCGTCGCCGACTGGCTGGAGCGCCCCGGCGTCCGCCTGATCGAGATCGAGGGCGACTGGAGTTGGCCGCTGCGGATCGGGCCGGCGGCGTCGGTGCAGATTAGGATCGGCGCATGATCACCGCGATTGTGTTCGTCAAGGCCGACGTTGCCCGCATCCCCGAGGTCGCCCAGCAGATCGCCGACCTCGACGGGGTCTCCGAGGTGTACTCGGTGACCGGCACGGTCGACCTGATCGCGATGATCCGGGTCCACACCATCGACCAGGTCGCCACCACGGTGAGCGACCGGCTGAACAAGGTGCCCGGCGTCGAGGGCACCGAGACCCACGTCGCCTTCCGCGCGTACTCCACCCACGACCTCGAGGCCGCCTTCGCCATCGGCGCCGAGTAGGCCAGCACGCACGAGCCCGCCGGCCACCACGAGATGGGCCGGCGGGCTCGGCTACCTCCGGGACGTCATTCCGTGACGGTCACCGAGTTGATCACGACCGGCTCGACCGGGCGGTCCATGCGGCCGACCGGCACCGAGGCGATCTCGTCCACGATCTTGCGGGAGGCCTCGTCGGCCACCTCACCGAAGATGGTGTGCTTGCGGTTGAGGTGCGGCGTCGGCACCACGGTGATGAAGAACTGCGAGCCGTTGGTGCCGCGACCCATGCGCAGGCCGGCGTTGGCCATCGCCAGCAGGTAGGGCTTGTTGAAGACCAGCTCGGGGTGGATCTCGTCGTCGAAGGAGTAGCCCGGGCCACCGGTGCCGGTGCCCAGCGGGCAGCCGCCCTGGATCATGAAGCCGTCAATGATGCGGTGGAAGCCGAGCCCGTCGTAGAAGTTGCCGGTGACGGGCTTGCCGCTCTCCGGATCGGTGTACTCCTTGGTTCCGGTCGCCAGCCCGACGAAGTTCGCGACGGTCTTCGGAGCCTGGTCTCCGAACAGGTTCACGACGATGTCGCCGTGATTCGTGTGCAGGGTTGCCTGGGCCATGTGGCCTTCCTTTCTACTGCGGTCGCCCCATCCTGACAGATGCCGTGTGTCGTAGCTTCGCGACGGGTACGGTGTGACGTAACCGAGCATGCGGGAGGCAGTAGTGAAGACGAAGAAGTTGCTTCGTGCGGTTGAGGACGGCACCGAGACCGTGGTCGAGTACCTTTCGCCGTACGTCGAGCAGGCGTTGCGCGATGGCGGGGACCTCGCCGACCACACCTATTCGCGGATCCGTCCGGTCCTCAAGGACGCCGGCATCCGGGGCGCGCGACTGGCCTCCGACACCTTCGAGAAGGTGCACCCCGTGCTCGATGACGCGCTCGATCGCGTCTCGCCGGCCGTGGACGCCACCGTCAAGGTCGTCAAGCCCGCCGTCGACGACGTGCTCCAGCGCATCCCACCGACCGTCGACTTCGCCCGCGAGCGGGTGCAGGAGGACTACCTGCCCCGCGTGGCCGACGTGTTGCGCGATCTCGCCACCCAGCCCCTGGCCCGCGAGCTGAAGGTCGCCGCCGCCTCGGCCGCGCTGGCCCGTGAGCTCGACAAGGCCTCCGCGCCCAAGCGTTCGGGCTGGCGGACGTTCGGCAAGATCCTCCTCGCCGGCGCCGTGCTCGGCGGGGTCGTCGTCGCCCTGCGCAAGCTGCTCTCCGACCCGTCCACCGGCTGGGAGACGCACACGCCGAAGTCGGCCTACGTGGCCGACCCGGTGGCCGACGTCGCCGCGGATCTGAAGGACAACGCCGCCAAGGCGGCAGACGTGGTCGACGACGTCAAGAACAAGGCCGCCGACGCCGCGAAGTCGGCGAGCGCGGTCGTCGAGGACGTCACGGACAAGGCCGCCGACGCCGCGAAGTCGGCGAGCGCGGTCGTCGAGGACGTCACGGACAAGGCCGCCGACGCCGCCGGTGACGCCAAGGACGCGGTCGCCGACGCGGTGGACGACGCCAAGGACGCCGCCGGCGATGCCGTCGACGACATCGAGGACAAGCTCTCCAAGCTGGCCGACGAGGCTGAAGGCGGCGATGCCTCCCCTTTAGCCGTTGACCCCTACGGCCCCGGCTCGTACGTCGGTGACGAGCCACCCGAGGGGTTCAACATCAAGGGCAACGACCGCTCGATGAAGTATCACGTGCCCGGCAGCGCCGCCTACGAGCGGACGATCGCCGAGGTCTGGTTCGACAGCGAGGACGCCGCGCAGGCGGCGGGTTTCGTCCGCGCCCAACGCTGAAGTGATCCTGAGAATCCGGGGTTCCCGCTCACACGGGGGCCCCGGATTCGACTTTCCCGGGTGTGCGGGAAACTGATTCGACCTGGGTGCAGGCGGCGCCCTTCTGCGCGCTGGTGTCGCGGCTGGTCGACCTGACCGGGCTGCCCCTGCCGGTCCTGGCCAACCAGGCGCGGATACCTCCGGCCATGGTCCACGGGCTGCTCCACGGCCGCGACGGCCGGCGCCCCACCCGGATCCCCCACGACTGCGCCCGCCGGCTGCTGGCGCTCGACGAACGCACCCTGGTGAAGCTCGCCCGGCTCCAGCGCAGTCAATAAGCTGCCCGCGTGCCCACACCGCTGCTGGCCTGCCTGCTCGCCGTCGCGCTGGCCGGCGTCCTGACCGCGGTCACGTCCGCCCTGTTGCGCTGGTGCCCGCTGCCCGACGACGCGACCGACCTCGACGGTGCCGAGCTGCCGCCGTTCGTCGAGCTCGTCACCCACCGCTTTCGCTGGGAGGTGTTCGGCGTCTCGGCCGTGGCCGGGGCGACGATGTTCCTGCTGACCGACCCGCGAGACTGGGCGGTCTGGGCCCCGCTGGCCACCATCGGCACCCTGCTGGGAGTCGTCGACCGGCGCACGTCCTACCTGCCGCTACGGCTGAACTACCTCGCCCTCGCGCTCGCCGTCGTGGGCGCAGGTGTGGCCGCCTCGTTGCGGGCGAGCTGGCAGGTGCTGCTCTGGGCGGGCATCACCGGCGTCGTGGCCACCGGCTTCTTCTGGGTGATCTGGCGGCTGAGCGGCGACCGTTTCGGTTTCGGCGACGTGCGGCTGGCCGGCCTGATCGGCGTGGTCACCGGCACCCGCAGCGCGACCCTCACGGTCTGGGCGTTCCTGCTCGGCAGCGTGGTCGGCGCCGTCTGGGGTGGCGTGGCGTGGGCGCGGCGCGGACGGGACGGCGAGTTCGCCTATGGCCCCGCGATGCTGTTGGGGCCGCCGTTGGCGTTGGTGGTCAGCCGCGTGCTGCGGCTTGGCTGACCCGCACCCAGGTGTCGAGCACGCGGGTGGCCGCCCCGGAGTCGATGGCCTCGTAGGCCGTCGCGAGCGGCCGGGCGAACTGGTCGGCCAGGGGCGCCTCGAGGTCGGGCCCGGCGAAGGCGAGCTGGGCGGCTGCGGCGTTCAGGGCGACGATGTCGCGCACCGGGCCGGGGGCGCCGGCCAACACGTCACGCAGGACGGCGGCGTTGTGGGCCGGGTCGCCGCCCACCAGGTCCTCGCGGCCGGCGGGTGCCACCCCCAGTTCGGCCGGGTCGAGCCGGCGGGGAACCACCCGGCCGTCCCCGATCACCCACACCGACGAGGCCGCGGTGGTGGTGAGCTCGTCGAGGCCGTCCTCCCCGTGGAAGACCAGGCCGCGGTTGCCGCGTCCGGCGATCACGCCGGCCACCAGCGGGGCCATCCGGGCGTCGGCCACACCCACGGCCTGCGCGCTCGGGCGGGCCGGGTTGGCCAGCGGGCCGAGGAAGTTGAAGGCCGTCGGCACCCCGAGCTCGCGCCGCGCCGAGGACGCGAACCGCAGGGCCGGGTGGTACAGCGGCGCGAACAGGAACACGATGCCGGTCTCGGCCAGCACGCCGGCCTGGGCGGACGGTGACACGTCGATCGCCACGCCCAGCGCCTCGAGGCAGTCCGCGGTGCCGCAGGCGCTCGAGGCCGCGCGGTTGCCGTGCTTGACGACAGGGACGCCGCACGCGGCGGCGACGATGGCGGCCATCGTGGAGACGTTCACGGTGTTGGCACGGTCGCCGCCCGAACCGACGACGTCCACCGCCTCGGGGTCGACGGTGATCGGGGTCGCGTTCGTCAGCATGGCCTGGGCCAGGCCGGTCAGTTCGGAGACGGTCTCGCCCTTCGCGCGCAGCGCGATCGCGAAGCCGGCGATCTGCACCGGCGTCACCTCGCCGGAGAGCACCTGGTCCATCGCCCACGCCGCGGCGTCGGGGGTCAGGTCCGTGCCCCGCACCAGGTCGGAGAGCAGCCCGGCCCAGGTGAAACTCACGCGGTCGCCTTCTCCGCCAGCCGGGCGCGCAGCAGCTCGGCGGCGGCGGCGGGGAGCCGGATCGGGTCGACCGGGTAGGACGTGATCGCGTCGGCCTGCGACCAGGTGCCCAACCATGCGTCCGCGACGCGGGCCACCAGCAGGAGCACCGGGGGGCAGTCCGTGATCTCGTTCTTCAGCTGGTGGCACAGCCCGATGCCGCCGGACGGGGTGGCCTCCCCGTCCAGGATCACCAGGTCGATGCCGCCGGCGTCCATGGCCTGGAGCACGACGGGCTGGGTGGCCACCTCGAACACCTCGAGCTCGGGCAGGTCGGCCGCGAGCCTGCGGCCGAGGGTCAGGCGCACCTGCTCGCGGGTGGTCCGGTCATCGGAGTACAGCAGCACCCGAGCGGTCGTCTGTTCGGTCATCGATCTTCCTTCTCCGGCGTCGCTGCCCCGCGGTCGCCTGTGGCGTCATCGTAACCGGTCGGCGCCCCGCCACCGGCTGCCGCCCGCTGGGCAGCGAGCCGTTCCTCCCGGTCGAGCCGGCGGTCCTCCCTGGCGGCCTCACGGCGGCTGTCGGCGTACCACTGGGCGAGGAAGACCGCCATGATCACGCCCATGGTGAGGTCGCCGGTCGACCACATGATCGCTCCGGCGTAGTACTGGTCGTCGATCGGGCTCGGCGGCCACGCCCGTCCGAACGAGACGTACCACTCCTCGGCGATCAGCCGGGGGGAGCCCATGATCGTGGTGCCGAGCCAGGCCTGGGCCGGCATGGTGATGAACAGCAGCAGCATCCGCATCGGGTACGGCAGCCGGTTGGGCATCGGGTCGTTGCCGAGCAGCGGGAAGAAGAACAGGCAGCCGACCGTGACCATGTAGATGTGCAGCAGGTCGTGCGCCCAGCCGACCCGCAGGGTGAACGGGTAGATCGAGGTCAGGTACAGCGCGAAGGGGGTGGTGATCAGCAACGCCGTGGCCAGCACCGGGTTGAACAGCACCCGCATCGGCCACGAGTGCAGCACCCGCATCACCCGCCGGCGTCCGGTGCCGCCCAGGTTGCGCAACAGCAGCGTCACCGGGGCCCCGATCGCCAGGAACACCGGGGTGATCATCGTCAGCATCATGTGCTGCACCATGTGGACGCTGAACAGCACCGTGTCATAGGCGCCCAGCGCGCTCATGCCGGCGATGGTCGCGGTGCCGATGCCGCCCACGCACCACGACCAGGTCCGGACGGCGGGCCAGCGGTCGCCCCGGGCACGCAGTCTCCACACCCCCCACAGGTAGAGCCCCAGTCCCAGGGCGGCCGGGATCGCGAACAGCCAGTCCCATTTCCACTCGGTCAACAGCCGCAGCCAGGTGAGTGGCGGCGGCTGGTTGGTCGGATCGGCATGCAGCGGCACGATCCCGGTGATTCCCATGGGCCCAATTATCGGTGTCGAGAGGTGCCCATCCGGGCGGTCATTGGACATAATGGCGCAATGGCCCACACCACACCGCTGAGTGCATCGACCGGCGTCCCGCACGGCGCGTTGCACCCGGTCGCGTCCAGCCGGTTGCAGGGGGTCCGCGGACGCCCGGACGCGCTCTCGGTGGGCGTGATCATCTGGCTCGCCAGCGAACTGATGTTCTTCGCCGCGCTGTTCGCCGCGTACTTCTCGTTGCGCGAGACCACCGGGGCTGCGGCGGCCGCCGCGGGCACGACCAGCATGTGGGAATGGGGATCGAACCACCTTCTGAACGACTGGTTCGGTATCAGTTTCCCGTGGTTCGCCACGATCAACACCACGATCCTGCTGCTGTCCTCGGTGACCTGCCAGCTCGGCGTGCACGCCGCGGAACGGGGCCAGGTGGGTCGCAGCGGCTCGCTGCTCAAGGTCGGCGGCTGGGGCCTGCGGGAGTGGTACACGCTGACTTTCCTGATGGGCGCCATCTTCATCGGCGGCCAGGCCTACGAGTACGCGAACCTCGTCGGTGAGGGTTTCGTGATCTCCACGAACGCCTATACGTCCGCCTTCTTCCTCGCCACGGGCTTCCATGGATTGCACGTGGTGGGCGGCTTGGTGGCATTTTTGCTTATGTTGGGTCGGACCTATCTGTCCCGCCGCTTCACCCATGAGCAGGCCGTCCACGCCATTGTTACCTCGTACTACTGGCATTTCGTCGACGCGATCTGGGTCGTGCTCTTCGGCGTGCTGTACCTGCTGCGCTGAGCTCCTGAGGAGGAACCCCTGATGAGATTCCTGGCCCGCGGAGGTCGCTCGTCGAAGGACCGGACGTCGTTGCGTCGCCATCGTGCCGCGCGCCCGGTGCTGCTGCTGCTCAGCCTGTTCCTGGTCGGCGCCACGTACGCGGCGGTCTCGCCCGCGACGGAGTCGGTCGCCGACGGCGCCGCCGACGCGCAGCTGATCGCCCAGGGCAAGGCCCTGTTCTCGCAGAACTGCGCCTCCTGCCACGGCCTCGGCGGTGAGGGTCTCGCCCAGCAGGGCGCCCCGGCACTGACGAACGTCGGTGCGGCGGCGGTCGACTTCCAGGTGAGCACCGGGCGCATGCCGATGGCCAACCCGCTCGTGCAGGCCCCGGCCAAGGAGAACACCTTCACCGAGGACGAGATCGCTGCGCTCGCCGCCTACGTGGCGAGCCTGGGCCAGGGCCCGGCGATCCCCACCGAGGACCAGTACAACCCGGCCGGGATGTCGCCCGAGGACGTCTCCCGCGGCGGTGAGCTGTTCCGGACGAACTGCTCGGCATGCCACAACTTCAAGGGCGCGGGCGGCGCACTGCCCAACGGTGCGGTGGCCCCGAGCCTCCAGAACGCCACGCCCAAGCAGATCCTCGAGGCCCTGCGCACGGGCCCCGGCCAGATGCCGATCTTCGCCGAAGGCGCGCTGCCGGACGAGAACGCCAAGCAGGTCATCGCCTACATCGAGCAGGTCAACGCGGTCCCGGCCGCCGGCCTGAGCCTCGGCGGCCTCGGCCCGGTGGCCGAGGGCTTCTGGGCCTGGGTGGCCGGCATCGGCTCGCTGGTCCTGTTCGCCGTCTGGATCGCTTCCCGGGGGGCACGCGCATGAGCGACAAGGAGCTCGACCTGCCGGTGCCCGATCCCGGCCTGGAGGAGCACCCGCCGCGGTTCACCGACGTCGATCCGGCCGCGGCCGACCGTTCCTACCGGCAGATCGTGGCCATGCTGGCCGCGGTCCCCGTGCTGGTGATCGCGTTCCTGGTGGTGTATTTCGCCGTCCCGCGCGACGCCGAGCTGATCCTGTTCGGCAGCACCTTCAAGATGCAGACCACGTTGCTCGGCCTCACCGCCGGCTTCGCCACCCTGCTGATCGGCATCGCCGCGATCGCCTGGGCGCGCTCCCTGATGAGCGATGAGGAGATCGTCGGCGAACGCCACGGCGCCGCCTCCCCGCCCGAGGCCCGCGAGCGAGTCCTGGCCGACCTGGAGATCGGCATCGACGCGTCCGCGATCCGCCGGCGCAAGCTGCTCGGCACCGGGATGGCCGGCGCGCTCGGCATGATGCTGCTGCCCGCGGTGGTCAGCCTTGCCGACCTCGGCCCCTGGCCCACCGCCGAGGAGCGTGCCAAGACCATCGAGAAGACGATCTGGGCCGAAGGCGTCCGCCTCGTCACCGACGTCACCAACGTCCCGCTGAAGGCCACCGACCTGGTGGTGGGCCAGCTGGTCAACGCCCAGCCCGAGAACCTCGAGCACCTCGAGGACAGCGCGGAGTACCAGATCGCCAAGGCGAAGGCGTCCATCATCGTGGTCCGGATGGACCCGAACAGCATCAAGATCCCCGAGTCCCGCCGTGACTGGCAGGTGGACGGGATCCTCTGCTACTCCAAGATCTGCACCCACGTCGGCTGCCCGATCAGCCTGTGGGAGCAGCAGACGCACCACCTGTTGTGCCCCTGCCACCAGTCGACGTTCGACCTCGGCAACTCCGGGGTCGTCGTCTTCGGTCCGGCCGCACGGTCGCTGCCGCAGCTGCCGATCACGACCGACGCGCAGGGCTACCTGGTCGCGCGGGGCGACTTCACCGTCCCGGTGGGGCCGAGCTTCTTCGAACGCGACTCGTTGAAGGACTTCCAGGAGGGTGACCGCTGATGGCGAAGCCAGCAGAACTCAACCCCGACTCCCCCGCGCTCGAGGTGAAGACCCCGCCGACCAGCAGGGAGACCAGCAAGCTGGCCGGACCGGTGACCTGGGTGGATGACCGGATCGGCCTGGCCAAGCTGGCCGGCAACATCCGCAAGGTGTTCCCCGACCACTGGTCGTTCCTGCTCGGCGAGATCGCCCTGTACTCGTTCATCATCCTGCTGCTCACCGGCGTCTTCCTGACGATCTGGTTCAAGCCGTCGATGGCCGAGATCGAGTACGCGGGCAGCTACGCGCTGTTGCGCGATGTCCGCATGTCGGAGGCGTTCGCGTCCACGTTGAACATCAGCTTCGACATCCGCGGCGGCCTGCTGGTGCGCCAGATCCACCACTGGGCGGCCATGCTGTTCGTGGCGGCGATGACCGCGCACATGCTGCGGGTGTTCTTCACCGGCGCGTTCCGCAAGCCGCGCGAGCTCAACTGGATCATCGGCGTCGGGCTGTTCTCGATGGGCCTGGTCGAGGGCTTCGCCGGGTACTCCCTTCCTGATGACCTGCTGTCCGGCACCGGCCTGCGGTTCGTGGACGGCCTGATCCGCTCCATCCCGCTGATCGGCACCTGGGCGGAGTTCTTCGTGTTCGGCGGCGAGTTCCCCGGAACGCTGATCATCCCGCGGCTCTACATGGTGCACATCCTGCTGATCCCGGGTCTGCTGCTCGGCCTGATCAGCGCACACATGGCGCTGCTGGTGTACCACAAGCACACCCACTGGCCCGGCCCCGGCCGCACCAACCGCAACATCCAGGGCTACCCGTTCTTCCCGATCTACGTGGCGAAGGCCGGCGGCTTCTTCTTCATCGTGTTCGGCGTCACCGTCCTGATGGGCGCGGTGTTCCAGATCAACCCGGTGTGGCTGTACGGGCCGTACAACCCGTCCCAGGTGACCGCGGGCTCGCAGCCCGACTGGTACATGGGCTTCGTCGAGGGCGCGATCCGGATCATGCCGAACTGGGAGTGGCACCTCGGCCACACCACCTGGTCGTGGAACGTGTTCCTGCCCGGCGTCGGGCTGATGGGGCTGCTGTTCACCGGTCTGGCCCTGTACCCGTTCATCGAGGCGTGGATCACCGGGGACACCTCCGAGCACCACCTGCTCGACCGTCCGCGGAACGCCCCGGTGCGCACGGGGATCGGCGTGGCCGGCATGGCCTGCTACGCGATGTTCTGGCTGGCCGGCGGCAACGACATCCTCGCGACCCAGTTCCACGTGTCGCTGAACGCGGTGACCTACTTCATGCGGGTCGCGGTGTTCGTGGTGCCGGTGCTCGCGTTCATCGTCACCAAGCGGATCTGCCTGTCGCTGCAGCGTGCGGACAAGGAGCGGGTGCTGCACGGGTCGGAGTCGAACATCATCGTCCGCAATCCCGAGGGCGGGTTCAGCGAGGCGCACGTGCCGCTCTCCCAGGAAGAGGCCTACACCCTCACCCGGCACCCGCAGCCAAAGGCCCTGGTGCCGAACGGCGTCAAGGTCGGCCGGGTGCGGCAGACGCTCTCCCGCTGGTATGCGGACGGGCAGGTGCCCAAGCCGACCGCCGCCGAGGTGGCGGAGGCCGAGCACCACGGCGCGATCGAGGGCGGCGAGGGCGACGAGCGCGTCCTCGAGGGCAGCGACTCGGGGGACGCGCACTGAGCCCCCTGGTCGAGGTGGCGAGAGCCGGTGCGGCGATGCCCACGTCGGAGGCGGTCGAGCAGCTGTACGCGCTGGCGTCCGCGCGTCCGCCGTTGACCGAACCGGCGGACGTGGCCGAGGTGTACGCCACTCTTTACGACCTGGCGCTGGACCGCACGGACCTGGTGACGGTGACGGCCCGCGAGGTGGGTGAGCTGATCGGGTTCGGCTACGGCCACCCGTGGCGCTGGGCCGAGCAGGCCGACGAGTGGTCGCGCGAGCTCGCCGAGGAGCTCGGTGACGAGGCGGCCGGGCTGGAGGACTCGTTCGCCGTGCAGCTGCTGGCCGTGCACCCGTCGTTCGTGCGTCGCGGGCTGGGCTTCGAGCTGCTCAAGCAGCTGATGGTGGCCTCCGGTGCGGGAGTGCACTGGCTGGTGGTCTCCGACGTCGACTCCCCGGCCCGGCGGCTGTACCGCCGCATGGGCTACCGTCCGCTGGGCCGTGGCCCGGAGGCGCCGAACGGGGAGCCCGGGCTCGTCCTCGTCCACGGGTGATCCCGCCCGGGTAACCTTCTGCCGTGCGTTTCCTCACCGGCAAGCCCGAGTACGATCTCACCTACGACGACGTCTTCATGGCGCCGCGCCGCTCGTCGGTGACGTCCCGCCTCGACGTCGACCTGACCAGCACCGACGGGCTGGGCCTGCCCCTGCCCCTGGTGGTCGCCAACATGACCGCGGTCGCCGGACGCCGGATGGCCGAGACTGTGGCACGCCGCGGCGGCGTCGCGATCATCCCGCAGGACCTGCCCGTCGACATCGTCGGCAACGCGATCGCCCGGGTGAAGACCGCGCACACCGTCTTCGACACCGCGCTCACCATCGGCCCGCACGCCACCGTCGGCGAGGCCCTGATGCTGCTGCCCAAGCGCGCGCACGGGATGGTGGTCGTGGTGGACGCCGCGGGCGCCCCGGTCGGCACCGTGTCCGAGGCCGAGATGGAGGGCATGGACCGCTTCGCGCAGGTGCACGAGGCCATGCTCACCGACCTCACCGTGGTCTCCCCCGACGCGACCCCGACCGAGGTGTTCGACGAACTGACCGCGCGGCGCCACAAGGCCGCCCTCGCCGTCCGGGACGGCCGCCTGGTCGGCCTGCTCACGGTCAAGGGCGCCCTGCGCGCGGCCCTGTACAGCCCTGCGCTGGACGCGGCCGGCCGGTTGCGCATCGGCGCCGCGGTGGGCATCTCCGGCGACGTGGAGCACCGCGCCGAGGCCATGCTCGACGCCGGAGCGGACGTGCTGGTCATGGACACCGCCCACGGCCACCAGGAGCGCATGATCAGCGCCGTCCAGCGTTGCCGCGCGGTGGTCGAGGCCTCGGGGCGGACCGTGCCGATCGTGGCCGGCAACGTGGTCACCGCCGACGGCACCGCCGACCTGATCGAAGCCGGCGCCGACGTGGTGAAGGTCGGCGTGGGCCCCGGCGCGATGTGCACCACCCGGATGCAGACCGGCGTCGGGCGTCCGCAGTTCTCCGCGGTGCTGGAGTGCGCGCAGGAGGCCAGGGACGCGGGCCGCTCGGTGTGGGCGGACGGCGGCGTCCGGCATCCCCGGGACGTGGCCCTCGCGCTCGCGGCCGGGGCGGGCGCGGTGATGATCGGCTCCTGGTTCGCGGGCACCAACGAGTCCCCGGGTGAACTGCTGTACGCCTCCGACGGGCGGCCCTACAAGGAGTCGTTCGGCATGGCCTCGGCGCGGGCCGTCCGTGCACGCACCCGGAGCCAGTCGGCGTTCGACCGGGCGCGCGCGGCCCTGTTCGAGGAAGGCATCTCGAGTTCGCGGATGTACCTCGACCCGGCCCGTCCGGGCGTGGAGGACCTGCTCGACTTCATCGTCTCCGGGGTGCGCAGTTCGTGCACCTACGCCGGCGCGCGCACCCTGAAGGAGTTCGCGGCGCAGGCGATCGTGGGCGTGCAGTCGGCGTCGGGCTACAACGAGGGACGTCCGCTGCACACCAGCTGGTGAGCAATCCCCGGCATCGACCGGTGTCAGTGGGGCGTGGTTGACTCCCCCCATGCCGAACTACCTGACGGTGATCGAGGACGAGTCCGACCGTTTCCTGGCCACGGTGCTGGCCGCCGACCCCGGTGCCCGCGTGCCCACCTGCCCCGACTGGAACGCGTCCGACCTGCTGTGGCACCTGACCGAGGTGCACGCCTTCTGGGCGGGCATCCTGGGCAGCGGCGCGGTCACCGAGGAGGAGTCGGACGCGGTCGACGCGGCCAAACCGGCGCGTCCCGACAACGCGGAGGCCACGGCGGCGATCTTCCGTGAGCAGACCGCGGAGCTGCTCGCCCAGCTGCGCCGGCGTCGTGACGACGAGCCGGCCTGGTTTTGGCTCGACACCGCGCAGACCGTGGGCTCCACCCGCCGAATGCAGGCGCACGAGGCCACCATGCACCGCCTGGACGCCGAGCTCGCCGCCGGGGTGCCGACCACGCCGGTGAGCAGCCCCGAACTCGCGATGGCGGGAGTGGCCCACGGCGTCGAGGTGATGTGGGCCTGGTGGGGCACCCTGCCCGGGTTCACGTTCGTCCCGTCCGGGGGTCCTGTGGAGCTGTTCGGCGAGGACCTGGGCGAGGGCTACGTCGTGCAGCCGGGTCGCTGGCAGGGCGTGGGGCAGTCCGGAAAGTCCTACGACGAGCCCGGGGTGGTGGCGGCCCCGGGCGCCCCTCCGGTCGCGAAGGTCAGCGGCAGCGCCGAGCAGGTGTACCGCTGGCTGTGGGGACGCGGGGAGCGGCCGTCCGCGTCCGGCGACGAGGCCTCGCTGGCCGCCCTCACCGAGGCCCGCAACGCGGGCATGCAGTAGGCGCTCAGCGGGTCTTCAGCGGGTCGGGCATCGGGATCCCCAGGGCCTTGGAGAGCTGCTGGTAGCCCTCCGCCACCTGGGCGTCCGTCCCGAACTCGGGGTCGGGGGCCACGTAGTCGTGACCCAGGTGTGCGGACGCCGGTATCTGGTAGATCTCGACCTGGTTCGCCGGGGTGATCCGTCGCACGAGCTGTTCGTTGAAGTTGGCGTCGATGCTGGCGTCACCGGCGTTGCGGATCAGGAGCACCGTGCCTTTCACCACACCCGCCGGCTTGCGGTCGAGCCACAGCCGCACCCCCAGGAAGGCCGCGATGCCCTTTAGCGAGTAGCGCGGGTAGATCATGCCGGCCACGTTGTCCGCGCCCTTCTCGGGCGCCCACCAGTTGTAGACGTCCACCGGGGAGAGCCGCAGGGCGCGCGCCATCGGCGGCACCTCCCAGGCCGGGTAGCCGCCCGGGTTCAGCAGCGGCGAGATCAGGATCGTCCGCGCGACCTCGGACCGTTCGGCCGCGGCCCAGGTGGCCAGCGCCCCGCCGCCGGACAGTCCCATCACCCAGACCTTCTCCCCCAGCCCGGACGCGATGTCGATCGCGGCGTCGGCGTAGGCGCGCAGCTCCTCGGCGGTGAGCTTGGAGAAGTCGTCGGTCATCTTGTCGGCCAGTCCGTGGTGCGGCATCCGCGGCACCCACACGTTGTAGCCCTGCTCCTGGTACGCCTTCGCGACCAGCCGGAACCCGTCCGGGGTGTTGGTGTAGCCGTGGAAGATCACCAGCGCGACCGGCGTCTTCGCCCCGGTCAGGTCGGCGATGCTGCCGCCGCGGTCGAGCAGGGGCAGCTGTCGCTCCTGGGCGAGGACGGTGTCGATCGCCGCCTTCGACTCGGCGTAGGACGACAACGGCGCCGGCTTCGCGCTCATGTCCGGGTCGAGGACGGGGGTGAACAGCAGCACCCCCAGCAGCACCACGATGGCGAGCAGGACGATCCCGACACGGGCGAGGACCTTGCGAATGCGCGCGGACATGACCTGCACGCTAGGTGTACGGACACCCGCGCCGCACGCGAACCTGCCGATTCTTGAACCCTATTAAGGAATGCCGCTCACAGCCTGCCGGACCGAAATGGGGACGGTTCCGAGATTCGTTGTCTTGCGGGGTGCTGGTTGCGATTCTCGGAACCGTCCCCGTTTCGGTCCGGTCCCGTCCCCATTTCGGTCCGGTCTCGCGGATCACGTCACGAAGGGCCGGCCCGCGGTGCGGAGAAGGTGTTCGAATTGTGGCCGTAATGCCTTGTCACGAGCGAGTTGCGGGCGTATAATCGAACACATGAGCGGAACGGTGCGGGCGGGTGCGGCGGAACGGCTCCGCGCTGCTGTGCAGGCCCGGTCGAGGCCGAGATCGCCGAAGCGGTCGCGATCGCCGACCTCGCCGCCGAGCACGAATGGGCCGCGGATGCCCGGATCGATGTGGTCGGGAAGCGGGCGGTCCGGATCGGCGGTGATGGCACTGCGCTGGTGGACGAGTTCCTGCCGTTGGAGGTCGCGGCGTTGAAGGGGGTCTCGGTGTCGGCCGCGACCTGGTTGATCCGTGACATCGTGAACCTCAAGACCCGGCATCC
>JAIUOS010000041.1 GCA_020161755.1 Actinomycetota bacterium
ACGGTGCTGATGTGCCACACCGATCTGCCCTCGGTCGCGGCGGCCCGGTCGTGGGCGCTCACCTTGGGCGATGCCGCGCTGCCGGGCCGTGAGGTGCGACTGCTGCTGGTGGGCGCCGGTCGCCCGTACAGCGCCAGCGAGGTCGGGCGGGCGCTCGGCCTGGCGGTGGTCGGCTCGATCGAGTGGGATCCGGACCGGGCTGCGGTGTTCTCCCACGGCGCCCCACCGCCGCCGGTGCGCGGGCTGCGCCGGCTGCTTGGCAGCGACCCAGCGGCGTCGTTCGCCGGCTCGGCCTACCAGCGCAGCGTGCGCGCGACCGGTGAGGCGCTACGGGCGCTGGTGGACCGCTCGGAGCAGGAACGGGCGCGGTGGGTCGCGCCGCCCCGCAAGGTTGAGGAGAACCGGTGATGAGCGAGCCTGAGAAGCACGAGTTGATGGACCTGCCGATGTTCGGCAGCGAAAGGCCGACGGGCGGACGTCGCGCTGGCAGGGTGCGCGGCGGCTTCCGCCTGCCGGGCGAGCCTGAGCCCGCCGGCCGGGTGCCGGCCGCGCCGCCGCTGGTGTCGCGGGTGGTGCCGATCCGGCCCGCACTGCCTGCGTCTGCGTTCGGGTCTGCCTCACCCTCGGTGGACGGGGTGGATTGGGCGGAGGTGGCCCGGTTCCGCGGTGATGTGGCCAAGCGCCTGCCCGGCCGGGTGGGCGGTGGCGCATCTGATCGGGCCGAGGAGGAGGCAGCGGGCTGGTCGGTGATTCGGCAGTTGCTGGAGGAGGACACCGCCAGTTCGGTGGCCCGCACGGGTGAGCTGCGGTCGCCGGAGGCGCAGGAGGCGTTGGCGCAGGCGATCTTCGACAGCGTGTTCCGGCTGGGCCGGCTCCAGCCGCTGGTCGACGACCCGGCGATCGAGAACATCCTCGTCTATGGCTGCGACCGGGTGGTGGTGGAGTACGCCGACGGGTCGATGCGGCAACTCCCACCGGTGGCCGACAGCGACGCCGACCTGGTCGGGTTCATCGCTTTCGTCGCCTCCCGCGCCGACAACCCGCGCTCGTTCACCCCGGCCCACCCCTCGCTGAACCTCACCCTGGCCGACGGCTCCCGCCTGGCCGCCTCCCTGGAGACGGGCCGGGTGTCGCTGGTGATCCGCCGGCACCGGATCCGTCGGGTCACCCTGGCCGATCTTGTCGAGTGGGGGTCGCTGTCGGAGGTGATGGCCGACTTCCTGCGGGCGGCGGTGCGGGCCCGCAAGTCGATCGTCGTGTCGGGCGCGCAGGGTGCGGGGAAGACCACCCTGGTGCGGGCGTTGTGTGCCGAGATCCCGCGGATGGAGATCGTGGGCACGTTCGAGTCCGAGCGGGAGTTGTTCCTGCCCGAGATCGAGGGCCAGCACGCGGTGGTGTTCGACTGGGAGATGCGCGCCGGGTCCGGCGAGCGCGCCGAGGACGGCAGCCTGGCCGGCCGGCGGACGACGGGTTCGCAGGTGACCTCCAGTTTCCGGTTCCGGGCCGATCGGCAGATCGTCGGCGAGGTGCTGGGGGCGGAGGCGATGGACATGATCAAGGTGATGGAATCGGGCACCGGCTCGATTTCCACCACTCACGCCGCGAACGCCCGTCTGGCGGTGCACAAGCTGATCACCTGCGCGATGGAAGCAGGACCGCACGTCAGCCACGACCTGGTCTCGGCGAAGCTGGCCGCCACTTTGGATCTGGTGGTGCAGATGCATTCGGAGGTGACCCCGATCGATGACTTCGGCCAGGTCGCGCAGAAGCGCCGCTACGTGTCCGAGATCGTCGAAGTCACTCCGGGGGAGTGGCCGCGAGGGATCTCGTTCACCACCGTGTTCCGCCGCCTGCCCGGCCAACCCGGGGTGGCCGACACCCGCCCCGACAGCATCTGGGACGACCTGGTCGCCGCCGGGCTGGACGAGGTCGGCTTCGAACGCGAAGCCGCCGAACACCACACCGGCGGGCTGCGATGACCGGCGCGGTGTTGGCGATGCTGTCCGGGGCGATGATCACCGCCGGGCTGCTGCTGGGCATCTATGGGATGCAACGCAGACCGGTCCGGGTCCGCCAGCCGCGTCCGCGTCCGGGTTGGTTGGTGTGGGCGGCCGGGATGCCGCTCTGGCAGCGCTGGTCGCTGCTGGCCGCCGCGGTGGCCGGCCTGGTGGCGTTGGTGTTCGGGCTGCCTGTGGTGGTGGCGGTGTTGTTGCCGTTGGCGGTGCTCGGCCTACCGGTGTTGCTGGTGACCTCTGATGGGGGGCGGCGGATCGCCCGGCTGGACGCGATCAGTGAGTGGACCCGGAACCTGGCCTCGGTGATCACCGCCGGGCAGAGCCTGGAACAGGCCCTCACCGCCAGCGTCCGCTCCACCCCGGACGCGGTCCGCCCGCAGGTGACGAACCTGGTGGCGCGGCTGCGCTCGCGGTGGCCGACCGAGGCAGCCTTGTTGGAGTTCGCCGACGAACTCGACGACGCCACCGGCGACCTGGTCGTCTCCGCCCTGATCATCGGCTCCCGCCATCGCGGGGAGGGATTGTCGCGGGTGCTGACCGGGCTGGCCGAGTCGGTCGCTGAGGAGGTGCGGTCGCGCCGCGAGATCGAAGCCGACCGGGACAAGGCCCGCGGCTCGGCCCGGCTGATCACCATCCTGGCCGTCGGCGGCACCGCCGTGTTCGCCCTGTCCGGCGACTTCTGGACGCCCTACACCACCCCGGCCGGACAACTCGTCCTCGCCGCCCTGATCGGCCTGTTCGTTACTGGCTTGGTGTGGCTACGCCGGATGGTGGCCGACGACCCGCCAGCGCGGTTCTTGCCCGCGAGGGAGGTGCCGCGATGACCGGGGCGCTGCAGCTGTGGATCCTGGCCGGGGCCCTGGTCGGCGGCGGGATCGCGCTACTAGTATCGGCGCTGCGGCCGGCGCAGCCCGACCTGGTGCAGGTGTTGGCCCGGCTCGCCCCCGGCAACCCCGCCGCCCCGACCGGGACCAGCCCGGCCCCGATCGGGTGGAAGGACCGGATCGGGATGTGGGCGATCCGGCATGTGCCCGCCTCGTGGTGGCGGGCCGTCCCGGACACCGACCTGCAGCTGCTCGGGATGCCGCTGCGCGCCTACTACGGGGAGAAGGTGGCCGCGGTGCTGGTCACTCTGGTCGGGGTGCCGGTGGTCGGCGGGCTGTACTCGCTGATGATGGGCCTGCCGCTGGCGGTACCGGCGTTGGCGACCGTGGTGATGGCTGTGGTGGCGTGGCTGCTGCCTGACCGGCGGATCGCGAAGGCCGCGGCCCGGGCCAGGGTCGAGTTCCGCCGCGCTCTGAGCGCCTACATCGACCTGATCGCCCTCGGCCGGGCCGCCGGGGGGATCGGCACCCGGCAGGCGATGGAAACCGGCGCCGGGCTGGGCCGGTCGTGGCCATTCGAACGGATCGGGGCCTCGGTGGTCCGCTCCCGCTACTCCGGCGTCCCACCCTGGGACGCTCTGGCCGAACTCGCCACCCAACAAGGCCTGCCCGACCTGGACGACCTGGCCGACACCCTCCGGCTGGCCGGGGAGGAAGGCGCCCAGGTGTTCGCCACCCTCAAAGCCCGATCCTCCGCGCTCCGCACCGCGATCACCACCGCCGACCGTGCCGAGGTCAACGCCCGCAGCGACCGCCTCATGCTGCCCACCCTGGTCATGGCCGCCGCCTTCATCGGCGTCGTGATCATGGCCGCCGTCTTCCGCATCCTCGCCGCCTAACCCCTTCGAAAGGAAACCGCCATGCTGACGAACTGGTACACCACAGCCACCACGTGGCTGCTCACCCTGTTCACCGACACCCGCACCCGGGTGCGCGACGAGAGGGGCGCGCTCGGCACCGCCGAACTCCTCGGCCTGATCATCATCGTGCTCGCCGTCCTGGCCCTGGTCGGCCCGGCCGTCATGGACTACATCCAGAGCAAGCTCGGCGCCTTGCGCTGAACCACCATGACCCGCCCACCCAACCCCTACCGTCACCTGCCTGCCCGCGCCGGTGGGCGGGGGGAGCGGGGTGCGGTGGGGTCGGTGCAGCTGGTGGTCGTGCTGCCGCTGCTGATGGGACTGTTCATGGCCGCGATGCAGGCCGCCATGTACTACTACGGCCGGACCGCTGCGATCAGCATCGCCCAGACCGGCGCCGCGGCCGCCGCGGCCGAACACGGCACCGTCACCGACTGCGAGCAGGCCGCCGCCAATCTCCAGGCCAGCATCGGCGACGCCCTCACCCAAGTCCAGATCACCTGCCAGCGAACCGCCACCAGGGCCCGCACGACCGTCAGCGGCCAGGTCCTGTCGGTCTTCCCGGGCTGGCAAACCACGGTCGTCCAGCAAGCCGAAGCGCCGATCGAGAGGCCAACATGATCGAGCGTTGGCGGGATGAGCGGGGCTCGGTGCTGGCCGTCGAGCTGCTCGTGTGCGCCCCGATTCTGGCGGGGTTCATCCTGCTGATCGTGTTCGGTGGCCGGATCGCGTTGGCCAACCAGGCCGTCCAGACCGCCGCCGCGGATGCCGCCCGCGCCGCCTCGATCGCCCGCACCGCCACCGCGGCCCGCACCCAAGCCCGCGAATGGGCCACCACCAGCCTCACCAACCAGGGCCTGGCCTGCCACCGTGTCCAGGTCGATGTCGACACCACCGGGTTCCGCCGCCCGGTCGGCACCGAAGCCACCATCACCGTCCGGGTCAGTTGCGACCTCGACACCGCCGACCTCGCCGCCCTGCCCGGCATCCCACCCAGCATGCCCATCGAGGCATCGATGACCTCCCCGCTGGACAAGTTCAGGGAGCGACGATGACCACCCACGCTGCCCGGCTGAGGGATGAGCGTGGCGCGGTCGTGTCCGTGTGGACGGCCGTCATCGCCACCACCATGGTCCTCGTGCTGGGTATCGCCGTCGACCTGTCCGGCCTCGTCCACGCCAAACAACAAGCCGGCGACGCCGCCGCCCAAGCTGCCCGGCAGGCCGGACAGCAACTGTCCACCGGCGCCCTGCTGCAACAAGGACGCCTCGAAGTCCGCACCCGGCAAGCCCGAGCAGCCGCCGTCGACTACCTCGAAGCGATCGGCATGACCGGCACCGCCACCGTCCAGGACGGCACCCTGCTGGTCGTCACCGCCCAGGCCAGCTACCGGCCGCTGTTCCTGTCCGGGATGGGCATCGGCCCGGTCCAGGTCACCGGCACCAGCTCGGTCCGGGTACTGCGCGTCGAAAACGGAACGGAAAGATGAGATGAGACGACGACTCACCGGCCTGTTTGCCGCGACCGGCCTGGCCGGCATCATCTTCGGACTCCCGCTGCTGCTCATCGCCACCCACAACGTGGCCGCACCCCGGATGGGCTGGACCTGGGACGGGATCTGGCGGGCACTGCTGGCCCCCGATGACGGCACCCTGCTGGTCACCATCGTCAAGATCGTCGGCTGGATCTCCTGGGCCATCCTCACCACCACCATCGCTGTGGAGATCACCAGCCGAGCCCGACACCTCCCTGTCCCCCAACTCCGCGGCCTGGCCTGGCCCCAACTCCTGGCCCGCGGCCTCGTCTCCGCCATCCTGGCCAGCTTCATCGCCACCAGCACCCTCAACACCACCACCCACCCCGCCGCGGCAGCCAGCCCCGCTGGCCCCGCCGCGGCGGCGCCGCTGGTGGCCACCGCGCCACTCCAGGCACCCGCCAAGGCGCCGAAAGCGGCCAAGACCTACACCGTCAAACGCGGCGACACCCTCTCGGAGATCGCGCTCGACGAATTGGGCGACGGGCACGCCTACCCACGCATCTACAAAGCCTCCAAGACCACCGTCCAGCCCGACGGCCGTAAGCTCACCGACCCCGACCTGATCATCCCCGGCTGGAAACTCACCATCCCCACCAGCCGCACCGACGACCAGCCCGCCAGCAAGCCCGACCCCGACAACCGCGACGACGACACTCCGGCCAAGCCGCCTGCGACGGCATCGCTCCCGCCGACGACCGCCACGCCACCACCCACGACCCAGGCGACGACCACCGCGGCAGGGTCGGATCGGGTCGATCCGTCACCGATCGAGGCCGACGCGGACGATGAGTGGGTGGCGCCGCCGTGGCAGGTGGCGGGCTTGGTCGGGGCCGGCTCTTTGCTGGCCGGCGCCCTGCTGTTGATGCTGCAGCGCCGTCGCCGGGCGCAGTTCCGGGCCCGCCGGCCCGGCCGCACGATCGCCGTCCCCCCGGCCGGGTTCGCCCCGATCGAGAAGACCCTCGAACATGCCGGCGCACCCACCTCCGAGATCATCGTCGCCATCGACGAAGGACTGCGCCGCCTCGCCACCGCCCTCCACACCGGCGACCAGCCGATCCCCACCCTCAGCTCGCTGAGAGTCAGCCCCGACACGCTCACCGCCCGGTTCGCCCGGCCGGTAGCCCTGCCCGGCCCGTGGCAACCCACCACCGACAACACCGAATGGCGGGTTGCTCGCCACAACCTCGACCAGGCCGGGCCCCTGGATCCCGACAGCTCGCCGCCCTGGCCTCAGCTGGCCACCATCGGCATGGACGACCACGACACCTGGCACCTGCTCAACCTCGAAGCCCTCGGCGTCATCACGATCACCGGCGACCCCGACTACACCACCGACCTGGCGCGCTACCTCGCCAGCGAACTCGCCGTCGTCCCCTGGGCCCGCGACCTGCGCATCGACTGCATCGGCATCTGCGCCGAACTCGCCACCCTCAACCCCGCCCGCATCCACCACCACGATCAAGCCGGTGGCGTTGCCGACACGGTCGCCGCCGCGGTGAAGGTCCACGACCGGCTCGCTGCGGCGAACCTCGACCACCTCGAGGCCGCCCGCGTCGCCCAAGCCGACGACCGGCTGTGGGACAGCCGCATCCTCATCGCCACCCCCGACGCCGCCGACCTACCCGTACTCACCGACCTGATCGCCACCCAACCCGGACGAACCGCAACCTCCGTACTCATCGTCGGCCCCAGCCAGACCCCTTCCGGAACCCAGATCCAGGTCGACGCCGACGGCCGCGTCCAGGTCCCCAGCCTCGGTCTCGACCTGATCGCCAACGGACTCACCCCGCCCGAAGCCATCGGCTGCGCCGCCGTCCTCGCCGCCGGCGACACCCTCAACGACATCCCCACACCCCTCCCCGAAACCCCCAGCCAGGCATGGGAAGAAATGTGCGACGAAGCCGGCCAACTCCGCCCCGAACTCACCCTGCCCCGGGACGCCGAGCCCGACAGCGACGCCACCAGCCTTATGCCCGGAGAAGACGAGCACTGGGTGGCCACCACCGCCAACACCGCCGACGACCTCGCCGTCATCGCACCCCTCGTCCCAGCCGAGGTCCGGCGCGCCGCCGAAGCCGCCGACCCGACCCTCGACAACGACCTGGCCGCGTGGGCGGCCAGCAGCTGCGACCGGCCGCGGCTCAGCGTTCTCGGGCCGATGCGGCTGCGCGTCGGTCCCGGCGGCGACCCGGCCGTGGTCGCCAAACGGACCCCGTACTACACCAACATGGTCGCCTACCTCGCCGCCACCCGCGGCGCCACCGCAGACCAGGTCGCCACCGCGATGGGCCTGTCGACCCGACGGGTCCACAAGGACATGTACGTTGTGCGCGAATGGCTCGGCACCAATCCCCGCACCGGCGACCACTACCTGCCCGACGCCGCCCACAACACCGAAGCCGCCCGCCGCGGCGTCGGCACCTACCTCGTCGAGGACCTCCTCGAAGACGCCGACCTGTTCCGCCGCCTCCGGATGCGCGGTGAAGCCCGTGGCGCGGACGGCCTCCCCGACCTCCTCGCCGCGCTCCGCCTCGTCGTCGGCGCACCGTATGAAGACCAGCGGCGCAAGAGCCGGCCCTGGCTCACCGACACCCGACCCGACCGCTACCTCCAATGCGCCATCGTCGACGTCGCACACCTCGTCACCAGCATCGCCCTCGAAGCCGACGACACCCGCCAAGCCCGAGCCGCCGCCGAACTCGCCATGCTCGCCGCCCCCGACGAACACACCCCCGCCCTCGACCTCGCCGCCGTCGCCGCCCAACAAGGTCGCAACGACGAAGCCGAAGCACTCGCCCGATCCGTCATCGACTGGACCGACGGCAGTGGCGAACCACCCATCGAACTCCCCGAACGCGCCGACCGCATCCTGCGCACCCACCGCTGGCTCGAACCCAAGGAACAAGCCAGCTGACGATCGCCCCGCGCCAAGATCCGGACGGGCCGGGGTTCCTGCGAGCTGGAGTGGAGTTCGGATGACCCACCAAGCGGCAGACACGTTCCGTGTCCGGTCCGGTCCCGGCGCGCTCTCCACCCTGGTTGCGCGCCAGGATCCTCGGACCGGCAGGGCGGTGCGTTGTCCTTGTGGAGCCGGGGTTGTCCACAGACCACGAAGGATGGGCGTCGGAATCGGTTGCACCACCCCGAGAATGACCGGTGTCAGGACAGCGACCCGAAGGAGCCGGCGATGGACGCCCTGGAACTCACGGCACGACGCGAAGCCCTCGGTCTGGATCAGGCCACCCTCGCTGGGCTTCTCCAGTGGGAGGTCGGCGCCGTGGTGGACTGCGAGACAGCCACCCGAGACATCCCGACCCTGGTCGGTGCCAAGCTCGACCAACTCGAACTCGCTCGCGACACCATCGCCGGCCTCCTGGAAGACACCCTCCCCGGCGACCTGCCCACCTACGCCACAGACGCCGCGTTCTGGAACGCCTGGCCCCACATGCGAGGCATCCCAGCCACCATCCACCGAGTCGCGGCCGCAGACGCACTCCGAAGCGCGAAATGGGCCGGCATCGACGCCAGGATCGTGCCGGCCCGCCTCCACACCAGTGAGCAAGACCCCGCTCGAACGCACTGAGCAACGAGCCGCGGTCGACGCGGAGAGGCAAACCGACCGATCCACCCAGAGGCGGTGAGTCATGGCTGGACTGCCGGGCGCGCTGCCGCTGCTGACCGCCGAGGAGGAAGCCTCGCTGGCACGAACGATCGAGGCCGGCGTGGCCGCAGCGGCCGTGCTCGCCGGGCACCGCCTGCGAGTGGACGCGACCCGAGCCGAACTCGAACGGATCGCAGCCGAAGGCGAGCAGGCGCGTGAGCGATTCCTGCTCTCCAATCTCCGGCTGGTGGCGTTCGTCATGAACGGGATCGCTGGCCGTGATCCCGTCCTGTCGCGACAGGAGGTGTTTCAGGAGGGCGTCGCCGCGATGGCCGGAGTGCTGCGGAGCTACGACTGGCGTCGCGGCCGGTTCTCCACGATCGCGGTGCCGACGATCCGCAGAAGGGTCATCGAGTACGTGGCCAGCCGCGGCGGCACGCTGGGTGTCCCAGCTCACCGCGCCATCCTGATCCGACGCGCCGGAGCGATCACGGCCCGCCTCGAATCCGAAACACGCCAACCCGCCCAACTCCACGCAGTGGCGCAAGAACTCGGCCTCATCGAAGCACCATCGCCTCCCTCCTGCGGCACCAAGCGCCGCTGTCTATCGATGGGATGGCGCCAGAGACACAAGAGCGCGCCCTCGCGGTCGAACCAGCGCACAACCCTGCCGACGATCAGATCAACGACCTGACCCGCCTCCCGGACGCGCAGCGAGAAGCGCTCACCCTGCGCTACGGACTGACCGACGGACGTCCCCGCAGCTACCACGAGATCGCCAACGAAACGGGAAGATCCGCCAGCACCGCCCGACGCACCTGCGAACAAGGACTCGCAACCCTCCGCGCCCAAGCCGCCAAGCCGACCGAAGACGACACCCTGACGACGAGCTGGGCGCGTGTACAGGCGACAACCGAGACACTGCGCCAGATCGACCGGCTCAGCAAGGCCGGGCTGAGCATCACCGAAGTCGCGATCGCCCTCAACACCCAACCGGCCACCCTGAACGACATCTGCCAAGCCGGGCACCGCCAGGACCTGCTCGCCCGGTTCGGCCGCCTGGAACAGGCCTACGGCTTCGAACCCGGCCCGTATACCGCACCCTACGTGACCGTCACCAAAGAGACTCTTCGGCGGCAGCAACGGTTCCAGGGAACGGCCGCCACGCGCGACAGTGAGTTGGCACTGTCTAGGGCTGAGTTGTCGCCGTACGAGACCGTCCCCGTCGTCCAGCCACCGGCGCTCGACCCTCGGCGGGATGAAATCCGTTCGCGTTCGAACGCTTCGAGGGGAATCAGGAGATGAACGAGATACAAGGCTGACTGTCGAGTGTGGACGTCAAGGAGGGCGATGGTTCGCGCGGCGCTTCGGCGGCCGCAGACTCGGCCGCCGTCCACTCTGTCAGCGGGTGGACGTTACGGGTGCAAGGTCGCTTGTCGGCTGCGTCGGCTGAACCCGCGGCTAGGGGAAGAGCGTGAAGCTGTGCGTTGTGTAGTCGGTTGCGACCGCAAGGCCTGGGCCGACCTGTTTCGGAGGGCCTGAGCGCGTTCCATGGAAGCGGCCCGCGCACGAACAAACGCACTCCCAAGTTGAGTCCGGCGAGGCGTTCCAGCACGCTTCCACGCACTTGGTCTGTGTGGAGCCGTGGAGGACGACGTCGACCGGTGTCCGTGGCCATGAAAAAGTCCCCACTGGTGGCCATGTGTGAGTCCCCGGTGATGGCCAACTAGAAGTCCCCGCTCTTCGTTCGTCGTGTCGTTGGCCCGTCGGGGGCCTGCGTGGTGACGGTGACGGTGCCAACCAGTCACATCCACCACGCAGGGGTCTCCATTGAAGAACGCGAGAGAGCGAATGGACATCATTTCGGCCTATCGGGAGGTAGGCAGCTATCGAGGAGCGGCCGCGTTGTGCGGCACGACTCACAAGACCGTGCGGCGAGTGATCGCCGCCCATGAGGCCGGGGAAGGCAGGCCGGCGCGGGCTGTCCGGGCCCGGAACTATGACCAGGTCAGCGAGCTGGTGGTCGAGCGGGTGAAGGCCACCCAGGGCCGGATCAGCGCGAAGCGGCTGCTGCCCGCGGCCCGCACGGCGGGGTTCACCGGGTCGGCGAGGAACTTCCGCCGGCTGGTCGCCGACGCGAAGGCGGCGTACCGGCGTGAGCAGGGTCACCGGCGCCGACCCGGGGTGTGGTCCCCGGGTGAGCACCTGTTGATCGACTGGGGTGTTCAGGACGGGCTGCACGTGTTCTGTGCCGTGCTGGGCTGGTCCAGGGTCCGGTTCGTCCGGTTCGCCACCAACGAGACCGCCGCGACCACGTTCGCGATGCTGGCCGAGTGCTTCGAGGTTCTGGGCGGGGTCCCCCGCGTGGTGCTGGCCGACCGGATGGGCTGCCTGAAAGGCGGCGTGGTCGCGAACGTGGTGGTGCCGACCCCGCACTATGTCCGGTTCGCGACCCATTACGGGTTTAGGCCCGACTTCTGCGAGGGCCACGACCCGGAGTCGAAGGGGATGGTGGAGCACCTGGTCGGCTACGCCAAGCGTGACCTGATCACACCCCAGGCCCCGTTCACCGACCTCGCCGCGGCGAACCGGGCGGCCGCCGCGTGGTGCGCCGAGGTCAACGCCCAGGCCCATTCGGAGATTGCCGCGGTCCCGGCCGAACGGCTCGACGCCGAGCAGGAGTTGCTCGGCCCGCTGCCGGGTTTGCGGTTGGAGATCGGGCCCCGGCCGATCACCCGGAAGGTCGACCGGCTGTCTTGTGTCCGGTTCGGCTCGGCCCGCTACTCGGTGCCGCACCAGCTGATCGGCGCCACCCTCACCGTGCTGGCCGGCGAGCAGCGCCTGGCGGTCATCGACCCGGCCACCGGCGAGATCGTCGCCGAACACACACTGGCCGCGCCAGGCACCGCCAGCGTCCTCGACGAGCACTACCCGAACCCGAGACCTGACCGGCCGAGCAGGGCGCCACGAGCCCGGACCGCGACCGAAACCGCGTTCCTGGCACTGGGTGAGGTCGCTGAGGCGTTCCTGACCGGCGCTGCCGCAGCGGGCATCACCAAGCTCGGTGGCGAGATCGAACAGATCAACACACTTGTGGCTGCGCACGGCGAACCAGCCGTCCTGGACGCCCTACGCAGGGCGGTCGCGTTCCGACGCTGGCGAGCCGGCGATGTGGTCTCGATCCTGGCCGCCGGCAACGGGGTACCGTCCCCACGAGCTGCTGGTGAAGCACTCATCCTGGACCTGCCCGTCGCACCGACCCGATCGCTGGACGCCTACCGGATCGGAGGCACCCGGTGAACACCACCCCACCCGCCCTGTCGGCCGATCTCGAGACCGGGCTGCGTCGGTTGAAGCTCGCCTCGATGCGCCGCCTCGCCCCCGAGTTGCTGGTCACCGCCAAGACCCAACGCTGGACCCCGGAAGAGTTCCTGCGCACACTGGTCGAGGCCGAGATCACCGCCCGCGACCAGTCGAACACCCGCACCCGACGCCGCCTCGCCGGGTTCCCCATCACCAAGACGTTGGACGAGTTCCAGGTCGCCGCCTCCTCCATCCCGCCAGCCACGTTCCACTACCTGGCCAGCCTCGAATGGATCCCGGCCGCCGAGAACATCTGCCTGATCGGACCGGCAGGCACCGGGAAGAGTCACATGCTGCTCGCCCTCGGCGAAGCAGCCGTCCAGGCCGGGTACCGCGTCCGATACTTCACCGCCGCCGACCTCGTCGACACCCTGTACCGCGGCCTGGCCGACAACAGCGTCGGCCGGGTCATCACCAACCTGCTCCGCAACGACGTCGTGCTCCTCGACGAACTCGGGTTCGCCCCGCTCGACGACACCGGCGCCCAAATACTGTTCCGGTTCGTCGCCGCCGCCTACGAACGCCGCTCCCTCGGCCTCGCCTCCCACTGGCCCTTCGAGCAATGGGGCCGGTTCATGCCCGAACACACCACCGCCGTCAGCATGCTCGACCGGCTCCTCCACCACTGCCACGTCACCATCACCGACGGCGACAGCTACCGAATGCGACAAGCCAAGACGAACGGAGGAACCCCACTCAAGAACTGATCAAACCGGACGAAGACCGGGGACTTCTACTTGGCCACCAGCGGGGACCAAGACCTGGCCATTGACAACCGGCTGTCTGAGCGCACGGGGTAGCTCATCCAACAGGGCAGGAAGATGATGTCGGGCCACCTCGAAGCACCTCGTAGACCTGTTGTACTCCGGCCGGGTGAGGTCACCGCAGATGTCTTTGAGCAAGTCGTAGTTCGCGCTCCCGTGCCGGAACGGGAGCCAGACCTGAACGCGGCCGTGGACAGGCCGGACAATTCTTGCCATCCCAGAACGGTAGTGCTTCTCCGCGGCCTGCGGAGGATGCACGATCTGTGCTGGGTGAAGCCCACTCGGCTCGTCCGATCAAGCGCGCCCACCCCGTCTGCTGAGCTGAGCCTCTTGCATCGCAGACTGCTGGTGGCTAGCGCAGGCCGACCGATCGAAGACGCCTGGCTTCGTCGAGTTCAGCGAACCGGTCTTCGAATCGCTTGCTGCCGTCTGTGACGGTGCCGAAGACCGTTGCAACGAAGGCGAGGACGGCGGCGCACCTGGCCAGGAACAGGATGGGACCACTCATGCCTGCTGCCACCTCAGGGATGAGGCTTGCTGCCCCGACAGCGGTTACCACAACGGCGATGGCCAAGATGATCCGGCGGGCTCTTCTGGCTGATCGGATTGCTCTGTCGTTTATCGAGGTGCGCATGTCTGCCTCGCGCCTTCGCAATGCGTCCAGCTGGGCGCTGAGCTCGGCGACTTGCCCCGCCTTGACATTGACTTCCCCGTGTGCGATCTCAAGGTCTCCCACCAGCGCCTGTCGTGCGCTCTCCTTTGTGGCTCCGTCAGCCTCCGCGGTCAGGGCTCGCACAAGAGCCTCGTCCCGCTCTCGGGCCACCGGCTCCGCTGCCATAGTCTTGGCTTGTGCAAGGGCCTCGCGGATCGTCGGAGCCGTCACCCTGGTGGGCTCACCCAGGGTGGCGTCCATGATCGCAGTGCTCGCTTCATGCGAGTAGCGAAGAATAGCGACATCGTCCTCGGTGATGGCCCCCCGGGCCTGGAGCCGGTCGATCTCTTCAGAGACCTTGTGCCACAGCGAAGGCGATGGCGAGAGTGCCGCGTAGCAATCCGCAATGACCTGCGCGCGCGGTAGCTCCGGGAACCGCTGCGGCTCCTTGACCCAGACCAGTGCCGCCAGGTCGTTCTCCATCATGACCACCGGCCAAAGGTGCTCAGTGCGGTCGAAGAAGCTCTTCCCAACCGCGGCGAGCCGGTCATTGTCTGTGATGAGGACCGCTCGGCAACGCTCAAGTTGCCGCGGCGAAGAACCGCCTCGCAGGCGGTGAATGGCCGTGAGGCTGTTCAGGTCCGTCACGAGCGAAGGATGGTGTAGGTACCCAACTCCCTTCTGCAGCTTCTCCTCAAGTGCCTTCTCATCAACGCCAAGTCGGTCCAGGTAGGGGGGCGTTGTCTCGATCCGTAAGCCGAGAGCTTCGATCTTCTGCTCGATCCGCTCGATCATCAGTTCGACATCCGATGCCGTGGTGCCACTCGCCCGAAGGTGGGCGAGCACACCCAACTCGTCGGCCCGTCGCACTCCCGAACTAAGGGCGGACTTGGCGCTGTCCAGGACCCCGACCACTTCTTTGACCGAGTGTTCGAAACACGCAACCGAGGCGCCCTGCCTTATCGCCATAGCTATGACTTGGCGTGCCGCGACCTCCGCCTCGCGGCCCTCAAGTCCCAGTGCCTTCAGACAGACCGGGGCGTCCAGGTAGAGAGTCGTGTTGCTGAACCTGCGATTCACGTCTGCCTGAACGGATACATACAACGCCGACGCCAGCATGGACCCTTTGACCATCTGGTCCAGGTACTTGAACAGTTCGGCGTTGCTGTCCGCGATCTCGGCAACGAATACGCTCACGATGTACTCAGTCCCGAGGGGCACCTCAAGAGGCTCGATCGCCGCCCCTCGAGTGGATGCGGCCAGCAGCGGCACAGCGTGCTGCTCGATGTACGAAGCCAGCACTTCTTCGGCTTCCCCCACCGTCCATTGGAGGCCGAATCGTCCCGAGACCATCGTTGCGAGAGAGCTCGCGAGGTTGCGCTGTTGGCGACGGCAGTCGGCTCTGGCCGATTCGACGGCGGCCAGGCCGTCGCCTCTGCCCTCGGTGGTGAGGGTGTAGCGGTTGGTATCGCGGACAGCGAAGCCGCGACGTACCGCACGTCGCAGCAACGAGCCCACCACCTTCGACGGGACCTCCAGCCCGAAGGTGCGTGCAAGCTGGGTCTGGGCCTCGACCTCATTCCAACTGCGGATCTTGGGATCCCTGATGGCCTGTAGGAGGAATGGTACGAAGTTGTCGAGATAGCTCCGACGATCGACTTCCCAGTTGACATTGATAAGTGCAAGCGTCGTGAGCAGCTCGGTCGCGTTGGGGCGGCGCTCCACACCGAAGAGATCCGTTTGGATCGACTCCTCTTCGACGGTCACGCGCCCCTCCTCGTGGGTTGCTCTCACCTTAACCACCGTCGGTGACGTTCTTCTGAGTGCGCAGCGCGTCGCTGGGCATTGCGTGTGTCACTCGACGGTTGGACGGATGGACGCGCGCATCAGCGATCTGCCGCAGCTCGTCAGGAGTCAGGAGGTAGTCGTGTCTGCCGAACCCTCGCTTGCGCCCATCCATCACACGTCGGTACTCAGCGAGCATCCGCGCATAGACGTCGAGCATCCGCGAGTGGGAGTTGCCTCTGTCGTGGCGTTCAACCTGGGGCCTGAGTTCGGACCAGGCGTCGTTCTTCATCTGATAGGCGACATAGGAGGCCATGTGGCCCTCGAGTGGATCGTTGTGGTCGAATCCCCGGAACTCGAGTTGCGATGCCAGCCCCTCACCGACTGGCGTGCCTTTGGCCCGCTGGTGGTCGATGCTGAAGGTGATGATCCGGAACATCTGGAGGATGTCGGAAACCCGACTGCATTGGCGGCTGGACAGCTCAGTCCGGAACCCAGCGACTTCAAGCCAGTACTCACCTGCGAAGCCTTCCTCGAGGATGGCCGCGCGCTCCAGCTGGTACTCCAGGTCGCCGTCCTCCCGGTTCGCGTCCTCGGGCAGCACCCGAGCGAGGATGCGGTGCAGCAAGGAGAGCACCTGTCGATCGATCGTGCGCATGCTCTCGGGCGGTGGCTCGTCGCCATGCCTCGGGTCAGGTTGGTAGACGGGCACGACGGCCGCTAGAACCAAATCGCGGACGTACTCGCTCAAGGTCACCCCTTCGGCGTCTGCTAGTGCCCTGAGTTGATCGCGAATGTGATCGTCCACCCGAACGTTCAGAACGGCCATTCCAACCCCCTATGACTGTATGACGCCAAGTGTAGCAGCGTCATACGGATCGAGCGGTCCGCGTCCTGTCGGCGTGGCGACAAGACGGTGCAACAGCCGCCAAGGCGTCTGCCGCGATAAGCCGTCACCTCAGCCTTCGGCCCCTTCGTCGGGCGGGTACTCGCAAGCACCCAGCTGCCCGCAGTGAACGAACCACCCGACGATGCCGAGCTGAGGCCCTGAACCAGCGCACCAAACCGCGCCGGGATCGTCTCTGGGGGGAGATGGGGGGACATGGGTTTGTCAAGGGGTTTCGCGCGAATCTGTGGATAGCGGAGGGTTGTCCACAGATGTTGTGGGGACATCTGTGGCTACATGCCTGGGCTGGCCTTCTCTGGTCGAAAGAGACCGAAGAGGAGGTACCGACGATGAGTGTGATGCAGGCGATGGGGCTCGACAACGAGCAGGTGCTGGATCTGCTGGTGGAGAGCTGGCCGCAGTGGTGCCGAAAGGTGCCGGACCTGGAGCTGTTGGCCGAGCCGGCGAAGATGGACGCCTGGCGGCGCTCAGCTCCAGCGGCGCAGGTGGACCTGGTGTTGCGGGGGTTGGCGCAGCTGGCGGCGACGGATGGCGGCGACGATGTGGACGCGGCGCGGGTGCTGGCGTGGTTGTTGATGCCGGTGGCGGTCCGGCTGTCGGCGGAGTTGGTCGAGTTCGACCCTGACATCGATGAGCACATCGCCGCGTGTTTGTGGATCGAGGTGCGCACGGCTCGGTGGCAGACCGCGGCGCGGCTGGTGCCCAATGTGGCGTGGCGGTTGCGCCGGCAGGTGTGCATCGAGCTGGGCGATCGGGCCCGGATCGACACCCATCGGGACCGGACGTTGGCGCGGACCCTGATCGATGACGAGATCGCTCGCACCGAGCATCCCGGCGTCGATCCGTATGAGTCGACGGTGCGCGACGAGCTGCTCGCGGTCTTGGAGTGGGGCCGGGACCAGGAGTTGATCACCGAGGCCGACTGCCAGCTGCTGGCAGATGTGGTTGCGGCGGCGGCCACCACGACCAGGCGTGGCTGTCCGGACAGCATCCCGCTGTTGGGCGACGTGGTCTCGGAGCGGGTCGCTGCCCGCTGGGGGGTGAGCGGGCGGACGGTGCGTCGGCATGCCCGACGCAGCATCGCCGCCCTGGCGGGGGCGGTGGCTGATGGCTCTGTCGGAGCGGTTCGCAGGATTGCGTGACCCCGAGTTGTCCGGATCGAGCTTGCTCGTCGGCTTAGTGGGGGTGAGGAGGTGTTCTGCCCGATGAGCGATGACCCGAATGTGGAGGTGGCCCGGCTGTTCGAGCTGCTCGGTGAGGAGCCGGCAGCGATCCGGACGCTCGCGGCCACAACCGCCACGCTGGAGGCCATCCAGGTGGCAAAGCGCCGACTAGCGCACCTGCCGAGCACGGTGCTCCGGGCTGGGCTGCGGAGCCGCGCCGAGGAGCTCCAGCCATGACCGGCACAACCCTTGCCCCGATCGTGTCGGTCGAGGAACTGCGCCGCGCATACCGCGCCGCGGTCGCCGGCCAGTTCCGCGGCACCCACCACCTGCCCGGGCCGTCTGCACCTTCCCCGGTCGTGTGGACGCCGGCGCCTGGCGAGCAGGTCGTGCTGGTGGTGGGCGCCACGGGTGGTGCCGGCGCCTCGACGGTGACCCTCGCTCTGGCGAGCTGGGCTGGCGGTGCGCGGGTGGTGGAGTGCTGCACGGTGGCCTCGTCGGGGTTGGCGGGGGCGAGCACCGCCGAGATGGGCGTGACCGCGGATGGCTGGGTGCAGGGCACCCGCGACGGCGGGGTGCTGATCGAGCGGCGCAGCGACCGCGTGCCCAGCCTCGAAGCGATGCCAGCCCCGACGCCGACGACCAGAACGCTCACTGTGCTGGACGTCCCGGTGGACATCGACCTGCTCTTGGCCAGCCCCGGCTGGCTCGGCCAGCTGGCCCGCAGCCTGCCTTCGGTGGTCGTGGTGTCGCGGCCGACGCTGCCGGGCTTGCGGCGGCTGGAAGCCGCCGCAAGCCTGCTACGCCCCGATCGCGTCCATGTCGTCCTGGTCGGGGCGCCGAAGCGGTGGCCCCGCCAGCTCGCACAGCACCTTGGACCCCACGGCCGCCAGCTGCGCGCCAATGGCCGCCGCCTGATCGATCTGCCCCACGATCCGCGCCTTGCGGTCGAGGGCATCACCACCGACCCGCTGCCCGCCTCGTTGCTGGCGGCCGTCGCACCCCTACTTGCCAGCCTGAGAGGAACTTCCCGATGACCATCGCCACCCTCGCCGCAGCCTCTGTGCCGTTGCTGTTCCCGTTGGAGGTGTGTCCGAAGGCGCCGCCGGGGGCGCAGCAGTATGCCGATGACATCACCGGCTATGTGTTGTGGGCGGTGATCATTCTGTTCGCGGTCGGGGTGATCGTGGCGATCGGTGCGATCGTGGCTGGCCGGATCTTCAACATGCCGCACGCCAGCAAGGCCGGCATCGTCGGCATCTTCGTCGTCGTCCTGGCCGCGATTGCATTCGTTGTCGCTCCCGGCATCGTCGACAGCATCCTCGGCAACGGCTGCATCTAGGGACGCCCGCGATGCCCACCACCCGCAACCCAACCCGTCGCCCGGCCGATCCGGGCCCGTGGAGCCGCAACCGACTCCTCGCGATGCTCGGCGCGATAGCCGTCGCGCTCGGCCTGCTGATCACAGGTCTCGGGATGGCCGTGTGGTCCGCGATCGCGACCCCGGACGCAGCTGCCCCGCCGACGCCGGCCGCGTCCGGGGAGGTCGAGGTGGTGTCGGTGCGGGACCGGATCGCGGCCGCGCCGATGGCCGCCGTGGATGAGGACGCGGCCTTCACTCCCGATCGGGCACCCGTCCTGGCCCCATCAATCGTGGTGCCGGTCTCGACGGTGGAGGCGGGGCCGGCGGGGGTGCCGTCGGGGTTCCCGCGGACGCCGGAGGGTGCGGTGGGCCAGTTGGCGGCGATCGAGAAGACGGTGCTGGAGTCGATGAGCCTGCCCGTCGCCCGTGACGTCCACCAAGCATGGGTGGCCCCGGGCGGGCCGGCGGTGGAGGAGTGGGAGTTGACTCGCAACGTCGTCTCGTTCCTGGCCGCCGGCCGTCAGGGCGGGCAGCAGAAGGACCTCACCACCCTGGTCACGCTCACCCCGGCTGCGGGGTTGGTGAAGGGTAGAGACGGGCCGGACTGGACGGTGGTGTGCGTCTTGATGGATGTGCAGGTCGCGATCCGGACCGAGGCCCGGATGGGTTACGGCTTCTGTTCCCGGATGCAGTGGAACCCGGTCGAGCAGCGTTGGCTGATCGCCGCCGGCTCCCCACCTGCACCTGCCCCTTCGACGTGGCCGGGGTCGGTCGCCGCGATCGAGGCGGGCTGGCTTGCCTGGACCGAGGGGGTGGAGGAGTAGATGCCTTGGGATCCGTTTTCGAAGCTGGCCTCGACCGCGGCACAGATCGTGACTGATGCGTGGACGGCGGGCTGGCTGAGTGTGTGGAACGCCGGGTTGTGGGTGCTGCGGCTGGTGTTGTCGTGGATGGACGCCTGGCTCACCCCGGACCTGTCCGCCGGCGGGCCGGGGCACGACCTGTATCAGGTGACGTTCTGGATCGCCGGAATCCTGGTGGTAATCATGCTGGTCGTCCAACTCGGGATCGCCGCCGGCCGCCGCGACGGCAAAGGCTTGGCGCGGGCCGGGATCGGCCTGGCCCAGTTCGCCGTCCTGTGCGGCGGCTGGGTCGCCTACACCGTCGCCGTCACCGCCGCGGTCGGTGGGCTGACCCGGTCAGTGATGGGCTCCCTGCTGGGTGTGACGTCGTGGAACTCGTGGCAGCCGTGGACCAGCTTCGACACCAAACAGGTCACCGACGCCGGCCTGGCGACCGTGCTCGGTTTGTTGGGGTTGTTGATGTGGATCGCCGCGATCGGCCATTTGCTGGTGATCCTGGCCCGCGACGCGGCGTTGATGGTGCTGGTCGCGACCGGCCCGATCGCCGCCGCCGGCCTGGTCAGCGACACCACCCGGGCCTGGTTCTGGAAGGCGTTCCGCTGGTTCCACGCCGCGGTCGCGACCCCGCTGCTGGTCGTGATCGTGACCGGGGTCGGGACGAAGTTCGCCGAAGGGGTCGCCGCGGGCAAGGCGGGCTCGATCGAAGCCTCGGTGGGCACCACGCTGCCGGCGATCGTGCTGATCTGCATCGCCGTGATCTCCCCAGTTGCGTTGTTCAAGTTGCTGGCGTTCGTCGACCCGGGCACCGCGTCGGGGGCGTCGATGCGCGCCGGCCTGCAAGCCACGGGCGGACTCCAGGGGCTGCTGCGCGGCCAACCCGCCGCGGCGAGCGACGACACCGCGGCCGCGAGCAGCGGCGGCGCTTCGGCGGGGGAGGCGAGCGCGGACGCCGCGACCACGAGCCGGGTTGCTGGTGTGGTGCAGCAGGCGGGGTCGTTCCTGGGCCCGGTCGGTGCCGGGCTCGCGATGGGGATCGGGGTGATGACCCGGGTCGGTTCGGTCGGCACCTCGGTGCTCACCGACATGACCAACCAAGAGGGTGTCGGCCACAACACCTACCAGCCCGACTACCAAGACGGCCGCCGAGACGGCGCCGCCCGCGCCAACCGAGAAGCCAACGCCAACAGCGACTCGCCATCAAGCGAACCGCCCGCCAGCGGCACCCCGACTACCAGCACGTCGAGTGACACCGGTGGCCCGGGCGGGTCTGCGGCGGCTGTGCGGACGGCGCCGGCTGGGTCCGGGTCGGCCGGCGGCGCCGGGTCGAGCGGTGCGGCTGCTGGTGGTGCGTCGGCGGCCGAGGTGGCCGTGGTGGCCCTGTAGATGGAAGGCGGTTGGTGATGGCTTCGGTGTATGGCGATTACACCCGGGATCGGGTGGGCATGTTCTTCGGGTTGACCGGTGTCCAGCTGGGCATCCTGGTCGCGGCCGGCGTCCCGGCGCTGTGGGCGCTGCAAGCCCAGCGGTGGGGGTTGTTCGCCGGTGCAGCGCTGGGTTGGGCGGTCATGTTGGTCCTGGTCGTCGTGCCGGTGCGGGGACGGTCGGCGACCGGCTGGCTGCTCGCGGCGGTGGCGTACGCGTTCGGGGTGGTGCTGCGCTGGTCCCGGTGGCGCGCCCACGCCGCCAAGGGCCAAGCGGACGGGTTGGAGGATCCGGACCTGCCTGGGGTGTTGGCTGGGATCAGGGTGCATGACGGGCCGCCGACCGGGCCAACGAACACCCGGATCGCGATCGTCCAGGACCGGGCCAGCCGGGTGTGGGCCGCCACCGCGACGATCAGCCACCCCGGCCTGGCGCTGGCCGACCCCGCCGAGCGGGACAGCCAGGGCCGCGGCCTGGCCGCGCTGTTGAACGCGTGCGCCCGCACCGAGTTGGTCTCCGAGGTGTTGTTCCTGATTCGGTCGGTGCCCGATGACGGCGCCGAACGGGAGCAGTGGCTCGCCGCCCACCAACCCGCCAGCGCGCCGATGTTGGCGCGCCAGGTCAACGCCGAGATGGCCGCCACGCTGACCTTGGCCGGGGTCCGGACCGAGGCGTTCTGCACGATCGTGGTGCCCGAGGCCCGGTTGGCGCGGGAAGCGAAGGAGCTCGGCCGCGGCATCGATGCCCGCGCCCGGGCGATGACCATGCTGATGGGCGAGGTCGAAACCCATCTTCGCACCGGCATGCGCATCACCACTGTGGAGTGGCTGACCTCACCGCAGCTCGCCGCCGCGGTCCGCACCGGGTTCGCCCCCGGCGACCGGGCCGGGATCATCGAAGCCCTCGCCGCCCGCGAACGCGACCCCCGCGTTAACGCCGACGTCCCCTGGCCGCTCGCCGGGCCGTCCGGTGCGGAGCTGGCGTCACGGCACTACACCCACGACGCGTGGCACAGCATCGCCGCCACCCTGCGGCTGCCCGCGAAGGGGGCGGTGTTGGGGGCGTTGGCGCCGGTACTGGTGCCGACCGAGCCGGGGGAGCGGCGCTCGCTGGCGGTGGTGTACCCGATCCTGCCCGCCGGGGCTGCCGATCGGCAGACCCACACCGCCGAGACCGCCGCCGACATGGGCGAAGCGCTGCGCAACCACGCCGGGGTGAAGACCCGCGCCAAGGACCGCACCAACCTGGCCCGCACCCGCGGGCTGGACGCCAAGCTCGCCTCCGGCAACGCCCTGATCCGGCCGTATGCGGTCGCGTGCACCACCGTGCCCACCACGATGCGGATCGCCGAGTTCGGCCGCCGCCTCGACGCCGCGGTCCGCCGGGCCGGGTTCGCGCCGTTGCGGCTCGACCTGGCCCAGGACGCCGGGTTCGCCGCCGCCAACATCCCCCTCGGCATCGGCCTGGACCGGAAGACTGACCAGTGAACCGCCACCCCACTCGCGACGGTCGGGCAGTGGACCGGCTGCTGGCCGACTTCGGCCACCAAGTCCCCACCCTCCCCGCCGCCGAATCCGCGGTTCGGGAGCCGCGGTTGTTCCAGCCTGTGCCGCGGCGTGGCCTGCGGCGTCCGGACCGGGGCTGGTCGCCGGCGGCGGCGCCGGTGTCGGTGTGGCGGATGACGTCGGATCAGGCGCCGGTGTTGTGGCCGTTCGTGACCAGCCCGGCGATCCCGCCGCGCGGCGCCCAGATCGGCATCGACTACCTGTCGCGGACCAGCTTCCACGCCGACCCCAACGGCTGGGTCCTCGACGAGACGATTCCGGTGTCGAACCCGAACATGATCACGTTCGGTAAACCCGGCATGGGCAAGTCCGCGACCGTGAAAGCGTTCGTGCTGCGCATGCTCGGCTTCGGCTACAAAGCCCTCATCCTCGGCGACGTCAAAGACGAATACGAACCCCTGTGCCGCGCGGTCGGCGTCACCCCGATCGCCATCGGGCAAGGCCTCCATGCCCGGATCAACCCGCTCGAGTTCGGCCCGCTCAAGACGGGCTGGGAACACCTCAGCCCCGTGGACGCGCAGGAGCGGGCCAAGATCGTGTTCAGCCGTTGGGCCGCCTTGATCCGTGGCCTGGTCGGCTCCCAGAAGATCGGCCATACCCCGGTCCCGTACGGGCCCAGCGAAGACGTCGTCGTCGACGCCGCCCTGCGGATGCTCACCGGCTACGCCGACGGCCACACCCGGCTGACCGAAACCACCATCCCCGCCCTGTGGCACCTCCTCGACACCCCCACCGACGAACTGGTGAGCGTGTGCCGGTACGCCTCCGAGCGGCACTTCCTCGACCAGACCCGGCTGCTGCGCGACGCCCTGGCCAAGCTGGTCGGCGGCACCCTCAAAGGGCTGTTCGACGACCACACCAGCATCGCCTTGGACTGGACCGCACCCATCCAGTCACTGTCGCTGTCCCGACTGGAAGGCCTCGGCGATGAGGCGACCGGGATGGCGCTGCTTTGCCTCAACTCGTGGGGCCGGGCGATGCGGGAGACCGCCGCCCCAGGGGACCTGCGGATCGTGGTCCGCGACGAGGTGTGGAAGATCATGCGGCTCGGCCTGGACGCGGTCAAGAGCCTCGACGCCGACCTCAGGTTGAGCCGCCGCGACGGCGACATCCAGTACGCCATCGGCCACAAACCCACCGATCTGGAAAGCGTCGGCGACGCCGGCTCCCAAGCCGCCCAGATCGCCAAAGACCTCCTCCACCTGGCCGACACCAAGATCCTCCACGGCCAAGACGCCGCCGTCGCCCACCACCTCGCCACCCTCCTCGACCTGTCCGACATCGAGGTCGACTGGATCACCGACTGGTGCCGCCAAGCCCCCGGACGGGCCGTCTGGAAAGTAGGCGAATGGGTCTACAAGGTCGAGACAATCCTGCACCCCTACGAGCGACGACACCTCGCCTCAACCAACGCCATGCTCGAAAGCGCCAGGTGAACCACCATGCGCTGGCTCATCGCAGCTCTCGTCCTGATCCTGGTCGTCTTCGGGGCGATCCCGATCGGCATCCTCACCCTGGGCGCGGTCATGATCGCGCCGGCGGTGGCTGAACAGGTCCGCCAAGACCCGTGCTCGGCCTACGACGCCGGCACCACCCTCGCCGCCACCGGCAGCGGCACGTCCGGGTTCGGGTTGCCGAAGTGGGGGACACCGCGGCACCAGTCCCTGACCAGCCCCGCCCAAACCATCCCCGCCACCATCCAGACCCTCTACCTGGCCGCCGCCGCCCGCTATCGGGTGCCGTGGCAGCTGCTGGCCGGGATCGGGATGGCCGAAACCCGGCACGGCCGCAACAACCACACCAGCACGGCGGGTGCGCAAGGGTTGATGCAGTTCATGCCCGGCACGTTCGCCGCCTACGGCGTCGACGGCAATGGTGACGGTCGCCGCGACATCCACAATGACGCCGACAGCATCCACTCGGCCGCGAACTATCTGGTCCACTCCGGTGTCCGCACCGGCCAGGCCGGAGTGATCCGGGCGCTGTGGGCCTACAACCGCAGCGTCTCCTACCGCAACGACGTCCTCTACTACTCCTGGTCCTACGCCGGACGCGCGGTCATCGTTGACGCCGACAACCCCGCCGGCGACTGCCTGCCGGTCGACGGTGACCTGCCCGGGTTCGACGGCACCTGCCCACCCTCGCACTCGGCCGCCGAACCAGGACTGCGCGCCACCGCGCTCCGCGGCCTGCGCTGCGTCAAGGCCGCCTTCCCATCGATCACCAGGATCGGTGGACGGGGCCCGCGTCCGATCGCCGCCTCCGACCATCCGCGCGGCCTCGCGGTCGACTTCATGATCTCGAAGTGGTCCACCGACGCTGGTAACGCGTTCGGGTGGCGGGTCGCGCACTGGGTCCAGGCCAACGCCAAAGCACTGCGGGTGAAGTACATCATCTTCGACGCCCGCAAGTGGGTGCCCACCGTCAGCAACACCTGGCGGGCCTACCACCACCCCCTCGGCGCCAGCCCCACCCTGGCCCACCGCGACCACGTCCACGTCTCCTTCCACGACCACTGAACCCCGAGGTGCCCTGCGATGACGATGCTGCAAGCCGACCGCCGCCGAAACCCCTACCCCTACACCTGGGAAATCCCGATCGGCATCCTCACCGGCTGGCTCCTGCTCGCCAGCCTCGGCATCCACCTCGGACGGGCACTGGCCAACTGGGCCGCCGGTGCCGGCTGGACCTGGCCCGCCGGACGCGCGCTCTACACCAGCATCCCCGCCATCCTCGCCGGCAACCCCACCGCCGGGCTGACCCTGTCAGGGGGCGCGGCCAGCCCCGCGCTGTACGGCTGGCTGATCGCCGTCCAGCTGGTCATCCTCGCCGGCTACACCGTGGCCCTGATCTGGGCCGGCCGCCGCTGGGGAGCCGGCCGCATGAAAGGCATGGCCACCCCTGGCGAAGCCGAACAGATCCTCGGCCTGACCCGGCTACGCCGCAACGCCGCGCTGATCCGTCCCGACCTGCACCCACCCACGAGTAGAAGGAGACCGTCATGACCGAACCCATCCCCAACGCGACCCGCTGGCGCCCAGCACGAACGTGCGCGGGGGACGACCACCACGGCCGCTGGGTCAAGACCCTGATCGACTGGTGCCTATCCCGCACCCCGACCAGCCTGGAACGGCGCGACGGCGGCTACTGGTACATCCTCGGCACCGAACGGGCCGCCGCAGCCAACGCGCTGCCCGGCCAACTCCTCGACGAGATCGACGCATCACCCGATCCCAACGCCCCAACCGACGCCGCCCTGGTCGCCATGCTGGACGCCGGAATCCGCCGCATCGGGCACCGCTGGGACCCGGCCACCGAAACCGTCCAGCTCACCAACCCCATCCGGGCACTACGCATCCCCAGCATGCCGATCATCCACCTGTTCGACACCGCCGACAGCTACGAAGACCCCGACGAGCTTTGGGACGACGACTGCCGCGTCGGGCTGCCCTTCGTCGAGGTCGTCGACTGCGACTGGCGCATCGAAGACGAGTTCTCACCCGAAGGCAGGCTCAGCCTCTACACCGGCACCCTCCCCGACGCGAACACCGAGACCGCCACAACGCCGAACCCTCCCACACCCAATCGCGGTAGCCAGCTGCCAGCGACAGCGACGGAGCTACCGGCTGCAGGACCCGCCGGGGACATCGGCCAGAGGATCACGGTGACCGGGACAGTGATCACCGCCGGACGGCTGCCACCGAACCGGTGGAACACCAAGCCGCGGGCCCTGCTGATCCTCGACTACGAATCGGGACGGGTGAAGACGGTCACCTCCGCCGCCTGGGCGTACCGGATCACCACCGGACGGCAACTCACCCTCACCGGCACCATCACCGGACACGCCACCTCACACGGACGGCCGCTCACCATCATCGCCAGACCCCGACCCGACACCGGGCCCACCGCACCGTCGCCCGACGAAGCAGCCGCGCACCCTCAGGTGTGGGAAGTGATTCGGCCCACCCCGGGCAAGGCCCGCCGCTACCCGTCCAGACCTACCCACTGGCCCCACCGCCGCGTCCGCCGGTCGCGATCCAGCACACCTCGCTGTGAAGGAGAACCCGAATGAATGCCAACGACGTCCCGCGCATGCACATCAGCGAGCCCGGCGACCTCGCTCAGCTCGTGCCCCACCTGATCGGGTTCCGACCCGAGGAGTCCCTCGTCGTCGTGGTCACCGTCGGAGAACGGGTGCACCTGACCGCCCGCGTAGACATCACCGAAGCCCTCCCACCAGGCCGGGCCGAGGACCTGCTGGACCGGATCTGGAACAGATTCCCCACCGCCGGCGCCTACCTGATCGCCTACACCAACGACCAGCCCACCGGGGCAGCCCTGCTACGACGATGCGAGGACCACCTGCCGCCGTTCGCCGACCGCAACGCCATGATCATCGACGGTGACACCTGGCACACCCGCGACGGCCAAACCGGCACCGTTGACCGCTACGGCCGAATCGCCGCCGAAGCCACCTACCACGGGCTTCCCGTGCTCGAACACCGCACCGACCTAGACGCCCAGTTCACCAGCCCGCCCACCACCACCGGGCTGCAACTAGCCCACCTCAAAGCCATCAACGACCTCCCCGACGGCGACGACAAACCCGAACTGATCAAACGGCTGACCACACTGCTCGACGCCAACCTGCCCAGCCCCGCCAGGCCGCCGGGGACGGTTGGCCAAGCCGATGCCCTGCAGCTGTCCACGCTGGTGCACGACGGCACCGTCCGCGAAGTGGCGCTGCTGTCCATCACCGCCGAGAACGCCGAAGACCACCTGAAGCTGTGGCGCCACGTGATCAACCAGACCCCAGAAGGCACAGCCGGCATGCCGCTGTTCCTGGCCGGGATGGCGGCCTGGATCAACGGCGACGGCGCCACCGCCGTCATCGCCCTCGAACGCGCCCAGGCCATCCTCCCGCCCCAAACGCGCAGCCTGCTGCTACTCGACAGCCTGATCGACCACGTCGTACCCCCGAACGCGTGGCCCGACCTGCGACAGGCGATCCTCAACCAAGCCACTCCCGACGTTCACAACGCCGTCGCCGGCCCCGCCACCACCCCTGACGAGCAGGTGTGGGAAGCCGTCCGCCCACCCCAGAACAGGACACCTCCCGACCCGCCAAGCCGGCGCCTCAACCCGCCCGCCCCCGGCGTGGCGATCTAGCGACGACCATGCCCAGCACCTTCAACCCTTGGGCGGTCGGATGGCGGATCGGAACCGCGTGGCAACCCCGAGCCGGCGCGTTGTGGTGCCCCTGGGACCGCACCGCCGGCGTCATCGGCCCCCAAGGCAGCGGCAAGACCCTCGACGTCCTCACCCCCGCCCTCCTCGGCGCCCCCGGCGCCGCTCTGGTCACCCTCACCAAGACCGACGACCTGCTCCTCACCGTCACCGCCCGACAAGCCGACCACCGGCCGGTCGCCGTCCTCGACCCATTCGGGCTCGCCACCGGCCTGCCCGAACTCATCTGGGACCCCATCGCCGGCTGCATCGACCCCATCACCGCCGAACGCAGAGCCAAAGCGTTCACCGCCGGCACCATCCACACCACCGCCAGCGGCGGCTCCGGCGACGCCGCCGCCCGCTTCTACGCCGCCGAAGCCGCCAAAGTCCTGATGGCCTACTTCCACGCCGCCGCCCTCACCGGCGACGACCTCGACACCGTGCTGCGATGGGTCGCCAACCCACTCGGCTCACCCGAACCCGCCGAAATCCTGCTGTCCCATCCCGGCGCGGCACCCTTCTGGCACGGCCTGCTCCAAGGCGCCCTCACCGGCGACGACCGGACCGCCGGCAACACCATCACCACCGTCCAACAAGCCATGAGCCTGTTCTTCCAACCCGACATCCGACGCCGCTGCGTCCCCGGACCCGGACGGCCCGCCACCGACATCGCCCGTCTGATCGCGGCCGGGGGCACCATCTACATGCTTGGCCGCGAAGACCCCTACGCCTCCGCCTCACCACTGATGACCGCCGCAGCCGAAGACATCCTCGACACCGCCCTCACCCTCGCCAACAACAGCCCGTGGGGACGGCTCTGCCCACCGATGCTGGCCTGCCTGGATGAACTGCCCTCGACCGCGCCGCTGCCGACCCTGCGCACCCGGATGGCGAACGAGCGCGCGTTGGGGATCAGCTTCATCTACGCCGCCCAGACCCGCGCCCAGCTCGTGGCGATCTTCGGCGAAACCGAAGCCCGCGCCCTCATCGGGCTCACCAACGTCCTGGTCATGTTCGGCGGAAGCAAAGACGTCCACTTCAACCGCGAAATCTCCGACCTCGTCGGCACCGTCCGAATCGCCCGCACCACCTGGCAAACCGGCGGCCGCGGCGGCCAATCCAGCAGCGGCGAAGACATCCCGATCCTTCGACCCGAAGAAGTCCGGCAACTGCCCGAACGCCACGCCCTCGTCGTCGCCGAGAACACCCGACCCATCCTCGCCAAACTCACCCGCTGCATCGACGGCAAACCCGGACGACAACTCCTC
>JAIUOS010000042.1 GCA_020161755.1 Actinomycetota bacterium
TTCGATCCGGAGACCCAGGAGTGGAAGCCCGGCTACGAGGCGCAGCAGCGTGCGTGGGAGCAGCAGTACGCCGAGGCCCAGGCCCGCTGGGAGGCGCACAAGAAGCAGGTCGAGGAGGCCGAGGCTGCCGACGTGCAGGCCGCGGTCGTGCAGGCCAACACGGCTGCCTACTCCGCCGGCGGTGTGTCCGACGACGCCGCCCCGGAGGGTTCGCTCGCATCGGACGAGGCCCTGCAGGCGCTCCGCGAGAAGCTCACCGGCGGTCGCTGACGCCAGACTGTACGACGTGCCCCCCACTTCGGTGGGGGGCACGTCGCGTTTCCGGGTGGACTGGCATGCTGTGAGGTGGCGGGCCACCCCGGGAGGAGAGCAGTGACGAGCCAGCAACCGACCGACTTCGAGAACTACCCGGTGTCGCGGCAACCGGACGCGATCAGCGACCCGCCGCCGGTGGCCGTGACGCCCTACCTGCCGCCGAGCCTCAGCCCGGCGCCACAGCCGTCCGGTGGTCTGGGCCGGCGCGGCCTGCTGGGCCTCCTCATCGGCGTTCCCGTGGCGGGACTCCTCGGCGCAGCCGTCTTCGGGGCGGGCGCCGGCGAGGGCCGACCGGAAGCGACCGCATCGGCCTCGGAGTGGATAGGGGGCGACGACAGCGAGTCGGACTCCTACATCGACGTGGGCGGGGAGCAGTACACGGCGACGATTCCGGACACCTGGGAGTCGATCAACACCGAGGGTGACGAGGTCGTCGTCACCCGGGGCAACAACCGCCTGCTCGCGCTGGCGGTCACCGATGACGGCGCGCGGCAGGTGACCGACCAGTTGGACGAGCTGGTCGCGCAGTACCACGGCCCGTTCAAGGGCAAGTTGGGGGAGGCGGTCGACACGTCGTCCAGTGACGTCCGCCGGGCCACGCTGACCGCGAAGGGAACCTACAACGGCGCTGAGGCCCGCGTGCGCGCCGACCTGTGGATCGACGGCGAGGACAACGGGCTGCTGGTGATCCAGACACTCACCGCCGGCAAGGACTCGAAGATCGCCCGCGAGGCCCAGGCGATCGCCGACGAGCTGAGCTCGGACTTCTGAGGCGTGGTGGGACTTCTCATCGGCCTGACCGGCGGGATCGGCTCCGGCAAGTCCACCGTCGCCGAGCTCCTCGCCGAGCGCGGCGCCGTGGTGATCGACGCCGACCTGCTGGCGCGCGAGGTGGTCGAGCCGGGGACGCCGGGGCTGGCGGCCGTCGTCGAGCGGTTCGGTGAGGGCGTGCTGCGGTCGGACGGCGCCCTCGACCGTCCGGCGCTCGGGCGTCTGGTGTTCGCCGACCCGGACGCCCGCCGCGACCTGGAGGCGATCGTGCACCCCGCGGTGCGTGCGCGTGCGGCCGAACTCACCGCTGCGGCGCCCCCCGGCGCGGTGGTGGTGCAGGTGATCCCGCTGCTGGCCGAGACCGGGCAGGCCGCGAGCTTCGACCTGGTGGTCGTGGTCGACGTCGCCCCCGAGGTGCAGCTGGCCCGCGTCCGCGCCCGCGACGGACTGGACGCCGACGAGGCGCGGGCCCGCGTCCGTGCGCAGGCCGGACGCGAGGAGCGGCTGGCATTCGCCGACATCATCATCGACAACAGCGGCACCCCCGCCGAACTCCTCGCCCAGGTGGAGCGCCTGTGGCGCGAAGAACTGGCTCCGGCGGCCTTGCGAAAACCCTGAGTGGCGGGTACTCCGCCGACCGCGTCCGCCCCTATGCTGACCCCAACTGACCAAGGGGGCCTTCATGGATTGTTCTCGCTGCCTTTCCCCGGTTCCGGATGTTGCCCATTTCTGCCACCGCTGTGGCCTCGACCTCGTGCCGGGCGACCAGCGCGGCCAACGCAGGTTCGCGCTCGCGCCCGATGAGCCGGTGGCCTCCTTCGCGCTGATCTCGTCGATCATGCCGCGCGAGGCCGGCCGCCACCCCCAGACCTACCGGACGGCGTTCACCATCACCCTGGTGGCCGCGCTCGTCGCGGCGATCTTCGGCGCCATGCCGATCGCGGTCCTGATCGCGGCCTTCGCGATCCCGATCGTCTACATCACCTACCTCTACGACGTGAACCTGTGGGAGGACGAGCCGCTGACCGTCACCGGTCTGGCGTTCGCCCTCACCGGCGCGCTCGCGGTCGTGTTCACCCTGCTCTGGACGCGGGCGCTCCCGCTCACCTCCAGCCTGAGGGCGCCGGACGGGAGCCTGCTGGCCGGACCCCAGTGGTCGACGTTCCTGATCCTCGCGATCCTGGTGCCGGTCGTGGGCGAGATCATCCGTCAGCTCGGCCCGGTCCTGCTGGCCGCCCGCCCGCAGTTCGACGACCTGATGGACGGCCTCACCTTCGGCGTGGTCAGCGGCGTCGCGTACGCCTGCTTCGACACGTTGGTGCGGCACTGGGACCTGCTGACCGGCGGCCTGCTCACCCCCGAGCCCGCCCAGTTCGCTTCGCTGGTGTTCCTCGAAGGCTTCATCAAGCCGCTCGTGATGGGCACCGCGACCGGTCTGGCCGTCGCGGAGTTCTCAGGCCTCGGCAAGGGCTACGACGGCTTCACCCCGCGCTACTTCGCCGCGGCCGCCCTGGCCATCGGTGCCAACGTGCTCTACAGCACCGGCATCTACCTCCTGGGCTACGTGGGCGCGCCGAGCGTCGCGCTCGCACTCCAGGTGCTGTGGGGGCTGGTGGTGGCCGGCGTGCTGATCCTGCGGCTGCGCACGGTCCTGCACACGGGTCTCCTGGAAGGGGCCCTGGAGTCGGCCGCGCGCGACGGCGAGGCGCCCGGCACCGAGATGGGCTTCTGCGTGCGGTGTGAGATGCCGCTGCTTCCCGATTCGGCGTTCTGCAGCGCGTGTGGCGTCTCGGTCCGCGCATGGGCCAAGGCACCCGCGATGGTGGCCGCCGCCGGTGCGCCGCCGGGGGAGGCGCCGCCCGACGCGGACGCACCCGTCGCCACGGACGCTCCCGCCCAGCCCGAGACGGACGAGGAGGGCCAGTCATGACCCAGAACCCGAACGTGCCGGGCCAGGTCCCGGGCCAGTGGCCCGCCCAGCAGGGCGGCCAGCCGCAGCAGGGCGTCCCGCCGCAGGGTGCGCCCCAGCAGGGGGCGCCGCAGTACCCGCAACAGGGTGTCCCGCAGCAGGGCGCTCCCCAGTACCCGCAGCAGGCTGCCGGGCAGTACCCGCAGCAGGGGCAGTACCCGCAGCAGGGCGCCCCGCAGTACCCGCAGGGCCAGTACCCGCAGCAGGGGCAGTACCCGCAGGTCCAGTACGGGCGTCCGGGCTACGGGCCGCAGGCCGGCTACGGCCAGCAGGGCGGGTACCCGCAGGGCGGCGGCCAGCCGCCGGGTGCGCCCCGGGCGTCCTCGAACAAGGTGCTGCTGATCGTGATCGGCGCGGTGCTGCTGCTGGTGCTCGCCGGTGCGGTGCTGCTGATGCTGTCGAATCGGAGCACGCCGAACGACCCGGTGAACCCGACGCCGACGGTGCCGACCGCCACGGCGTCCGCCAGCACGGAGCCGACGGCAACCACCGAGCCGACCGACGCCCCGACCACCGAGCCCACCGACACCCCGACGGAGGCCCCCACCGAGGGCGGGGTCATCGACCTCGGTTCCGGCGTGATGTTCCAGCCCGCCGCGGGCTGGGAGATCCAGGAGCAGGCCCCCAACGCGATCTCGGTGAGCAACGGCGACGCCGTCCTGGTCACCCGGGTGGTGCAGCAGAAGAAGAACACCAACGCCGGCCAGCTGTGCGATGCGTTCAACCGCCAGGTCCTCACCGACGCCGCCGGTGCCAAGTTCGGTGAGCCTAAGGACGTCGACGTCAGCAGCCTGAAGACCCTGACGCTCGCGCAGTGCGCGGCGGCGTACGTCTCCACTGCGAACGGCAAGAGCACCCAGATGCTGGTGCTCACCTTCGCGGCGGTGCGCACGACGGACGGGGTGGCGACGCTGTCCACGATGCTGTTCACCAAGGACACCCCGGACAGCACCTTCAGCGACGTCGACGCGATGCTGGGGGTGGTGCTGGGCACCCAGGCCGCCGGCTGATCGGTCGGGTGTCGGAGGGCACGCCTATGCTCTCCGGTGTGCGACCAGTGACCGATGTGCAGCGCCGGGTGGCGCCCTTCCGCGTGGTGGCCGACTTCGAGCCGGCCGGTGACCAACCCGCGGCGATCGACGAGCTCGAACGCCGTATCGAGGGCGGCGAGCAGGACGTGGTCCTGCTCGGCGCCACCGGTACCGGCAAGACCGCCACGGTCGCGTGGCTGGCCGAGCGGCTGCAGCGTCCGATGCTGGTGATGCAGCCCAACAAGACGCTGGCCGCGCAGTTCGCGAACGAGCTGCGCCAGTTCTTCCCCGACAACGCGGTCGAGTACTTCGTCTCGTACTACGACTACTACCAGCCCGAGGCCTACGTCCCCCAGACCGACACCTACATCGAGAAGGACTCCTCGCTGAACGAGGAGGTCGAGCGTCTCCGCCACTCCGCCACGAACTCGCTGCTGACCCGCCGCGACGTGATCGTGGTGGCCACGGTGTCGGCGATCTACGGCCTGGGCACGCCGCAGGAGTACGTCGACCGCATGGTGCGGCTGCGCCGCGGCGAGGAGCTCGACCGGGACACCCTGCTGCGCCGGCTGGTCGACATCCAGTACGTGCGCAACGACCTCGCCGCCACCCGCGGCACGTTCCGGGTGCACGGCGACACCGTCGAGGTGTTCCCGATGTATGAGGAGCACGCGGTCCGGGTCGAGTTCTTCGGCGACGAGATCGAGGCGTTGTCCACGCTGCACCCGCTCACCGGCGAGGTGCTCAGCACCGACTCCGAGATCTACGTGTTCCCGGCCTCCCACTACGTGGCCGGACCCCAGCGCATGGAGCGGGCGATCGACGGCATCGAGGCCGAGCTGGAGGTGCGGCTGGCCGAGCTCGAGGGCAACAACCAGCTGCTCGAGGCCCAGCGCCTGCGCATGCGCACCGGGTACGACATCGAGATGATGCGCCAGATCGGCACGTGCTCCGGCATCGAGAACTACTCCCGGCACATCGACGGACGTGACCGCGGCAGCGCGCCGAACTGCCTTCTCGACTACTTCCCCGAGGACTTCCTGCTGGTCGTCGACGAGTCGCACGTCACCGTGCCGCAGATCGGCGGCATGTACGAGGGCGACATGTCCCGCAAGCGCACCCTGGTCGAGCACGGCTTCCGGCTCCCGTCGGCGATGGACAACCGTCCGCTGCGGTGGGAGGAGTTCGTCGAGCGGATCGGCCAGACCGTCTACCTCTCGGCCACCCCCGGCCCGTACGAGATGGCGAAGTCCGACGGCTTCGTCGAGCAGCTGATCCGGCCCACCGGCCTCGTCGACCCCGAGATCATCCTCAAGCCCACCAAGGGCCAGATCGACGACCTGATGGCCGAGATCCGTACCCGCACCGAGCGCAACGAGCGGGTGCTGGTCACCACGCTGACGAAGAAGATGTCGGAGGACCTCACCGACTACCTGATGGAGAACGGTGTCCGCACCCGCTACCTGCACTCGGAGGTCGACACGCTGCGACGTATCGAGCTGCTTCGTGAGCTGCGGCTGGGCACCTACGACGTGCTGGTCGGCATCAACCTGCTGCGTGAGGGCCTCGACCTGCCCGAGGTGAGCCTGGTCTCGATCCTGGACGCCGACAAGGAGGGCTTCCTTCGCAGCGAGCGATCACTGATCCAGACGATCGGCCGCGCGGCCCGCAACGTCGCCGGCCAGGTGCACATGTACGCGGACAAGATCACCCCGTCGATGGCCGCGGCGATCGACGAGACCAACCGGCGGCGCGAGAAGCAGGTGGCGTACAACACCGAGCGTGGGCTCGACCCGCAGCCGCTGCGCAAGAAGATCGCCGACCTGACCGACCTGCTCGCCCGCGAGGACGCCGATACCGAGGGCCTGGTGCGCCGCGCCGGTGGACGGGGTCGTCCGACGAGCCCCGTGCCGCTGTCGGCGGAGAAGTCCCGCGACCTGGGGGCGATGCCGTCCAGCGAGCTCGCTGGGCTGATCAGCGAGTTGACCGAGCAGATGCACTCGGCGGCCGCCGAGCTCCAGTTCGAGCTGGCGGCCCGGTTGCGCGACGAGATCGCCGACCTGAAGAAGACGCTGCGCCAGATGCTGGAGGCCACGCGCTGAGCCTCGCCCGAACGGTTCCTTTTGGCAGGCGTGCCCGCTGCTGGAAGAATCGGCGGGTACGTGGTGTCGAACCACCGTCCACCAACCATCGGGGACTTCCTGCATGAACGTGACCACCGAGGTCTGGCTGATCACCATCGCGATCATGGCCGTCGTGCTCATCTTCGACCTGCTGGTGATCGGACGGCGCCCGCACGAACCGTCGATGCGGGAGGCCGGCGTCGCGATCGCGGCGTTCTCCGGCCTCGCCGTGCTGTTCGGGGCGGGCGTCTGGTGGCTCTCCGGCCCGCGCTACGCCGCCGAATTCTTCGCCGGCTGGCTCACCGAGTACAGCCTGAGCATCGACAACCTGTTCATCTTCGTGCTGATCATGGCCAACCTGCGGGTCCCGCGGCACCTCCAGCAGTTCGCGCTGATGTTCGGCATCGTGCTGGCGCTGGTCTTCCGCGGCATCTTCATCGCGCTCGGCGCCGCCGCCATCGAGCGGTTCAGCTGGGTGTTCTTCGTGTTCGGCGCGTTCCTGGTCTACACCGCCGTCAAGCTCTACCTCGACTACCGCCAGCCCGACGAGGAGGACGAGGGCACCGACAACGCGGTGATGCGCTGGGTCCGCGGACGCTTCCCGGCCACCGACGACTTCCGCGGTACCAAGCTGATGGTGGTCGAGAACGGGCGCAGGCTGGTGACCCCGATGCTGCTCGTCGTGGTGGCGCTCGGCACCACCGACCTGCTGTTCGCGCTCGACTCGATCCCGGCGATCTACGGGCTCACCCAGGAGCCGTACCTGGTGTTCACGGCCAACGTGTTCGCCCTGATGGGCCTGCGGCAGCTGTACTTCCTGATCGGCGGGCTGCTCCAGCGGCTGGTCTACCTGTCGGTGGGGCTGTCGGTGATCCTGGCGTTCATCGGCGTCAAGCTCGTGCTGCACGCCATGCACGAATACGGGTGGGACGCGCGGCTCGGCTTCGACGCCGAGATCCCGATCTGGGCGTCGCTGAGCGTCATCCTCGGGACGTTGACGATCACCACGATCGCCAGCCTGCTGAAGTCGCGGCGGGACGCCCAGCCGGGCTCAGCCGAGTAGCGGGGGCTGCAGGCCGTCCGCGCCGGACACCGCGGACGCGACCAGCCGTCCGCTGAGCCACGCCCACAACCGTGCGTCGCTGGCGCTGACCCGCCGGACCTCGCCGCCGCTGCCCAGCTCGGCGGCCAGCGAGTCACCCTCGAGGCGCAGGCTCGGCAGGTCGGCGTCCGCCAGCAGGTCGAGCACCCAGCGCAACAGCCAGGCCGCCGCAGCCGGGTCGATCGCGTCGGCGCCCGGGCCGTTGTCGAGGTCGAGGTGGTGCACGCAGACCTCGTGCAGCCGCGCCAGCGGAACCGCGGCGACGGTCAGGTCGAGGTCGTGCAGCGTGACCGGCACCGTCCAGTCGGTGAGCTTCTCGATCGCGGCCTGGAGGCTGCCGGCGCTGGTGTCGAGGTCGATCTGGAGCGCCAGGCCGTCCCGGTCGGCGCCGGCCTCCAGGTCGGCCATCCGCTCGGCGCGCGTCGGTGCGGGCGGCTGCGGAGCGCCGGACGCGACGGCCTCGACGACGCCGCGGAGCCGGTCGGCGTCACGCGCGAGGTGCGTGGCGACGTGCGCGCGCGACCACCCCGGCAGGGGGGTTGGCTCGCGCCACTCGTCCTCGCCCATCGCGATGGTGAAGCCGAGGAGGCGCTGGGTGGCGTCGGAGTTCCAGCGGATCACGTCGTCCACCGGAACGGTCCCGGTGTAGCGGCTCATGGCACCAACCTACGGCCCCGCGCGTGTCCCGGGCCACCCCCGACAACGCCCGGACGCGACTGTCGGAGGCAGCATCTACCATGTTCGCGTGACTGACCGGCTGATCGTCCGCGGGGCGCGGGAACACAACCTCCGCAACATCAATCTCGACCTCCCCAGGGACGCCCTGATCGTGTTCACCGGGCTGTCCGGTTCCGGCAAGTCCAGCCTCGCGTTCGACACGATCTTCGCCGAGGGCCAGCGCCGCTACGTCGAGAGCCTGTCCGCGTACGCCCGGCAGTTCCTCGGCCAGATGGACAAGCCCGACGTCGACTTCATCGAGGGACTGTCGCCCGCGGTGTCGATCGACCAGAAGTCGACCAGCCGCAACCCGCGTTCGACCGTGGGCCCGATCACCGAGATCTACGACTACCTGCGCCTGCTCTACGCCCGCGCGGGCCGTCCGCACTGCCCCGAGTGCGGCGAGCCGATCACCCGGCAGTCGCCGCAGCAGATCGTCGACCGGCTGATGGCCCTGCCCACCGGCACCCGGTACCAGGTGCTGGCGCCGGTCGTGCGCGGGCGCAAGGGCGAGTACGTCGACCTGTTCCGCCAGCTCGCCGGGCAGGGCCTGTCCCGGGTCCGGGTGGACGGCGAGGTGCACCAGCTGCTCTCCCCGCCCACGCTGGAGAAGCAGAAGAAGCACTCGATCGACGTGATCGTCGACCGGCTGGCCGCCAAGGCCGGCATCAAGCAGCGGCTCACCGACTCGGTCGAGACCGCGCTCGGCCTGGCCGGCGGTGTGGTGGCGGTCGACTTCGTCGACCTCCCGGAGAACGACCCGAAGCGGGAGCGCCGCTACTCCGAGCGGCTGGCGTGCCCCAACGAGCACGACATCTCGGTGGAGGAGCTCGAGCCTCGCCAGTTCTCGTTCAACGGGCCGTGGGGCGCCTGCCCGGCGTGCTCGGGCCTGGGCACCCGCATGGAGGTCGACGTCGACCTGGTGGTGCCCGACACGGGCAAGAGCCTCTCCGACGGCGCCATCGCGATGTGGCAGACGCCGTACCTGGCCGGCTACTTCCAGAACCTGTTCGTCGCGCTCGCCGAGCAGGAGGGCTTCTCGGTCGACACCCCGTGGGAGAAGCTGCCCGGGAAGGTGCAGGGGCTGCTGCTGATGGGCGTGCCGCACGCCCTCACGGTGCACAGCCGCACCCGTCACGGCCGTGAGCACACCTACCGTGCCAAGTACGAGGGCGCGGTGCCCTACATCCGGCGGCGCCATGCCGAGGCGGAGTCCGACAACGCGCGCGAGCGGTACGCCGGCTACATGCGTGAGGTGCCGTGCCTCACCTGCAACGGGGCGCGGCTGAAGCCCAGTTCGCTCGCGGTCACGGTGAGCGGCCGGAACATCGCCGAGGTCTCGTCGATGGCCATCGACGAGGTGGCCACCTTCATGCGCAACCTCCAGCTCACCGAGCGTGAGGCACAGATCGCCGAGCGCGTCGTGAAGGAGATCAACGAACGGCTGCGGTTCCTGCTCGACGTCGGCCTCGACTACCTCTCGCTGTCCCGTCCGGCCGGCAGCCTGTCGGGCGGCGAGGCGCAGCGCATCCGGCTGGCCACCCAGATCGGCTCCGGCCTGGTCGGGGTGCTGTACGTGCTCGACGAGCCGTCGATCGGGCTGCACCAGCGTGACAACCGCCGGCTGATCGACACCCTGGTGCGGCTCCGCGAACTGGGCAACACCCTGATCGTGGTCGAGCACGACGAGGACACCATCCTCACCGCCGACTGGGCTGTGGACATCGGCCCGGGGGCGGGGGAGCACGGCGGTGAGGTGATCGTGTCGGGGCCGGTCAGCGAACTGCTGGCCCATCCCGAGTCGCTCACCGGTGCGTACCTGTCGGGCCGCCGCATGATCCCGATGCCCGAGCGCCGCCGGCCGGGCAGCGGCCGGGCGATCACCGTCCACGGCGCCACCGAGCACAACCTGCGCGACGTCACCGTCTCGTTCCCGTTGGGGCAGTTCATCGCGGTCACCGGCGTGTCCGGGTCGGGCAAGTCGTCGCTGGTGAACAGCATCCTGTACACCGCCCTGGCGAAGAAGCTCTACAACGCCCGCACCGTGCCCGGCCGGCACAAGTCGATCAGCGGTGTGGAGCACATCGACAAGAGCATCCACGTCGACCAGTCGCCGATCGGCCGCACCCCGCGGTCGAACCCGGCCACCTACACCGGCGTGTTCGACAACATCCGCAAACTGTTCGCAGAGACCCCCGAGGCCAAGGTGCGGGGCTACCAGCCCGGCCGGTTCTCGTTCAACGTGAAGGGCGGACGCTGCGAGAACTGCGCGGGCGACGGCACGATCAAGATCGAGATGAACTTCCTGCCCGACGTGTACGTGCCCTGCGAGGTCTGCCACGGCGCGCGCTACAACCGGGAGACCCTGGAGGTGCACTACAAGGGACGCACGATCGCCGAGGTGCTCGACATGCCGATCGAGGAGGCCGCGGAGTTCTTCGCCGCCATCCCGGCGATCGCGCGCCACATGCGCACCCTGGTCGAGGTCGGGCTGGGCTACGTGCGGCTGGGCCAGCCGGCCACCACCCTGTCCGGCGGTGAGGCGCAGCGGGTGAAGCTCGCCTCCGAACTCCAGAAGCGGTCCACCGGACGCACCATGTACGTGCTGGACGAGCCGACCACCGGCCTGCACTTCGAGGACATCCGCAAGCTGCTGTCGGTGCTCCAGTCGCTCGTCGACAAGGGCAACACGGTGGTGGTGATAGAGCACAACCTCGACGTGATCAAGGCGGCCGACTGGGTCATCGACCTGGGCCCGGAGGGCGGCTCACGCGGCGGCATGGTGGTCGCCGAGGGCACGCCCGAGGAGGTGGCCGACAACCCGGAGTCGTTCACGGGCACGTTCCTGAAGCCGGTGCTCGACGGACGCCGGGTGCCGGTGACCGCCGCCGAGCCCGACCTGCTGGCCACGGCCGGGTGAGCGATCTCAGCTGATCGTGATGGTGTCCCCGCTCACGGTGGCGGTCGCCTTGGTGAGGGCCTTGGTGGCCGGACCGGTGAGCACGGAGCCGTCCGCCAGGGAGTAGGTGCTGCCGTGGCGTCCGCACACGATGGCGGCGTCGGTCACCTGCTGCACGGGCAGGCTCTGGTGCGTGCACAGGTAGCCGAACGCTTCGAACGTCCCTTCCTTCGGCTGGGTCACCACGTACTGGCCGACGATCTTGCCGCCGCCCACCGGGATGTCGCTGGTCTTGACCGTGGTTGCGCCGGAACCGCCGGTGGTGCCGCCGGAGGTCGCTGCGGACGAACAGCCCGCCAGGCACACGGTGACGGCGGCGATGCCGGCCGAACTGAGGACCACCCGGCGGGTGGGGAGGGACTGGCTGCTCATCGGACCTCCTTGGTCGGTTCCTGAAATCGTAGAAGGTTCAACCAACCCGCTGGCTGTGTTTGTGCTGTGAATCCTGCTGCCCTGGTGGGCAATGGACGCTTGCGCGTGGCGGGCACTACCATGCGGCCACGCCGAGGGGGAACTGGGATGACCGATCAGAACACGCCTGAGCCTCCGTCCGGCCTGCGCCCCGAGCCGCCGGCGCTGGAGCGCAAGGACTGGCTGGGTGCGGGTGGCTCGGTGCTGGCGATCGCGCTGTCGGTGCTCGGGATGAACAAGGACCAGACCTTCCGGGCGTGGGCGGTCGCCCTCATGCTCCTCGCCGCGGCGACCGGCATCACCGCGATCGTGTGGAGCAGGTTCCGCCGCTACACCACCGTCGCCGCCGTCGTGCTGGTGGTGGCCTCGGTCGCGATCCTGACGCTCGCTCCCGAGCCCGCGCCGCCACCGCCGGCTCCGACCCCGACGGCGGCGCCGCAGCTGACCCTCAGCCAGGTGGCGGTGGTCGCGCCGGACGGGAGCGGCTCACTGGCCACGCTCGACATCACCGTGCGCAACGACGGCGAGCGGGTGGCGGTCCTCACCGGTGTCGACCTGACGATCGACGCGTTCGGCTTCCTGCCCGCCTGCATCTTCGGGAGCAACACCGAGGTGAGTGGGGAGTACCAGGCGACGCTCCCGGACGAACCGAAGGCCGGCCAGGTGGTGCACGTGAGACTGCACCAGCAGGTCGAGCCGGGCGGCGTCGACCGCTTCACGATCGCGCTGAGGGCGCCGGCCGCGCACGCCGGGACCCAGGCAGGCTCGATCGGCTCGTTCCTGTACCTGATGAAGGTCGCGGTCACCCAGGACGCAGCAGGATCGACGGTCGCGGCCGGACAGGTGCTGGTGGACGCGGGCAACGCCCTCGACGCCAATGGGACCTTCTACTTCGCCGCGGACCGCGACGCTACGGTCGCCGACGCCGGCACCGGCGGGGTGTGCGGCGGCGAGGAGGGCTGCGTCCAGCAGCAAGTGGCCTGCTGGAACGCCAACCGGGCGACCCTGCTGCCGCTGCTCGCGCCACCGGCCACCCGCTCGGAGGGCGGGGACGCCGCAGCAGCCGCCCTCGCCGGCTGATAACCGTCAGCCCCGGTGCCTATGCTGGCTCGGGTGAGGGCAGGAACAGGGCATGGCTGACCCGGCGAGCTACCGGCCGGCGACCGGCACCATTCCCACCGGCCCGGGTGTGTACCGCTTCAGTGACGCCGAGGGTCGGGTGATCTACGTCGGCAAGGCGGTCAACCTGCGCCAGCGGCTGAACTCCTACTTCGCCGACCCGGCGGGCCTCCACTTCCGCACCCAGACCATGGTCCGCACCGCCGCGAAGGTGGAGTGGACGCTGGTGCGCAACGAACTGGAGTCGCTCCAGCTCGAGTACACGTGGATCAAGCAGTTCGAGCCGCGGTTCAACATCAAGTACCGCGACGACAAGTCCTACCCGTGGGTGGCGGTGACGTGGTCGGAGGAGTTCCCGCGGGTGTTCGTCGGGCGCGGCTCCAAGCGCAAGGGCAACCGCTACTTCGGCCCCTACGCGCAGGCGTGGGCGATCCGCGACACGATCGACTCCCTGTTGCGGGTGTTCCCGATGCGGTCGTGCACCAGCGGGGTGTTCTCCAGCGCGAAGGCGTCCGGCCGGCCCTGCCTGATGGGCTACATCGGCAAGTGCTCGGCCCCCTGCGTGGGTCGCATCGACGAGGCCAACCACCGCGACCTGGTCCAGGACATGTGCGACTTCCTCGCCGGGCGCACCGGCGCGCTGGTGAAGCGGCTCGAGGCCGAGATGCGGATGGCGTCCACCAACCTCGAGTTCGAGCGGGCCGCGGTGATCCGCGACCAGTTGGGCGCGCTGCGGCAGGCGACCGAGCGCAACGCGATCGTGCTCGGCGACGGCACGGACGCCGATGTGGTGGCGCTCGCCGAGGACCCCCTCGAGGTGGCGGTGCAGGTGTTCCACGTCCGCGACGGCCGGGTGCGGGGGGAGCGCGGCTGGGTCGCCGAGCGCAGCGACGACGCCGGCACCGGCGAGTTGCTCGAGCAGTTCCTGCTCCAGCTCTACGCCGACGCGGACGCCGACGCGATCCCGCCGCAGGTGCTGGTGCCGGCGCTGCCCGACTCCGCCGAGGTGCTCGGCCAGCTGTTCGGTGAACTGCGCGAGGGCCGGGTGCGGCTGAAGGTGCCGCAGCGCGGCGACAAGGCGGCGCTGCTCCAGACCGCCGCCCGCAACGCCGCCGACTCGCTCGCGCTGCACAAGGTGCGGCGCGCCAGCGACCTGTCCACCCGCAACCGTGCGCTGGAGGAGCTGCAGGAGGCGCTCGACCTGCCGCAGGTGCCGCTGCGCATCGAGTGCTACGACATCTCCCACACCATGGGCACGGAGGTGGTCGCCTCGATGGTCGTGTTCGAGGACGGCCTGGCGAGGAAGAGCGAGTACCGGCGCTTCATCATCAAGACCGTCGAGGGCAGCAACGACGTGGCCGCCATGCACGAGGTGATCACCCGGCGGTTCCACCGGCTCCTGGAGGAGCGGCGGCAGGAGGAGGCCGACTCCGCGTCCGGGCCGATGCTGGTCGATCCCACCACCGGGGCGCCGCGCAAGTTCGCGTACGCCCCGTCCCTCGTCGTGGTCGACGGAGGGGCGCCGCAGGTCGCGGCCGCCGAGCGGGCGATGGCCGAACTGGGCATCGTCGACGTCGCCCTGTGCGGGCTGGCCAAGCGACTGGAGGAGGTGTGGCTGCCGGGGGAGGAGTACCCGCTGATCCTGCCGCGCACCAGCGAGGGCCTATACCTGCTGCAGCGGGTGCGCGACGAGGCCCACCGGTTCGCGATCACCCACCACCGGGGCCGGCGCAGCGCGTCCATGGTCGAATCGCTGCTCGACGAGGTGCCCGGACTGGGCGACATCCGGCGCAAGGCGCTGATCACCTACTTCGGCTCGCTGCGCAAACTCCGCGCGGCCACCGTCGAGCAGATCGCCGAGGTGCCCGGCATCGGCCCGCGGACGGCGGCTGCGATCAAGGCGGCGGTCGCCGGCCAGGAGACGCCGGTGTCGATCAACGTCACCACCGGCGAGGTCATCGAGGAGTGAGCCGCCCGGCGGGATAATGAGGCCATGAACGACATGGTCCCGCCCGTCGAACTGCTGGTGATCACCGGGATGTCCGGGGCTGGCCGGCGGACCGCCGGCCACACGCTGGAGGACCTGGGCTGGTTCGTCGTCGACAACCTGCCCCCGAGCATGCTGCCGGAGTTGCTGGAGATCAGCCGGCAGCGCCAGTTCACCCGCGTCGCGGTGATCCTCGACGTCCGCAGCCGCTCGGAGTTCCAGCAGGTACCGACCGCCTTCGCGGCCCTCGGCGAGGCCGGGGTGGTCCCGCAGATCCTGTTCCTCGACGCCAGCGACGAGGTGATCGTGCGCCGGCAGGAGTCCGTGCGCCGGCCGCTGCCGTTGCAGGGGTCGGGCGGGCTGCTGGACGGCATCCGCCGCGAGCGCAAGATGCTGGCCGGGCTGCGCGGCAACGCCGACCTGGTGATCGACACCACCTCGATCAACGTGCACGAACTGGCCGCCCGGGTCGCCAAGGCCTACGCCAGCCCGGACGAGACCGACCTCCAGCTCACCCTGATGTCGTTCGGCTTCAAGAACGGCATCCCGATCGACGCCGACCTGATCTTCGACGCCCGGTTCCTGCCCAACCCGCACTGGGTCCCGGCGCTGCGTCCGCAGACCGGGCTGTCGCAGCCGGTGTCGGCCTACGTGCTCGGCCAGCCGGACGCCGAGCCGTTCCTCGGGCATGCCCTGGCGATGATCGACCTGATGCGTCCCGGCTATGTCCGCGAGGGCAAGCGGCACGCGACCATCGCCATCGGCTGCACCGGCGGCAAGCACCGCTCCACCGCGCTGGTGGAGGAGTTGTCGCGGCGGCTCGCCGAGCAGGGCGTGGCCGCGGAGGTCGTGCACCGCGACCTGGGCCTGGAATGACCGCCGGAATGAACCCCGCGTGAACGCCTTCGCGCCCCCGCCGTCCGTGGTCGCGTTCGGCGGTGGCCACGGCCTCGCCGCGAGCCTGAGCGCGCTGCGCCAGTTCACCCATCGGCTGACCGCCGTGGTGACCGTGGCCGACGACGGCGGGTCGTCGGGGCGGCTGCGGGAGGAGTTCCCGATCCTGCCGCCCGGTGACCTGCGGATGGCCCTGGCCGCCCTGTGCGGCGACGACGAGGTCGGCCGGGCGTGGGCGGAGGTGCTCCAGTCCCGGTTCCCCGGTGACGGGCCGCTGGGCGGGCACAGCATCGGCAACCTGCTCATCGCCGGGCTGTGGCAGCAGCTCTCCGACCCGGTCGCCGGCCTCGACATGGTGGCGTCGATGCTGCACGTCGAGGGACGGGTGCTGCCGATGGCGGCGGTGCCCCTGGTGATCGAGGCGGACGTGATCGGCGCCGACCCCGCACACCCCGACGAGCTGACCCTCGTGGTGGGGCAGGAGGCGGTGGCCCTGGCCAAGGGCGAGATCGCCGACGTCCGGCTCACCCCGGCCGACCCGCCCGCCGTTCCGGAGGCGCTTCGGGCGATCCGCGACGCCGACTACCTCGTGCTCGGGCCGGGTTCCTGGTACTCCTCGGTGATCCCGCACCTGCTGGTCCCCGAACTGACGGACGCGATCCTGACCACGACTGCCCACCGCATCCTCACCCTCAACCTGGTGCCCACCGAGGACGAGACGCCGGCCTACACCGCGTCCCGGCATCTGGAGGTGCTCGCCGAGCACGCGCCGGAGCTCCGCCTGGACACCGTGGTCGCCGATCCGTCGTTCGCCGCGAACGACCCGCACCTGGACGCCTACGTCGCCTCGTTGGGCGCCCGGCTGGTGGTCGCGCCGGTCAGGATGAGGGACGGGACGCCTCGTCACGACCCCCACCTGTTGGCATCGGTTTATGCCGGGATCATGGGTCTGTAGGCTTAGCGCCCTCACGACCTCGGCGAAAGGCAGCACGGCACCCATGGCAATGACGCAGCAGGTGAAGTCCGAGCTGGCCACCCTCGAGGTGACCAAGCCGGAACTGCGCAAGGCCGAGGTTGCCGCCCTGCTCCGGTTCGCGAACGGCCTGCACATCGCCGGCGGGCGCATCGTGGTGGAGGCCGAACTCGACACCGGGGTGGCCGCGCGTCGCCTGCGCACCGCGATCGCCGAGTTGTTCGGCTTCAGCAGCGAGTTCGTCGTGATCACCGGCAGCGGCCTGCGCCGCGGCACCCGGTACGTCGTCCGGCTGATCCGCGACGGCGAGTCGCTGGCCCGCCAGACCGGCCTGATCGACCCGCGCGGACGCCCCGTCCGCGGCCTGCCCGTGCAGGTGGTCAACGGTGGCATCGACGTGTCGGTCGCGGCGTGGCGGGGCGCGTTCCTCGCCCACGGCTCGCTCACCGAGCCCGGCCGCTCGATGGCCATGGAGGTGACCTGCCCCGGCTCGGAGGCGGCACTCGCCCTGGTCGGGGCCGCACGGCGCCTCGGCATCAGCGCCAAGGCGCGCGAGGTGCGCGGCATCGACCGGGTGGTGATCCGGGACGGCGACGCGATCTCGGCGATGCTGACCCGGTTGGGCGCCCACGAGTCGGTGCTGGCCTGGGAGGACCGACGGATGCGCCGCGAGGTGCGGGCGTCCGCCAACCGGCTGGCCAACTTCGACGACGCGAACCTGCGCCGCTCGGCCCGGGCCGCGGTCGCGGCCGGCGCCCGGGTGAAGCGGGCGCTGGAGATCCTCGGCGACGACATCCCCGACCACCTGCTGGTCGCCGGCCAGCTCCGGCTGGAGCACAAGCAGGCCAGCCTGGAGGAGCTCGGGCAGCTGCACGTGCCGCCGCTCACCAAGGACGCCGTGGCCGGCCGCATCCGCCGTCTGCTCGCCACCGCCGACAAGCGCGCGCAGGAACTGGGCATCCCCAACACCGAGGCCGGGCTGAGCCCGGAGATGCTAGACGACGAGGCGTGAGCGGCGTCAGCCGCTCCAGCCGAGGAGTCTCGACGAGCAGCGCCAGCGCTGATCGGAACAGACGACGAGGCGTGAGCGGCGTCCTCCGGGAATACACGATTGCCACTGATTTCGGCGTTCCTGCGCACGGTCGTCCGCATCGAAAGCGGGGGCAACCACGCCGATGGTGAACCGCTAGGGTGGAACCCGAAACAGGACAGGGCAGCCCATTGACCTGGCCCGGGGTACACGTCGCAAAGGAGACCCTCACACATGACCGTCAAGGTTGGTATCAACGGTTTCGGCCGGATCGGCCGCAACTACTTCCGCGCCCTCGTCGCCTCCGGCGCCGATGTCGAGGTCGTGGCCGTCAACGACCTCACCGACAACAAGACGCTCGCGCAGCTGCTCAAGTACGACTCGATCCTCGGCCGCTTCCCGGGTGAGGTCACGTACGACGAGAAGGCCCTCTACGTCGACGGCAAGGAGATCAAGGCGTTCGAGGAGCGCGATCCGGCCAACCTCCCGTGGGGCGAGCTGGGTGTCGACATCGTCATCGAGTCCACCGGTTTCTTCACCGACGCCACCAAGGCCAAGGCGCACATCGACGCCGGCGCCAAGAAGGTGCTCATCTCCGCCCCGGCGAAGAACGAGGACATCACCATCGTGATGGGCGTCAACGATGGCCTGTACGACCCGGCCGCGCACAACATCATCAGCAACGCGTCCTGCACCACCAACTGCCTGGCCCCCCTGGCCAAGGCGCTGAACGACGGCATCGGCATCGTCAAGGGCCTGATGACCACCATTCACGCCTACACCCAGGACCAGAACCTGCAGGATGCGCCGCACTCCGACCTGCGTCGCGCCCGCGCCGCCGCCCTGAACATCGTCCCGACCACCACCGGTGCGGCCAAGGCCGTCGCCCTGGTGCTGCCGGAGTTGAAGGGCAAGCTCGACGGCTACGCGCTGCGCGTCCCGACCCCGACCGGTTCCGTGACCGACCTCACCTTCGAGGCCTCCCGCGAGACCACCGTCGAGGAGATCAACGCGATTGTCAAGGCTGCCGCCGAGGGCCCGCTCAAGGGCATCCTGGAGTACAGCGAGGACCCGATCGTCAGCAAGGACATCGAGACCTACCCGCTGTCGAGCATCTTCGACGCGCCGCTGACCAAGGTCATCGGCAACCAGGTCAAGGTCGTCTCCTGGTACGACAACGAGTGGGGCTACTCCAACCGCCTCGTCGACCTGACGGTGCTGGTCGGCTCGAAGCTCTGATCTGATCCACACAGGCATTGGGCCGACTCGCGTCTCACGGCGCGGGTCGGCCCGTTGCATGAACCCCGCAAGAAGAAAGGCCAAGAAGTGAAGTCCGTTACCGACCTCGGGGATCTGAGGGGCAAGCGGGTCCTGATCCGCTGCGATTTCAATGTGCCGCTGGACGGCGAGACCATCACCGACGATGGCCGCATCCGTGCCGCGCTCCCGACGCTGCAGTACCTCAAGGACGCGGGCGCGAAGGTCGTCATCATGGCGCACCTCGGCCGGCCCAAGGGCCAGGTCAACCCCGCTTACTCCCTCGCCCCCGCGGCGAAGCGGCTCGGCGAGCTGATCGGCGCCGACGTGCACCTGGCGTCCGACGTGGTCGGGGAGAGCGCGGCTGCGACCGTGGCCGCCCTCGGCGACGGCGAGATCGCCATGCTGGAGAACGTCCGCTACGAGCCGGCCGAGGAGTCGAAGGTGGACGCCGAGCGCACCGAGCTCGCGGCGAAGTACGCCGCGCTGGGCGACGTGTTCGTCTCCGACGGCTTCGGCGTCGTGCACCGCAAGCAGGCCTCGGTCTACGACGTGGCCAAGCTGCTGCCGAACGCCGCCGGCTTCCTGGTGGCCAAGGAAGTCGAGGTCCTGGAGAAGCTCACCAAGCACCCGGCGAGCCCCTACGTCGTCGTCCTCGGCGGCGCCAAGGTGGCCGACAAGCTGGCTGTGATCGACAACCTGCTGAAGGTCGCCGACACCCTCATCATCGGTGGCGGGATGGCGTACACCTTCCTCAAGGCCAAGGGCTACGAGATCGGGGAGTCGCTGCTCGACGCCGAGAAGGTCGACACCTGCGCGGGCTACCTCGAGCAGGCCACGGCCGCGGGCAAGCAGATCCTGCTGCCGGTCGACACCCGCGTGGTGGACCAGCTGGACGTGCCCGGCCGCTACGCCAGCGAGGTCACCGTGGTGGAGTCGGACGCGATCCCCGCCGACCAGCAGGGCGCCGACATCGGTCCGAAGACCGAGGCGCTGTTCGCCGACGCCATCGCCGGTGCGGCCACGATCTTCTGGAACGGCCCGATGGGCGTCGCCGAGATCGAGTCCCTGGCCAAGGGCACGGACGCGGTCGCGAAGGCGCTCGCGGCGTCCCCGGGCTTCTCGGTGGTCGGTGGTGGCGACTCGGCGGCAGCCGTCCGCAACCTCGGCTTCGCCGACGACGCGTTCGGTCACATCTCAACCGGGGGCGGCGCGTCCCTGGAATACCTGGAGGGCAAGGAGCTCCCCGGTCTCGCAGTTCTTGAAGGAGACAACTGATGGCACGCAAGCCGCTGATGGCGGGCAACTGGAAGATGAACCTCAACCACGTCGAAGCGACCGGCCTGGTGCAGAAGCTGGCGTGGACGCTGGCGGACGCCAAGTACGACGCCGACAAGTCGGAGGCGGCGGTGATCGTCCCGTTCACCGACATCCGCACCGTCCAGACCCTGGTCGAGGGCGACAAGCTGCCGCTGAAGTTCGGTGCCCAGGACGTGTCCGCGCACGCGTCCGGTGCCTACACCGGTGAGGTGTCGGCCGACATGCTGGCCAAGCTCAACTGCAGCTATGTCGTCGTGGGGCACTCCGAGCGTCGTGAGTACCACGGCGAGACCGACGAGCTGATCGGCGCCAAGGCCAAGGTCGTGTTCGAGGCCGGCATGACCCCGATCATCTGCTGCGGCGAGGTGCTCGAGATCCGCAAGGAGGGCACCCACGTCGAGCACGTGCTCAGCCAGCTCGAGGACTGCCTCGCGCCGCTGACCGCCGAGCAGGTCGCTGCGTCCGTGATCGCCTACGAGCCGGTCTGGGCGATCGGCACCGGCGAGGTGGCCACCCCGGCCGACGCGCAGGAGGTGTGCGGGGCCATCCGTGGCTACGTCGCGGAGACCTTCGGCGCCCCGGCGGCCGAGGCCGTGCGCATCCAGTACGGCGGCTCGGTGAAGGCCAACAATGTCGTCGAGATCATGGCCCAGCCGGACGTCGACGGCGCCCTGGTCGGCGGCGCCAGCCTGAACGCGGACGAGTTCGCCAAGATCGTCCTGTTCTACGCCGCTGTCTGACACCCGATCCGCCGAACGCCACCGTTGGAGTCAAACGCCACCGCCCAGGCTGCGGTGTTTGACCGAAACGGTGGCGTTCGGCCGTGGGTGGCGCCGTGTCAGTGGCGCGCCCCTGCGTGAGTTAGGATTCTCCGCGTGACCCTGCTTCCTCTGATGACCTGGCCGATCGTGACGCTGTCCATCGTCCTGATCCTGACCAGCATCGTCCTGGCGCTGTTCATCCTGTTGCACAAGAGCCGGGGTGGCGGCATGTCCGACCTGTTCGGCGGCGGCATGAGCACCGGCATGGGCGGCACGTCGGTGGCGGAGCGCAACCTCGACCGGCTGACCATCACGGTCGGCCTCGTGTGGCTGGCCAGCATCGTCGGCCTGCTGGTGCTGTACCGGTACTTCCCCGAGATCGGGACGCTGGGCTGAGGCCCGGCCAGAACGTAACAAGGAGTCATCGCACGTGGTTGGTGGTAGCGCGATTCGCGGTAGCCGTGTCGGAGCCGGACCGATGGGAGAGGCCGAGCGCGGCGACGCCGCACCCCGGTTGTACGTCTCCTACTTCTGCGCCAACGGGCACGAGACCCGTCCGGCCTTCGCCGCCGACGCGGCCGTCCCCGAGACCTGGGACTGCCCCCGCTGCGGTCTCCCGGCGAACCTCGACTCGGAGAACCCTCCGCCGCCGCCGAAGACCCAGCCGTACAAGACCCACCTGGCCTACGTGAAGGAGCGTCGCTCGGACGCCGAAGCGGTGGCCATCCTCGCCGAGGCGCTGGACGCGCTGCGCGCCCGCCGGGCCGCCGGCGAGGTCATCTACTGACCGACGCCCGACCGGCCACCCGTCACAGGGTGCAGTCGAAGTAGGGCAGTTCGGACGCAGCGTCCTCGTCCACCAGCCACAGCGTGCGGTCGCGCCCGGCCACCCGCGCGGCCGGCAGGCTGGTGTCGCCGCCCAGTGAACGCACCAGCGCGTTGGACTTCTCCGCGCCGCTCACCAGGAACCAGACCTCCTCCGACTCGTTGATCGTCGGGATCGTCAGGCTGATCCGCTCCGGCGGCGGCTTCGGCGCCTCGCTGACCCCGATCACCGCCTGCGTGGTGGGATCACCGGACGGATGGTTCGGGAAGACGGACGCCACGTGGCCGTCCGGCCCCATGCCCAGCAGGCACAGGTCGAACCGGGTCTCACCCAGCTCCTTGGCGTAGGTCGCGGCCGACGCGGCAGCGTCGATCACCCCGTCCGCGCTCGGCATCGGGTGGGTGCGGGACGGGACCAGCGCGAAGTGCCGCGCCAGCAGGGCGAGGGTGGGGCCCGCGTTCCGCTCCGGGTCGTCCGTGGGCACGAAACGCTCGTCGCTCCACCACAGTTCCAGCCGTGCCGGGTCGAGCGCCGAGCCGGCGACCAGTTCGCCCAGCCGGGCGTACAGGGCCATTGCGATCCGGCCGCCGGTCAGCGCGACCTGGGCCACACGGCCGTCCGCCTGCAACGCGATCAGGGTCTCCAACAGCCGGGCCGCGCCCCGTCCGGCAAGGTCGTCGGCGTCCTGGTGGCGCACCACCTGGGGCTGCGCGCCGCTCATTCGGGCCTGCCCCGGCCGCGCGACACGGCCCGATCGATCCTTCTGACCACCGACGCCATGGCCTCAGCGTAGATGGGATCGTCGTCGAGGCGCCGCAGTTCTTCGGCGAGCAGCGTGTTGACGTCGCGGCGGGGCAGGGCGACCAGCCGGCTGGGCAGCCCCGGGGCACTGAACTCGGCCAGGTTCCCGTCGGTGCGCATCACCCGGATCTCGTCGGTCTCCGAGCCGAGCACGACCCCGGTGATGCCGACACCCGGCTTGCCGCGATCGACCGCGACCGGCACGTCCAGCCGGTGCGAGAGCCAGGCGGCGAGCAGCGTCCCGGCGGCGTTCGTCGGGGACGCCGACAACCCGACCCGGGTGACGTCCATCGGGTAGGCGTCGAGCGCCGCGGCGAGCAGGCCCCGCCAGCGGGTCAGCCGCGTCCAGGTGAGGTCGGTGTCGCCCTCGCAGTAGTTGCGGGCGCGCACCTCCAGCGCCGCGATCGGGTCCGGGTCGCCCATCGCATCGGTGATCCGCCGGTCGGCCAGGCGTCCGATCGGGTCCATGCCGGGCGCCTTGGGGGAGCGCCCCGGCCACCAGCAGATCACCGGCAGGTCGGGCAGCAGCAGCGGCAGCACGACCGACTCGCGGTGGTGCTGGAGGGCGCCGTGGAACTTCAGCGCGATGATCTCGCCGGGGGAGTCCTCGCCGGCGCGGATCGACGCGTCCAGCCGGTCGGCGCGGGCACGGCCGTTGGTGAGCAGCAGGATCCGGGACGGGTGCTCCCGACCGGCCTCGACGCACGCGGCCAGCGCCTCGTCGTACTCGCTGAGTTCGGCCAGCACGACGAGGGTGAAGACCAGGCCGGACGCCGCGCCGACGTGGTGGCGGGCGCGGCCCAAGGCCTGCTGCACCCCGGCGGCGTTGGTGTTGGTGAGGTTGACGATCATCAGCGGTCCCTATGCCCTTCGCCAGGTGAAGCCGTCCCGGGCCAGCATGTCGAAGGCCGACTGCGGTCCCCAGGTGCCGGACGCGTACCGCTCCGGTGGTGTGTCCAGGGCCGCCCAGTGGTCCAGCACCGGGTCGAGGATCTCCCAGGAGAGCTCCACCTCCTCGGGCTGGGGGAACAGCGGCTCGGAGCCGAGCAGCACGTCCAGCAGCAGCCGTTCGTATGCCTCGGGGCTGGACTCGGCGAAGGACGTGCCGTAGCCGAAGTCCATGTTGACGTCGCGGAGCTCCATCGGGGTCGCCGGGACCTTCGCGCCGAAGCGCAGCGTGATGCCCTCGTCGGGCTGGATGCGCAGCACCAGGGCGTTGTTGCCCAGCGCGCGGACGTCGGTGCCGTTGAACGGCAGGTGCGGGGCCCGGCGCAGGTTGAGCGCGACCTCGGTGACCCGCCGTGGGAGCCGCTTGCCGGTGCGCAGGTAGAACGGGACGCCCGCCCAGCGGCGGTTGTCGATGTCGACCCGGATCGCGGCGTAGGTGTCGGTCCTCGAGTCGGCCGGGATGCCCTGCTCCTCAAGGTAGCCGGGCACCTCGACGCCGCCGGCCCAGCCGGTGGCGTACTGGCCGCGCGCGGTGTGCAGGTCGAAGTCGGCCGGCGTCCGGGCCGCGGCGAGCACCTTGCGCTTCTCGGCGCTGAGGTTGTCGGCGCCGAACGACGCCGGCTCCTCCATCGCGGTCAGAGCGAGCAGCTGCAGCAGGTGGTTCTGGATCACGTCCCGGGCCGCGCCGATGCCGTCGTAGTAGCCGGCGCGCCCGGCGATGCCGATGTCCTCGGCCATCGTGATCTGGACGTGGTCGATGTACGTGCGGTTCCAGATCGGCTCGAACATGGTGTTCGCGAACCGGAAGGCGAGCAGGTTCTGCACCGTCTCCTTGCCCAGGTAGTGGTCGATCCGGAAGATGCTGGCCGGCGCGAACGCCTTGGCCAGTTTCTTCTCCAGCTCGCGAGCGCTGGCGAGGTCGTGGCCGAACGGTTTCTCGATCACCACCCGGCGCCAGGAACCCTTGGGACGATCGGCCAGGCCGTGGCGGCGCAGCTGCGCGACGGTCATGTCGAACGCGGACGGCGGGACCGACAGGTAGAAGGCGTGGTTGCCGCCGGTGCCCTGGCTCTCGTCGAGGTCGGTCAGCGTCCGCTTGAGGCGCTCGAACGACTCGTTGTCGTGGAGTTCGCCGGGGACGAAGCGGATGCCCTCCAGCAGCTGCTTCCAGACGTCCTCGCGGAACTCGGTGCGCGCATGCGTCCGCACCGACTCGGCGACCAGTTCGGCGAAGTGCTCGGCCGCCCAGTCGCGACGTGCGAACCCGACCAGCCCGAAGCCGGGCGGCAGCAGGCCACGGTTCGCGAGGTCGTACACCGCCGGCAGCAGCTTCTTGCGGGCCAGGTCCCCGGTGACGCCGAACAGCACGAGGGCCGAGGGACCGGCCATTCGGGGCAGCCGGGGGTCACGCTGGTCACGGAGCGGGTTCACGTGTGCGACTGTACTCACCGGGCGGCACTCGTCGGGAGGGGGCGTCGCGGGCGCGGGCAGTCGCGGTTAAGATGCTCAGACGTCAGAGGAACGGAGCCGCATGAGACCAGCCGAGGAGGGCGCGCCGCTGGCCGCCCTGGCGCCCAGCGACTGGCGGTCGGTGGCCCTGGCCTACGTGGCGCTGGCCAAGCCGCGCATCATCGAGCTGCTGCTGGTCACCACGATCCCGGCGATGTTCCTCGCCGCCGGCGGCTTCCCGCCCTGGCAGCTCGTGCTCTGGACGCTGCTCGGCGGCACCGCCGCCGCGGGCAGCGCGAACGTGTTCAACTCGGTGCTGGACGCCGACATCGACGCCCGGATGCGCCGCACCCGGCGGCGTCCGATGGCCCGTGACCTGGTCAGCCCCACCAAGGCGATCGTGTTCGGTGCGCTGCTCGGCGTGGCCGCCGTCCTGATCCTCGGCCTCGGCGCGAACTGGCTGTCGGCCGGGCTGGCTGCGCTGGCCAACCTCTACTACGTGTTCGTCTACACGATGGCGCTCAAGCGGCGGACGTCGCAGAACATCGTCTGGGGCGGCATCGCCGGTTGCTTCCCGCCCCTGATCGGCTGGACGGCCGTGACCGGCTCGGTCGCCTGGACGCCGCTGGTGCTGTTCGCGATCGTGTTCGCCTGGACGCCGCCGCACACCTGGGCGCTCGCGCTGCGCTACCGCGAGGACTACCTCGAGGCGCACGTACCGATGCTGCCGGTGGTGGCGCCCCCGGTGAAGGTCGCCTGGCAGATCCTGGCCTACAGCGTCCTGACCGTCGCGATCAGCCTGCTGCTGTGGCCGGTGGCCCACACCGGCTGGCTGTACCCCGCGGTGGCGCTGCTGGCCGGCCTGGCGATGCTCGCCGAGGCGGTGGCCCTGCTGGTGCGGGCCCGCCGCGGCCTGGTGGACGCCGCGCTGAAGCCGATGCGCCTGTTCCACCTCTCCAACAGCTACCTGGCGATCGTGTTCATCGCCGCGGCGATCGACCCACTGCTCTTCTGACCCTCACCCCACCGAGTTGTCAGAACGTGGGGACGCCAGAGCGTCCCCACGTTCTGACAACTCGGCGGTGGGGGTGCGCGCCGACCACCAGAGGTGGGCGAGCGCGGCGGTGAACAGGGTGGCGCCGAACACGTGCAAGGCGACCATGGCGACCGGTAGCCCCAGGAAGTACTGGACGTAGCCGATCGCAGCCTGGGCGAGTTCGACCCCCAGCAGGATCCAGACCGCACGCTGGGCGGCCTGGCTGCCCAGCGTCACCACGACCAGGGCGATCGTGAGGCCCACCACCAGCCACACCGCGAGGGCGTGTGCGCGCGCCACGGTGGTGAGGTCGAGGCCGTTGCGGGGCGCCTCGGCGTCCCCGGCGTGCGGTCCGGCACCGGTCACCACCATGCCGAGCAGCAGCGCCACCAGGCCGACGCCGAACGTGACCCGGCTCAGCACCCGGGCGATCGGACGCATCGGCAGCGGCTCGCGGTCCCACGCCTCGTGCACGAGCACCACGCAGAGCACGATCAGCGCGATCGAGACCACCAGGTGCAGCCCGACCCACCACGGGTTGAGCGCGACGAGCACCGAGACGCCGCCGATCACGGCCTGTGCGGGGATGCCGAGGCCGGCCGCCAGGGCGAGCCGACGCAGCACCGGCCGCGGCCGGCCCTCGGCGTCCCGGGCCTTCCACGCGGCGACGAACGTGCCGATCGCGAGGATGATCAACACAAAGGTGAGCAGCCGGTTGCCGAACTCGATGGAGGAGTGCAGCGTCGGCTCCGGTGGCACGTACGAGCCGGGCTCGCACTGGGGCCAGGACGAGCAGCCGAGCCCGGACCCGGTCAGCCGCACGAGGCCGCCGGTGACCACGATGCCCATGTTGCCCACCAGGGACGCCACCGCCCACCGCCGCAGTGCGGTGGGGGAACCTACGAGGTCCATCGAAACACCTTTCTGGCAAGGACGAGGGCGGCGATCGCCCAGACGCCGGTGACGGCCAGCGGCAGGGGGTCGACCCCGCCGGTGGCCCGGGTTCGCAGGGTCTCCCCGAGCGCTGTGGTGGGCAGCAGGCCGAGCACCGGCTGGGCCCAGCCGGGGAAGGCCGTCAGCGGCACCAGCAGGCCGCCCGCGGCGCCCAGCAGGTAGATCAGGTTCGCCAGCCCGAGCGTGAGCTCGGCGGACGCGCGTCCGGCAAGCGCGAGGGCCAGGCCGGCGAACGTGACCAGGCTGAACAGGACCACCCCCACCGTGATCAGGCTCTGGAGCGCGACCGGCCGGGGCGACCACCCGAGCAGCAGCCCGGCGACGGCCAGCACGACCGCCTGGCCCAGCGCCAGCACGGCGATCATCGCGGCCTTGCCCAGCAGCAGGTCGGCGCGGCGCAGGGGAGTGGCGACCAGCCGTTCGAGCACTCCGTAGCGGCGTTCGAAGGCCGTGGTGATGGCGGGCGAGGTGAACCCGCTCGACCACAGCCCCAGCGCGATCACGGACGCCACGAACGGCTCCCGGGCGATGCCGAACCGGTCGCCGGCGACGGCCTGGCCGACGATCAGGCCCAGCGGGATCACCAGCGCCAGCAGCAGTTGCTCGCCGTTGCGGACCACCAGCTTCGTCTCCATCGCGGCGTGCCGCAGCACCCGCCGCAGCCGGGGTGCCGGGGCGGGGGACGGACGCAGGTCGAGCGTGCTCACAGCGCGCCGCCGGGACGGGTGAGGTCGAGGAACAGCTGCTCGAGGTCGCCACCGCGGGTCAGCTCGGACACCGTGCCGTCGGCGACGACGCGGCCGGCGTCCAGCAGCACGATGTGGTCGGCCAGCTTCTCGGCCTCGTCCATGTCGTGCGTGGTGAGCAGCACGGCCACGCCGGCGTCGCGCAGGGCCCGGATCAGCGTCCACACCTCACGGCGCACGTGGGGGTCGAGCCCGGCGGTCGGCTCGTCCAGGAACACCACCTCGGGGCGTCCGACGATCGCGCCGGCGAGGTTCACCAGCTGTTGCTGGCCGCCCGACAACCGCCGGTAGGGCGTGTCGGCGAACGACGTGATACCCAACGCTTCGATCAGCGTGGACGGCGCCAGCGGCGTCGCGTAGAGCGAGGCCAGGTAGCCCAGCAGCTCGCGAGGCTTCACGCCCGACCAGGCGCCGGTGGCCTGGGGCATCAGCCCGATCCGGTCGTTCGCGGACGGGCTCCCGGCCGGCCCCCCGAGTACCTCGATCCGGCCGGCGTCGGGGGAGAGGATCCCGGTGCAGCAGCGGATCATGGTGGTCTTGCCCGCCCCGTTGGGCCCCAGCACGGCGGTCACGGCGCCGGTGTCGGCGGTCAGCCCCAGCCCGTCCAGCACCGCCCGGCCACCCAGGCTCAGCCGGACGTCGGCGAGGAGCAGGGCGACGGGCACGGGTTCAGTTTAGGACCGGCGACAGCCCCGGACCGTGACCGGTCCGGGGCTGTCGCGTGAGTGTTTCCTGCTGCGGTCAGGCCTCGACCGGAGCCTCGACCCGGGCTGCCGGGGCAGCCTGCGCCGGGGCCTCCTTGAGGTAGGCGAAGTCGGCCGCCGTGAGCATGGGGACGTCGATCCGCATGCCGTAGAAGGACCGCCACACCATGAACACCGACGCCAGGCCGAACACGACGGCGAGGACGGTGTTGATGGTCGGGTTGCTGATGATCAGGGACAGCTCGATCGCCAGCATGCCGAACAGGGTGGTGAACTTGATGACCGGGTTCAGGGCCACCGAGCTGGTGTCCTTGAACGGGTCGCCCACGGTGTCGCCCACGATGGACGCGTCGTGCAGCTCGGTGCCCTTGGCCTGCAGGTCGACCTCGACGATCTTCTTCGCGTTGTCCCAGGCGCCACCGGCGTTGGCCATGAA
>JAIUOS010000043.1 GCA_020161755.1 Actinomycetota bacterium
ATCGGTGATCTCCACAGTTGATGATGGCATGCCCCATCATCCCACACCGTCAATGAACTAATGACGCGCGACACTAGATTCGGCGCTCGACCTGAAGCGGAACTTCTCGATCTACAGATCGCTGGTGTTCGACGTGCCGTCAGACGAGAGTGGTTTCGCTTGGCACCTGAGCGACGGAGCGTGGTACCGCGTGGCCACCGGCCTCCTCACCCGCCTCACTACGGCGCTAGATCCGAGATGGCAAGCCGTGACCTCCCTGCCTTCACCCACGAGTCCGAGGCCGCATACAACCAGGACGCGGCACAGGTACTGGGAGCGTGGTGCCTTGACCGCGCCAATTTGTCTCCGTCTGGATCCACACAGATCGAACCATGTGACATCGCCCGCCTCAGGGAGGACGGCACCCTTGAGCTCATCCACGTGAAGATCGGAACCGCGTCGACAACGCTCAGCCATGCCTTCAACCAAGGAGCCAACTCCGCGGTTCTGCTTCGCGACAGTGAACCTCAGGCAGCACTGCTGAGTCTCCTGAACACGACGGATGAGATCAGCGCAGCCGTTGCCGAAGCGCTGAAGGCGCGCAAGGTCCTCGTCACCTTTGCCATCGTGACCCATCGTCCCGAGGAGCGCCGCTCGGCCAACCTGCCGCTCTTCTCCCAGATATCGCTGGATCGCCAGATCCGAACTCTCTCCCGAGCTGACATCGACGCGCGCTTCGTCTTCATCCCGGACCTCACCAACAAGTCGGGCGTGCCACGGAAGGACCTGAAGGCGAAGCTGAACGGCTGAAGGTCACCCCTCGCCCATCGCGATCCCGATGGCACCCCTGTGATGACGCTCAAGAACGAGGCGACTTCCCTGTACACGCGGCCCCAAGTTCGGCCGTCGTCAAGGAGGCCCGCCGCCCCTGCGTTGTCGCCTCCACCTGGATGCAGTTGGCACTGACAAGATCGATGCTGGACACGCATGGAACGACCGGATGGCGATGGAGACACCGGATCGACATCCGCGCCAGTCGACTGGCACGCCAATGGCTGACGGGAAGGATCATCAACTACCCATCAACTTGACCATGGCGCCCTGCAACCGCTCATGACAAGGACGAACAGTGCCTTAGGCGCCCACGTCGCGCGGGTTCGATCAACTTGCCATCAACTTCAGGCCGGTGCCGTTGCAGCGTCTGTCGCAGCCCAGAAGGGGACGTACTTCATCAGCCGTGGCGAGGCGTCCTTGTCGTAGGCGGTGATGAGTCCGCGAGCAACAGCGTCCTTGAGCAGCCGCGAAGCCGTGGCCTTGTTCCTCTCGTCGATGCCGAAGCGCTGACGGACCGAACTGTTGGTGGTGTCCTTGCGCGACACCTGGTTGAGGCACGCGTGGAGATAGACCGCGCGCGCCTTCTCATCTGGCGTCATGCCTGACAGCGGGCGCGGTGACAGCAACGTGACACGAGTCGTGTCCGCGGTTGTCAGCACTTCGGGCGCCGGTAGTTGGTGGAACTCCACCTCGGCTGCCACTTTATCCCAGCCACTCCCCCGCTCCTCGCAGATGCCCATCCGGCGCAGGAGTGCCGCGAGCGCCTCGTTCCGGGAACGTGGCGGCGTGTCGACCAGCCGGGCGGGGTCGACGATGGGCGCGCCCGGGTTGGATATCTCGACACGGTCGTCGAACACTTCAACGATCGGCCCAGCGCCCGTGATACCGAAGTCCTGGTGAATCAGCGCGTTCGCGATCAACTCGCGGATGGCAAGGGGTGGATACAAAGGGCGTTGTCGTGCGCAGCGCCCTGGTAACGGCCTCGTTCGCGGGGAAGAACGCGTTCACGTAGTCGATAAGTCCCTCGAATCCGGCGGCGTACCCCTTGCCGCCCACCTGCTCGTTCGTGGTCCGCAGCCGGTCGACGCCGGCGTAGCGGATCACGCGCAACGCCTTGCGGGCGAGGGAGGGAAAGTCAGTGAGCCTGCGAGCAAGCAGAATCGCGCCGAGGTTGGTGATCTTCCAGCCCGTCCCTGCCATACGCCCGGCCAAGCCGTCTGCGACCAACGCGTCCAGAATGCCCGACCGGTTCTCAGGCAGAGGCAAGCCGAGCAGCTCGAAATATGTCGGGTAGTCGAGGTGTGACAGCACGTCGCTGTCCTGGAGGCGGCCCTTCGCTGTGCCACGCTCCCATCCGCGCTGATCGAATGCACGCCACAAGCGGCGAGCGTGGTCAGGGTAACGCTCAAGCTCCTGAGTGCTCGATCCGACCCTCACGAATGCCGTCGCACCGAACCGAACCGGTTCGAACGACGCCGGGATAATCGTGAGCACGACAAGGCGGATCGTGCCCACCTGCACGACCTCAAACTCGAAGTGGACCTGCGGGTGGAGCGAGTGAGCGAGCCACGATTCCAGCGTCTCGTTACCCTTGCGTGCGGTTGCCGGGTCGAACTTCGTGCCCACGATCCGGTGGGTTCCGTCCTCGACGCCCCACACCATGTAGCCGAAGTCCCGTCCGGCGATCCTCGCTGAGTTCGCGAGAGCTGAGATTCGTTCGGCGATCATCGCCGGGTCGATGTTGTCGACCTTGAACTCGACCCACTCGGTCTCCGCCGGGAGCGCGGTGAGCTCGGGGATGATGTGGAGGAGCTGGTCACGCGAATGGATCATGCCGGCCCTCCTCGCCAAGCACTCTACCGGGAGGGCTAGACGTCGCACATGAACGGACGGCTGGCCGTCCGCCCTCGCTCGGGCCCCCGGGCATGCACCTCATTGCGCGGACGCCGATGACGGCCCCGGCTCGTCGCGGGGTTGATCTATCCGCTCTACCCGGGCCTGGGCCACAAGGTTGGGGCAACACAGACAGTCGACGACTGGTCGCTGCGCCAGCAGTCTCAGTTTTCTGAGCTGACGTTCTGCGCTTCTGCAGAGCGCGCCCTTGCTGGGTATTCGACCTAGCCAGACGCCACTTGCACCGCTCGATCCCAACGATCCCCGCCCAAGTGCTACCTCGAATGTGACCTCACAGGTAACGATTTCAGGTAACACGGTGGCACGAGTGAGCCTTGTTCGATTTGCCTACATGCCCCTGACTAGGGTTTTTGCTGGAGCGGATGACGGGAATCGAACCCGCACTGTCAGCTTGGGAAGCTGATGTTCTGCCATTGAACTACATCCGCGTACGCTCGGACCTCAGGCCCCGAGCCGCGTGCAGCAGTCTAGCCAAAGCCGGAGTCGAGCCGCGAACTGCGTCCCCGCAACAAGCTCACCACCCCGCCACTCCGTCGAAACCATGCGGGTGTAGGCACTATCTCTGCCAGACTGCTCCATGACATGCAGGTCAGCGCGCGGGGTAGCGAAGGCGCATCTTTCGGGGAGCGAGGCGGGTGACAAGACAAGACCGGGCCATCACCATCGTCGAGCTCATCACGCACGCCATGGCGGCGATCGACGGCGGTGAGCAGGCCGAACAGCTGGTGTGCGGCACGCTGGCGAAGGCCTCGGGAGCCGAGAGTGGCGTCCTGATCGGCCTCGACGTCGGCCACCGCCTGCACGTGCACGCGTCCTGGCCCGACCAGCGTCGCGCCGGCGTCCTCGCCGAGGTCGCCCTGCACGGCGGACGCCACCCCGAGGGCCACCTGCACCTCGCCCAGCACCCGGTGCTCGGCGAGATCGTCACCATCGGACCAGACCTCGAGCAGCACCAGAACCACGAGCAGGCCCGCGTCCTCGCCCTGGCCCGGCGCGGCGGCTTCAGCCCGGACGCCCACGCCCTGTTCGCCGAGGCCACCGCTCCCCTGCTGCTGCTGATGCCCCACGTCGCCGAGGCGTGCCTGCGCGCCCAGCATGCCCGTAGCGCAGCGGACGCCGCTGCCGCGCTCAACCTCACCGCCCGCGAGGTCGAGGTGCTGCAACTCCTCTCCGAGGGCCTGCTCGCCCGCACCATCGCGGCCCGACTCGGCCTCTCCCCCCGCACCGTGCACAAGCACCTCAGCAACGTCTACAGCAAGCTCGGCGTCCACGACCGCCTGGTCGCGGTCAGCATCGCCAGGGCGCAGGGCCTGATCGCCGCCTGACCGGGTAGGGGATCGCCCCCAAACCTCCCCCAGCCCTCCCGCCGGACCTACCCGTCACGAGCGCCACGGGCTTAGGTTCGAACCATGTCCAATCCTCTCGAACCGACCGATGTCGGCCCCGCGGCGGGCGGCGACCTGACGGCCAGCAGTGCCGATCGCGACCACGTCATCACGCTGCTGAACACCGCGCACGCCGAGGGCCGGCTGACCCCGGTCGAACGCGACGACCGCATCGCGGCCGCCCGTCGCGCCGAGACCTTCGACGACCTGGTGCCGCTCACCCGCGACCTCGTCAGCCCGACCGGCCCCGCCGCCCGTCCGCTCCTCAACTACGACGAGAGCAACGCCTCCGAGGCTGCCGACCAGATCGTCGCCATCCTCGCCGGCGCCACCCGCAAGAACTCCTGGCGCGTGCGCAAGAACACCTCGATCCTGGCCATGCTCGGCGGCGTCGAACTCGACCTCACCCAGGCCACCTTCGAGAGCCACGAACTCACCTTCAACGTGTTCTGCCTGCTCGGCGGCGTCGAGATCGTCGTCCCCCCGGGCACCCAGGTGGACACCCAGCTGATCGCCGTCCTCGGCGGTTCGGACGTCGGCAAGCTCGCCCCACCGGACGGCTCCGCGCCGCGTCTGGTGATCAAGGGGTTCGCCGGGTTGGGTGGCGTGGAGGTGCGCAATCCGAAGGATCGCAAGAAGCGGCGCTAGATTCGAGTGCATGACCGATCCGTTCACTCCTGACGCCGACTGGCAGCGGCTGCCCCAGCGCTACGTGTCCGCTCGTCGCCTCGACGCGGTGGTCTCCAACGTCGTCCTCACCCTCGTCGTCGTCCTCATCGTCGGCTTCACCGCCGGGTGGTCGTGGGCGCTCTGGGCGGGCCTCGCAGGCGTGGCGTGGACGGTCTGGCGCGTGCTCCGCGCCGGACGCTGGGTGCGCGCCTTCGGCTACGCCGAGCGCGACGAGGACCTGCTGATCACCTCCGGCCTGTGGAACAAGCGCCTCACCGCGATCCCCTACGGACGCATGCTGTCGGTCAACGTCGAGTCCGGGCCCATCGACCGGGCCTGGGGCCTGGCCCAGGTGCAACTGGTCACCGCGAGCATGCAGTCGGCCGGCAACATCCCCGGCCTCGCCCAGGCGGACGCCGCCCAGCTCCGCGACCGGTTGATCGCCGCCGGGGAGGCCCAGGCGCTGCCGCTATGACGGACGACTTCGTCCCGCGCCGCGCCATCGAGGACGACCCCGTCGATGCCCCCGATGCCGCCACCACCGGGGTCCCCACCCCCGGGGTCCCCGCCACCGGCGTCCCCGGCACCGCCGGGAAGCGCACCGAGCGTCCGCACCCCCTGACACCCTTCATCCGCGGCTGGGTGGTGCTGCTCGCCGCCATCATCGCGTTCGGTCGCGAGTTCGTCTCGTTCGACCCGAACCGCCGGCTGCCGCCGGTGCCGTGGATCGTCCTCGGGGTGGCCGGCGTCGCCCTGATCGCCGCCGTCGCCGGCTACATCACCTGGCGCTTCACCCGGTTCGTCATCGACAGCGAGGAGCTGCGCATCGAGACCGGCGCGCTGTTCCGCCGGTCCACCCGGGTCGCCTTCGACAAGGTGCAGTCGATCGACGTCGTCCAGCCGCTCGCCGCCCGCCTGTTCGGGCTGGCCGAGTTGCAGATCGACGTCGGCTCCCACGAGCGGTTCAAGGTGCGCTACCTCTCGCTGGCAAGGGCGTACGCGCTGCGCGACTACCTGCTGGCCCGCGCCCGCGGCTCCCAGGCCGAGCTGGCCGAGACCGCGCGGTCGACGTCGGTGCTGACCGACCTCAACGAGGCCGACGAGGTCCTGATCAAGGTGCCCCCGCAGACCCTGCTGCTGGCCGCCGTCACCTCCCACGAGTTCTGGGGCATCGTGCTCGGCGGCGTGGCCCTCGCAGTCGCCGGGCTCGCGACCGGGCAGTGGTGGCTGTTGCTGGCCGCCGCCGTGCCGACGATCAGCGGCCTCTTCGGCTTCGTCACCCGGCGTGTCACCGGCCAGTTCAACTACACCCTGTCCCGGCGCGCCCACGGCCTGCGCATCTCCCGCGGCCTGACCAGCCTCACCAGCCAGTCGCTGCCGGCGCGCCGCATCCAGGCCGTCCAGCTCAGCCAGTCGCCGGTGTGGCGCCGGCTGGGCCTGTACCGCATCGACATCGAGGTGATCGGCTGGGGCGCGGTCACCGAGGACGAGGACAAGTCGGGCGTCTCCTCGATCCTGCTGCCGGCCGGCACGATGGAGCAGGTGCAGGTCGCGCTGGCCGCCATCTGGCCGCGCGTCGACTTCACCACGGTGCCGCTCGAGGGTGCCCCGAAGCGGGCCCGCTGGCTGCACCCGTTCTCGCAGCCGTTCCTGCGGTGGGGTCACGACGACCAGCTGGTGGTCTCGCGCCACGGCTGGCTGGTGCGGCGCTGGCAGCTGGTGCCGCTCGCGCGCGTCCAGTCGGTGCGGATCGAGCAGGGCCCGGTGTCGCGCCGGCTCCGCCTCGCCGACCTTGCGTTCGACACCGCCGGCGGTCACATCGACGTCCACGCCTCCGGACTCGACGCGGGGCCGTTGTCCGCCCGCCAGACCGAGCTGCTCCAGCTCGTCCGCCACCACGTCGGGCCGGACGTGTCCGACCCGGTCGTGCCGGACGCCCCGACCGAGCCTCCCGCGGACCCTCAGACCGAGGGGCCGGACGCCCTCCGGGCCGACCAGGCCGACGAGACCATCTCGTCCACCGAGTAGCGCATCGCCCAGTCCAGGTCGGCCGCCGCGGCAGCGCCGTCGGCGACGATCCGCGCCGGGTCGCCCGGACGCCGGGGCGCGATCTCCGGGGTGAAGTCGATGCCCGTCACTCGCGCCATCGCGTCCATGATCTGCCGGACGCTGAGGCCCTCGGCGCTGCCCAGGTTGTAGGCCGGGCGCAGCGTCCGTCCCTCGGCCAGGGCCAGCGCAGCCGCGACGTGGGACGTGGCCAGGTCGCCGACGTGCACGTAGTCACGGACGCAGGTGCCGTCCGGGGTCGGGTAGTCGGCGCCGTTGATGCGCGGCGTCCGCCCTTCCAGGAGGGCCTCGATGACCAGCGGGAACAGGTTGTGCGGGCTGGCGTCGTACACCTCGTCCGTGGCCGACCCGACCACGTTGAAGTAGCGCAGGCTGACCCCGGCGAAGCCTTCGGTGGCGCGGGCCACGTCGTTGATCAGCCACTCCCCGATCAGCTTCGACTCCCCGTACGGCGACTCGGGGGCCTTCGGCGAGTCCTCGGTGACCAGCTCGGTGGTCGGCGTCCCGTACACCGCGGCCGAGGAGGAGAACACCAGCTTGTCGACGCCCGCCCGCTCCATCGCGCTCAGCACGCTCGCGGTGCCGGTCACGTTCTGCGCGTAGGTGTGCAGCGGGCGCTGCACCGAGACCCCGGCGTACTTGAAGCCGGCCACATGGATGACGCCCGCGCACCCGTGGTCGCCGAGCACCCCGGCCACGGTGTCGGTGTCGAGAATGTCGGCCTCGACGAACGGGACACCGTCGGGCACGAACCGGGCGATCCCAGAAGACAGGTCGTCCAGCACCACCGGCGCCAGGCCCTTCGCCTGCAGCGCGCGCACCACATGCGCCCCGATGTAGCCCGCTCCGCCGGTCACCAGCCATGTCGTCGTCACGGCGGTGAGTCTATTGGCGGGGACCGGACGCCGTGGGCGTGGCCACGAACGTGAATGCCCCCCACAACCGACCTGCGGTCTGGCAGGGTGTCCCCATGCAGAAACAACCCGTGCTGGGCATCGACATCGGCGGCTCCGGAATCAAGGGCGCGCTGGTCGACCTGGAGGCCGGAGACTTCGCGACCGAACGGGTGCGCATCCCGACGCCGGCGGAGTCCACGCCCGCCAATGTTGCCGCGGTGGTGGCCGAGATCGTGTCCGGTTTCGCCGGCCAGATGGGCGACGGCCCGATCGGCGTCACCATCCCCGCCGTGGTCACCCACGGCATCACCCGGTCGGCCGCGAACATCCACAAGTCGTGGATCGACGCCCCTGCCGAGCGCATCTTCGAGGAGCGCCTGGGACGCGACGTCGTCCTCGTGAACGACGCGGACGCCGCGGGCGTGGCGGAGGTCAAGTTCGGTGCGGCCAAGGGCAACGACGGCCTGGTGCTGATGACCACGCTCGGCACCGGCATCGGCAGTGCGCTGATCTACCGCGGCGTGCTGATCCCCAACACCGAGCTCGGGCACCTGGAGATCGATGGCCACGACGCCGAGACCCAGGCGGCCGCGTCCGTGAAGACCGCGCTCGACCTGTCGTACGACGAGTACGTGCCGCGTCTCCAGCGCTACTACGAGGTGGTCGAGGCGCTGTTCTGGCCCGACCTGCTCGTGGTCGGCGGCGGGGTCTCGAAGGCTGCGGACAAGTTCATGCCGAAGCTGAAGCTGAAGACGCCGATCGTCCCCGCGCACCTGCGCAACCGCGCCGGCATCATCGGCGCCGCCTGGCTCGCGGTCGACAAGCAGCAGCACCCCGAGCGCGCGTCCTGAACCGAAAGCACAGTCCCCTTCCCGCCCAGCTGGACCGAAAGGGGACTGTCCCCTTTTGGTCCATTCCCGCCCAGCTGGACCGAAAGGGGACTGTCCCCTTTTGGTTCACATCCGGTCGGGCGCCTCGATGCCGAGCAGGTCGAGGCCCAGCGCCAGCACCTTGCGGGTGGCCGCGCACAGCGCCAGCCGGGACGCCCGCACCTCACCCTCGCTCTTCAGCACCGGGCACTGCTCGTAGAACGAGCTGAGCGCGCCGGCCAGTTCGTAGAGGTAGCCGCACAGCCGGTGCGGCTGCAGGGTGTCGCCGACCGCAGCCACGATCTCGCCGAACCGGGTGAGCAGCAGCGCCAACGACTGCTCGGACGGCTCCGCCAGCACGGTCACCGCGCCGAACGCGATGCCCTCTGCCTCGGCCTTGCGCAGGATCTGGGTGACCCGGGCGTGCGCGTACTGCAGGTACGGGCCGGTGTCGCCGGTCGTGGCCACCATGCGCTCGGCGTCGAAGGTGTAGTCCTTCTGGAGCCCGTTGGACAGGTCCGCGTACTTGATCGCCGCCAGCGCGATGGACGGCGCCGCCTCGGCCTCGGCCGCGTCCAGCAGCGCGTTCAGCGTGACCGCGGTGCCCTCCCGGGTCGAGAACTTCTTGCCGTCGGCGCCCAGCACCTGCCCGAAGCCGACGAACTCGGCGCTCACCGCGTCCGGCAGGTACCCGGCCTTGGTGGCCACCGCGAACACCTGCTCGAAGTGGTGGGCCTGCGGTGCGCCGACGACGTAGACCAGCCGGTCGGCGTGCAGGTCGCCGACCCGGTGCCGGATCGCGGCCAGGTCGGTGCAGGTGTAGCCGAAGCCGCCCTGGGCGTTGCGGATGATCGCCGGGGCGGTGAACCCGTCCACCCAGACCACCAGGGCGCCGTCGTCGACGACCGCGATCCCCCGGTCCTCCAGGTCGGCGGCCACCACCGGCAGGTCGGCGTTGTAGATGGACTCACCGGCCAGGTCGGCGTCGCTGAGCAGCACGTTCATGCGCCGGTAGGTGGCGTTGAAGCCGGCCAGCGAGACGTCGATCAGCTGCTGCCAGATGCGGCGCGTCCCGGCGTCCCCCGACTGCAACAGCACCACCCGGTCACGGGCGCGGCCGGCGAACTCCTCCGACTCCTTCAGGTGGGTGTTGGCCCGCTGGTACAGCGCCTCGGCGGACGGCAGGTCGAGCGCGGACGCGTCGATCCCCTCCTCGAGGATCTGCTCGACCAGCATGCCGAACTGGCGTCCCCAGTCGCCGATGTGGTTCTGCGGGATGACGGTGTGGCCCTGCGCCCGCAGCACTCGGGTGAAGCAGTCGCCGATGATCGTCGAGCGCAGGTGGCCGACGTGCATCTGCTTGGCCACATTCGGCGAGGAGTAGTCGACCACGACCGTCCGCGGCGCGGTGGCTGTGGTGATGCCCGCGCCGGGCTCGGCCAGCACCTGGCTGGCCGCGTCGGCCAGGACGTCCGCGCGGATCCGCAGGTTGATGAAGCCGGGGCCGGCGATCTCCAGCGGCTCGCACAGGTCGGCCAGGTCGATCTCGGCCACCAGCCGTGCCGCCACCTCACGCGGCGGACGCCCTTCGGCGTTCGCCAGCCGGAGGGCGACGTTGGTCTGGAAGTGGCCGAACTGCGGACGCGTCGCCGGGCGCAGCTCCGGGTCGACCCCGGCAACGGCCTGGACGCGCTCACTCAACAACGACGGCAGGGACAGCATGGCGGCCATTTTCGCACGCCGGGGAGGCTGCCCCGTCCGCTCGAGCCGGCCCCGGACCGCGCGGCCCGGCTCAGCCGCGCGCAGGCCGGCGGGACAGGACGTCCCAGACCAGCTTGAGGTTCGCCGCGAACTCGCGGCGGTCGCCGTGGCCCCAGGTCCGCGCGTGCGAACGGACGGTCTCGTCCCCGGCTCCCCACGCTTCGATACCGAGCGCCCGGCAGATCGCCAGCGCCCGAGGCAGGTGGTAGGTCTGGCTCACCACGACCAGCCGGGTGAGGCCGAAGGTGTCCCGGGCGCGCAGGCACGAGTCGTAGGTGTCGACCCCGGCCGGGTCGAGCAGCACGTCCGCCTCGGGGACACCGGCCGCGACCAGGTAGTCGTGCATGCCGGCGGTCTCGTCGTAGAACGGCGACCGGCCGTCGCCCGAGGCCAGGATCCGCTGCACCAGGCAGCGGCGGTACAGCTCGACCGCCAGGTCGAGCCGACCGCGCAGGAACGCGGACGGCCGGCCGTCCGCGTACACCTCCGCACCGAGGACGAGCGCCACCGGCGCCGGCGGCAGCCGGTCGATCGGCACGATCCGGTCCCGGGTGAGCAGGCGGACGCCGTACCCGAGCGCCATCAGCCCCGCCGCCCCGGCCACCGCCGTCCCGGCGATCCAGCCGAGGGCGGTACGGAGGTGGGTGTCTCGGGGGTGCACGACGGCCAGCCTAGGCGGCGCGTGCGCGGGGCGGCGCCCCGCCCGCGGACGGCACCCAGGAACCGGGCCACGGAATACACTGGCGCGACGCCTTTCCGCGCAGAGCAGGAGCAGCAACGGTGCGAGTCATCACCTACGGGACCTTCGACCTGTTCCACGAGGGCCACCGGCGCCTCCTCGAGCGGGCCCGGGCCCTGGGTGACCACCTCGTCGTCGGGGTCACCACCCAGCAGTACGACGACGGCCGCGGCAAGCTCAACGTCCGCCAGCCCCTGATGGACCGGGTGCGCAGCGTCGAAGCCACCGGGCTGGTCGACGAGGTGATCCTCGAGGAGTACGAGGGCCAGAAGATCAGCGATATCCAGCGCCTGGGCATCGACATCTTCGCGATCGGGTCCGACTGGGCCGGCAAGTTCGACTACCTCAACGACTACTGCCGAGTGGTCTACCTCGACCGCACGAAGGGCATCTCCAGCACCCAGCTGCGCGACGAATCGGCCGGCCTGAGCATCGGCGTGGTCGGGTCCGGACGCATCGCGCGCCGGTTCGTCCAGGAGGCCCGCTTCGTCTCCGGCGTCGACGTCGAGTCGGTGTACAGCCGGACGCTGGCCAACGCGCGCCGGTTCGCCGACGAGCTCGAGCTGGCCTCCGTCCACGACAGCTACGAGGACCTGCTCGCGGCCGTCGACGCGGTCTACATCGCCAGCCCGCACGGCCACCACTACGAGCAGGCGCGCACGGCCATCGAGGCCGGACGCCACGTCCTGTGCGAGAAGCCGATCGCGCTCACCACGGCCGAGGCCGAGGACCTGTTCGCCCGCGCGAAGGCGGCGGACGTGGTGCTCCTGGAGGCGCTGAAGACCGCGTTCCTCCCCGGCTTCCAGCGCATGGTCGGCGTCGCCCGCAGCGGCTCGATCGGCGACATCCGCGCGGTCGAGGCCACGTTCACCAAGCTGGTGCACGGCGGACGCGAGCTCGCCGGGCCCGAGGGTGGCAGCATCTCCGAGCTGGCCAGCTACCCGCTGCTGGCGATCGTGAAGCTGCTGGGCACCGAGCCGGACCGGCTGGCCACCCGCACCATCGACAACGGGTCGGTGGACGTGTTCGCCCGCATCGACCTGGACTACCCGCACGCGATCGCGTCCGCCACCACGGGGCTCGGCGTGAAGTCCGAGGGCGACCTGGTCGTCGCCGGTACGAACGGCTACGTCTACGTGTCCGCGCCGTGGTGGCTCACCGAGTACTTCGAGGCCCGCTACGAGGACCCGTCCCGGAACCGCAAGTTCTACTACAAGCTCGAGGGCGACGGCCTGCGCTACGAGGTGGCCGAGTTCGCCTCGATGATCCGGGACGGCAGCCGGGAGTCGTTCCGCCTGCGCCCGGAGGAGTCGATCGCGATCGCCGGCATGATCGAGCGGGCCAGGACCGGTTCGACGTCCTTCGCCTGACCGCTCTGGCCGACCGGACCAGCTCAGTCCATGAAGCGCCGGGCGATCTCCACGAACCGGTCGACCACCTTCTCGGTCGGGGCGTCACCGAGGTAGTAGCTGCGCAACGACTGCCGTTTCACCGACTTCGGGTCGGTGGTGAGCATTTCGGCGAGGCACTCCTCGATCTGCACCGGGACGCCGTCGATCATGTCGACGACGTACGCGGCCTCGGCGAGCGGGAACTCCTCGACGAACGACTCCCCGTGCGCGGACACCGCCACCATCACGAACGGCTTGTTCGAGATCAGGAAGTCCGAGACCAGGCTGGAGACGTCAGAGATCATCGCGTCGGAGGCGTTGAAGCAGTCTGCGACGCTCATCTCGGTCTCGGCCGCCGGGCCGAACACATGGTTGCGGCCGGACGTCTTCGTGTCCTCGGTGAGCAGGTCGATGATCTCCGCGCAGGCCTCGGCATTGCCCTTGTGCCGGCGGGCGTACGGGTGCGGGCGGAACACCACCGTGCATCCGCGCTCCAGCAGGGCCGCCACGATGGCGCGTCCGGCCGGCAGCGAGCTGTAGTCGGAGTCCTCGTAGAAGCCCGACCAGGTGGGGCTGTACAGCACCGTCGGTTGCGCGATCCCGGCGATCGGCCCGGACGCCGGCGCGACGTGCTCGAGCTGCGGGCGTCCCACGATCTCGAACTGGTCGCGACGGGTGACCACGCCGTGCTTCTCGAACCGGTCGATGGCCGCCTGGCCGGCGACGAAGTTCTTGTCGTACTGCCGGAAGACCGGGCTGACACTGGCGATCTTGTCGCTGTCGCCGTGATTCAGCTGGATATGGGTGAGGTGCGGGAACCGGATCATGTGCGAATTCCGCACCGCGGTATTGGCGTAGAACACGACCTTGAGCGACGGGCAGACAATCGGGTCGAGATCCTCCAGGCCGACCCGGAGAATAACCGGGGCGGTGGTGAGTTTCGACACCTCGTCGAAGTTCGCCGACGTCCGCACCAGCACGAAGTAGGGCACCCCGATGCGGTCGAGGTACGGCAACCACATGGACGCCTGGTAGGCGGTGCCGGCCGGGGCCTGCCAGTGGAACGCGAACTGCGGCGCCATCGTCTTCAGGATCTTCGGCAGGTTCGCCTCGAACCGGTTGCGGTGGTAGAGGTAGCGCACCGACTGGACGCCGATCAGCACCACCAGCACCAGGCCCGCCAGCACGGCGATGATCGCCGGCACCTGCGTCACGCCCAGCGACGCGGACGCCACCACCAACGCCACCGCCACCGAATTCGCCGCGAAGAGCCCGTTCGCCGCCTCCTGCGAGGGCAGCGGCACGTCCCAACCGGGAATGTTGGCCGCCTGCGGGACCGCCGAGCGGACCGGACGACGCATCGCGTACTCGCCGATCACCATCAGGCAGATGAGGCTCACCGCGAACACCGCCCACCCGCTGGCGCCGTCGCCGAGGTCGACGGCGAGGGCGGCCAGCGCGACCAGGATCCGGGAGACGCTCATGGTGCCCATGAACTGCCGGGGCGACTGGCCCTGCCGCAGCGCCGACACCAGTTCTGCGATCGGGCCGGCGAGCACGAGGACCGCGGCCAAGACCAGCATGACGTTCGCAGCCAGCCCGTTCGGCGCCACGAGGGCGACGATCATGGTGGCGGCAGCGAACAGGTCACAGACAATCGAATAGCCGCCGATTGCCCGGAATATGTAGCGCAGAGAAGAAAAGCCGGTTTTGATAAAAGGCGGCATCGAGGTCTTTCAATCGGGGTGCTTAACCGAGGTTAATCTATCATAGGTGGCCTTCGCGCCGAACGTGGGGCCGGGGCTGTCTCGCCGGTTCCCGCTCGTGCGCGCCGGGTGCGTGCTGGTCCTGATCGTGGTGCACGCGGCTGTGTCCCTGACGGGCGCTACCTGTCCGCACGCTGTGCGCGCCCGGCGTGACCGGTCGCGGCGGTCGCCCGCGATAGGGTGGTGAGCCGACAGAAGGGACGTTCATGACCTCAGCAAGGCGCACCATCGGAGTCATCCTCGCCGGCGGCACCGGGTCACGGGTCGGCATGTCGATCCCCAAGCAGCTGCTGAAGATCGCCGGCCGTCCGGTCATCGAGCACACCCTGGCGATCTTCCAGGACGCCGACGCCGTCGACGAGATCTTCATCATGATGCACCCCGACCACCTTGCCGCCGCGGACGCCATCGCGGCCAAGTTCCCGAAGGTGTCCCGGGTCCTCAACGGCGGCGGGACGCGCAACGACACCTCGTTCGCCGCGATCGCCGCGCTCGGCGACGACGCCGACCCCGACACCCGCCTGCTGTTCCACGACGCGGTGCGTCCGCTGCTCGACACCCGGATCATCAACGAGATGGTGGTCGCGCTCGACAGCTACGACGCCGTCGACGTGGCCATCCCCTCCTCCGACACCATCATCGAGGTGAACGAGGCAGACGAGATCGTCGACATCCCCGACCGCAACCACCTGCGCCGCGGCCAGACCCCGCAGGCGTTCCGGCTCGAGACGCTGCGTCGGGCGTACCTGATCGCCCGCCAGGACCCGAACTTCCTGCCCGCCGACGACTGCTCGGTGATCCTGAAGTACCTGCCCGACGTGCCGATCACCGTCGTCCGCGGCGAAGAGCACAACATGAAGATCACCCAGCCGATCGACGTCTTCATCGCCGACAAGCTGTTCCAGATCGGTTCCACCGTGGCCCCGTCCCCGACCAGCGTCGAGGAGTACCACGAGCTGCTGACCGGCAAGGTGATGGTGGTCCTCGGCGGCAGCTACGGCATCGGCGGCGACATCTGCGACATGGCGAACGGCTTCGGCGCCACCGTCTGTTCGTTCAGCCGTTCCCAGACCGGCACCGACGTCTCCCAGGCCGACGACATCGAGAAGGCGCTCGCCGACGCCTACGCCGAGCACGGCCGCATCGACTACGTGGTGCTCACCGCCGGCATCCTCAATCGCGGCCCGCTCGCCGACGTCCCGATGGAGGAGATCCTCGAGGGCATCCGGGTGAACTACCTGGCGCCGGTCTTCACCGCCCGGTTCGCGCACAAGTACCTGAAGGAGACCGGCGGCCAGCTGGTGTTCTTCACGTCCAGCTCCTACACCCGCGGACGCGCCGACTACTCGGTGTACTCCTCGACCAAGGCCGCCGTGGTCAACCTCACCCAGGCCCTGGCCGACGAGTGGTCGACCGACGGCATCCGGGTGAACGTGATCAACCCCGAGCGGGCCGGGACGCCGATGCGCACCAAGGCGTTCGGCAAGGAGCCGGAGGGCTCGCTGCTCTCTTCCCGCGCGGTCGCCCTGACCACGATCGACGTGCTGCTCTCCGCCCTCACCGGCCACGTGATCGACGTCCGCCGCGAGGAGCCCGGCCACGTCGGCATGTCCCGCTCCGAGCTCGAGGCCTCCCGCATCGCCGAGGCCCTGGCCGAGGTGGGCAGCGAGGCCGACGAGTGACCGCATAGGCCTGCGGGACAGCGCCGCATGAAGTCCCTGTTCGAGCGGTACCGCCGGGTGATCGTCCGGCTGTGGCCCCGCCTGCTGGTGTGGCTGGCGATGCTCGTCGCCGTCGTGCTGCTCGCGCTGGGCCAGGTCACGGCGGGCGCCTGGCTCGCACTGGCGACCGCTCTGGCCATTCTGGTCGGACGCCTCGTGCAGGTGGACGCCGACCGCCACCTGGTGGCACGGGCGGCCCTGGCGACAGCGAGCGGCTTCACGCTCGCCGGTCAGGCCGGGACGGCGTGGGCCGCGGCGCTGGCCACCGTCCTGCTGCTCGGTGCACTGGCGGGTGAGTCCACCGTCGACCACGTGACGAGGCCGGGGCTGCGCGCGTGGAACCTCCCCGGCCACCGGCCCTCGATCGTCGGACGCGCGCCCGAACCGATGTTCCTCGCCGTCACCACCGCGCTCACCGTCCCGGCCTTCGGCCTGCTCGGGCTCCCGGCTCCCGTCGTGGCCGTCGTGGTGGCTGTCGTCGTGCTGGCCGGGCTCGTCGTGGCCGCACGCGAACTCGTCCGGGTGCGTCGCCACCTGCCCGAACGCGAGATCCGGGAGGCACTCACCGAGTACGCCCCGTCGTGGTACCTGTACTTCAGCGGTACCGCGCCGGCCAGCTACCAGCTCAGCATGTGGCTGCCCTATCTCGCCCGCACCGGCGAGCGGGGGGCCGTGGTGATCCGTGACCCGCGGTTCGCGCGCGCCGCGCTCGCCGTCACCGACCTGCCGGTGGTGCTCGCCAAGTCGGTGGAGTCGCTGGAGTACGCGGTGGTGCCGAGCATGCGTGCCTGCTTCTACGTGAACAACGACTACAAGAACGTCCACGGCATCCGGTTCGCCGAACTCACCCACGTGCACCTCGGCCACGGCGACAGCGACAAGCCGGCCAGCTACAGCGCCACGTTCGGCATGTTCGACAAGATCTTCGTGGCCGGGCAGGCCGCGATCGACCGGTTCGCCGAGCACGGCGTGCTGATCCCACGGGAGAAGTTCGTGCTGGTCGGCCGGCCGCAGGTCGAGGACGTCGCGGTGGCCGACCCGGCCCTCGGGCCCGCCGAGCACCCGGTGGTGCTCTACGCCCCCACCTGGCGCGGCGGGCTGGAGGACTCCCTGTTCGGGTCGCTGCGCCACGGCGAGCGGATCGTCTCCGCGCTGCTGGACGCCGGGGCGACGGTCTGGTTCCGGCCGCACCCCTACTCGTGGCGGGACGCCGACTCCCGAGTCCAGATCGCGCGCATCGACGCCCTGCTCGCCGCGGACGGCAGCCGTCCGCACGCCGGCAGTGCCGTCACCGCGAAGCGCACGATCTTCGCGTGCATGAACGCCTCCGACGCGATGGTGGCGGACGTGTCCAGCGTCGCGTCCGACTACCTGTACAGCAACAAGCCGTTCGCGCTCACCGACACCGGCGTGGTCGACGACCTGGTGGCCGCCTACCCGCTGGCGAGGGCGGCGATCCTGCTGCCGGTGGCCGGCGACCTGTCCGCGCCGCTGGGCGACCTGCTCGGCGAGGACTCCCGCAAGGCGGTGCGGGCGGAGGTGCGCCGCTACTACCTGGGCGACTGGCCGCCGGAGGAGTACCCCGGCGTTTTCGTGGCCGCCGCCCGGGCTGCATTAACGCAGACGGCCCCGGTGCGCAAGTCCTGAAGTTCGACCGGCCGTGCCGATCACAGACTCCCCATGTATCCTCGAAAAACCGATTGACGTTCGCGTGGGGGGTTTCAGCTGTGTCTCGACTTGGTTCAACTGTGGGGATTCTCGTTCTCGCAGCCACCCTCGCCCTGCCGGTCACGACCACCCAGGCCGCCCCGCTGCCGGCCGAATCGACCACCGTCGCGGCCGCGTCGAAGCTCCAGAACGGCGACATCTCGGTGTACGGCACGCCGGTCGCAGTGACGCCTGACACCGCCTACACCAACGAGGACGGCAACCGCGTCGAGGTCTACACCTCCGCCGGTGACAACGACGGCGTCAAGGCCGACTGGCGTTCGGTGAACGAGTTCGCCTACCTGGTGAACAGCGTCCCCAAGGGCAAGAACCTGTACGCCACCGTGTTCAACGCCCTCTACGACTACGGCACCGCGAAGGCCGACGCCACCACGGGCGACTACTCGATCGTGAACAGCTCCGGCAGCGTGATCGCCGACACCGGCCTGTTCCGTCCGACGATCGCCTTCCGCAACCAGATCAACCAGTACGACAGCCTCGCCGAGGCGAAGACCTACGTACACGTTCTCGGTGCGAAGCAGTCCATGGAGGAGGCCTACAAGGCCCCGAGCAGCCTCGCCCGCCTGCTGAAGGCGTCCGGCGTGATGAAGTACTGCTCGAAGACCTCCACCGGCGCGTGCCTGACCAGCTCGAACGTCGACCCGGATTCGCTGATGCACTCCAAGTACGCGCTGTTCGAGCAGTCCAAGGACTCCACCGGCAAGGTGTGGGACGACGTGATCTGGATCACCTCGGCCAACCTGAACGGCTCCAGCGGCGGCAAGAAGTCCAACACCAGCATCGCGATCTACGGCGACTCCGCCGGCTACGACGGGCTGCTGAACAGTGTCTGGAACGCCCAGCTCGCCCAGACGCAGACCACCGCGTACAAGGCGGCCGCGGCCAACGGCGTCGCCGCCGACGACAGCGACTTCACCTTCTACCCCTCGCCGCGGTCGAAGGACTTCGAGGCCACCACCCTGGCCACCGTCGCGGCGATCGCCGGCAAGACGAACTGCAAGGCCTACCTCGCCCACTCGCTGTTCAACAGTGCGCGGGTCGCGCTGCTCAACCAGCTGGCCGCTCTCCAGACGCAGGGCTGCACCGTGAAGATCGCCCTCGGCGACAACGCGATCGCCGACACCGTGGACGCCTACTTCGGCATGAGCCAGGACGCCCGTGAGGTGATCAACCGGGTCGAGTTCGGCAACGTCCACGACAAGGCGATCACGGTGAGTTACACCGCGAGCGGCACCACGCACGGCGTCACCTACGGCGGGTCGGCGAACGCCAACGGCACCAGCCTCGACCACGACGAACTGGCGTTCAAGGCCGAGTCGCTGACCGTCACCCGCGCGGTCGAGCTCCAGCTGGAGCGCGTCTACGAACTGTCCCGCGGCGGCAAGACCAACGTGCAGGTGAGCGGCCTCACGATCGACCCGGCGACGGTCGCCATCAACGTGGGCAGCAGCCGCACCCTCCAGCCGCGGATCACCCCGACCAGCGCGAGCGTGAAGACCGTCACCTGGGCGTCCAGCGACTCCTCGGTGGTGAGCGTGGACGCCGTCACCGGCAAGATCACCGCGAAGAAGGTGAGCGCCACCCCGGTGGCCATCACGGCCACCTCGTTGTCCGGCAACCGCACCGCGACCTCGGCGATCACGGTCAGCAGCGACCAGACCGAGACCGGGGAGGCCACCGCGAGCACGAACGTGATCAACGTCCCGCCCACGCTGACGATGGACCGCTACCAGCAGACCGTGTCCAGCACCGGCGACGACCGCCAGACCGAGGCCGTGGTCACCTGGGGCACGGGCGCGACCGAGATCACCGGCACGGTCGCCCTCCAGTACTACGACGCGGGCTCCTGGAAGACCAAGACGAACATCTCGGTCACCAACGGCCGCGGCACCAAGATGCTGGACCTGAAGAGCAGCCGGGCCTGGCGCCTGGCGGCCAAGACCCCCAGCGGCGCCAAGCTGGGCTCGGACGCCAAGTACTCGGCCGGCTACTCCTACAACGTGGTGAAGACCAAGGAGAACACCACGACCCCGCGGCTCTACGCGCCGACGATGGTGAAGTCCGGAGCCATGGCCCCGTTCTTCGTCACCTGGAAGGGCGCGTCGGGCAAGCTCCGCCTGCAGTACCTGGCCGGCTCGGGCTGGAAGACGAAGGTCACCTTCACGATCGATGGCGGCGGCACCCAGAAGTTCATCTCGGCGCCGGTCGGCAGCACCCGCAAGTGGCGGATCGCCACCTCGACCAAGCGCTCGTCGTCGATCACCGTGAAGGTGCTCTCCTGAGCACCGACTGAACACCGCAACAGCGGCCGGCCATCTCGATGGCCGGCCGCTGTCGTTGTCGGTCCCGGTGGACCAAAAGGGGACTGTCCCCTTTTGGTCCGGTCTAGAGGGAGGAGCGTCCGGGGGTGGCCCGCTTGACCGTCCGCACCAGCGTGGCCTTCGTGCGGCTCAGCCAGCGGCGGGTGCGGCTGCGGGGCTTCTTCTTCGCGGCGAGTTCGGCCTCCGCGCGCTTCAGGCCCGCGCTGAGCTCAGGAATGCGCCGCTGGAGGTCGTAGAGCGCCGCGAGGTCGTGACGCATGCCCATCTGCACCGGGGGCGGGAAGTCGACCGCTGCCAGCCGCTCGTCGAAGGCGTCCGGCGACTCGCCCGGCAGGAACACGTGCCGCAGGCCCTGCTTCTCGAGGAAGGCCTGCATCCGGTCCCAGCGCTCGGCGTGGCCGGTCATCGCGGCGGTCCAGTCGGCCTTCTCGTACAGGCGGATCGCGTCCACCTTCTTGAGCTTGCTGTTCAGCACGCGGTACGGGATGTCGTGGTAGTTGGCCAGCTCCAGCGTCCGGGAGTCGTGCGCGAGGATCAGGCCCGGCGTGCCGGCGAGCAGCGCGGCGATGGTGCCGTGGATGCGCGTGCCGAACGAGAAGTCGAAGTTCGCCAGGTAGTCCATCCAGGTGGTCGGGTCCAGGCAGAACCGCACCCGGTTGTCCCGGATCAGCGGGTGGTTCAGGTTGGTCGGCGTGCCCTCCGGCGGCTCGTAGGGCGCCCGGAACTCGCCGGTGAGCATCAGGCCGAGCGTGCGCTGGTCCTGCGCGGTGTACATCAGGTTCGGGTAGCGCAGCGCGTGGTCGACACTGATCGGGCCGATCAGCGGACGGTACGGCGACACGTTGAGGGAGATGTTCGAGTACTTCGTCAGCGCGTCGACCTTCCGGGTGATCTGGAAGTCGGGGCCCCGCAGGAACATCGACGGGCAGCCGATCACGTCCACGTGCTCGGCACCGAAGCCGAGGTTGGCCAGGTACTGGGCGGTCAGCTCGCCGCGGACCCCGATGCTGGGCGAACGCTCGAGAACCGCGCGCACGAACCGGGTGACCTCCACGTCGAGGTCGGACGACTGGAACGTGCCCGAGACCGGACCCTGCGCCCCCACGCCCAGGACGACGATCGGGATCGTCAGCTTCTCGAACAGTCCGGCCATCTCTCGGACGCCGTCGGTCAGGCTGGCGCGGAAGGCGTTGGCGAGCGGCACGACGGCGACGTCGTACCTCTCGTTGATCTCGTTCGCGTCGACGTTCTCGAACTTGCTGGTGGTGAGTTCGGTGCCGCTGGTCGAGAGGAGCCGGTACGACGCGTGGGAGAACATCAGGTTTCCGACGTTGCTCCCGATCAATCGCTTCGAAATCGTCTCGGTGGCTGATGCGGAATGGAACGGGCTCTTGTGGGCCCGTAGCAGGATGCGTGTCACGCCTACCCTCACCGGTAGATGGTCTGTGAGCCGCGATCGTACCATCGGCCGACCTGCCAGCCGGGTCACAACGACGAGCCTGGGTGCGCACAGCCGGCTGGGGTAGTCTCGCCGTGTCGCCCACCCGTAATGCCGGGTGCGGACGACCTCGCGGGCAGATCGTCGAAGGATGGGGATGAGGGGACGCCGACCGGCACGAGCCGCGCGGACGAAGCGACTGTGGTGGTGGCTGGGGGGCGCTGCCGCGATCGCCGTCGCCATCACGGTGGTGGCCGTGTCCACCTCCATCGGGGCACCGGCACCGTCCGCCTCACCGACCACCGCGGAGACCACCGCGTCCACGACGACCCCGTCGGCCACCCAGACCCCGACGCAGGAGCCGACCACCACGCCGAGCGCCACGACGACACCGACGCCGACCTCGTCCACCACCCGTCCGGTGCAGAAGGCGGCCTACTGCGCGGCGTTCAAGAAGATCAAGACCCGCACGGTGACGGCCTCCTCCGAGGGCGGCGGGGTCGACTTCGACGAGCTCGCCGCGCTCTTCCGGTCGCTGATCAGGTCGTACTCGGCGGGGGCCAAGAGCGCGCCCTCCTCGCTCGACAAGGAGTACGCCCAGGTCCTCGGCTACCTGAAGGAGATGCTGAAGGCGGTCGAGTCCAGGGATCTGGAGGGGATCAAGCTGATGATCAAGAACCTGGAGCTGCTGAACGACGCGATGACGTCGATCCAGACCCAGTCGGAGAAGATCTGCGGCTGAGCCGGGTCAGGGCAGTTCGACCGTCGCCCGGAGCATGTTGTGGTCGGAGGGGATCGTCCCGATGAACCGTCCCGCGCTGTTCAGCTTGGCGACGACCTCCCACTCCTTCACCTCCATCGGCGACACGAAGATGTGGTCGACCAGCGGCTGCGAGTTGTCCCGCGGCGCCACCTTGCGGTAGCCGTTCACGGTCTTGAGGTTCGCCCGGATCGTCTTCTCGGCGTGCCCGAGGCGGGTGGACGTCCCGACCGGGTCGCGGTAGCCCGCCCCCACGATCGTGGTGTAGACCCGGTTCGACGTGGTGCGGTTCATCCCGGTGTTGAAGTCGCCGACGATGACCACCGGCAGGCCGGCGGTGTTGACCCGCTTCAGCAGCGCCACCAGCTGCCGCGCCGCCGACACCCGGTGGGGGTCGGACGCCCGGGACGTGCGCGGCACGAAGTGGGTGTTCACGAACAGGAAGTGCTTGCCGGTCGACTTCTGGATGAACTCGGCCCAGGTGATGTAGCGCTGGATGCCACGGAACCGCTTGCTGCCCGCGATCGCGTAGTGGCCCTTCGTGACCAGCGTCAGCCGCGAGGTGTTGTAGATCGTGCGGACCTCGCCGGTGGTGTCCTTGCTGTCGTCGGTGAGCGCCCACTCCGACCCGAGCGCCGCGGTCAGGTCGTCGTACTGCCGTCGCCCGGTGGCCGTCCGCCTCGGCGTGGCCTCCTGCAGCCCGACGACGTCGGGGGACTCGCCCAGGATCGTGCTCACCAGCGCCGGCTTGCGCTTGGACCAGGCGCGGTCCTTCGCCTTCAGGATGTTGTAGCTGCCCACGACCAGCGGTGCGGAGACCAGCACCTTGCCGGTGGCCACGTCCGACCACTCGCTCAGCGGCAGGGACGCGGCGTCCACCACCCGCACGCGCACCGAGTAGGTGTGCCCCGCGGTGAGCTTGGTGAACCTCGCCTCGGACGCGGTCACGTCCTTCGACTTCGGGTCGGCGAACGAGTCGTCCGCGGACAGTTCGACGACGTAGTGGGCGTCCTCGGCGACCGCGGGCCAGGTCACCGACATGCTGGCGGAGTCGGTGCTCGACAGGGCGACCACGGGCGCGGCGTACTGGAAGCCCTCGACCGGCGTGGTGAAGGCGACCTGGTCACTGGCCGGGCCCGGGCCGGCGTCCGTGACGGCGCTGACCCGCGCCAGGTACGCGATGCCGGGCTGGAGGTCGTTGACGACGGCGACGGTGCCGGCCGTCTCCTGCACCAGCGGCGTGGCGAAGCCGGGGTCGGTGGCGACCTCGAGCAGGTAGCGGTCGGCGGTGCCGGACCAGGTGAAGATCGCGACCGTGGAGCGTGCGCTCACCGTCAGTGCGGTGGGCGCGGCGGCGCTCGGCGTCTCGGCCACGGCGCGGCTCAGACCGAACGTCGAGAGCAGCGCGGTGATGACCAGCGCGACCAGCGCCGGGACGAGGACGTGACGCCACCTGGCCATCTCATCCCCTCCAGCGCGCGAGCAGCGCTCCGGCCTTGCGGCGCAGCGACGACGGACGGTCCTGGCGCGGCTTCCTGGTGGGGCTGGAGCCGCTGAAGCGGGGGGCGGCCTTCCGCGCCGGCTCGATCGCGCGGTCGAAGGCGGCCAGCGCCGCGCCGCTGTCCCGGTAGCCGCTGGACAGGCCGTTACGGGTGAGGAAGTCCAGGTACCGGGTGAAGAGCTCGGCGTAGTCCCGGTTGAACGCGGACGGGTCGACCGCGTCGTAGAGGCGCTCGGCGGAGGCGTCCTCCCCGAGGTCGGGGATGCGCGTGAACGGGATGCGGTGGTACTCGGCGACCTCGACGGTGCGGGAGTCGTGCGCGAGCAGGTTCACCGGGGTACCGGCCAGCAGCGCGGCGATGCTGCCGTGCAGCCGGGGGCCGAACGCGAAGTCGACGCCCTTCAGGCTCTCGATCCACGACCACGCGGTCGGGTAGTACACCATGCGGTGGTCGCGGTAGAGCGGGTTGCTGGTGTGCACCGGGAAGCGCTCGTCGCCCCGCCACTCCGCGCGGGTCTCCTCACCGGCGATCACCATCCGCGCGGTCAGGCGCTCCTGGGCGTACACCGTCGCGGACGGGAAGTCGTCGACCGTGCGCTGCAGCAGGCCCGCCGTCGACGGGATGCGGTGGTCGAAGGACAGGCTCAGCGCGCTGTCGGCGGACAGGGAGCCGGCGGGCTCGGCCCACTGGAAGTCGGGCCCCCACATGAACAGCGACGGGCAGCCGATCACGTCGATGCGGTCGTCCGGGAACCCGAGGTGCCGCAGGTACTTGCGGGTGATCTCGCCGCGGACGCCGACGGTGTCGGAGTGGTCGAGCACCGCGGAGATGAAGCGGCGGCAGGCGTTCTCGTGCTCCTCGACCTCGGCCGCCGACGCGGTCAGGCCGGTGACGCGGCTGGGCCGGAACGTGCCGGACTCGGCCTCCTCGAAGCTCAGCTGCGCGCCGATGCCGACCAGGGTCACCGGGACGGTCAGCTTGTTCACCAGGTTCGCCCACTGGTTGAGCTTCGTCCCCATCTGGAAGCGCAAGGAGCTCGACATGGGAAGTACGAGGTGGTCGCACTCCGAATTGATGCGGTCGGCCTTGGCTGCGATCGAGCTGCGCTTGAACTCCCCGTAGCTGATGTGGCCGTGCGTGGTGCCGTCCGCGGCGAGGGACCGTGCGGTGGAGAACTGGAACAGCAGGTTGCCCTGGTTACCGCCGATCAGGTCGGTCGACTTCAGTGGTGGCAGGTTGGCGTCTGGACGCTGGCACGCACGGATCATGATGCGGCGGTCCGCAGACATCCACCCCCCTTTCGTCGCTGGGACAGCCTACCGCGAGACGCTGTGGAGAGCGCACGTCCCACGGCCCCGAGACACCGTCCCGCCGGGCGGAAAACACAGCCGGTGGGCCTCCGTCCGCGAACCTCGCGGACGGGCGACCCACCGGAACTCTGCGCCGTTGGCGCCGGCCGCTGATCAGATGCGGACGGTGGCCACCAGCATGTTGTGGTCGGACGGGATGGTGCCGATGAACTGGCCGTCGGAGTCGACGTCCACCACGGTCTGGAAGCGGGTCACCGAGACGCCGCTGGACACGTAGATGTAGTCGACGTTGGTGCCCACCTTCCAGCTCGCCGGCGCCTTCGGGGCGTTGCGGTGGAACTTGTTGGCCGAGTTGAAGTTCACGTCGACCATCGTCTGCGCGATGGCGTTGGCGCCGGCCGCGGAGTTCGGCTTCGGGTTGTCCAGCGGATCGATGTAGCCGGCGCGGGTGAACGCGAGGTACTGGCCGTTGTAGGGCTTGATCGAACGGCTGGAGTTCATGTCACCGAGGATCACGACCGGGTAGCCGTTGTTGTTGTCCTTGATCAGGGCGATGATCTGCTTGGCCTGGGTGATGCGGACGCTGTTCAGCTTGCTGGACGCGCCGCCGGGCTCGAGGTGGGTGGCGACGGCGAAGAACTTCTTGCCGCTGCTGATGTCCTTGAGGATCGCCCACACCGCGTAGCGGCGCTGGGAGCCCTTCTTCTTCAGGATCTTCGTGCCGCTGTCGGAGACCGAGAAGCGCCCCGAGTCGTACGCGAGCTTGGTGCCGCTGGTGTAGGCGGCCGCCTCGACGTACTTGTAGTCGGTGCTGTTGTCGATCAGGTCGAGGATGTCGTCGTACTGGCGCACGCCGCCGATGCGGTTCGGCGTCGCCTCCTCGAGGGCGAGCACGTCGGGGTCCTGGCCCAGGATCGTGTCGCGGACATCGTCACGACGGCCCGACCAGCTGGGGCCGGAGCTCGACTTGTGGATGTTGTACGTCGCGACCTTCAGCGAGATCGTGCTGGCGTCGGTATCGGCGGCCGGGACGACCGCAGCGGCCGGGACGGCGGCCTCGCTCGCTGTGGCCCCCGCCAGCGTGGTGGTGGCCAACAGCACGGCCAGGGCACCGGCGGTGCCGAATTTCAGGGATGCCCGAGTCATAACAGTCATGCAGGAAGCTCCTTGGTTTCACCGGAATGAATGCCCGAGCCCCCCGCTACAGGCAGGAGCAGCCTAACAGGAAGCTTGAGAGAATTTAAGGTGTTTCACAGAATTCTCTGCTTCCTCCCGTCCCACCCGTACCCGTGGGCGCCCCGCGTCCGTCCCGTCCCGGGAGGCAGAGCACCGTGGGGACACAGGCGGTTAGGCTGCTGCCCATGACCGCCTTCGTGGATGCCACCACCACCGCTGCCTGGGAGAAGCTGGCCGAGCAGGCCGCCGCCCTCGAACCCGACCTCCGCGGCTGGTTCGCCGACGACCCCGGACGCGTCGAGCGCCTCACCCTCACCGCCGGCGACCTGTTCGTCGACCTCTCCAAGAACCTCATCGACGACCCGATCGTCGCCACCCTCGTCGAGCTGGGCGAGGAGGTCGGCCTGGAGGCCAGGCGGGACGCGATGTACGCCGGCGAGCGGATCAACGTCACCGAGAACCGCTCGGTGCTGCACACCGCCCTGCGGCGTCCGAAGGGCGACCACCTGGTGGTCGACGGTGTCGACGTGGTGGCGCAGGTGCACGAGGTGCTGGACAAGATGTACGCGTTCGCCGACCGCGTGCGCAGCGGGGAGTGGAAGGGCGTCACCGGGCAGCCGATCACCACGGTCGTGAACATCGGCATCGGCGGCTCCGACCTGGGCCCGGTGATGGTCTACGAGGCGCTCAAGCCGTACGTGAAGCCCGGCCTGGAGTGCCGGTTCGTGTCCAACATCGACCCGAGCGACGTCTACGAGAAGACCGCCGACCTCGACCCGGCCACCACGCTGTTCATCGTCGCGTCCAAGACGTTCACCACGCTGGAGACGCTCACCAACGCCCGGATGGCCCGCGACTGGCTGCTCGAGAAGCTGCGCGCGGACGGTGCGATCGACGACTCCGAGGCGGC
>JAIUOS010000044.1 GCA_020161755.1 Actinomycetota bacterium
AACACCGACTCTTGGACACCCTCACCCACCTCCGGGCACGCCACGCCGTCCGCACCCTTGGACTTACTGATCTAGGGCCAGCTGGGTCTCGGCAGCGTCGCGGACGGCGTCCGCCGACTCCCGCAACGCCAGCGTGAGCTGTCCGGCGTACTCGGTGTGCAGCCGCTCGGCCAGTTCGTCGACCACACGGCTCGGACACCGCCGCCTTCCGTCCGCCAATGTCGACGCATCGCTTCCACCCGGTCCAGCAGCGCCAGTGCTACCCAGTCGGCCGCCGTGGCCTCCGGGAAGGCGACGACGAGCTCGGCGTCCAGCCCCTGGTCGGACGGCAACACCAGCACCCAGGCGTCGGCCCGGACCTCGACCGTGCCCCCGGTCATCTCCTCGGCCTGGTCGATCAACCGGCGCCGCTGCGAGCCGAGGTAGGTGCGCTCCGCCTCGGTCAGTGAGAGCGGATGGAGGGCCTGGGTCTCCACGAGCTCACGCAGGATGCGCTGGCCGCGGGTGTCGTCCGCGGACTCCCTGGGCTCCAGGACGAGGTGGACGTCCCTGGTATCGACGAGCAGGACGAGCGCGTCCCGGTGGATCAGGTAGCCGGCGCCGATCCCGCCGCCGGTCCGCTCCCAGTCCTGCAGGAGCTCGTCGCGGAGGGTTCGACGGTCGAGGACGCCATGGGCGACCAGCAGGTGGACAGCGTCGAGCAGCGCCGCGCGGTGGCTGCGGTGCTCCGGGTCGTAGGAGGCGAACCGGTTGGCGGCGACGAAGTGCCTCAGGGTGTCCGAGATCTCCTGAAGTGTGATCGAGTCCTGGGAGTGGTCTTCGAGGATCGCCGCGGCCAGCAGGGCGAGGACGAGGGGACGTCGGGCCGGCGGCGTGACTCGCGGGGACGCAGCCAGCCCGTCCAGTGGTGAGCGACGCAGCCGGAAGCACTGGTCGATGCGGACGAGGCGGTAGCCGAGCCGGGCGCACCACACCTCGATCGCGTGTTCGTGGCGATGCACGAGGCGGCTCAGGACGGGGTCGGTCCAGGGGGCGAGGAGTGGATGTGCGAGCAGGCCGGTGAAGGCGGCCTGCCGCTCGGCGAGGTCGGCCCTGCTGAAGGACATCACGCTCACGGGGTGATCTCCACCCGGGCGTCGGCGAGCGCGAGACGGCCGTCCGGCGTGCGCACGATCGCCGTGCGGCTCGGGTTAGCAGGGAGGAGGCGGAGCCGCCACCGCCCGTCCGTGCTGACACCGGTGAGCGCACCGTCGGCGTCGGGATGGTTGCGCGCAGCCGAGAGCAGGTCGAGAAAGAGCTTCGCCTCGGTCGAGGTCAGCGGCTCCCAGGCGGAAAGGTCGGTTCCGGAGCGCTGGGCGAGGGCCGCCTCGGCGCGGGCGAGGTCGGCACGTTCCTGGACTGCGAGCTGGCGAGCCCTGGCGCGGGCGACCGAGGTGTCGGCCATCCTTGGGGCGGCACCGGCGAGGGAGCGCTGCCCCTGCGCGCGCAGGCGGCTCGAGACCGCTGCGGGTGGCGCGTCCCACACCGACGTCTGGGCCGGGCGATCGGGCTCAGGCGCCAGGACGCGGAGGTGCTGGGCAGCGAACAGGGAGGTGGCCGACGTCCACAGCTCCCAGGCGCGGCCGGCGTCCGGGGCCGATTCGATGGCGTGGGCGAGCCGGACCAGATCGGCCTTCCGAGAGACGGTGCCCCCGACGGCGAGGAGGGTGCGATGGCTCCGCAGCACGGGCGAGATCGCGTCCCGCATTTGCCTGCGGAGCCGCTGGGCCTGCGGACTGCGCGAGCAGAACCAGTGCTCGAGGGTGCGCACGACCTGGATCAGCTCGTCCACGGCGTCGGCGACCGCGTACTCGGGAGCAGTGGTTTGGACGCGGGCGAGGGCGAGACGGCGCCAGACGTCGTCGGGCTGGGCGGCAAGGCGGGGGACGGCCGCGCCGATCCGGCTGCTGTAGGCGTCCACGCCAGCTCCCCAAGCCTCGACGTACGCCAGAATCGTCTCGAGCAGCCGGGTGATCCGCGCCTCCTCGGGGGGCCCGCCGAGTGCTGCAGCGAGCTTGGACTGCCAGCTGGCGGCCGCACCGGACATCGCGGCGAGGGTTGTCTCTACCTGGGCGTACTCCGTCGATGCGGCAGCGAAGTCGCCCTCCTCGATGGCCAGAAGCGTCGCGGCCAGACGGTCGGCGAGCGAGCCGGGTGCCATCAGCGCCGCCGTGGAGCCGGCTCCCACGTCGGCTTCCAGCTGCCCGGCCATTCGCTGCAGAAAGGCGCCGGTCTCGGTCAGCTGGTAGCGGCTGCGGTTACGGAGGAAGTCCGCTTCGGTCTCCGCCCGGTCCTGCCACGCCTCGACGGTGCCCCAGCCGACGAGCGAGGCGAGGCGGGACTCCAGATTCAGTTCGTCGAGCAGTTCCGGGACGGACGCCTCGGGGAGCTCGGCCCTGACCAGCGCGACCAGTTCGTCGTAGCCGACCCCGGTGAGTGACACCGACTGCTGCTGGGCGAGGACGTCGACGATCAGCCGGTACTGGTGCGCCAGTGGAGCGGTGAGGAAGTTCGCGCTCTGGATCGGGCCGGGCAGGCCGAGCAGGTCCCATTCGGACAGCCCGGGGCGTCCAACCGGCTCCGCCGTCGCCTCCGTCATCGCCACCTCCTCGCTCGCGTTAACAACATAGAGGGCGATCCCGACACCGGGCGAGGACCCCCCGCGGACGTGGCACCTGCGTGCGCTCCGGGTGGCTTCCGCTGCTCGCGGCTGGTCGACTCTTGGTCCGCTACCGATCCAGGAGAACGTCCAGAACTCGCGGTGCGTGGAATCGGCGGCCGTACACCAGCTCGCCGTAGGGGGCGAGGATACTGCGGGAGCCCGCGACCCTCCTCGGCAGGGTTTGGGCGCCGGTGGTCCGGTGGCGACAGGACGGGAGCATCGGCCCTGGCGACGGCGGATTCCTGCGGCCCACCCGTGTTTCGGCCGAATCCAGGGCGGATCCTCCCATCGGGCCCCTGCGCTGGTCGCCAACGCCGAGGAGGCGGGCGATGCCCGCGTTGGAGTGCCCTTGCGCGATGAGGCAAGAACCTCGCGTTCCCGTTCCGTGAGCGCATCGAGTGGGCTGGTGGTTCGTCGTTTGTGCAGGAGTCCTGCGACGATGCTGGGGTCGATGACGCAATGGCGATCTATCCCGCCCCTGGCTGGAACCAGCCCCTACCGGAGTGGCCGTCGCTGCAACAGGCCGCGGCCCTCGACGGAGTCAGCGTCGACACGCTGTGACGCCGGATTGCGGCGGGCCGCCTGCCCGCGTCCCGCTTCGGCGAGCGGCTCATACGGGTCCACATGGAGGATCCCGACCGTCTCTTCCGACCGAATCCCGCCGGCCTGTCCTTCACCCCGCCGCCGACGCGCATGACCCACGCAAACGGCATCCTCGCTACTGCTCGAGCAGAACGTCCAGTACCCGCGGCGCGTGGAAGCGCCGGCCGTACACACGCTCGTCGTAGGGGGCGAGGATGTCGTGGGTGACGAGCGAGTCGATGAGCTTCTTGGCGCCGGCGTTGCCGATGCCCAGGGCTCTGGCTGCCTGAGCGACAGTGAACGTTGGTTGACCGACGGCGAAGTCGACGAGCAATCGTGCGTTTCCGGTACGGATCGGAGTCGACTGCAGACGCTCCTTCAGCTCAGCCTGGACCGCGGCCAGAGTGAGCATCCGCGTCCGTGCAGCGTCGGCCGAATCCGCCAGACCCTGGGCGAAGAACTCGACCCAGGTGGACCAGTCGCCATCGGTCGAGACACCGAGCAGTGCGTCGTAGTACTCCGTCCGGCGAGCCTCGAACCAGGTCGACACCGAGAGGGTCGGTTCGGTGAGGACACCGGACGCGTACAGCTGCAGGACGATCAGGAGACGTCCAAGTCGGCCGTTGCCGTCGTGGAAGGGGTGGAGAGCCTCGAACTCGTAGTGACCCATCGCCGCAGCGACGACCGGATCGATGTGATCGCCGTGATCGGCCTGCATCCACACGATCAGGTCGCGTAGTCGCGCCTCGAGATCGGCCCCCGGAGGCGGTGGCACGTATCGCGCCGCCTTGATCGGGATCTCGCCCGGCGACACGCCCTCCCTGCGTCCGATCACCACCTGCACGGGCCGCACCTGCCCGGAGTGCTCACGCTCCGACGATGTCCCGCGCATGAGCATGCCCTGCAGATTGGCCAGGCTGGACGAGCCCCAACCCCGACCCTCCTCCGCCCAGCCGAACGCCGTCTCGGCGACGATCACGTAGTTGAGCACTTCACGAAGCGAAGGGTCCTGCACGTCGTCGGAATCGGCCGCCAGGACGCGCGCCAGCGGTTCGTAGGTGCCTTCGAGAGCCGCAGTCGACTGTGCTTCGAGGCGCAACGTCGAGCTCCTGAACAGCCTCGGGTTGGGTAGCCGCTGGGCGGTGGAGTCCAGTGCAGCCAGAGCCGCACGCGCGTCGCCGACGTGCCGATACGCCCGCCCGCTCAGCTCCGGGCTGTCATCCGAGAGCGGGTTGGGGAGGAAGGCCCAGTGCTCCCACGCACCGCCGCCCGGGAGCGAGCCGCTGATCGGAACGAGATTGCCGAACGGCGCCTTCTGGAACAGTTTGACGTCCACAATGCAACACTACCGGCAGTTGTGGAAACTTTCATCGATGTGATTGATCCAGATGCTGCTCGATTCGCACGTCGACTCCGTGTCGCTGAGCGACTGGCCCAAGGCGAAGAGGTCGCGCGCCACCTGCAAGCCTGCAGCATCGCCGTGTTCCTGGACACACCTGTCGAGGACCGGGGTCAGGACTTCGTTGAGCTGAAGCGCATACTCGATCGCTTCGGGGGACATCTGGCCGAGGATTCCGCTCAGGAGCTCGACGACCCGTCTGGCATCCTCCATGGCGCGCTCCGCATCGTCGTGCGTCACCGCGGAGGGGGAGACAACGCCACCAACTCGTCGGTCGACATAGATCGCGGACAGCTTCCGGCGATGGAGGGCACCGGAATCGATCTGGCTGAACAGTGCGCTCAGATCGGACAGGTCGCCGGTGAAGCCGGCAGCCAGAAGCGCAGCGGCGGTGAGCTTGTCCTCGTGGCGCGTCGATTTCAACTCCGCGAGGTCGTCGTCAGGAAGCAGGCCCGCGGTGAAGAGGATCGCCTTCCCCGCCTCCCCCGTGGCTAACACCGCAAGCACCAAGGCTCGCGCCCACCGTTGGTGTGTGAACAACAACTGTGCATCGGCGAGGAGCGACTCGGCGTTGCCCTGAAGCTGCCTCAGGTAGTTAGCGCCGAGCGCGAGTTCCTCAGCCGGATGGTGCGAACTGCCCGTCATCGAAGTCCCCTCTGCTCGCGGCCAACCGGGGTGATGCGAGCGGGTCTGACCGTATCGGCGGACACTGACAACTCGTGGTACCCGAGCTGGCCGAGGATCGCGCCACTTGTCCGTCGAGCCGGAGGAACCCGCCAACGGCTCCAGGCGAACTGGCCACCGAGGTCGCCATCGCCGGCGCCCCGCGACTCGCCGAGCGACTACTGCCGAACCCTCATTGTGGGCGACGGCCGAATCTGAGGCCGAAACGACCCCGTCGCCGACAACACTCATGCACTCGCCCGAGGGCTTGCCTGCGCCGATTTGTGCCACAGGTGGCTTGGGGATCCAGGACCAGAGCTGTGTCACGAGGATCGTCACCTACCGGTGGAGTCGCCGTTGGCGCGCGGCATGGTCCGACCTTGCTTGTGACGTGTCGGAGCCAGCCGCAGGAGATAGCGCACATCTAGCGCAACATACTGAGACCCCAGACCCGCCAGAGCCTTCGAAACAGCGATTCCCGCCCTAGTCAGACGGAATCGTGGTGGCGGAGGATACGAGATTCGAACTCGTGAGGGCGTGAACCCAACCCGCTTTCCAAGCGAGCGCCATAGGCCTCTAGGCGAATCCTCCGCCGAGAAGGATACCGGGATCCCACCGGAGAACTCCAACTGAGCGTCTCCCCTTGTCAGCGGTCCGTTGGACATCGGTAGCGCGGCAGCTCGAGCGGGCGGAGCCTCCGTCCGGTCGCAGATCACCCCTCCGGCGTGATGGTGACGTCCTTGCCCGAGGGGGTGGTGTAGGTGATCGAGTCCACCAGGTGCCCGCCAGTCGCAGGCGCCGGCCCGACCGCGACGACGAGGCAGCGCACCGTCGTCGTGTCGAACGACGTGCTCAGGCACGACTTGCCCCATTGCGCCTGGGTTCCGGCAAGCTGCACGGTGAACGAGATCACGCCCTTCGGCAGCATCCCGAAGACGGCGGCAACCTTCGACCCCGCGCTGTCGATCGAGTCCGCCCTGCCGAACACCGCGCGACGGGTGTCCGAGCCGAGCGGAAGGACGCTGAAGCTGCCGGCGTCGTCGGTGTAGATCAGGGACTTCCCCACCTCGCTCACCGCGACCGACCGCTCCGTGATGCCGGGGATGGCCTGCGTTGTGCCCACCTCGAGGGCGGTCGCCTGCACGCTGCCGTCCTCGTCGCGCCAGACGTAATCGGCGACCCGGTCCAGATCGGCGACGGAGGCCGCTTCGAACACGAAGACGGTGCGGTTGCCCCACACGTACCGGGTTCCCAGCACGAGCGACCCCGTGCCGTCGGTCAGGATCGCCGCGACCCACGTCGCCTTGACGGGCAACGCGACCACCTCGGTGAGGGGATCGACCCGCTTCCGCCACACCTCACCGCCGGACAGCGATGCCTTCTCGTCCAGCTCGACCCGGGTCCCCTTCGTCAGAGTCACCTCGATCGACCGCGCGTCCTCGGACACGGCCACGTCCACCCGGCCGTTCGGCTGCGACAAGGGGAACGACACCGTCCGTGGCAGCGCGGTCGGGGTCGGAACCGCCGACTCGGTGCCCGCCGGGGCGGGCATGCTCGGGACGGACGGCCGGACGCCCAAAGAGATGACCAGCCCGACCACGAGGACGGCGGCAACCGCAGCAACGGCGCCTCCGACCAAGCGTCGACGGGCCTGACGCCGGCCCGTGAGCAGGATGGCGTCCGGATCCATGCTCCCGTCGATCACCTCGGTGGCCCGCAGCAGGTCGGCACTCAGGCGATCCTCGAGCTCGGTCATCGCCGTTCTCCTTCCGTCGTGGGGAGGTAGTGGGAGCGGAGCGCGGCCAGACCTCGTGACACGGCCGACTTCACGCTGCCGACGCTGATGCCGAGGTGCTCGGCCACCTCGGCCTCGGACAGTTGGTTGAAGTACCGGAGGACGATCACGCGCCGCTGCTGGGGTGGCAGCGTGGCGAGCAGTCGCACCACCTCGTCCCGGTCATCGAACCGGCCCTCGGCATCCGTGGCATCCGCGCGTTCGATGGCGTCACTCGGCACGGCCGGACGGCGCCGCCACCGATCGATGTTGAGGTTCACCAGCACCCGTCGGGCGTACGCCGTCCCCTCGCCGGTCCGCACCCGGGGCCAGGCGAGAAACGTCCGGACGAGGGCCTCCTGGACGAGTTCGGACGCCAGGTCCCGGTCGCCGGTGAGCAGGTAGGCGGTACGGGTCAGCGAGGGGGACGCCGAGCGGACGAACGCGGTGAACTCGGCGTCCCGGGTGGGGGTGCGCGACCCGAACATGCGGCCTCTTCCTTCTGGTCTCCACCCTTTCCTACGCAGAAGCCGGTGGAAAGGTTGCCGGGCCGTGACACGCTGAGGACATGCGCGTCGCCCTTGCCCAGTTCGCCGCCTCCACCGACCCGGCCGCCAACCTCGCCCGCATCGAGGAGTTCGCCCGGGACGCCGCCGCGCAGGACGCCGAACTGGTGGTCTTCCCCGAGGCCGCGATGTGCTCCTTCGCCCGCCCCCGCGCCGACGCCGCCGAGCCCTTCGACGGCCCGTGGGCCACCGACGTCCGCTCGATCGCCGCCGCCCTCGGCGTCACCATCGTCGCCGGTATGTTCACCACCACCGGCTCCGCCCTCGTGCGCAACACCCTGCTGGTCACCGGCGGCGTCGAGGGCCGCTACGACAAGATCCACCTGTTCGACGCGCTCGGCTACACCGAGTCCGCCCAGATCGAACCCGGCGACCGCCCCGTCGACCTGGCGCTCGGCGGCCACACCGTCGGCCTCGCCACCTGCTACGACGTGCGCTTCCCCTCCCTCTTCACCACCCTCGCCGACCGCGGCGCCGAACTGATCGTCCTGCCCGCCTCCTGGGCACCCGGACCCGGCAAACTGCACCAGTGGCGCACCCTGGTCACCGCCCGCGCCATGGACTCCACCAGCTTCGTTGTCGCCGTCGACCAGTCCGCACCCCCCGCGGCCACGGACGGGCGCGCACCCACCGGCGTCGGGCACTCCCTCGTCGTCGACCCCACCGGCGACGTGCTGCTCGAACTCGGGGACGCCGACGAACTGGCCGTCGTCGACCTCGATCTCAGCGTCGTCGCCGGCATCCGGGAGCGCCTGCCGGTGCTGTCCCACCGGCGACCAGTCGAGGCCCGACCCACGTAGTCCTCCGACACTGTCGAAGAACGGAGTTAACGCCGCACCGCCCGCGCCCGGTAAGCTGGGCAGCGGTTCCCCGCGCGGCGGTACCTCGCCCAACTCCCCCAGGGTCGGAAGACAGCAAGGGTAAGTGAGCTCTTCCGGGTGCGCGGGGGCCGCTGCATTTCCGGGCCCGGGCTCGGGAATGTCACCGGCTACCCGTAAGGTTCAACCCGTGGACGAGCGCGACGAAGACCTCTTCGCCGAGGAACCTCTCGAGGTCTTCGGGCAGGACGGTCCCGACCTCTTCGGGCAGGACGGGCCCGACCTCCTCGACGGTCCCGGCGACGAGGGTCCCGCGATCGAGGATCTCCCGCTCGACGTCGACGAGCCGGCGGCCACCGGCCGTCCGCGCCGTTCCGAAGAGGAGGTCACCGCCTCCCTGATGGAGGTGGTGGACGCCCTCCGCGAACCCCACGAGCCCGTCACCCGACCCGACACCCCGCTCGCCCTGTACCGGCGCTACCGTCCCGACACGTTCGCCGACGTGATCGGCCAGGAGCACGTCACCGATCCGTTGCAGCGGGCGCTGGCGAACAACCGGGTCAACCACGCCTACCTGTTCTCCGGCCCGCGCGGGTGCGGCAAGACCACGTCCGCCCGCATCCTCGCCCGTGCGCTCAACTGCGCGAAGGGGCCCACCCCGGTGCCGTGCGGGGAGTGCCAGTCGTGCCGTGACCTGGCCCGCGGCGGCGCCGGCAGCATCGACGTGATCGAGATCGACGCCGCCTCCCACGGTGGCGTCGACGACGCCCGCGACCTGCGCGAGCGGGCGTTCTTCGCACCCGTCCACAGCCGCTACAAGATCTACATCATCGACGAGGCGCACATGGTGACGCCGCAGGGCTTCAACGCCCTGCTGAAGGTGGTGGAGGAGCCGCCGCCCCACGTGCGGTTCGTGTTCGCGACCACCGAGCCCGACAAGGTGTTGGGCACGATCCGCTCGCGCACCCACCACTACCCGTTCCGGCTGGTGCCGCCGAAGACTTTGCAGGCCTACCTGGCGCGGCTGTGCGAGGCCGAGGGCATCCCGGTGGAGCCGGCGGTGCTGCCGCTGGTGGTGCGGGCCGGCGCCGGCTCGGTGCGTGACTCGCTGTCGGTGCTCGACCAGCTGCTCGGCGGCGCCGGCGAGAACGGTGTCGGCTACGCGCAGGCCGCCGCGCTGCTCGGCTACACCCCCGACGCCCTGCTCGACGAGATCATGGACGCCTTCGCGGCCGGTGACGCGCAAGGCGTGTTCGCCGCCGTCGACAAGGTGATCGAGGTCGGCCAGGACCCCCGCCGCTTCGCCGAGGACCTGCTGCGCCGCCTGCGCGACCTGATCATCGTCGCCGCGGTCCCGGAAGCCCTGGGCAGCGGGCTCGTCGACGTCTCCGGCGACCAGGCCGAGCGGCTCACCAGCCAGGCCACCGCGATGGGTCCCGGTGAGCTCACCCGCGCGGCCGAGGTGATCGCCGTCGGACTCACCGAGATGCGCGGCACCACCGCCCCCCGGCTGCACCTCGAACTCATGTGCGCGCGCGTGCTGCTGCCCGGTGCGGACGTCGACGAGCGCGGCCTCCACGCCCGCCTCGACCGTCTCGAGCGCCGCCTCGGTGTGGAGACGCCCGCGGGAACGGTTCCTGAGCAGCCCGCGAGGGACGAGCGGGCGTCACGAAGGGCCGCGGCCGCAGCCACGCCAGCGGTCCCTGAGGAGCCTGCGCGCACGCCAACGGTCCCTGAGGAGGCTCGAGACGACCGAGCGAGCCGTCACGAAGATCCGCCGTGGACCGTCCCCGACGAGCCGCAGAGCGTCCCTCCCGTGGCCGCCAAGGTGGTGGTCGAGCCTGAACCCGAGCCGGAGCCGGTGGCCGCCCCCGCGCAGCCTGCCCCCGCCGCCCCCGAGCCCGCCGCCCCCGAACCCGCCCCGCCCGCCCCGCCGGGCACCCTCGGCACCGCCGACCTGCGCCGCTTCTGGCCGCAGATCCTCGACAACGTCAAGAACCGTCGCCGTTTCACCTGGATCCTGCTCAGCCAGAACGCCCAGATCGTCGACGTGCGCGACGGCGTCCTGACTCTCGGCCTGTCGAACATCGGCGCCAAGGACAGCTTCGGCCGCGGCGGCAGCCCCGACGTGCTGCGCGAGGCGATCCTCGAGGTGCTCGGTGCCGCGCTGCACATCGAACCGATCGTGGACGCGTCCGCCAGCCCGCCGTCCGCGAACCCGGCTCCGGCCAGTTCCGCGCCGGCTCCCGAGCCGCCCGCGTCCCCGGCCAGCCCGTCCCGGTCGTCGGCGGCTGAGGCGGCGCGGGCGAACCTGCGCCCGACCCGCCCACAGGGCCCGACCGCCCCGGCCGAGCCCGAGGTCGAACCCACGCGGGACGACGCGGTGGTCGAGGAGAGCGCCAACACCGACGAACTGATGATGAAACACCTCGGCGCCGAACTCATCGCCGAGGACGACAACGGCTGATCGACGACCGCCGCCACTACCATGGCGGGAGCCGTCCAGAGATCTTTGAGGAGAAGCGCGATGTTCGATCCCGGCAGCATCGACCTGCAAGGCCTGATGGCCCAGGCCCAGGCGATGCAGGACCAGTTGGAGCGGGCCCAGGAGGCCCTCGCCGCCAAGACCGTGAAGGGCACCGCCGGCGGCGACCTCGTGGAGGCCACCGTCACCGGCACCGGCGAACTCGTCGGCCTGGTGATCAAGCCCGAGGCCTGCGACCCGACCGACACCGAGACCCTCGCCGACCTGATCGTGGCCGCCGTCCGCGACGCCAACCACCAGGCGATGGCGCTCGCCCAGGCCACCAGGCCGGCCCTGCCCGAGCTCGACCTGTAGGGGCCGGGAACACGTGTACGAAGGCCCGATCCAGGACCTGATCGACGAGCTGGGCCGGCTGCCCGGCATCGGCCCGAAGGGCGCCCAGCGGATCGCCTTCCACATCCTCCAGACCGACAAGGCCGACGTCGAACGCCTCGCCGCCACCCTGCGCGAGGTCACCGAGAAGGTGCGGTTCTGCGAGGTCTGCTTCAACATCTCCGAGGAGGAGACTTGCCGCGTCTGCCGCGACCCGCGACGCGACCGCTCGGCGATCTGCGTGGTCGAGGAGTCCAAGGACGTGATGGCGATCGAGCGGACGCACGAGTTCCGCGGCCTCTACCACGTGCTCGGCGGCGCGATCAGCCCGATCGACAACGTCGGCCCGGCCGACCTGCGCATCTCCGAGCTGTGCAAGCGGCTGGCCGACACCACGGTCACTGAGGTCATCCTCGCCACCGACCCCAACCTCGAGGGCGAGGCGACCGCCACCTTCATCTCGCGGCTGCTGATCCCGATGGGCGTCACCGTCTCCCGGCTCGCCAGCGGCCTGCCGGTCGGCGGCGACCTCGAGTACGCGGACGAGGTGACCCTCGGGCGCGCGTTCCAGGGCCGCCGCCAGCTCACCGCGTGATCCCGGCATGACCAGCGCACCGACCAGGGTCCCCGGACCGGAGGACCCCGCCCTCGCCGCGTTCCCCGACGCAACCGGCATCCGGCTGATCGCCAGCGACCTCGACGGCACCCTGCTCGACAGCCTGTCGGCGGTGAGCGCCCGCACCGCCCGGGCCATCACCGACGCCACCGGCCAGGGCCTGCTGGTGGTCGCGGCCACCGGACGCCAGGTGACGCAGGTCCCGTCCGCGCTGGCCGCGTGCGGCGTCCGCTACATCGTGGGCAGCAACGGCGCGATCGCGTCCGACGTCGCCGAGGGACGGATCCTGTTCGAGGAGTTGCTCGATCCGGCGGCGGCGGCCGGCATCGTGGCGTACCTCACCGCCGAACTGGAGGGCGTCCGGTTCTCCGCCGTCCGCGACCACGGCACCCACCACGCCGCCGAACCCGGCTATCTCGACCTGCTCACCGCGCGCGAACGCGAGCTGTGGTGGGCCGACCTCGACACCCAGGACCTGGCGTCCGTGGTCAGCGAACCCACCCTCAAACTCACCGTCCGACACCCGGTGCTCACCGCCGACGAGTTGCTCGTGGTCGCGGAGCGCTCCGGCCTGTCCGGCTTCACCGCGACCACGTCGGGAGCGCCGTTCCTGGAGATCCAGGGCGCCGGCATCACCAAGGCCACCGGCGTCGCGCGGCTGTGCGCGCTGCTGGAGGTGGACGCCGCCCAGGTGCTGGCCGCCGGGGACGCCAACAACGACGTCGCCCTGCTCGCCTGGGCCGGCCTGGGCGTCGCGATGGGCAATGCCGTCGACGCCGCGCTGGCCGTCGCCGACTGGGTGACCGGGCGCAACGACGAGGACGGCCTCGCCGTGGCGATCGAACGGACGCTCGCGCAGGTGCGGACGGCCTGACGCCTGCGGACCAATTCCGATCTGTTCCACAGCCGCACCACAGGTTCTCGCGGCAGACTTGGTGGACTGGAACAGTAGTAGGAGGTTGGAACAATGCGTCACTTCCCCGGTCCGGGAGGCGGCATGAGCGGCAGCAGCTTGCTCTTCGGCTTCATGGGCTTCATCGGCACCCTGGTCGTCCTGGCCCTGATCGCGCTCCTGGTGGTCTTCCTGGTCAAGCGCGCCAAGGGCAAGAAGTTCGGTCCCGGCGGTCCCGGTGGCCCCGGCATGGGTCATCACGCCATGCACCGTCCGCCGATGCCGCCCGCCCTGCAGATCCTGGACGAGCGGCTCGCCAACGGCGACATCGAGGTCGAGGACTACATGACCCGCAAGGCCGCGCTGCTCGGCAGCAACGGTCCCGTCACGAACGAGTGGTCGCCGCAGCACCCGGCGTCCGCCCCGTCCGAGGCACCGAAGCCGGCGTCCGACGACCCCGGCATCTGACTCACCCCTCCCCGACTTGTCAGAATCTGGAGTCGCTATAGCGAACTGAGATTCTGACAACTCGGGGGTACCGGGGTCGGCCTGGCCGCCACCACCTCCTCAGCCAGAGCCGCCCCCACACGCAAAGTGGACCGAAATCGTCGACAACGACGATTTCGGTCCACTTTGCGTCGACGGGGACGGGTTGAAGGCCCACCACCGGGGTCGCGTAGACTGACGCGGGTCGCAAGGCATTGATGGGGCCATCACCCCGGAGCCGCCGGAAGAACAGAGCGCACCGCTCCCACTAGAACCGGCCGCGGCGGCAACGAAGTGGGGCGCCTCCGGGTGCCCAAGAAGGGTGGTACCGCGGGCCGCGAGGCTCGTCCCTTCGTCGAACGAGAGAAGACGAAGAGGACGCCGATGACCACCGATTCCGCAGCCCCGACTCCTCCGGCAGGTCCCGGCGTTCGCCGGGATGACCAGGGGAAGCCGCACTACCGCCCCGTCCCGGCGATGCTCGACCTGCCGGCCATGGAGCACGAGATCCTGGGCTTCTGGGCCGCGAACAACACCTTCGCGGCCTCGCTGGAGCGCACCGCCGACGGCACGCCGTGGACGTTCTACGAGGGCCCGCCGACCGCCAACGGCATGCCGGGCACCCACCACATCGAGGCCCGCGTCTTCAAGGACGTCTTCCCGCGGTTCAAGACCATGCAGGGCTTCCGGGTCGACCGCAAGGCCGGCTGGGACTGCCACGGCCTGCCCGTCGAGCTCGCGGTCGAGAAGGAACTCGGCTTCAACGGCAAGCCCGACATCGAGGCGTACGGCGTCGAGGCGTTCAACGCGCGCTGCCGCGAGTCGGTCTCCCGCCACGTGGGCGCGTTCACCGAACTCACCACGCGCATGGGCTACTGGGTGAACCTCGACGAGGCCTACTGGACGATGGACCCGTCCTTCGTCGAGTCGGTGTGGTGGGCGCTGAAGCAGATCCACTCCAAGGGCCTGCTGGTCGAGGACTACCGGGTCGCCCCGTACTGCCCCCGCTGCGGCACCACCCTGAGCGACCACGAACTCGCCCAGGGCTACGAGGACGTCACCGACCCGTCGGTCTACGTCCGCTTCCCGCTGATCTCCGGCCCGCTCGCCGGCAAGGCGTCCCTGCTGTTGTGGACCACGACCCCGTGGACGCTGGTCAGCAACACCGCGGTCGCCGTCCACCCCGACGTGACCTACGTCGTCGCGACGAAGGACGAGCCGGACGGCGAGTCGCTGGTGATCGCCGAACCGCTGGCCGAGAAGGTGCTCGGCGAGGGCTGGCTGCTCGGCCAGACGTTCACCGGGCGCGAGCTCGAACTGTGGAAGTACTCCCGCCCCTTCGAGCTGGTCGAGTTCCCGGACGTGGTGGGCGGCACGCACTACGTGGTGCTCGCCGACTACGTGACCACCGAGGACGGCACCGGCCTGGTGCACCAGGCGCCCGCGTTCGGCGAGGACGACATGCTCGTCTGCCGCCAGTACGGGCTGCCGATGGTGAACCCGATCCAGCCGGACGGCACGTTCGCGGCCGACATCGACCTCGTCGGCGGCATGTTCTTCAAGACCGCCGACAAGGTGCTGGTGGCCGACCTCACGTCCCGTGGGCTGATGTTCCGGGTGCTCGACTACGAGCACTCCTACCCGCACTGCTGGCGCTGCCACACCACGCTGCTGTACTACGCGCAGCCGTCCTGGTACATCCGCACGACCGCCATCAAGGACGCCCTGCTGCGCGAGAACAAGGGCACCAACTGGTACCCGGAGAACATCAAGTGGGGCCGCTACGGCGACTGGCTGAACAACAACATCGACTGGGCGCTGTCGCGCTCGCGCTACTGGGGCACGCCGTTGCCGATCTGGCGCTGCCCGGCCGGTCACCAGACCTGCGTCGGTTCGCGCGCGGAGCTCTCGCAGCTGGCCGGACGCGACCTGCTCGCGCTCGACCCGCACCGTCCGTTCGTCGACGACGTGACCTTCCCGTGCCCGACCTGCGCGCAGCTCGCGACCCGCGTCCCCGAGGTGATCGACGCCTGGTTCGACAGTGGCTCGATGCCGTTCGCGCAGTGGGGCTACCCGTGGGCGGACGGCTCGACGGACGCCTTCGCGACCGCCTACCCGGCCGACTTCATCTGCGAGGCCATCGACCAGACCCGCGGCTGGTTCTACTCGCTGATGGCCGTCGGGACGCTGGTCTTCGACCAGTCTTCGTACCGGAATGTGCTCTGCCTGGGCCACATCCTGGCCGAGGACGGACGCAAGATGAGCAAGCACCTGGGCAACATCCTGGAGCCGATCCCGCTGATGGACGCCAACGGTGCGGACGCGGTGCGCTGGTTCATGGCTGCCGGCGGCTCGCCCTGGGCGTCCCGTCGGGTGGGGCACAGCACGATCACCGAGACCGTGCGCAAGGTGCTGATGACCTACCTGAACACGGTGGCCTTCCAGAGCCTCTACGCCCGCGCCAACGGCTGGTCCCCCGCGCCTGCGGCTGAGCGGGCGCCGTCCGCGTCCCACGTGCTCGACCGCTGGCTGGTGAGCGCCCGCAACACGCTGGTGACGCAGGTCACCGAGGCGCTGGAGGACTTCGACACCCAGCGCGCCGGCGCCCTGCTGGCGACGTTCGTCGACGACCTGTCGAACTGGTACGTCCGCCGTTCGCGCCGCCGGTTCTGGGACGGGGACGCCGGCGCGCTCCAGACGCTGCACGACACCATCGACGTCGTGACGAGGCTGATGGCGCCGCTGGTGCCGTTCATCACCGAGCGGGTCTGGCAGGACCTGTACGTGGCCACCGACCCGTCCGCGCCGTCCTCGGTGCACCTGTCGTCATGGCCGGTGGCCGACGAGGACGCGATCGACGCCCGGCTGGACGAGGCGATGCGCCTCACCCGCCGGATCGTCGAACTCGGACGCTCGGCGCGCTCGGAGGCCAAGGTGAAGACCCGCCAGCCGCTGGGCCGGGCGCTGATCCCGTCCGGGGCGTTCGGGCTGCTGGACGAGGAGCTGCGCGCCGAGGTGATGGCCGAGCTGAACGTCGAGAGCGTGGAGTCGTTCGCGTCCGCCGGTGACCTGGTCGACTACTCCGCCAAGGGCAACTTCCGGGCGCTCGGCAAGCGGTTCGGGCAGCAGACGCCGCTGGTCGCGTCGGCGATCGCGTCCGCGGACGCGTCCGTGCTGTCGGCCGACCTGGCGACTCACGGCCGCGCGAACGTGCTGGTCACCGACCTCGGCGAGATCGAGGTGACCCCCGAGGAGGTCATCGTCTCCGAGCGTCCGCGCGAGGGCTGGTCGGTGGTCAACGAGCAGGGCGAGACGGTCGCGCTCGACCTCGAGCTCACCCCGCAGCTGGTGCAGGCCGGCGTCGCCCGGGAGTTCATCCGCGGCGTGCAGGAGGCCCGCAAGAGCTCCGGCTTCGAGGTGTCGGACCGGATCCGGCTCACGTGGTCGGCGGACGGTGCCACGGCGGACGCGCTCCGCACCCACGCGGCCCTGATCGGGGACGAGGTGCTGGCCGTCGAGGTCACCGAGACCGACGCTCCCGAGGACGGCTGGTTCGCCGACGACGAGCTCGGCGTCCGGTTCACGGTGGCCAAGGTCGGGGACGCCTGATGGCCGACCAGCCGCGGGCGCTGCCCGTCCTGCTGCTGCACTCGGCGGGGTTCACGCCGCAGATGTGGCAGTCGCAGGTGGAGGCGATCGCCGCCGGGCTGGGCGAGGTGCCGGCGATCGCGCCGTGGCTGGCGGGCCTGCGTCCGGGCCGGCAGGGCGAGCTGTCGCTCAGTGGCGCCGCGGACGAGGTCGCCGGCACCCTCGACCGCTACGGCATCGAGAAGGCGCGCCTGGTCGGCCACCAGCTCGGTGCGATGGTGGCGCTGCAGGTCGCGGTGTCGCAGCCCGAGCGGGTGACCGGGCTGGTGCTGTCCGGCGCGTTCGCCGCCCCGGGCAAGATGGCGCTGCGGTTCCAGAAGTCGCTGATCCGGATGCTGCCGAACCGGGCGCTCGCCGACAGCGGCGCGACCAAGGACGACCTGGTGCGCGCGCTCGACCTGATGGCCACCGCCGACTTCGGCCCGCGGCTGCGCGACGTCACCGCGGACGTGTTGATCGTGGCCGGGGCGGCCGACCCGGCGCTGCCGGCGGCGCGCCAGTTGGCCGAGCAGCTCCCGTCCGCCCGCCTCGAGGTGCTGGACGGGGCGGGCGCCACCCCCAGCCTGGAGGCCCCGGACGCCTACAACGCGCTCCTGGTGGAGTTCCTCGCCCCCTGACCGGACAGCGGACCAAAAGGGGACGGTTCCGAAATTCGCAGGCGAGCGGCGCGGCAGGTCCGAATCTCGGAACCGTCCCCTTTTGGTCCACGGTCCCCATTTGGTCCACGCTCCCGGGCTCCTCGATGAGGGCTCCGGCGCCGGGCATAGGGTGTGCTGGTGCCCGACCAGCAGGAGCCGCAGCTCGACTCGCGAGGCCTGCTGCTCGCCTTCGCCGCCTACCTGTTGTGGGGCGCGTTCCCGTTCTACTTCAAGCTGCTGTCGGCGGCCGGCCCGTTCGAGATCATCGGGCACCGCGTGCTGTGGACGTTCGTCTTCTGCCTGCTCGGCGTCCTGGTCTGGCGGGAGTGGGGGCACCTGCGCGAGGTGGTCGCCGACCGCCGCCTGTTCTGGACGCTGGCCGGCGCCGGCGCGCTGGTCACCGTGAACTGGTCGATCTACGTCTGGGGCGTCCTGAACGACCACATCGTCGACGCCGCCCTCGGCTACTTCATCAACCCGCTGGTCACCGTCACGCTGGCCGTGGTGGTGCTCAAGGAACGCCTGCGCACCGCCCAGAAGGTCGCGCTCGGCGTCGGCACCGTCGCCGTCCTGGTGATCGCGCTCGGCTACGGGCAGGTACCGTGGGTGGCGCTGTCGCTGGCGGCGACCTTCGGCGTGTACGGGCTGCTCAAGAAGCAGGTCAGCGGACGCGTCTCGCCGCTGGTCGGGCTGACCGTCGAAACCGCCCTGCTGGCCCCGGCCGCGCTGGTGTTCCTCGGCTGGCTCCAGCTGGCCGGCACGTCCAACTACCTCAGCCACGGTCCCGGGCTCACCATCGGGCTGACCCTGGCCGGCGTCATCACCGCCATCCCCCTGCTGCTGTTCGCGGCCGCGTCCAGCCGGATCCCGCTGAGCATGATGGGCCTGATCCAGTACCTCACCCCGGTGATCCAGTTCAGCATCGGGGTGTGGGTCAACCACGAGGTCATGCCGACGCCGCGCTGGATCGGCTTCGGCCTGGTCTGGGTGGCGCTGGTCGTGCTCACCGTCGACAGCCTGCGCGCAGCCCGCGGACGCGAGCTGGTGGTCGAGCCCGACTGACCGAAACAAAAGGGGACTGTCCCCTTTCGTTTCGGCCCGCGGGAAAGTGGACGGTCCCTCTTCCGCGGGTCAGCGTCCGAGCTGGCTCAGGATCTCGGCCAGCACCTGCTGGACGGCCAGGGTGTCGTCCAGCGGCATCACCGGGCTCTCGGTGAGCCCCTGGGCCAGGCACGCGTCGACGTGCGCGATCTCGTGGCAGTAGCCCGTCCCGGTCCGGGGCAGGACGAGCTCCCGCGGCTCCTCGCCGCGCAGGTGGATCGAGAGGCGTTCGCCCCGGTGGAACCGCGGCAGCACCTCCACCCAGCCCTTCGTGCCCGCCACCACCTGGCGGCCGGGCCCGGGCGCGGTGAGGCCGATCGCCTGGGTGGAGAAGCGCCCGTCCGGCCAGCCGAGCAGGATGCCCGCCTCGCCCTCGACGCCGTTGGGGTAGACGCCGCCGACGGCGTGCACCAACTCGGGGTTGCCGAGGAACTGCTGGGCGAACGAGACCACGTACACCCCGAGGTCGAGGACGGCGCCGCCGCCCAGCGCCGGGTTGAACAGCCGGTCGGACGGCTCGTACTCGCGGAAGGCCAGCAGGTCGCCGTACACCGTGCGGATGTCGCCGAGCTGCCCGGACGCCACCATCTCCCGCAGGTGGACGATCGCGGGCAGGAACCGCGTCCACATCGCCTCCATCACGAAGACCCCGCGGGCGCGCGCGGCGGTGATGATCGCCTCGGTGTCGGCGACGGACGTGGCGAACGCCTTCTCCACCAGGACAGCCTTGCCGGCCTCGATGGCGGCCAGCGCCAGCTCGGTGTGCTGGGCGTGCGGGGTGGCGAGGTAGATCGCGTCCACGTCGGCGGCGAACAGCTCGTCGTAGCTGCCGTACGGGTGGCCGATGCCGTGGCGTCCGGCGAACTCCTCGGCCCGCTCCAGCGAGCGCGAACCGACCGCCACCAGTTCGGCGTCCTCGACGTGGACGAACTCCGCCGCCACCGTGGACGCGATGCGTCCCGGCCCGGCGATCCCCCAGCGCACCGTCATCGCAGCCCCTCCCCGGTCGTTCCGTCGCCCTGTTCGATCACCAGCGCCCGGCGACGCGCACGCAGGTAGTGGCGCAGGTTGCCGAGCACGATACTGGCGACCACCGCGGTCAGGATGGCCGGCCAGAACCCGACCCAGCCCATCAGCGCAAGCAGGATCAACACCGGCCAGATGAGGCTCGAGATCGTCCGCACCACGGTCTCCGGCACCGAGGGCGGGAGCGGCGCCGGCGCGGGCACCAGTTGCTCGGACGCGCTCGCGCCGGTGTAGACCCGGCCCTCCAGGGGCGGTTCCTCGGGTGTGGCGGGCGCGAACGTCGGCTGCTGCCACTGCGGGTCAGGCCGGCTGCCGGACGGTGTGCTGGTCACCCGACCATCGTAGGCCGCGGCCCTCAGCGCAGCGTCGGGGCGAGCTGGAGACGGTGGCGACGACTCATCGCCAGCTGCCGGCGCAGGCTGCCGGTGACGACCAGCGCGAGCACCACGACCGTGAACCAGTGGCCGGTGACGACGGCGAGGACCAGCGCGATCGGGAAGATCAGCCGCCGCAGCAGCATCAGCTGCTGCTCCTGCGCGGTCGGCGGAGCCACCACGAGCCCGTTCTCGCCGGGCACGACCACCTGGCCCCAGACCACCGGCTGTTCCTCGCGCTCGGTGAAGGTGGGCTGCTCCCAGGCCTGGCCGGCGGCGTCCTGCCCGGGGGCGTACAGCTCAGTGGGACGCTGCGCGGGCGGGTTCTGCCCGAAGGGACTCTGGGCGTAGGGACTGGTGTCGGTCGGGCCGTTGGACATGGTTCGAGGCTAGGTCGCCGTCCCCGATCAGCCCATCAGGTGAGTCCACCATCCTTCCCTGGCCCCGGATCTGGCAGAGTGGAGCGGTGCGGGTGGTTCAGAAGTTCGGCGGGTCGTCGGTTGCGGACGCGGACAGCATCAAGCGGGTGGCGCGACGGATCGTCGCGACCCAGGCCTCGGGGTGCCAGGTCGTGGTGGTGATCTCGGCCATGGGCGACACCACGGACGAGCTGATGGACCTGGCCTTCCAGGTGTCGCCGGAGCCGCGTCCGCGCGAGCTCGACATGCTGCTCACCGCGGGTGAGCGGATGAGCGCGGCCCTGCTGGCGATGGCGATCAACGACCTCGGCGCGACCGCGCGGTCGTTCACCGGTTCGCAGGCCGGCGTGATCACGACCGGCACCCACGGCGACGCCCGCATCATCGACATCACCCCCGGACGCATCGTGTCCGCCCTCGACGAGGGCGACGTGGTGATCGTGGCCGGCTTCCAGGGCGTCTCGCAGACCACCAAGGACGTCACCACGCTGGGACGCGGCGCGTCCGACACCACCGCGGTGGCGCTGGCCGCCGCGCTCGGCGCCGAGTACTGCGAGATCTACTCCGACGTGGACGGGGTGTTCACCGCCGACCCGCGAATCGTCCCCGGCGCCCGGCAGATCCCGCAGATCGGTTACGAGGACATGCTGGAGATGGCCGCCAACGGCGCCAAGATCCTGCACCTGCGCTGCGTGGAGTACGCGCGGCGCGAGCACGTCCCGGTACACGTCCGCTCGTCGTTCAGCGACCTGCCGGGCACCTGGGTGAAGGACATCGACTACGAGGAGGGTGGCATGGAGCAGCCGCTGATCGAGGGCATCGCGCACGACCGCAGCGAGGCGAAGATCACCATCGCCGGCGTGCCCGACCGGGTCGGCGAGGCCGCCGACATCTTCACGGTGGTCGCCGAGGCCGACGTGAACATCGACATGATCGTGCAGAACGTCTCCCGCGAGCACGAGTCGGCCACCGACATCTCCTTCACCCTCGCCCAGTCCGACGGCGCCAAGGCGATCGCCGCGCTGCGCGAGGCGCAGGAGCGGATCGGCTTCCGCGACGTGATCTACGACGACCAGGTCGGCAAGGTGTCGGTGGTGGGCGTCGGCATGCGCTCGCACCCCGGGGTGACCGCCCGCTTCTTCCGCGCGCTGGCCGAGGCGGACGTGAACATCGAGATGATCTCGACCTCGGAGATCCGGATCTCGGTCGTGGTCAAGATCGACGACGTCGACCGGGCCGTCCGCGCCGGTCACACCGCGTTCGGCCTCGACTCCGACAACGAGGCCGTGGTCTACGCCGGCACCGGCCGCTGACTGGACCGAAAGGGGACAGTCCCCTTTTGGTCCGGACGGGCGCCCGCGGACGCCCTCTAGACTCGAACCGTGATCTTCAAGCGCGTCGGTGACACCCGCCCCTATCCCGAACACGGCTACGTCCAGAAGCAGTGGGCGGCGATCGCCCCTCAGCAGGTACGGCTGGACGAGCTCGTGACCACCAAGCGCAACCTCGACCTCGAGGCCCTGCTGGAGGAGGATTCGACCTTCTACGGCGACCTGTTCGCCCACGTGGTGAGCTACGGCGGCGACCTCTACCTGGAGGACGGTCTGCACCGGGCCCTGCGTGCCGCGCTCCAGCAGCGCCAGACCATGCACGCCCGGGTTCTGGAACTCAAGTAGAATCGGTCGGGTCCGTCCGACGCCTCGATCCTCAGGAGTGCCTGTGCGCAAGGCCATCCGGGTCCTCAAGACCCCGGTCACCATGCTCGCGCTGCTCGCCATCCTCGGCTACGGCGCGGTGTGGGGCTACAAGAACGCGACGGCCGACTCCACGGGGCCCCAGACGACGTGCGTGATGACCGACGTCGGCGGCACCCTGACGCCGGACAAGGTCACCGTCCGCGTCCTCAACGGCGGCACCCAGGGCGGCCACGCGAAGACCACCCGCAGCTACCTGATGGCCTTCGACTTCAAGGTGATCTACTACAACAACGCCGATCGTGAGGTGCAGACCACCACGATCGTCGGCAACTCGGCGAACGACCCCGAGGTGCAGCTGCTCGCCAAGATGTTCGACGGCGCGGTCACCGAGGGCGACGGTCGGGCCGACCACATCGTCGACGTGATCGTGCCCACCAAGTTCCAGGAGTACGACAACCCGCCGCGACCGTCGATCCCGGTGAGCGGTCCGGTGTGCCTGCCGCCGGTCACGGCCTCGTCCGCGTCCCCGAGTGACTCGGCCAGCCCGAGCGCCACGGCGTCCAGCACGCCCACGAAGAAGAAGTAGCCGCCCCGCCTCAGGGACGCGGCTCGCCGGGCACCCAGCGCGCCAGGCGTCCGCCGTTGGAGATGCTGCGCAGCCGGTCCTCGACCCGGCGCCGGTCCTTGCCGTTGGTGACGATCAGCAGGTCGTCGCCGGTGCGGACGGTGTGCTCCGGTTTCGGCGTGAACGGCTCGTTCTCCCGGACGATCAGCGACACCACCGAGCTCTTCGGCAGCCGAAGCTCACGAATCGTCACGCCGTGTAGCCGCGAACCCGGCGAGACGTGCACCTGCATCATGTCGGCCTTGATGGTGTCGAGCGGGGCGAACTCGATCTCGACGTCGGTGGCGTCCTCCCCCGACGACACCTTCAGCAGCCGCGCCACCCACGGCAGCGTGGGTGCCTGGAGCAGCGTGAACACCACCACGAACGCGAACACCATGTCGAACAGCTCACCGGCCCGGGGCGCGCCGGCCGCGAGCGGGACGGTGGCCATGATGATCGGCACGGCGCCGCGCAGGCCCGCCCACGAGACGAACGCCTGCTCGCGCCACGGCATCCGGAACCAGGCCGCGCACGCGATAACGGACACCGGTCGCGCGACGAAGGTGACGAACGCGCCCGCGCTCAGGCCGAGCACGATCGAGCGCGGCGTGATCAGTTGTGGGTTGCTGAGCATGCCCAGCATCACGAACAGGCCGATCTGCGCGACCCAGCCGACGCCCTCGGCGAACGAGCGGGTGACGTTGCGGTGCGGCAGCCGTCCGTTGCCCAGGATCATCGCGGCCACGTACACCGCGGCGAAGCCGGACACCTGAAGGGCCGCGCCGGTGGCGTAGGCCAGCACCGCCCACGCCAGCGCCGCCAACGGGTAGAGGCCGGACGCGGGCAGCGCGATCCGCCGCATGACCATCACCCCGAGCCACCCGACGAACAACCCGATGGCGACACCGGCCGCGAGCTGGAGCCCTGCCTGCGCGATCAGGCCGGGCACCCCGCCCTCCGGGCCGTCGCCGAGTGACCATTCGGTGGCCAGCGTCACCAGCAGCACGATCGGCGCGTCGTTGAAGCCCGACTCGCCCTCGACCACCGCGCGGATCCGGGGCGGCAGCGGCACCTTGCGCAGCACCGAGAACACGGCCGCTGAGTCGGTGGGCGACAGCACGGCGCCCAGCAGGACGGCGACCGGCACCGGCAGCCCGAGCACGAAGTGGGCGAACACCGACACCAGCACCACGGAGACGCCCACGCCGACGGTGGCCAGCAGCACGGCCAGCGGCAGGGCCTGCCGGATGTCTTCCCAGCGGGTGGTGAACCCGCCCTCGGCGAGGATCAGGACCAGGGCGGTGAGGCCGAGGGTGTGCGCGGTGGCCGCGTCGTTGAACGGGACCAGCGTCTGGCCCAGCGCGATGCCGACGGCGAGGAACAGCAGCAGCGACGGCAGCCCCAGGCGCGAACCCACCCGGGCCGCGAGGACCGCAGCGAGCAGGACGATGGCCCCGATCAGCAGAGCAGGGTCCAGTGCCACAGGTCCTCCTTTGGCGGGAGTCTAGTGACTCCCGCCCCCGTCACGGCCCGGTTCCCACCCGTGGCGCCCATTCGGCCCGCCCCCGGGCCGCCTCACCCCGCCGGAAACACCGCAGGGGACCGAAACGGGGACGGTTCCGAGATTCGGAGCCGTCCCCGCCTGATTCCACGAATCTCGGAACCGTCCCCGTTTCGGTCCGGTCCCCGGGTCGGTCAGCTGAACAGTTCGCGTGCCCGGCCGGCGGCCAGGACGGCGTCGAGGTCGCCACCCACCTGGGCGGTCACCGCGGCCGCCACGGCACCCTCGACGAGGGGGCCGTCCGCGAACCGGACGTGCGTCGCCTCCTCGTCGTCGAGGAAGTCGAGCACGGACTCCACGGTCATCGTTGCCGACCCGAGGTCGGTCAGGATCGCGACGTCGTGGCCGGCTTCACGAAGCGCGGTCACCGCGTCGTTCACCTTCTCGAAGGAGGTGCCGATCCGCCCGTCGTCGGTGCCGCCGGCCGCCTTCAGGACCACGTCCTTGGCCATCTGGGCGGCCAGTTCCACCACCCCCTCGGCCAGCTTCTCCGAGTGGGAGACGATCACCAGGGCGACGCTCACGCGGCCTCAGCCGCCTTCGCGGCCTCCTCCAGGATGTACGCCGTCGAGGTGGCACCGGGATCCTTGTGGCCGATGGAGCGCTCGCCCAGGTAGGACGCCCGTCCCTTCGTCGCCTGCAACGGGATCGTGGCCTCCGCACCCGCGGCCGCCGCGTCCGCCGCCGCCCGCAGTGCCTCCGCCGCGGTGCCGCCGGACGCCGCCACGGCCTTCGCCGCCTCCAGGGCCGGCGTCCAGGCGTCCACCATGGTCTTCTCGCCCGTGGTGGCCTTGCCGCGGGAGACGATGCCGTCCAGCGCACCCTCGATCACGGCGACCACACCGTTGGCGTCCAGGTCACCCTCGGCGGCCTTGGCCGCACGCAGGAACGCCGTGCCGTAGAGCGGGCCGGCAGCGCCGCCCACCTTCGACATCAGCGTGGACGCGACCAGCTTCAGCACGCCCTGGACGTCGTCGATACCGCCTTCGTCCAGTTTGGCCACGACGGCCTTGAAACCACGGTCCATGTTCTCGCCGTGGTCGCCGTCGCCGATCGCGCGGTCCAGGTCGATCAGCTCCATCCGGTGCTCGGCCAGGACGGCCTGGGCGCCGCGAATCCACGCGTCCGCCCAGGCCACCGAGAGGGTGTCAGCCACGCCCGTACCTCAGAGCCCGCGCCGCATGGCCGGGGTGAGCACCGGGGCGTCCCAGAGCCCGGTGAGCTCGTCGTCGAGCACCAGGACGGTGACCGAGCAGCCCTGCATCTCCAGCGAGGTGATGTAGTTGCCGACCAGCGAACGGGTGACCTCCAGCCCGGCGTCAGTGAGGCGCTTGCGGGCGTGGTTGTAGACGATGTAGAGCTCGGCCTCGGGCGTGCCGCCCATGCCGTTCACGAACAGCAGCACCTTGGAGCCGGCGGCCGGCTTGAGGTCGGCCAGGATCGGGTCGACCAGCTGGTCGGTGATCGAGTCGGCCGGGGCCATCGCGATGC
>JAIUOS010000045.1 GCA_020161755.1 Actinomycetota bacterium
CAATCACGTGCCAGTCCCTGGTGATCTCGCCAGGCTTGGGGCTGTACGTAGACACGAGTCTGCGACCTGCTTCCATGTGTTGTAGCTCTTTGTCGATGCGGGATCCACTCGCCAGAACGGACCTCAGCGCAACAGCGCCCTAGATTACCGTGCGCCGCTTGGGGGGTCAAAACCGGGCCCGGGTGCGCTCTGCGCAGGCTCCGCACGCGAAGGCCGGCCCGTGCGCGAGCGATGAATCAGGAGAACGACGGCAACCGTGACCGCCGGCCAGACGAGGTTCGCCCAGAACAGGCCCTGGCCGAAGAAGAGTGCGCTGAACAGCCACAGCAGGCCGCCGACCACCAGGACGGAGCTCTGGAGCAACCACCTGGCTTGCAGGGACGGCAGCAGCAGCCAGCCGAGAACGCTCAGCGCGACCACGAGCCCCAGCGTCACGAGGCGACTGTCGACCCAGCGGACCACGCTCCGCACCCAGGCCGGATCGCTGCCCAGCTCGGCGAGGTCGCGTTCGTGCCAGGAGCCCTGCGCGTCGCGAGCGAAGCCGTAGCGCCAACTGATCGCGACGACCTGGCTGCTGTCGGCCGGGCTGACGGCCAGGCCGATGAACGCCGGTGCGGTGTCGAGATCAGCCTCGACCACCCAGTCCGACCCGGCCGCGCGGCGCTCCACAAGGTGCCGGCTGTCGACCGTGGGGTAGCCCGACGGGTAGTCCATCCGCGCGCGGTAGCAGACCCCGTCGTCCGCACAGGCCGTCCACGACTCTCGCCCGCTCGCCGGTGCGGACGCCAGCGCGGGCACCCACGCCGCGCGCGTCCAGGTGTCGCCACCGTCGGTGCTGGCGAGCCACCGCTCACCGATCCCCAGGTTCGGGTCGATCCGCGCGTAGAAGGCGCCGTCCGCGAAACCGACCTCCTCGACCCCGCCGGGCCAGGTCGGCGCCGCGAGCGAGTGGATCCCGGAGGTGGCCGCGACCACGGCGAGCATCCCGACCGCCAGCCCGACGATCCACCGGCGCAGCGGGGTGTTCACCGCAGGTCCTCCGCCGGCGCGCTCCCGGGCGGGGACGACGGGCGCGGCCGCTGCTCGCGCCACCAGGTGAACCGCATCAGCCCGACCAGACCCAGCGTGACAGCAGCCCAGACGCCGTTCGTCCACAGGTAGCTCTCCACGGCTCGGCTGCCACCGAAGAACGACAGGATCGCAGCGACGAGCACGCAGATCACCTGCAGCACCAGCCTCGCGGCCAGCCAGGGCACCAGCCACCAGATCAGAACCGTGAGGACCAGCAGGACGACGGACGGCGTGAGCGGGCTGTTCAACGCCTCGACCAGGTCGTACCTCCACTTCGGGGTGTCGGCGACCACGGCAGTGCTGATCGCTTCCTCGCCGTCGGCCGCGTCGACCAGGTTCGCCGACTCCCAACTGCCGTCGGGGGTTCGCCGGACCACGTTCTCGTCGAACGACGTCACGGCCTCCCCGCTGCTCGAAGGGTTCACGGCGAGCCGGCCGCCCTGGGTGTCGGCCGGCATGCGGTAGTCGATCACCCACTCCCCGCCGGACACCCGGCGTTCGACAACCATGGTCGTGCCCACCTCGTGAGGGGTGGAGACCCGGTTCACGCGGTAGCACGTGCCGTCCGTGGCGCACTGCTCCGGCGCCCACGATGCCTCGGGCTCCGGCGACGACCCCGGCTCGATGTCCGCCATCCTCAGCCAGGTCCGGCCACCGTCGTCGCTGCGGAACGGTGTGCGGCCCCCGTACCCGCGGACGACCTCCGCGTAGAAGGCGTTGTCGGAGAACCGCACGTCCACCCACGGCCGCACCGCCGCGCTCGTCGCGGTCGTGGCCAGCACGGCGGCGACGAGCCCGACGGCCGCCCAGCCACGCCGGTCCCGCGAAAGCTGATCGGGCCGGCGGTGTTGGAGCACGAACCACAGCGGCGGCAGCGCGAGGAGCGCCACCAGGTCGGACGCGTCGCGCAGCGTCGGCGCCCCACCCATCAGCGGGGCGAGTGCCTCGGCCACGCCCGGCACCGTCTTCAACGCCACGAACCCCAGCCCGGCCAGCGCCGTCCCCCACGACGCGCCGAACAACACCGACGCCACCGTCGCCACGACCACCACTCCGGCGACGTCGCTGAGCTTCCCGGTCACGAGCCCCGGCCAGGCCTGCTTGAACACGTGGTCGTTGAGGAACAGCAGGGCGACCGCCACGAAGAACCACGGCCGCGCCAGCACCTGCGTCCGCTCCCCCACCATGACCGGCAGCCTAGGAACAGGGGACGTCCGCCGGGCCGACCCCGACGCAGAGCAACCAGATCGTTATCCGCACCGCCTACCACCAGCCGCCCCGAACGGCCCGGTAGACCGTTCCGTCAAGACGACACGTGGCGGAAACACAGCGGCAATATCGTGCGGGGCATGTCCGACACCCTCCTGGTCCGCCACCCGGCCACCGGCGTCGAAGCCGAGCTCCCGATCGACGACGCCACCATCCGGGCCACCGAGCTGCGCCGGTTCGACATCGGCGGCGAGCCCCTGGCCACGTTCGACCCGGGCTTCATGAACACCGCGGTCTGCCGCTCCTCGATCACCTACATCGACGGCGACGCCGGCGTCCTGGAGTACCGCGGCTACCCGATCGCGGAGCTGGCCGAGAACTCCACCTACCTGGAGGTCGCCTACCTGCTCCTGAACGGCGAGCTGCCCACGCCCAACCAGCTGGTGGAGTGGGAGTCGCTGATCACCCAGCACCGCACGCTGCCGGACAAGCTGAAGACGGTCCTCGCCGGCTTCCCCTACGACGCGCACCCGATGACGATCCTGATGGCGTCCGTGGCCGCGTTCTACTCCTTCTATCCCGACGCCCACAACTTCGAGGACCCGCAGGCCCGCGCACTCAACATCGCCCGGCTGATCGCCAAGATGCCGACGCTGGCCGCGTTCGCCTACCGCAAGGGCAAGGCGAAGCCGTACATCAACCCGGACGACTCCTACGGCTACTGCCACAACTTCCTGGCCATGCTGTTCAAGCAGAACGAGCGCCGCTACCAGGCCGACCCGCGGCTGATCCGGGCCATGGAGGTCCTGTTCATCCTGCACGCCGACCACGAGCAGAACTGCTCGACGAACGCCGTCCGCTCGGTGGCCAGCTCGGGCAACGACCTGTACACGTCCTGCTCGGCCGGCATCGGCGCCCTGCACGGGCCGCTGCACGGCGGCGCGAACGAGGCGGTGCTGAAGATGCTGCGCGAGATCGGGACGGTGGACCGCGTCCCCGAGTTCATCGAGGGCGTCAAGAACGGCAAGGTGCGGATGATGGGCTTCGGCCACCGCGTGTACAAGAACTACGACCCGCGCGCGAAGATCATCAAGAAGTCGGTCGAGGACGTGTTCGAGGTCACCGGCGTCAACCCGCTGCTGAAGGTCGCCCAGGAGCTGGAGAAGTACGGCCTCACCGACGAGTACTTCGTCAGCCGCCGCCTCTACCCGAACGTCGACTTCTACTCGGGCCTGATCTATGAGGCGCTCGGCTTCCCGCCGGAGATGTTCACCGTCCTGTTCGCGGTGCCGCGGACGTCCGGCTGGGCCGCGCAGTACCAGGAGTTCATCACCGACTCCGAGCAGAAGATCATGCGTCCCAAGCAGATCTACACCGGCTACCAGACCCGTCCCTGGGTGCCCATGGAGGAGCGCGGGTAGCGTCCCCGAACCTTGCCAGCGCCGAATCCGGCGAACGCCCTTGCAAGGCCGAACCTGCGTGGCAAGGTATTCCCCATGAGTTCAAAGTTGAGCGCTGCCTCGATGCAGGTGACCAGTCCCGATGACGTCCGCAACGTGGTCCTGATCGGAAACGCCGGATCGGGAAAGACGTCACTGTTCGAGCAGCTGCTCAGGGCCCGGCTCGCCGGCTATCGCGGGGAGAAGGAGGACGCCGAGCGCGCCGCCCAGCTCTACCTGGCCTCGCTCGTCACCGGCGACGTGCTGGTGAACCTGCTGGACGCCCCCGGGCACCCCGACTTCGTCGGCGAGCTGCGCGCGGGCATCCGGGCCGCGGACGCCGCGATCTTCGTGATCTCCGCCGCGGACGGCATCGACGGCGCGGCCCAGGCGCTGTGGGACGAGTGCACGGCCGCCAACCTGCCCCGGATCATCGCCCTCACCAAGCTCGACGCCGGCCACGCCGACTTCGACGGCTCGGTCGCCGACATGCAGGACAAGCTCGGCGAGGGTGTCCTGCCCAGCCACGTGCCGACCCTCGGCCCCGACGGGATCATCGGGAACATCGGCCTGCTCAGCCTGGAGGAGCACGACTACTCCGGCGGCGAGGTCGTGAACCGCAAGCTCACCGCCGACGACTCCCACGTCGAGACCTGGCGCGGTCCGCTGATCGAGGCGATCATCCAGGAGGCCGAGGACGACTCGCTGATGGACCGCTACCTCAGCGGCGAGGAGCTCGACACCGAGTACCTGCTCGACGACCTTCGCAAGGCCGTCGCCACCAGCAACCTCTACCCGGTGGTGCCGGTTGCGTCCAACACCGGTGTGGGCGTCGAGGAGCTGCTGCGCCTCATCGAGCACGGGTTCCCGACCCCGTCGCTGCACCCGAACCCCCATGCGACCAGCCCGGCCGGCGGGGACCTGCCGAACCCGCCGACCGATGCGTCCGCGCCGCTGGTGGCGCAGGTGATCCGCACCACCACCGACCCGTTCGCCGGCCGGCTGTCGATGGTGCGCATCTTCTCCGGCACGCTGAAGGCCGACGACCTGGTGCACGTCTCGGGCCACCGTCCCAAGCCGGACGACGCCCACCCCGACCACGACAACGACGAGCGGGTCGGCCTGATCCAGGCCGCCGTCGGCACCGAGCTGAAGCCGCGCCCGTCCGCGATCGCCGGCGAGATCGTGATGGTGCCGAAGCTGACCACCGCCGAGACCGGCGACACCCTGTCGTCGAAGGACCGGCCGGCGCTCGTGGTGCCGTGGGACCTGCCCGAGCCGCTGCTGCCGCTGGCCATCCGCGCCGCGACCCGCAACGACGAGGACAAGCTGGCCGGCGCCCTGCAGCGGCTGGCCGTGGAGGACACCACCGTCCGCCTCGACCGGGGCGGCAACGACCAGTTGGTGCTCTGGACCACCGGCCAGGCGCACGCCGACCTGCTCACCGCGCGACTGGTCGACCGGTACGGCGTCAAGGTCGAGCAGGAGGAGCTGAAGATCCCGCTGCGCGAGACCTTCGTCGCCAAGGCCACCGCGATCGGACGCCACGTCAAGCAGTCCGGCGGCCACGGGCAGTACGCGGTCTGCAACATCGAGGTCGAGCCGCTCCCCCGTGGCGGCGGCTTCGAGTTCGTGGACAAGGTGGTCGGCGGCGCCGTCCCGCGCCAGTTCATCCCGAGCGTCGAGAAGGGCGTCCGCAGCCAGCTGGAGAAGGGCGTGTTCGCCGGTTTCCCGATGGTGGACGTCCGCGTCACGCTGTTCGACGGCAAGTCGCACTCGGTCGACTCCTCGGACATGGCGTTCCAGATGGCCGGGTCGCTGGCGATCAAGGAGGCCGCCTCGACGAAGACGGTCGCGCTGCTGGAGCCGCTCGACCTGGTGACGGTGACCGTCGGCGAGGAGTACCTCGGCGCCACGATGACCGACCTCACCGGACGCCGCGGGCAGCTCCTCGGCTCGGATTCGGACAACCACAAGGCGATCATCCGGGCGCTGGTGCCCCAGACCGAGCTGTCGCGCTACGCGATCGACCTGCGCGGGATCGCCCATGGCTCCGGCACGTTCACCCGGGAGTTCCACGGCTACGAGCTGCTTCCCCATCAGCTGATGGAGAAGTACGCGAAGGCCTGACCCCTCACAAGCTGTGAGTGTGGCGGCGATGTCGTGGCGTGACTCACAGCTTGCGGGAATGCGGGGCCGGGTCGGACGGTTCGGGCTGGCATGCGCATCGACATCTGGTCCGACATCGCCTGCCCATGGTGCTACCTGGGCCTGACCCGGTTGGCGAAGGCCCTCGACGGTTTCGAGCATGCCTCGGCGGTGGAGGTGCGGTTGCACTCCTTCCAGCTCGACCCGACCCTGCCCGAGCACTACGACGGCAGTGAGGCCGAGTACCTCGCCGCGTCCAAGGGGCTGGACCTGGCCACCGTCCACCAGATGACGGCCCGGGTGGCCGAGGCCGCCGCACCGGACGGGCTGCGCTACGACTTCGACGCGCTGGTGGTCGCCAACTCGCGCCGGGCGCACCGGCTGCTGCAGCTCGCCGGACGCACCTCCGAGCAGACCGCGTGGGACCTGGAGCGCGCGCTGTTCGCCGCCCACTTCACCGACGGCGAGGACGTGGGCGACACCGAGACCCTGGTGCGGCTGGCCACCTCGGTCGGGCTCGACGCCGACGCCGCACAGCCACCGCCGCCGCACCCGTGTCGGGATCTGACCACGATCCGCGTCCCAGCTGTCCCAGCAGCCCCTGCCGGCGGGCTCGGTGGCCGGATCGCGTCGCGGCCTGGTGGGGCCCCGGCGCCCACCGGCAGGCCGGTGCACGGCGTGCGGCTCGGACGGCTGTCGCAATCCGGCCGGCCGAGGGTCCACGTGTGACGAGTGGGACATCGGGGACCAAGAAGGCGGCCAGATCGCGTCAGCTGCGCGGAAGTCCCGATTCGGTCCGTCTCAGTGGGCGGCGAGGAAGCCGAAGATGCCGTCGGCGACCATCTGGACGGCGATCGCGGACAGCAGCAGGCCGGCGATCCGGGAGGCGAGCACCGTCCCGGACTCGCGCAGCACGGCCCGGATCACGCCCGCGTAGCGCAGGAACAGCCAGACCAGCACCATCACGCAGATCAGGGCCGCCGCGACCGTGAGGTAGCCGGTGAGCCCCGGCGCGCGCTGGACGGCGAGCATGGTGGCGACGATCGCGCCGGGCCCCGCCATCAGGGGCGTCCCCAGCGGCACGATCGCGACGTTGACCCCGTCGTGGCTGACCGGGTCGGCCTCCTTGCCCATCAGCAACTCGAGGGCGATCAGCAGCAGCAGGATCCCGCCGGACACCTGCATCGCCGGCACGGACACCTGCAGGTAGTCGAGGATCTGGCGTCCGAAGAGCGCGAACAGCGCGATCACCCCGAACGCGACGGCGGACGCGCGGTCGGCCGCGCGACGGCGTTGGCGGGAGCTGAGGGAGCGGGTCAATCCGAGGAACACCGGCAGCAGGCCGGGCGGGTCGACGATGACCAGGAGGGTGACGGCTGTGGTGAGGAACAGATCGAGGTTGAAGAACTGGTCCACCGGACCAGCCTAGGGCCGCCCGGCCCCGCGCGACGAATCGGCGGGGGCCGGACGGCGCCGCGCCGGGCGGATCGGATCCGCGCGGCTCAGAGGCTGTGCAGCGGACGCATCCCGGCCGGGATCGAGCGGCTGTCGACGATCTCCTTGCCGAACGGGAAGCAGGTGACCGGGATCATCTTCAGGTTGGCGATCGCCAGCGGGATGCCCACGATCGTGACCGCCTGCGCGACCGCCGTGGTGACGTGGCCGATGGCCAACCACAGGCCGGCGACCACGAACCAGATCACGTTGCCCAGCCCCGAGCCGATGCCCGCGGACGGCTTGGCGACGACCGCCCGCCCGAACGGCCAGAACGCGTAGCCCGCCATCCGGAACGAAGCGATGCCGAACGGGATGGTCACGATCAGCAGGCAGGCGAGCAGCCCGAAGAAGAGGTAGCCGATGGCCAGCCAGAAGCCGCCCAGGACCAACCAGATGATGTTCAGGATCGTGCGCATTGTTCTCCTTGTTCGACGCGCCTTCCATATAACCGTCCCACGCGACGCCACCCCAGCGCCGCCGACCCTGACGCTGCCCTGACGCCACCCCGGCCCGGCGTCCCTAGAATGTCGCCCATGCCCGTCGCCGAACGTATCCACCGCGACGTGGTCTCCTACGTGCGCCGCAGCGGACGCATGAACGAGTCCCAGCAGCGGGCCTGGGACGCCCACCACGACCGGCTCGTCGTCGAGCTGCCGTCCGGCGAGCGCGAGACGTCGGTCGCCGCCGGCGCCAGCGTCGACTGGACGGCGGTGTTCGGACGGGAGGCCCCGCTGAAGGTCGAGATCGGGTCTGGCACCGGCCACGCGGTCACCGCGCTCGCCGAAGCGATGCCGGAGGCGAACATCGTCGCCTTCGAGGTGTTCACCCCCGCCGTCGCCTCGACCCTGGGACGGCTCGTCCGCCACGACGTCGGCAACGTCCGGCTGGTCGTGGCCGACGGCGCGCAGGCGCTGGGGACGGTGTTCGGCGCGGGAACGGTCAGCGAGCTGTGGACGTTCTTCCCCGACCCGTGGCACAAGGCCCGCCACCACAAGCGGCGCCTCGTCGGGCCGGCGTTCGCGAGCCTGGTGGCGTCGCGGCTGGCGCCCGGCGGCACCTGGCGGCTGGCCACCGACTGGACCGACTACGCGGAGGCCATGCGCGAGGTGCTGGACGCCGAACCCGGCCTGGTGAACTGCTTCGACGGCTGGGCCCCCCGCTTCGAGGCCCGCCCGCTCACCAAGTACGAGCAGCGGGGGCTGGACGCCGGCCGCACCATCCACGACCTGACGTATCGCCGCGCATGACCCGCTACCGCCTCGACCTGGGCTACGACGGCACCGCGTTCCACGGGTGGGCCGGGCAGACCGGGCTGCGCACCGTCCAGGGCGAACTCGAGACGTGGGTCGGCCGGGTGCTGCGGCTGCCGGCGCCGCCCGCCCTCGCCTGCGCCGGACGGACGGACGCCGGGGTGCACGCCCGCGGCCAGGTGGCGCACGTCGACCTCGACCTGCCGCACCCCGACCAGGTGGCCGGGATGCTCGAGCGGCGCCTGCGCCGCGCCCTGCCCGAGGACCTCGTCGTGTACCGGGTGAGCGTCGCCCCCGAGGGCTTCGACGCCCGGTTCGCCGCGATCTGGCGGCGCTACGCCTACCGCCTCGCCGACGGTCCGCTCGACCCGCTGTGGCGGCTCACCACCGCGCCGGTGCGGCGTCCGATCGACGTCGAGGCGATGGACGCCGCCGGCGCCGCACTGCTCGGCCTGCACGACTTCGCCGCGTTCTGCCGGGCCCGCGAGGGTGCCACCACGATCCGCGAACTCCAGCACCTGCGCGCCGTCCGCCTCGCCGACGGCCGCATCGAGGTCGGCGTCCGCGCGGACGCGTTCTGCCACTCGATGGTGCGCTCGCTGGTCGGTGCGCTGGTCGAGGTCGGCGCCGGGCGCCGGGACGCCGGTTGGCTGGCCGGCCTGCTCACCTCGCCCGGGCGATCGAGCGAGGTGCCCGTCCTCGCCGCCCGCGGCCTGGTGCTCGAGGAGGTCGGCTACCCGCCGGACGACCAGCTGGCCGCCCGCGCCACCGAGGCCCGGGCGTTCCGCACCCTGGAGGAGCAGACGGAGGAGCAGTCATGAGCCACTACTTCCACACCCCCACCGGTGCGGAGAACCGCCGCCAGGTGGCGGTGCGTTTCTGGGACACCGACTGGCAATTCACCACCGCGGACGGGGTGTTCTCCGCCGACGGCCTCGACCTCGGCACGTCCGTGCTGCTGCGCGAGTCGGTGCCGCCGGCCGGCGCGTCCCGGTTGCTCGACCTCGGCTGCGGCTACGGGGTGCTCGCGGTGGCGCTCGCGTCCGCCTGCCCGGGTGCGGTGGTGGACGCCGTCGACACCAACGAGCGGGCGCTGGAGCTGTGCGCGACCAACGCCGCCGCCCACCGGGTCGGGGACCGGGTGCACGCGATCACCCCCGACCAGGCCGACCCGGACGTCCGCTACGACGAGATCTGGTCGAACCCGCCGATCCGCATCGGAAAGGCCGCGCTGCACGAACTGCTGCTCACCTGGCTGCCCCGGCTGGCGCCCGGTGGCACCGCCCGGCTGGTGGTCGGACGGAACCTCGGCGCCGACTCGCTGCAGGCGTGGCTGGGCCAGGTCGGCTACCGCTGCGAGCGCGTGGCCAGCGCCAAGGGCTTCCGGGTGTTCTCAGTGAGCGATGAATCCGGTAGCTGAGCCACAATTCGGGGCGTCTCGCCCTTAGGCTTGCACCGTCGTCTCCTACTAGGACAGAAGAGGGTTGGCATGACCGAAGAGAACAACATCAAGGAAGAGGCCGAGGGCTTCTTCGACGGCCTGATCGACAAGGCCAAGGAGTTCGGCGCGAAGGCCGCCGACGTGGCCGGCGACGCCTTCGAGGCGGCCAAGGACTTCACCGAGGACGCGGTCGAGAAGGTGAAGGACTTCGCCGACGACATCCCGGAGAACGCCCAGAAGCTCGCCGGCGACGCGCAGAAGTTCGCGTCCGAGGCCGTCGACAAGGTGAAGGACTTCGCCGACGACATCCCCGAGAACGCCCAGAAGGCGGCCGGCGATGCGCAGAAGCTGGCCTCCGACGCCGTCGACAAGGTGAAGGACCTGGTGGACGGCGACGATCCCGTCGAGCCCCCGGCCCCGACCGCCTGACCCGCCTCCGAACGACGGGACGCCCCACCGGGGCGTCCCGTTCGTGCGTTCCGATGCTGCTGGACGGTGGTGCCGGCACCCCTGCGATTGGTCTAGCCTGTCCTCACCTGAACCTTTGCAGGGGAACCCGGTGCGAATCCGGGACTGACCCGCAACCGTGACGACGGAACGCTCCGTCCAAGTCGGAATGCCTGCACAAGTTCTGGCTCATCAATCACCCGTCGTGGCACTTGCGGGGGAGCCGGACGCGCGCAGTTGGCCCGGATTCCGTAGGCGCCCCGCGCGAAAGGATCCAGGTGTTCCCCAACTCATTCCGCCGATCTCTGGCCGTCGGGACTGCGGCCGTCATCGCACTCTTCGGCCTCGGGCCGACCTCCACCGCGGCCGCCGCCGTGCCCGCGTCCGCCACCAAGGCCGCCGACTACCTCAGCGCCCACCTGCCCCGGACCAAGGACGGCTTCGAGAAGTCGTTCCAGACCACTCTCGGGCTGGCGGCCACCGGCTCCTGCACCTACTCGGTCGCGCTGACCACGCTCCGTTCGAACCTCGAGTCGCTGACGCCCGCGTACGTGAAGTCCGGCGGCGCGACCGCCGCGGCCAAGGCGGCGATCGCGGTCGCGAGCATCGGTTCCGACCCGAGCGCGTTCGCCGGCAAGGACCTGGTCGCGGCGATCACGAAGGACCTCCCGGCGTCGGGGAAGGTGGTCGGTTCCAACGGGTTCTCCCAGGCGCTGGCCGTGATCGCCCTCGAACGGGCCGACGCTGACCTGCCGGCGAGCATGGTGACCAACCTGCTCGGCTACCAGGGTGCCGATGGCGGCTTCGCCTGGTCGACCACCGCCGACGCCGACCCGGACACGACGGCCGTCGCCATCCTCGCGCTCCAGGCGGTCGGCGGGCACTCCGCCGAGGTCACGGACGCCACCGACTGGGCCGCCGACAGCCAGGGCGCCGACGGCTCCTGGGCAGCGACGTTCCAGGGAACTGAGCTCTCCCCGGTCGACTCCACCGGCCTGCTCGGCTCCGCGCTGGCCGCCACGGGCGCCGACGTCACCACCGCGACGTCGTGGCTCACCGGACAGCAGCTCGACAGCGGCGCCTTCGCCAACGTCCGTGACGGCGACACCGCAGACCTGATGTCCACGACCGACGCCGTGTACCTGCTCACCGGCAGCCCGCTCTCGACCGCGCTGGTCGACCTGAACGCCTGCCCGTTCCAGCTGCCGGCCTCCACCAGCAGCTGCACCGGCGTGTGGGTGGTCGTGTTCCGTGAGGCGGACGACTACTCGGTGCGGTGCGCCGCCCAGTACGCCACCGGGTTCGACGCGCTGAAGAGCGCCGGCTTCACCGCCGGGATCGAGAACGACTTCCTGAACCGCATCAACGGGTACCCGGAGGTCATCGACACCACCTGGTCGAAGTTCTGGAACTACTACCACGCCGCCCCGAACGCGGACGGGACGTGGGGTACCTGGACCTCCTACGACGTCGGCGGCGCCGAGAGCCAGCCGGTGAAGGGTTCGGTCGAGGCGTGGGTGTACAGCGCCTGGGGAGAGGACCCGACCGTCCAGCCGCCCCGCGGCTACGCCTCGACCGTGACCCCGAAGGTCTCGGGGACGCGCAAGGTCGGTCGCACGCTCACCGCGATCCGCGGGAGCTGGGACCCTGCCCCGGACACCTACTCGTTCCGTTGGTACCGCAACGGCAGCGCGATCTCGGGTGCGACCTCGAAGTCGTACAAGCTCAAGAAGGCCGACAAGGGCAAGCGCATCAGCGTGAAGGTGACCGGGCGCGGCGCTGGGCTCCAGACGGTGTCGATCTACTCGGCCCGTACCGGGAAGATCAAGTAATGAGGCGTTTCCTCCTCGCGGCTGCGCTGGCGATACCCCTCCTCGCCGGCGCGGCCGTGGCCACGCCCACCCAGGCCCAGGCTGCCACGTGCAGCGGGGTCTGGGTGGTCGTCGACTACGGATCGCTCGGGGGCGTCAGCACCAAGTGTGCGACGAAGTACTCCACCGGCACCGAGGCGCTGCGCAGCGCCGGGTTCAGCCCGACGCTTGACAACGGCATGATCACCAAGATCTCGGGCAAGCCGTCGAACCCCGACATCAACAAGGCGTACTGGTCGTACTGGCACGCCTCCAGGTCCGGCGACGGGTACGGCGACTGGAGCTACTCCAACCTCGGCGCGAACTCCTACCACCCGACGAAGGGCAACGCCGAGGGCTGGCGCTACCAGTCGCTGGACGACGGCAAGGTGCCGCCGTCGGCGTCCCCGCCGAAGACCGAGACCTCCACCCCGACCCCGACAGCGACGAAGACCTCGACGAAACCGAAGAAGTCCGGCACCCCGACGAAGTCGGCGACGGCAACCCCGTCCGCGACGAAGTCCGCGACCGCGTCGAAGAGCGCGTCCGCCGGCGCGAGCGCGTCCACCACCCCGGTGGCCACCACGGCGGCGACCCCGACCTCGACACCGCTCGCCGCGAACGAGGCCACCGAGGTCGCCCAGGAACAGGTGACCGCCACCCCGGACTCCGGTGACAGCGGCAGCCCGGTCGGCGCCATCGCCGCCGGGGCCGCCGTCGTCGTCGCGGGCGCCGGGCTCGGCGGCTGGTGGCTGTGGAGAGGACGGAAACGCTGACCACACCGCACCCGTGGGCGTGGTGGTGCTGGGCGATCGGTATCGGGATCGCCGTGAGCGGCACCACCAACCCGCTGCTGCTCGCGCTGATCGCCACCGCCGTGGTGGCGACGGTGCTGCTGCGCCGCAGCGACGCGCCCTGGGCACGGTCGGTGAAGGCCTACCTGGTGCTGTCGGTGTTCGTCATCGGGATGCGGGTCTTCTTCCAGATGCTCCTCGGCGCCGGCACCGGCGAGACCGTGCTGTTCACACTCCCGCAGATCCCGCTGCCCGACTGGGCGGCCGGGATCCAGCTGGGCGGCGCGGTCACCGCCGAGGGCCTGGTCAACACCCTGTACGACGCCCTGCGGCTCGCGGTGATGCTGGTCTGCGTCGGCGCCGCCAACGCCCTGGCCAACCCGCGCCAGGCGCTGCGCTCGGTGCCGGCCGCGCTGTACGAGGCGTCCGTCGCGGTCGTGATCGCGCTCAGCGTCGCCCCGCAGCTGATCGAGAGCGCGCAGCGCGTCCGCAAGGCCCGGCGGCTGCGCGGCGACCAGGCCCGCGGCCTGCGAGCGCTCGGCGCGATCGTCATGCCGGTGCTGGCGGACGCGATCGAGCGGTCGATGTCGCTGGCGGCGGGCATGGAGTCGCGCGGCTTCGCCCGTACCCGCGGGCTGCCGGTCCGGGGGACCCTGCCGCTGATGCTGGCCGGCTCGCTCGTCGCCACCTGCGGGGTGTTCCTGCTGCTGAGCACCGACCACCGCCTGCTGTCGGTGCTGCTCCTGCTCGGCGGCGTGGCCGCCGTCCTGCTCGGCCTGCGCCGCGCCGAGGCCACGCTGCGGGTCACCCGGCACCGTCCGCACCCCTGGGGCAGCCGCGACACCCTGATCGCGTTGAGCGGGGTGTTCGCCGCGCTGATCGTGTTCTCGGCGGGTGGCGACTGGGGCATCGGCTGGCTGATGGCAAGTGATGTGCTGCACCCGTCCACCGACCCGCTGGTCTGGCCGGAACTGACACCGCTGATGCTCGTCGTGGTCGCGCTGGTGCTGGCGCCGCTGCCGCTCACCCGCGTCCGTCCGCCGCAGGCCACCACGTCGCTGCGGAACGACACCCGGGTGCGCTCGCTGCGTCCGCGTCCGGAGCGCGAGCCGGAACTGGTCGCGCGATGATCACCTTCGATCGGGTGCGCGTCACGTATCCGGGCGCCACCCGCCCCACGCTCAGCGACGTGTCCTTCGACCTGCCCGAGGGCGACCTCTGCCTGGTGGTCGGCTCCACCGGGAGCGGCAAGTCGACCCTGCTCGGCGCCGTCAACGGGCTGGTGCCGCACTTCACCGGCGGGACGCTGGCCGGACGCGTCCTGGTCGACGCGCGCGACACCGCACACCACCGTCCGCGCGACCTGGCGGACGTGGTCGGCTACGTCGGGCAGGACCCGTTGCGCGGCTTCGTCACCGACACCGTCGAGGACGAGATCGCCTACGGCATGGAACAGCTCGGCATCGACCCGGTCGCGATGCGCAAGCGCGTGGAGGAGACCCTCGACCTGATGGGCATCGCCGATCTGCGCCGCCGGCCGCTGGTCGACCTGTCCGGCGGCCAGCAGCAGCGGGTCGCGATCGCCGCGGTGCTGGCCGCGCAGCCCCGCGTCCTGGTGCTGGACGAGCCGACGTCCGCGCTCGACCCCACCGCCGCGCAGGACGTGCTGTCGGCCATCGCCACCCTGGTGCACGAGGTGGGCCTGACCGTCCTGCTGGCCGAGCACCGGCTCGAACGCGTGATGCAGGCCGCCGACTCGATGCTCTGGCTGCCCGGTGACGGCAGCGTCGTGCACGGCTCGCCGCGGGCGGTGCTCGCCGGGGCCACCATCACTCCCCCGCTGGCCGCGCTGGCCCGCGCCGCCGGCTGGGACGAGGTCCCGCTGAGCGTCCGGGAGGCCCGGCGCCGCGCCCTGGCCGAGGACCTCAGGCCCACCCCGCCGCCGCGCGTCCCGGTGGCGGCCGGGCCGTCCGCGCTGACGGCGAGCGACGTCGAGGTGCGGTTCGGCGAGATCGTGGCCGTCTCCGGGGTCAGCCTCGAGCTGGCCGAGCGCAGCGTCACCGCCCTGCTCGGACGCAACGGCGCCGGCAAGTCCTCGCTGTTGTGGGCGCTCCAGGGCGCCCTGAGCTGCGGCGGCGACATCGCGATCGGCGGCCGTGACCCGCGGCGGCTGGGCGCCGCACAGGCGCGACGGCTGGTCGCGCTGGTGCCCCAGACCGCGACCGACCTGCTGTACCTGCCCACGGTCGCCGCGGAGTGCGACCAGGCGGACGCCGAGAGCGACGCCGAACCGGGCACGACCGCCGGACTGCTGCGCACCCTCGGCGTCGACGTGCCCGGTGACCGGGACCCCCGCGACCTGTCGGAGGGCCAGCGGTTGGCGCTGGTACTGGCCATCCAGCTGGCTGCCCGGCCGCCGGTGCTGCTGCTCGACGAACCCACGCGCGGGCTCGACTACAACGCCAAGGCCGAGCTGCGCCACATCGTCGACCGGCTCGCCGGCACCGGCGTGGCCGTGCTGATCAGCACCCATGACGTCGAGTTCGCCGCCGCGGTGAGCCGGCGGACGCTGCTGATGGCCGACGGCGAGATCATCGCCGATGGCGACACCCTCGGGCTGCTCACCTCCTCGCCGGCGTACGCGCCGCAGATGGCGAAGGTGTTCGCGCCGATCCCGGTGCTCACCCCCGACGACGTCGCCCGGGGGCTGCGATGACCGGCCTCGGCGCGGCCCTGCCCTACGCCGGCCCCCGCGAGCGGCCGGCGACCGGCGCGCGGGCGTGGCTCGCCCTGCTGGTGGCGGTGGCCGTCGGCGCGGTCGCGTTCAGCTGGCCGCTGTTCCTGCGTCCGGAGTCGGGCATGTCGGCCACGCAGGCGCCCGTGATGTTCGCCGTCGTGCTCCCGCTGGTGCTCGCGGTGGTGCTCTCCGAACTCGCCGGTGGCCGGATGGACGCCAAGACGCTGGCCATGCTGGGCGTCCTCGCCGCCGTCGGCACGATCCTGCGTCCGCTCAGCGCGGGGACGGCGGGCTTCGAGCTGATCTTCTTCCTGATGATCCTCGCCGGGCGGGTGTTCGGCGCCGGCTTCGGCTTCGCGCTGGGCGCGATCACGTTGTTCACCTCGGCCCTGATCACCTCCGGCGTCGGGCCGTGGCTGCCCTACCAGATGCTCTCGGCGGGGTTCGTCGGGCTGTTCGCCGGCTGGCTCCCGCGGGCGTTGGGTCGCGCGGAGATCGCCCTCCTCGCCGCCTACGGAATGGTCTCGGCGTTCGCCTACGGCTGGTTGATGGACTTCTCGTTCTGGCCGTTCGCGATCGGCGACGGCACCCAGCTGTCGTTCGACCCGGCCGCGTCCGCCCTGGAGAACCTGCACCGGTTCGTCCTGTTCAACGTCGCGACCTCGATGGGCTGGAACCTCGGCCGGGCCCTCACCAACGCCGTGATGGTGGTGCTGCTGGGCGTCCCGCTGCTGCGACTGCTGCGTCGCGCCGCCCGCCGGGCGAGCTTCGTCCCGGCGAATCCTGCCCGGCCACTGGCGGAATAGCCGCTGGAGGGGGCAGGTTGGGGGTAAGAGACAGCCCGTCAATGCAACGAAGGGAAACCTGATGGTCTACACGCTGCCCGACCTCGACTACGACTACGGCGCACTCGCCCCGTACATCGCGCCGGAGATCATGGAGCTTCACCACGACAAGCACCACGCCGCGTACGTGGCCGGCGCCAACACCGCGCTCGACAAGCTGGCCGAGGCCCGGGCGTCCGGCGACTTCGCCGCGATCCCGAAGCTCGAGAAGGACCTGGCCTTCCACCTGGGCGGCCACATCAACCACTCGGTGTTCTGGAAGAACATGTCGCCCGACGGCGGCGGTGAGCCCGACGGTGACGTCGCGGCGGCGATCGACGAGTTCTTCGGCTCCTACGACGGCTTCAAGGGCCAGTTCGAGGCCGCGGCCAACTCGCTCCAGGGCTCCGGCTGGGCGCTGCTGGTCTGGGACCCGCTGGGCCAGCGGCTGAACATCAACCAGCTCTACGACCAGCAGAACAGCGTCCCGGTGGCGCAGCTGCCGATCCTGCAGCTGGACATGTGGGAGCACGCGTTCTACCTGCAGTACAAGAACGTGAAGGGCGACTACGTGAAGGCCTGGTGGAACGTGGTGAACTGGGCGGACGTCGCCCAGCGCCTCGCCAAGGCCCGGGCTGCGACCGTTCTCTGATCGCTCCGGATCGACCCGTTCGGACGCCGTCCCCCAGTGGGGTTTCTGAGAGAAACTTGACCTTCCTCTCAGGATCAGGCAGGCTTTTCTCAGGAAATGCCCGTCACACCACCGGGGGACTGCGTTTTGAACAAGGCCATCACCGCCACCGCGCTGACTGCAGCGCTGTTGGCCGGCGGCGCGCTGACCACGGTGAGCCTGTACAAGGACGTCCAGTTGAGCGTCGATGGACAGGTACAACCCGCGAGTGGGTTCGCCCTGACCGTCGCCGACGTGCTGGCCGCCAAGGGCATCGTCCTCGCCGGCGGTGACCAGGTCAGCCCGGCCGTCGACGCCGCAGTGACCAGCGGTGGCACGGTCACCGTCCGGTACGCCAAGCAGGTCACGCTCACCGTCGACGGCACACCCCGCACGATCACCACCACGGCCGCCACCCTCAGTGACGCGCTGATCGCCGACGCGGCGTCCGCGGCGCCCGCCGCCCTGGTCGCGTCCACCGACAGCACCAGCCTCAGCGAGGCCCGGATGTCGGTCCCGCTCAGCACTCCCCTGCCGCGCGAGGGGCTCACCGTCCAGGTGACCACCCCCAAGCAGGTCGTGCTCACGGTCGGCGGCAAGAAGACCAAGGTCACCACGACCGCCCCCACGGTGGCCGACCTGCTGGCCGACCAGAACCTGACCGCCTCCGCCACCGATCGGCTCGACCCGGTCGGCGACACCGCGATCGTGGCCGGGGCGAAGATCACCCTCGACCGGGTCAGCGTGCGCACCAAGGTGAAGACCGAGACGGTCTCCTACGACACCGTGCGCAAGAACAACGCCAGCCTCTGGAAGGGCGAGTCCCGCGTCCTCACCGCCGGCAGCAACGGCAAGGCCAAGCGCACCTACGAGATCACCGTCGTGAACGGCAAGGTCACCAAGCGAGTGGTCGTCACCGAGAAGGTCCTCACCAAGCCCCGCTCGCAGGTACTCGAGGTGGGGACGAAGACGTCGAGCAACGGCGTCGGCATCAACCTGGCCCGGGCAGCGATGTGGGACCGCATCGCGCGCTGCGAGTCGGGTGGCAACTGGCACATCAACACCGGCAACGGCTACTACGGCGGCCTGCAGTTCAACCTGGCCTCGTGGCGGTCCAACGGAGGGCGCGACTTCGCCGCCTATCCGCACCAGGCCAGCCGCGCGGAACAGATCACCGTGGCCAACCGCTACTACGCGAAGGCCGGCACCAGTCCCTGGACCTGCGCCTGACTCCCCTCCAACCGTCAGCGCAGAAACCCTCCCCCTGTCCAACGGCCCCGGAAGCCATCTCCCCCTTGGCTCCCGGGGCCGTTGTACGTCCTCATCACTGAGGTCCGGGCCACAGAGGAGCTGCACGGCAGACTCCGGTGTTCCTGGCGACCCGCGCACAGCGGCGCTGACCCATCACTCGGGGCCGAGGTGATCCCGGGCCCAGAGCGCGGCGCTGGTGCGATCGAGCACACCGAGCTGGCGGAACACCTGGCCCAGGTGAGCCTTCACGGTACGTTCGCTGATGCCGAGCTGGCGTCCGATCTGCTTGTTGGCCAGGCCCTTGGCCACCAGCCGCAGCACCTGTAGCTCCCGAGCCGACAGCGACTCGGCCGGGGTGGCCGGACGGACGCCGGGCAGCAGCACGCGGGCCACCTTCGGGTCCAGCGGCGCGTGCCCCTCGGCCGCCGCACGCACCCCGGCGAGGAGCTGTTCGGGTTCGCAGTCCTTGAGCAGGTAGCCGATCGCGCCCGCGGCGAGCGCCTCGGTGACCTTGGCTGCCTCCGAGAAAGACGTCAGCACGACCACCTTGGCGTCGGGGTCGGCCGTGACCAGCCGCCGGGTGGCCTCGATGCCGTCCATCACCGGCATCGACAGGTCCATCAGCACGACGTCGGGACGCAGCTGGACGGCCAGGTCCACCGCCTGCGCGCCGTCGCGTGCCTGGCCGACGACCTCGAGGTCGGCGGTGGCGCCCAGCAGGGCGGCCAGGCCGGCGCGGACCATCGCGTGGTCGTCGACGAGCAGGACGGTGGTCATGCGGTCCTCTCCTTCATCGTCAGCCGCCAGCGCGTGCCCTGACCGGGAGCGGCGGCCAGCTCCAGCCGCGCGCCCGCCGCGGCGGCGAGGTCGCGCAGCACCCGCAGGCCGAAGTGTCCGTCCGCGGGGTTCGCCAGTACGTCCGCCGCATCGAACCCGTCGCCGTCGTCGCCGACCTCGAGGACGACGGCCTCACCGTCCTCGCGCAGGGCCACCACGACCCGGCAGGACGGCGCGTGCTTTGCGGCGTTCCGCAGGCACTCCTGGGTGACCCGGTGCACGAGCCGCTGCTCGTCGGCGTCCAGCGACTCGGCGACCCCTTCGGCCAGGTCGAGTTCGACGGCCAGCCCGCGGGACCCGGCCTGGGAGGCGAGATCGGTGAGCGCTGCGGCCAGCCCCGCGCTGGACAGGGTGGCCGGGTAGAGGTCCACCAGCAGCGAGCGGAGCCCGCCGATGCTGCTGCGCACGGCGGCGGCGGCGCGGCGCAGGTCGTCGGCGAGGGAGGCGTCCCCCATCGCCTCGGCCCGGGCGCCGGCACCGGCCACGACCAGCGAGCTCCCCACCAGGTCCTGGACCGGGCCGTCGTGCAGGGTCGCCGCGATCCGGCGACGCTCCTCGGCGGACGCGTCTACCGCTCGCTGGAGCAGGGCCTCGCGCTGCTGCTGCGCGGCGCGCAGCCGGTCGAACACCCGCCACAGGATCGGCACGGTGAGCAGGAACAGCAGCAGCAGGCTCGACAGCATCACGCCGGCCATCCCGCGCAGCAGCTGTGCGGCGCGCTCGCTCACCGGCTCGTAGGCGGTGTAGATCTCGAACAGCATCTGGGTGCCGCCGGGCGTCCAGACGGGCCGGTAGACCTCCAGCAGCTTGCCGCTGCTGCGCTCGAAGACGTTCTCGCTGCGATCGAGCTCGGACACCTCGGCCCGCACCTGGGGGCTGCGCAGCACCTCCAGCTGCTCGGGGTCCAGCGGGAAGGTCTGCCCGATCAGGGCGGGCTCGTCGGCGTAGACGACCCGTCCGTCGGTCGACCACAGCTTCACCCGCACCACGTTGGCGCTCAGGATGCGGGTCCGGGCGATCTCGTCGAACGCGGCCACCGCGGCCGGGTCGCCCTGGGCGAGGGCCTCGTCGAGCGCGGGCTGGACGACGGCCTCGGCCAGCACGTCGGCGATGCCGGCCGCGTCGTTCACCGCCTCCCGTTCGGCCAGCTGGCTGGCCGCGAACACACTCCCGAACCCCACCAGCACCAGGACGCCCAGCGCACCGAGCACCAGCCGCCAGACCAGCCGCCGCAGGTTGAGCGGGGCCGTGTCCGGCGGCGCCGCGGCACCGTCGGACACGGTCAGGTAGGCCGGCGGAATCCCGGCCGCGGCGGGCGCCGTGACCGGGATCTCGGAGGGGGGATCGGGAAGGCTCATCAGTCGTCGGAACCGTGCCCGCCGTGGTCGTCGGAGCCGGAGTCGTCGGAACCGTGGCCGCCGTGGTCGTCCGAACCGGAGTCGTCCGAACCGTGGCCGCCGTGGTCGTCGGAATCGTGGTCGTCCGAACCGGAGTTATCCGAACCGTGGCCGGAGTTCTTCGAGCCGGAGTCGTCACCGCCGTGGCGACCGCTCGAGGAGGAGGCGCTCGGCGAGGCCGACGGGGATGCGTCCCGGTCGTCGCCCGGCTCGGTGCGGCTGTCGCGGGGGGTGTCGCCGCCGTGGTCGTCCCCCTCGTCGTGGGTGGCAGTCGCGGTGGGGGTCGGGTCGGCGGCCGGCATGACCTGGGCGCTCACCGGGACGCGCACCGGGACGCTCTGGGAGAAGGTGGCATTGCCGAGCAGGCCGACCGTGGCCGGGACGAGCGCGACGACGGCTGCGCCGGCGGCGAGGATCAAGCGGATCATGACGTGACCTTTCGGGGAGAGTGTGGCAGGGGGAGGGCCGAACGGCCAGAGTCAGCCGGCGTAGGTGAGGGTCGCGGTGCAGACCTGACCGGTGACCGTGTTGGTGGCCAGTGCGGTGAGAACGTCTGCGCCGGCGCGGTTGGCGATCTTCTTCTCGACCGAGAAGGAGGCGCTGCGGCCCTTGGTGGTGCGGTGGCCCGACCAGACGGTGACACCGTTGTCGGTGAGACGGACGGCCCAGACCTGTGCGCGCCTCCGGGCGTCGACCTCGAACTCGACTTCGAGGCGGCCGTCGTCGGCCTTGGCCTTCAGCTTCGAGGTGGCGCTGCCGGTGCAGGTGCCGGCGACCTTCACCTTGGTCGCTCCGCCGTGGCTGGCGTGCGCGACCGGCGCGCTGAGGGCCAGCGTGGGGACGGCGAGCGCGGTGGCGATCAGGGCCCCGGCGATGTGCGTGATGCTCATGGGATCCTCCTGGGAACCTCGTCGGCCGGACGACCCGGCCCGACACCAACGAGCGTGCCCGCCACGAGGTTCACGACACCATCGGGCGATGGTCGTAGTACCCCTCGGGCATGGACGCCCGCCGGGTGGGTACCGTCGTCCCATGACGTTCACCAGAGCCGACATCCCCGACCTCACCGGACGCGTCGCCGTGGTCACCGGCGCCAACGGCGGGCTGGGCCTGGAGACCGCGTCCGCGCTGGGCGACCGCGGCGCCACCGTCGTGATGGCGGTACGCGACCAGGACAAGGCCAGGGAGGCCGAGGCGGAGCTGCGGACGCGGACGCCGTCCGCCGACCTGGAGGTCGTTGGCCTCGACCTCGGTTCGCTCGCCTCGGTCCGCGAGGCGGCCGACCGCATCCTGGCCGCCCACGACCGGGTCGACATCCTGGTGAACAACGCCGGCCTGATGGCGTTGCCGGAGCGCCGGACCGCCGACGGGTTCGAGATGCAACTGGGGGTCAACCACCTGGGCCACTGGGCGCTGACCGCGCACCTGATGCCCGCGCTCCTCGCCGCGGACGCCGCCCGGGTGGTCTCGGTGACCAGCACCGCGCACCACATCGGGCGTCCGCTCGACCCGCGCAACCCACACCTGCACGGCACCTACTCGCCGTGGAAGGCGTACGGGCAGTCGAAGCTGGCGAACTACCACTTCGCACTCGGGCTCCAGCGCGAGTTCGAGCGGGCGGGCGTGACCGCGTCCAGCCTGATGGCGCACCCCGGCCTGTCGCACACCGACCTGCAGGTGCGCACCGTCCGGGAGGGCGGCGGCGGCCCGACCGGCCCGTTCTGGGAGTGGGCGGCCGCGCGGATCGGGATGAGCGCCGCGGACGGGGCGATGCCCCAACTCCGCGCGGCGACCGACCCGCACGCCCGCGGCGGGGAGTTGTACGGGCCGCGCTACGTCAACACCGGCCCGCCGGTGCGGCTGCCGGTGCTCCGTCCGGGCGCCGACGGCGCGATCGCGATCCTGTGGCAGGTCTCCGAACGCGAGACCTGCGTCCCGCTGGTCGTCGGCCGCTGACCCCACCCTCCGACTTGTCAGAATCTGGAGACGCTATAGCGTCTCCAGATTCTGACAAGTCGGAGGGTGGGGGGACGGGGGGACGCAGAACCGCCCGCCCCGAAACGGGAGCGGGCGGTTCGGTTGAGCGTTGCTCAGGCCTTGTCGTCCTTCTTGAGGACGTTCAAGAAGCCGGCGGCCTCGGCGGCCTCGACCGAGTTGAACCAGACCTCGGCCTTGGTGGCCTCGTACCACTGCGACTCAGGGGTGTGGAACTTCATCGAGTCCGCGTTGCCCTTGATGTCGTAGCCGGCGGGCGGCTCGTCACCGACGTAGGAACCCTCGCCGAAGTCGCGGGCCTCACCGACGACGGGGGCGGCCTCGACCACCACGTCGGTGATGGCCTCGTCCGCCGCAGGCTCCTCGACGACCTCGGCCTTCTTGGCCGCGGCCTTCTTCGGAGCAGCCTTGGCGGCGGCGTCCGTCTTGGCCTCGGTCTTCTTGGGCTCGGCCTTCTTGGCGTCCGCCTTGGCGGGCTCGGTCTTGCCCTTGCCCTTCGCCTTGGCCTTGCGGGACTCCTCGACGCTCTCGGTCACGATCTCGATCACGGCCATCGGGGCGTTGTCGCCCTTGCGCGGCCCGATCTTGGTGATCCGGGTGTAGCCACCCTCGCGCTCCGCGAGCTTGGGGGCGATCTCGGTGAACAGGACGTGCACCACGCCCTTGTCGGTGATCGTCTGGAGGACCAGGCGGCGGTTGTGCAGGTCGCCCCGCTTGGCCTTGCTGATCAGGCGGTCGGCCAACGGCTGGACGCGCTTGGCCTTCGCCTCGGTCGTGGTGATCTTGCCGTGCTGGAACAGCTGGCTGGCCAGGTTGGCCAGGATGATCCGCTGGTGGGCCGGGCTACCCCCGAAACGGGGGCCCTT
>JAIUOS010000046.1 GCA_020161755.1 Actinomycetota bacterium
TTCGAGGGTGGCAAGAAGACCGCCGCCGAGATGACCGCCTACTACGTCGACCTGGTCGCGAAGTACCCGCTGGTCTCCATCGAGGACCCGCTGAACGAGGACGACTGGGACGGCTGGAAGACCATCACCGACGAACTCGGCGCCAAGGTCCAGCTGGTCGGTGACGACCTGTTCGTCACCAACGTGACCCGCCTCCAGAAGGGCATCGACAACGCCACGGCGAACGCGCTGCTGGTGAAGGTGAACCAGATCGGCTCGCTCACCGAGACCATCGACGCGGTCAACCTCGCCCACCGCAACGGCTACTCCACGATGATGAGCCACCGCTCCGGCGAGACCGAGGACACCACGATCTCCGACCTGGCCGTCGCCCTCGGCTGTGGCCAGATCAAGACCGGCGCCCCGGCCCGTACCGAGCGCGTGGCCAAGTACAACCAGCTGCTCCGCATCGAGGAGGACCTCGACGAGGCCGCGCGCTACGCCGGCGCGTCCGCCTTTCCGCGGTTCACTGCCTGAGTACTGATTCACCCGGACGGGCGTCGGCGACTGCCGGCGCCCGTCCGCGTCCCCGGACCAACTTCGCCACCGATTCGTCCCCTCGCCACCAGAATTCCGGTGGCGAGGGGACGTTTCGGTGGCGAAGTTGGTGGGGAACGGCGGACGGGGCTGGCTGGGCGAGCAGGTCGGAAATGGAACCGCCCCCGCGGGTCAGGCGCCGTCGCGGGGACGCGTCCACCTATCCTTGAGCCGATGAGAGCCGAGGACCATGGCGCGCGCCACGCGTAGCCCGCGCAGCGCCAGCACCGGCCCCGGACGCACTCCCAGGCGCAACCGGGCGGCCGGACGCGCGTCCAGCCCCGCGTCCGCGGTCGAGGTCGAGGAGGCCACCGGACCCGACGGCACCCGCCAACGATGGGGGCTCCGGCTCACCCGACGGGCGCTCGTCATGGTGATCGTGGTGCTGGCCCTGGCGATCTCGTTCGGCGGCTCGCTGCGCATCTACCTCTCCCAGCAGCACGATCTTGCGGTCGCCGAGCAGGAGATCCGCGAACGGTCGGCGGAGATCGCCGACATCCAGTCCGAACTGGCCCGTTGGGACGACCCCGACTACGTGAAGGCGCAGGCGCGCGACCGGCTCGGCTGGGTGATGCCGGGGGAGACCGGCTATCGCGTCGTCGGCCCGGACGGCAAGCCGCTGGGTGGTGGCGTGGTGATCACGTCCGAGCAGCGCCTGCCCGCCGGCGAGCACGACCCGGTCTGGTGGGACCGCCTGTGGGGCTCTGTCCAGACCGCGGACGCGCCCACGCGCAAGGTCACCGTCCCCTGACCCTCGACCCGAAACGAAAGGGGACTGTCCCCTTTCGTTTCGGCCGGATCGACCGTGCGAGAATGGCCGGCATGCCCGAGCCGCTCACCCCGCAGGACGTGGCCACCGTCACCGCCCAGCTCGGACGCGAACCCCGCGGCACGGCCGGTGTGGCCTGGCGCTGCCCCTGCGGCAAGCCCGGCGTGGTCGCCACCGAGCCCCGACTGCCGGACGGCACGCCGTTCCCCACCACCTACTACCTCACCTGCCCGCGCGCGACGGCCGCCTGCTCGACGCTGGAGGCGAGCGGGCTGATGCTGGAGATGACCGACCGGCTCGCCGCCGATCCCCAGTTCGCCGCGGCCTACACCCGGGCGCACGAGGCCTACCTCGCCGACCGGGCCGCGCTCGGCAGCGTCCCCGAGATCGAGGGGATCAGCGCCGGCGGCATGCCGACCCGGGTGAAGTGCCTGCACGTCCTCGCCGCGCACGCCCTCGCCGCCGGTCCGGGCGTCAACCCGCTGGGCGACGAGACGCTGGCCCTGCTGGGCGAGTTCTGGACCCGTCCCTGCCTGGAGGATCGTGACTGACGACCTGTACGCCGCCGTCGACTGCGGCACCAACTCCGTCCGGTTGCTGGTCAGCCGGCTCGTCGACGGACGCCTCGTCGAGGTCGACCGGAGGCTCCACCTGACCCGGCTGGGCCAGGGCGTGGACGCGACCGGCCGCTTCCACCCGGACGCGCTGGCCCGCACCTTCGCCGCGATGGCCGACTTCGGGGAGGAGCTCGACTCCCTCGGCGTCGCCCACCGCCGAGTCGTGGCCACCTCCGCGGCCCGGGACGCGGCCAACTCCGCCGAGTTCTTCGACGGCGTCCGCCGGCGCCTGGGCGTGGAGGCCGAGATCATCCCCGGCGACGAGGAGGCCCGGCTCTCCTTCGCCGGTGCCGTCTCGGCCCTCACCGGGCTCGCAGAGCCGGTGCTGGTGATGGACATCGGCGGCGGCTCGACCGAGTTGGTCGTCGGCAGCGACGGCGTCCCGTCCGCCGCGATCTCGCTCGACGTGGGCTCGGTGCGGCTGCGTGAGCGCTTCCTGCACTCCGACCCGCCGGGTCCCGACGAGATCGAGGCCGCCCGCGCGCACGTCGACGGGCTCCTCGACGCCAGCGGGATCGACTTCGCCGGCGTCGCCACCTGGGTGGGGGTCGGCGGCACCGCGACCAGCCTGTCGGCGCTGGTGCAGGAACTGCCGAGCTACGACCGTGCGCTCGTGCACGGCTCACGGATCACCCCGTCCCAACTCTCGGCGCTGACCGCACGACTGCTCGCCATGCCGGTGGCCGACGTCGTCGCGCTGCCGACGATGGTGCCGAGACGCGCGGACGTGATCTGCGCCGGCGCCCTGGTCTGCGCGGCGGTCGGCGCGCGCGTCACCGGCGACCTGGCGGTGAGCGAGGCCGACATCCTCGACGGCATCCTGCTCGGCCTGGTCGGCCGGGCCTGACGCTCGCGGACGGCCCGGGCCGCCCTAGAATCACGCCCGGGCCCCCATAGCCCAACTGGCAGAGGCAGGCGGCTTAAACCCGCCCGAGTATGGGTTCGAGTCCCATTGGGGGCACTGCACGGCGCGACGACTTCCTCGCGAACTCCACCAACGTCTCCGCGACGCCCACCCAGGCCGGCATCAGCGCATCGGAACTCGCCCGCGAGGCCAACCGGGATCCGACACGAACCCGATCGCCGCCGTTCAGACCGATCGGGTGGACTTCCGAACGCAGATTCCGGGTTCGACCAGGTGCTCGGTCGCCGGCCGGTCCGGGTCATCGATCCGGAGCGCGAGGGTGTCGCCGCAGATCCGGCCCTGCTCGTAGGGCTGGATGTCGACGCTCGTGAGGCTGATCGAGTGCATCTTGGCCAGATGGGTGTTGTCGACTCCCACGAGCGACAGGTCGGCGGGAACCCGGCACCCGAGTTCGGCGGCGGCCGACATGACGCCCAGGGCGATCAGGTCGCTTCCCGCGAAGATGGCGGTCGGTCGTTCGTGTGGTGCGCGGTCGAGGAGCCGTCGGCCGGCCTGGTACGCGCCCTCCTCGGTGGAGTCGCACAACTCGACCGAGGAGGGCAGGCCGCGGGCGGTCATCATTTCCGAGTACCTGGCCAGGCGGGCGTCGAAGGCGACGCCCGCGTCGCTGCCGACGTGGGCAATGGCGGTGTGGCCCAACTCGAGCAGGTGGTCGACGGCGAGTTGCGCGACCAGGTCGTCGTCCTGAACCACGAGGTCGATGTGGGGAGCGTCGAAAAGACGCGTGCCGCCGACGACGGTCGGGATGCGGTTGGCGGCCTCGACGATGGTGTCCGAGACCTGCATCGTGCCCGCGAGGACGAGGCCGTCGAAGCGCATGTCCATGAACGAGTTGACCAGCCGCTCGTCGGTCCTTCTGTCCAACCGGCCGTCGCCGACCAGCGGCGAGAGTTCGTGACGGTGCAGTGCGTCGCCGAGGCCCTGCAGGAACTCGACGAACCAGGGTTGGCGCAGGTCGTTGACGAGCACGCCGACGGAGTGGGTGCGCTTCGCCCGGATGCTGCGGGCGTTGGCGTTCGGCCGGTAGTCGAGCTCCTTGATCGCCTTGGCGATCGCTTCTCGCGCCTCGTCGGTGAGGTGGGGGGAGTGTTGCAGGTAGCGCGAGACCGAGGACTTGGAAACCCCGGCGACCTGTGCGACCGTCCGGATCGTGGGCGCACCACCACCTGCCCGCTCGAGTGTCGTGTCTGCCACCGTTCCGCTCCCATCGACCCCTCGACCCTAGCAGGCATGGGATCGATCCCATGCCAGCCACAGCAGCTTGCGTAGATCTCGGTTTCATAACGCTTGGGATCGGTCCCACGAAATGTCTTGACAAGCTGACACCAGGATGGTGGGATCGGTCCCACGAGCCTGAAGGGAGCCGCGGCAGCCCGGACGCCGGGAGCACGGGAAGTCCATCAACGAGGAAGGGCGCAACGCACAGATGAACACCACCCACGCCAGTCGCGGAGTCGAGCAACTGCGTCTGGGGACCGCTCCGGACTCCTGGGGAGTGTGGATGGCCGAGGACGAGAAGCAGGTCGATTGGCCGGTGTTCCTCGACGAAGCCGCCGCAGCCGGTTACGTCTGGATCGAACTGGGTCCGTACGGCTACCTGCCCACGGAGCCGGAGCGCCTGCGGGAGGAACTCGCCGCACGGGAACTCAAACTCTCCGGCGGCGCGGTCTTCGCCGGCCTCCAGCGCGGACGGGATGCTCTGGCCCAGGCGATGGCGGACTGTCGGCAGGAGGCCAGGCTCCTCACCGCGCTTGGCGCGCGCCATCTCGTGCTGCTCCCGGAGATGTACAGCGACTTCTGGGGCAACCTGACCGGGCCGAAGACACTGACGAGCGACGAGTGGTCCCACCTGACGACCGGGGCGGACGAACTGGGCAGGATGCTCGCCGAGGAGTTCGACGTCAGCCTCGTCTTCCATCCCCACGGGGACAGCCACGTCGAGACCCAGGCCCAGGTCGAGCGCTACCTGGAGGACACCGATCCGGCGGTGGTCAACCTCTGCCTCGACACCGGCCACATCGCCTACTGCGGAGGCGACAACATCGCGATCATCCGCAGGTTCCCCGAGCGCATCGGCTATGTGCACCTCAAGCAGGTCGACCCGGCCATCAGGAAGCGGGTCGAGGACGAGGGCATGACCTTCGCTCCCGCCTGCATGGCCGGTGTCATGACCGAGCCGCCACTCGGCGTCCCGGAGCTGGAGCCGCTCCTTGCCGAGTTGTCGGCACTGGACGTCCCACTGTTCACGATCGTCGAGCAGGACATGTACCCCTGCCCGCCCGATCAGCCCCTGCCCGTCGCGACCCGGACTCGGGCCTGCCTCAACCGGTGCGGCCTCGGCCCGCATCGCGGATGACCCGCACCACTCCTGCAGGGCCGTGTCGCCACCCGGCGGTGCGGCACCAACGCCACCAGCGCGTTCCCATCACCAGCAGTTCGTACCAAACTCGAAAGGGATGACAATGGCCAAACGATTCGGAATCAAGATTGCGGCGGTCGTGCTCGCCGCGGCGAGCACACTCACCGCGTGTTCGTCGGCGGGAACGTCGAGCGGCACGGCTTCCAGCGCCTCGGGGACCGAGGCGGGCAAGAAGCTGAAGATCGGCGTGGCACTGCCGATCATCGATGAGTGGTTGACCACCTTCGAGAACGGCATCAAGGATGCGGCCGCGAAGAACAACGCGGACGTGGATGTGGTGTCCGCCGAGGAGAAGACCGAGGTGCAGGTCAGCCAGGTCGAGAACTTCGTGAGCTCCGGAGTGGACGCCCTGATCGTGATCGCGGTGGACGCCGATGCCACCGACCCCATGACCGAGGCGGCCAAGGCCAAGAACATCCCTCTGGTCTACGTCAACCGCAAGCCCACCAACTTCCCCGACGGCGTGGGCTTCGTCGGCTCCGACGGCCTGAAGGCGGGCATCGAACAGATGACCGCCCTGGCCAAGATCAAGGGCGGCAAGGGCAACGTCGCCATCCTCCAGGGCACGCCCGGCGACTACAACACGCTCAAGCGCACCGAGGGCTGCAAGGACGTGGTCGCCCAGAACCCCGGTATGCAGGTGGTCCTCGAGGCGTCCGCCGGCTTCTACCGCGACAAGGGCCAGTCGGTCACCGAGAACTGGCTGCAGTCGGGCAAGCAGATCGACATGATCTGCGCGAACAACGACGAGATGGCGATCGGTGCGATCAACGCGATCAAGGCGTCGGGCAAGACGCTCGGCGCGGACGGCATCGCGGTCGGCGGTATCGACGCCACGAAGGACGCGCTGGCCGCCATGCAGGCCGGTGACCTGTCGGTGACCATGTACCAGAACGGTCCCGGCCAGGCTGAGGCGTCGGTCGAGATGGCTGTCGAGATGGCGGGTGGCAAGACCCCGGCCAGCTACACCCAGGACGTGCCGTTCGAGCTCGTCACCCCGGAGAACGTCAGCAACTTCGTCAAGTAGGCCCATCCGGGGTCGGCGACCCCAGGTCGCCCACCCCGGTAGGACGAGTGTCCGCAACCCGGATGCTCCGCCGGCCACGGTCCGTCCGGTTCTCTCTCCCGGACGAGACCCCGGCCTCCCGTGGGGTGGTGTCCGGCGCGGCCCGGCGCCGGACACCACCGGAGAGAGAACCAACGCGATTCTGCAAAGGAAGAACTCATGACCATCAAGATCGGGCTCGTGGGTGCCGGCTTCATCGGCCTGCTCCATGCCCGCAACCTCTCCGCCTCCCCCCTCTTCGAGCTCACGGTCGTGGCCGAGCCCAACGAGGCGACGGCCAACCGCGTTGCGCAGGAGACCGGTGCGCGCGTGGTCGCGGACTGGACCGAGCTCGTGGACGACCCGTTGCTCGACGCGGTGCTGCTCGCGAGCCCGGCGGAACTCCACGCCGACCAGGTCGTCGCCTTCGCCGACGCCGGCAAGCACATCCTGTGCGAGAAGCCGCTGGCACTGAACCTGGAGGACGCCGACCGGGCGGTAGCCGCTGCACAGGAGGCCGGCGTCCTGCTCCAGGTCGACTTCAACCGGCGCCTGGACCCCCATCACGCGGTGCTGCGCACAGCGGTGGAGGAGGGCAGGGTCGGCGCGCCGACCATCGTGAACATCATCTCGCGCGACCCCGGGCTGCCGGGTCCGGACTACCGGCGGGGGCCGGGCAAGATGTTCATGGACACAACCATCCACGACTTCGACATGGCGCGCTTCCTGGCTGGTTCGGAGATCACCGAAGTGTCGGCGCTGAGCGCCGCCACCATCGACGAGCTCGCTCGCGAGGCCGACGATGCCGACACGACCGTGGTCGCGCTGAGGTTCGCCAACGGCGCGCTCGGGATCATCGACAACAGCCGCCAGGCCCGCTACGGCTACGACCAGCGTGCCGAGGTCCTGGGCACCGAAGGCATGGCCACCTGCGGGAATGTCCAGGATACGGTCACCGCGGTCGCCACCGCGTCCGGGTTCGCCTCCCCTGCGCTGCCCACCTTCTTCCCCGAGCGCTATGCGGAGTCGTTCCGCCTGGCTGTCGAGCGATTCGCGGCGTCCATCGTCGACGGGGCTCCGTTGCCCTCGGACGGCCGGGACGGGCGGGCCGCGATCGCGGTCGCGCTGGCGGCCGAGACCTCGCGTCGTGAGCGGCGGGTGGTCTCCCTGTAGGGCCCGGGGAACGGCTCGCGACGACGTCCCGGGGGCGCGGATCAGGGTCGGGTCAGGGTGGGACTCAGCCGGTTCCCAGACTCGTTCTCTACCATGGGTATCCGACGACGGTTCGCACCGTCGCCCGTCCAAGGAGGAAGCAAGCTATGCGCAGCAACAACCCGGTGCTCTCGCGGCCCGACGCCTGGCAGGGCACGACCCAGCCGGCGCCCGGCCAGTACGGCCAATATGACCAGTACGGCCAGTACCCGGCGCAGCCGCCGTACGGTGCCGACCCGAACGCCCAGCAGTTCGCCCCGGCCCCGGTCGCCGGCCGGATGACCATTGACGACGTCCTCACCAAGAGCGCCATCACGATGGGCACCCTGGTGGCGGTCGCGGCGTTGACCTTCCTCTTCCTGCCGCAGCAGCTGCTCGCCCCGGCGTGGATCATCGGCGGCCTGGTGTCCTTCGGCGTGGTGCTGCTGGTCAGCTTCCGGCGCGCGGTGAACCCGGCGTTCGTCCTGGCCTACGCCGCGATCGAGGGTGTGTTCATCGGCGCGATCAGCAAGATCTACGAGAACGCATGGAACGGCATCGTCCCCGCCGCCGTCATGGGCACGCTGGTCGCGGCCGCCGCGACGCTGGCCGCGTACAAGTTCTTCCGCATCCGGGTCACGAACAAGTTCCGCAAGATGGTGATGATCGGCACCCTGGCCTACGCGGGCCTGCTCCTGGTGAACTTCGTGCTCAGCCTGTTCGGCATGGGCTTCCTGTTCAGCGGCGGCAACCTGCTCTTCCTGCTGCTGATCTCCGCGATCGGCGTCGGGCTGGCGGTGTTCAACCTGATCCTCGACTTCGACTACATCGAGCAGGGCGTGGCGATGGGCGCGGACGCGTCCGAGTCCTGGCGGGCGGCCTTCGGCCTCACCGTCACCATGGTCTGGCTCTACATCGAGATCCTGCGCCTGCTGTCGTACTTCCGACGCTGAGCTGAACCAGCGAGGCCCCGGCGAACCCCGCCGGGGCCTCGCTGCGTCCAGCCGTTCAGCGCGCGAGCAGGTCGGAGCGGAGGAGCTCGCGCAGGTGCCGGTCCAGCAGGGCCCGCGCGCCGGACGACCACGGCATCCGCGACCAGTTCTCCAGTGGCACCCAGGTGGCGGCGGCGGTGGTGCCGCCGCGGTCGTACACCACCGGGTCGGACGGGGTCGGGCAGGTCGCGGCGTAGATGATGCGGACGGCGTGGAAGTCCTCCACCACCCGGGTGGGGGAGCGCCCGATCCAGTGGTCGGTCTGCACGTCCAGCAGGTGCGAGATCTCCAGCTCCTGCCCGCTCTCCTCGGTGACCTCGCGCACCAGTGCCTGGGACGGGCTCTCGCCCGGGTCGATGCCGCCGCCGGGCAGCCCCCACAGGCCGGGCACGGCGGTGCGGTCGGAGAACTGGGTGGCGAGCAGGCCGCGTCCGGACAGCACGATGCCGTAGGCGGCGAGCCGCTGGCGCACCACCGGCTCGGCCTCCAGCGCCAGGTCGAGGTCGGGGTCGATCGAGCGGGTCCGCGGCGGTTGGAGCTCGCTGCTGCGGCCGTGCCGGCCGACCTGCACGGTGAGGGTCAGGTCGGGCGCGCCGCCGGTGGCCGACAGCGGGCGGACGATGCGGTAGCCCAGCTCCCAGGCCAGCCGGTGCGGGTCCGCGCCGTGCGGAAGGGCGCCGGTGAACACCGGGGAGCCCCCGGCCACCTCGACACCGATGATCCGCATCCGTCCATCATGACCCCGCGGCCAACCGGTTCCAAGCCGCCTCCCCGGCCGATAAGCCGACGGTTGTCGTCGGGGCTGACTATGCTCACGTGCATCGGCGCGGGGAGGTGCGACGTGCAGTACAACGAGAATGCGAAGCTCGATCCGTCCCAGATGGGCTCGGGTGGGGGCCGGCGCACCGGCACCACGGTGGCCCTCGGCGGTGGCGGCATCCTGCTGGTGATCGTCGCCGTCCTGTTCGGGCTCGACCCGTCCGCGCTGCTCGGCGGCACCACGACCGCGCCCACGACCCAGTCGACGAACGCGTTCGCCCAGTGCACCTCCGGCGCCGACATCTCCAAGGATCGCGACTGCCGATTCGTCGCTTACACCAACTCGATCCAGGCCTACTGGGCGAAGGCGTTCTCCGGCTACCAGCAGACCAGGACCGAGATCTTCAGCGGGCAGGCGGCTACCGGCTGTGGCACCGCCACGGCGGAAGTCGGCCCGTTCTACTGCCCGGCCGACAAGATCGTCTACCTCGACGAGAGCTTCTTCGACGACATGCTGAAGGGCCAGCTGGGGGCCGAGGGCGGGGACGCCGCCGAGGCGTACGTGATCGCGCACGAGTACGGCCACCACATCTCCGACCTCACCGGGCAGCTCTCCAAGGCCCAGTCGTCGGGCAACAACGCCGGCCCCAAGTCGGCCCAGGTGCGGCTCGAGCTCCAGGCCGACTGCTACGCCGGGGTCTGGCTGGCCAATGCGTCCGCCGACCCCAACTCGCCGATCAAGGCGATCACCCCCGACGACGTGAACCGGGCGGTCGACGCCGCCCTGTCGGTGGGCGATGACCGCATCCAGATGAAGTCGACCGGCTCGGTGTCCCCGGAGTCGTGGACGCACGGCTCGTCCGCTATGCGCAAGAAGTGGCTGGCGGTCGGGTTCAACTCCGGCGACCCCAACAAGTGCAACACGTTCGCGTCGACGGCTCCTTGATCAAGTACCTCGGCTCCAAGCGCCGCCTCGTCGGCGAATTGGGGAGCCTGTTCGCCGCGTCCGGTGCCGCCACGGCGCTCGACCTGTTCACCGGCACCACCCGCGTCGCCCAGGAGTTCTGCCGCCGGGGCGGCACGGTGACCTGCGTCGACACCGCCGCGTACTCCGAGGTGCTCGCCCAGTGCTACGTGGTCACCGACGCCGCAGACGTGGACGCCGCCGAGGTGGACGAGGCCCTGGCCCGGCTGGCGACGCTCCCGGGGCGGCGCGGCTACGTCACCGAGGTGTTCTGCGAGCAGTCCCGCTACTTCCACCCCGACAACGGCCGGCGCATCGACGCGATCCGCGACGGCATCGACGAGTGGTACGGCGACCACCCGCTGCGCCCGGTGCTGCTCACCGCGCTGCTGGAGGCCGCCGATCGGGTCGACTCCACGGTCGGCCTGCAGATGGCCTACCTGAAGGAGTGGGCGCCCCGGGCGCTGCGTCCGCTCGTCCTCACCGCACCCCGGCTGACGCCGGGCACCGGCCGCGCGATCCGCGGGGACGCCGCCGTCCTCGCCCCCACGCTGGAGCCGGTCGACCTGGCCTACCTCGACCCGCCCTACAACCAGCACCGCTACTTCACGAACTACCACGTCTGGGAGACCCTGGTGCGCTGGGACGCCCCCGAGCACTACGGCGTGGCCTGCAAGCGGGTGGACGCCCGCGACGAGGCCACCCGCAGTCCCTTCAACTCGAAGCGGACGATGCCGGTGGCGCTGGCGTCGGTGATCGCCGACGTGCGGGCCACCACCGTGGTGGTGTCGTTCAGCAACGAGGGCTTCGTGCCGCTGCCCGACCTGGTGGAGATGTGCGCGGCCCGCGGCCACCCCGTCGAGGTGCTGGCGTTCGACACCCGTCGCTACATCGGCCAGCGGCTCGGCGTGTTCGGCCCCGACGGGCGCAAGGTGGGCGTGCCCGGGCCGGAACGTAACGTCGAGTACGTGCTGGTCAGTGCGCCCGAGGCGGTGCGCGAGGCGCTGCTCAGCCGCTGAGCACGTCGCCGGCAAGGTCGGTGACGAGCACCTTCGAGCCGATCGTGAAGTACATCCGGGGGACCCCGGTGTTGTCGCGGTCGTCGATCACGACGCTCCAGCCGGCCTCTTCCGGAACGTCGCCGGAGCCGCGCGTCGCGTCCACCACCCGCCAGATCGCGGCCGCGTCGATCTTCACCGCCAGGAACAGCGGCAGGTCCTCCGACTGCGCGGTGATGTTCGTGGTCACCGGCACCTTGGCGGTGCGGGTGCGGCGGACGGTGGTGCCGGTGTCGCCCGGGTAGTCGATCCAGGCGCCCTGGGTCGACTCGACGGTGACCGAGTGCACCAGCACCCGTCCGCCCATCGCATCGGTGATGCCCTGGGCGACGCCACCGGGGGTGTCGAAGTTGAGGACGGGGAGCAGCGCCCCGTTCGGCTCGAAGAAGACGGTGCGCGATTCGGGGACGGTCGAGACCGACATCATCACCTCGCCGCCGGAGTAGTCGACGATCGTGAGGCTCTGGTCCTGCGCGGAGCCGGACTGGCCCTCGGCGGCCCGGAACAGCCCGCCGACGTCGGCCAGGTTGAACTTCGACACCTCGAACGTCGACTGGTCGACGTACGCCAGGTCGCTGGCGACCTGCGCCATCTCCCCGTTGCGGTACGCCCAGGTGACCGGCTTGTGGTCCTGGCCGAGCACGCTGACCTCGACCGTGGTGGCGGTGATCTCCACCATCAGGGTGCGCTCGTTGCCGGCCTTCGCGAGCAACTGGCTGACCATGGAGGACGCGGTGCCGGGCGTGGTGAAGTCGGGCCCGGTCGGGGTGCTGGTGGGGCTGGCGGCCGGCGTGTTGGGAGCGCAGCCGGCGAGCACGAGCACGGCGAGCCACCCGGTCAGCAGGTGGCGGCGGGTGGTCACCCGTTGAGGGTAGCGCGGACCGTGCGAACGGGCAGACTGGAGACGTGTTCGACCTGACCCTGCCCTCGGTGGACCTGGCGCCGCTGCTGGTGGGCGGGCTGCTGACCGACCGCGGGGTCACGGTGCAGCTGACGGAGGTCGAGGCGTACGCGGGGAGTGAGGACCCGGCGGCCCACGCCTGGGCCGGGCCGAGACCGCGGACGAAGGACCTGTTCGGCCCGCCCGGCACGCTCTACTGCTACCTGTCGCACGGCCTGCACATCTGCGGGAACGTGGTCTGCGGCGTCCCCGGCCGGGGCTCGGCGGTGCTGTTCCGGGCCGGTCGTGTGGTCGCGGGGATGGAGCTCGTCCGCGAGCGGCGTCCCGGGGTGGCGGACGCCGCCCTGGCCCGGGGGCCGGGCAACCTCGGCCGCGCGCTGGGCTGGACGCTCGCCGACTCCGGACGGATGTTCGCCGCGGACGGCCCGACGCTCGAGCCGGGGGAGCCGTCCAGGCCGGTGTCCTCAGGGCCGCGCGTGGGGGTCAGTGTCGCCCACGGGCGTCCGTGGCGCTTCTGGGCCGACGGCGACCCGACGGTCTCCGGCTACCGCCGCAGCCCCCGGATCGTCCCCGGTCGCCACGACTGGTGACCCGACCCGACCCCCGGCCCCCGCCCCGCCGACCCGCCGACTTGTCAGAATCTCAGACCGCTGGAGCGCTCTGAGATTCTGACAAGTCGGCAGGCGGAGTCGGGGTCAGGGGCGGACCGACAGGAACAGGAAGGACGCCAGCAGGGCGAGGTGCAGCCACCCCTGGAGGGTCTTGGCGCGGCCGGGGAGGACGGTGAGGATCGCGATCACCACCGAGATCAGGAACAGCACCATGTGTACTGGTTCGAGGCCCAGGGCGAGCGGCCCGGGGATCCACAGCGACGCGACGGCGATCGTCGGGATCGTGAGGCCGATCGAGGCCATCGCCGAGCCGTAGGCCAGGTTGAGGCTGGTCTGGAGGCGGTTGCGGGACGCGGCCTTGACCGCGGCGATCGACTCCGGCAGCAGCACCAGCAGCGCGATCACCACGCCGACGACGGACTGCGGGAAGCCCAGCGCGGCCACACCGGCTTCGATCGCGGTCGACTCGATCTTGGTGAGCCCGACCACCGCCACCAGCGCCAGCAGCAGCGTGACCAGGCTGGTCATGGTGGTGGACAGGCTCGGCGGGTCGGCGTGCTGGTCGTCGTCCAGCACGCCGCCCTCGGAGTCGGTCGGCAGGAAGAAGTCGCGGTGACGGACGGTCTGGGTGAACACGAACAGCCCGTACAGGATCAGCGACGCGATAGCCGCGAACGCCAGCTGGGACGAGCTGAACACCGGCCCGGGCTCGGACGTGGTGAAGCGCGGCAGCACCAGGGTCAGGCCGGCCAGGGTGACCACGGTCGCCAGCGCCGAGCCGGTGCCCTCGGCGTTGAACGCGACCATGCCGTGGCGCCGGGCGCCGACCAGCAGCGAGAGGCCGACCATGCCGTTCATGGTGAGCATGACCGCGGAGAACACGGTGTCCCTGGCGAGGGCCGAGGTGTCGCCCTTGCCCGACAGCATCAGGGTGACGATCAGCGCCACCTCGATGATCGTGACCGCGACCGCCAGCACCAGCGAGCCGAACGGCTCGCCGACCTTGTGGGCGACGACCTCGGCGTGGTGGACGGCGGCCAGCACGGCTCCCACCAGCAGCACGGCCTCGATGGCCAGGACGACCGGTCCGGGCTCGCGCCCCCAGGTGAGGGCCAGCGCCACCACCGCGGCGGCGGGCAGGCTGAAGGTCCAGTGCAGCCAGCGTCGCAGGGGAGTCATGCCGGAATCCTATGGTGCCGGGCCACAGACAAGGCGAGGGCCGGAACAAGTATGAGTTGCTCCGGCCCTCAGTGCGCTCAGGGATGGACGCTCCCCGAACCCGGTAGCCCGCCAGCCCCACCCCCCGTCCCGGGGGCTCCTGCGGATCGCTCCGCCGGCAATGGGACCTCGATTGCTGTCCGGCCGCCCCACCGGTTTCCGTTCCCTTTCAGGTCCGGCTCCGCGTGTTGCGTAGGACAGTTCTATGCCCGCCGGGGCAGCCGCGCAAGGGGTTTGCTCGAACTCGTACGGGGGATTTTCGGGGGTCTGTCACACGCGTTCACAGCTGTCACAGCCGACCCGTCCGCACCAGCCCCGGGCAAGCGAAAAGCCGGACCATCTCATACCTGGTCCGGCCTGGACCCATGTCTATCGGCTTCCGCATCCACGTCCCGGGAGCGACACGCGGAAAGCCCGAAATGCCGCCGTGCGTGGGCTTTCAGAACCCCCTTCCGGGGCCGTCGATCCTGAGTAGTGTGTCGGGTACCGGGCCACCGCCGGCCCGGTTCGAACCACTGAGTGGAACGAGGTAACTCATGATCGAACAGGGCCAGGGCGACACTCTCGTGAACCCCGTGGACACCACCGTCACTGTCAGCCGGTCGGTGTCCCAACCCGTCAAGGAAATCTGGAAATTGCTGGTGACCCGCGAGGGCGCCGAGGCCCTGCTCGGGGCCGGTGGCGAACTCGGCGACAAGGGGGACAGCTGGCACGCCGCGGACGGCACCTACGGCGTCATCCGCTCCTTCCACCCGCTCGAGCAGATCCGGTTCAGCTGGCACGCCGCGGAGGAAGCGCCGAAGACCATCGTCGAGGTGGACCTGTCGGCGTCCGACGACGGCACCACCGTCGAGATCCGCCACGAGCACATCCCGACCTATTTCGACGCCAACGCGCTCACCCGCAAGTGGGAGACCGCGCTGGAGAAGCTGGCCAGCGCGGCCGGTTAGCGGTTCCTCCGGGGTCCCGCCCCCACCGTCGTGGGCGGGAGCCCGTCCCGCAGGCCGACGTGAGCCGTCAGGTCCTGTCGGCGCGCGCAGAGCGGGTCAGGCGCCCACCGCGTAGCGCGACGCTGCCCGCGCGCGGGCCTTGGCCGCCTCCTCCTCGCGGTTGCGCGGGGGAGCGGACGTGCTGAGGTGCTCGAGCAGGTGCCGGGTGGCGTGCGCGATCTCCTCGACCGCCTCGTCGAACGCCTCCTGGTTGGCCCGCGACGGCCGCGTCGTCCCGGCGACCTTGCGGACGTACTGGAGCGCGGCGGCGTGCACCTCGTCGTTGGTGGCGGGGGGATCGAAGTTGTGCAGGACGTGGATGTTGCGACACATGCGACCAGAGGCTAGACGGCCTCCGTCCTCCCGCCAAGGGCGGAATTCCCGCACCGCACCTCGACGCGTGGGGGTGGTTACTCGCCGGGCGGTGGGTTCGTCGAGGAACGATGGATGATCGTGCAGGGCTCGAAGGTGCGGGCCGGCAGGTCGCCGACCGTCCGGTCGAGGGTGTGCTGCGCGGCGATCCGGCCCATCTCGTAGAAAGGGATGCGGACGGTGGTCAGCGCCGGCGCCAGGTCGGCGGCCAGCGGCTCGTCGTCGTAGCCCACCACCGAGACGTCATCGGGGATCCGCAGCCCGAGCCGGGCGAGCGCGATGTAGGCGCCGGTGGCCATCTGGTCGTTGCCCAGGAGCAGCGCCGTCGGCGGCTTCTTGCCCCGCATCGCCCGCAGGGTGATCTCGTAGCCGGTGTCGATGCGGTAGTTGCCCAGGTAGATCGGGCTCTTGTCGGGGTCGAGGCCGGCCGCCTCGAGCCCTTCGCGGAAGCCGCGGATGCGCATCTTGGTGGCCCACGCGCCCTCGCGTCCGGCGATGAAGGCGATCCGTCGGTGGCCGAGGGAGAGCACGTGCTCGACCGCTGCGCGTCCGCCGGCGATCTCGTCGGGCAGGATCGCCGGCAGCTCGCCCTTCGGGGTGAAGGCGTTGACCAGCAGGGTGGGCATGCGTGCGGGCACCGCCGGGAAGTCGACCTGGCGGGTGCCCATGGCGGCGAAGATCAGGGCGTCCACGCGGCGGTCGAGCAGGTCCTCCACCGCCGCGCGCAGCCGGGACTGGTTGCGGGTGGTGTTGACCATCAGCAGCAGCGAACGCTGCTCCCAGGCGAGGTCGTGGATGCCGGCGATCATCGGTCCGGAGAACGGTTCGATCGCGATCTCGTCGGTGAGGAAGCCGATGGTGCTGGTGGTGCCCAACCGCAGGCCCTGCGCGGTGCGGTTGGGCCGGTAGTCGAGGTCCTGGACGGCGGCGAGGACGCGTTCGCGGGTGGCGTCACTGATCTTGGTGTCGCGTCCGCTCAGGACCAGCGAGACCGTGGTCGGGGACACTCCGGCCACGCGGCCCACGTCGGCCATGGTGGGCCGGGGCAGCTCCGTCTCGTCCGTCATCGTCTCCACCGCTCACAGGGGACGTTGCCAGTAAAGCGGCGGCGCTCGGCAGCGTCAATCGGCGCCGCCGGTGACCCGGGCCGGGAGCGCGGCGTCAGCCGCAGGTGACCCCCGTGGCATGGATCGGGCAGTACCCGTTCGGGTTCTTGTCGAGGTACTGCTGGTGGTAGCGCGGGCACCGCGTAGTAGGCTCTTGACCATGAACAAGCCGAGAGCAGCCCTCTACGCCCGTCTGAGCGTGTCTAGGGAAGAGTCTGTCAGCATCGAGCGTCAGCTAGCCAGTGGGCATGCCTACGCAGAGTCGCACGGTTGGGAGGTAGTGCTAGAGGCTGTAGACGATGGAGTCTCAGCTACCCGCAACAAGCCTCAAGACAGGGACGGTTGGTCAAGCCTGCTCAACAGCCCTACCAGCTATGACCATGTAATCATCTGGAAGATTGACCGTCTGGCACGTAAGGTCATTGACTTTGTTGTGGCAGATGAAGCACTACAGAAGCGTGGTGCTGGTCTTGTCTCCATCAAAGAGTCTCTAGACCTCTCAACAGACATTGGCCGCATGATTGCCATGATTCTTGCCACGTTTGCTCAGATGGAAGCCAAGGCCATTGGTGAGCGTGGGGCGGATGCGCGTAGGTTCTTGGTCAATGCGGGACGTAGGGCAGGGGGGAGGACACCCTACGGGTACAAGAACATAGACAACCCAGATGGCCAGGGGGTGATTCTGGCTAAGGCTGACACCATCAAGCATGTTGAGGAAGCTGTAGCCATGCTCAATGACGGAGCTTCCCTAGGTGCCATTACCAGACGGTGGAATGACTCAAAGGTGCCCATGCGTAAGCGTAGGAACCGTAAGGTGAATGTGTGGGAATACTCAGCCATTGAAACTATCCTGCGTAACCCTGTCTTGGCTGGCATGGTTCCATATACCCCCGGTAGGCAGGCAGGCTCTAGGGACTCAGACGTTCTCAGGGATGAGTCAGGCTTACCAGTAGTCATTGAAGAGCTAGCAATCATGACTGTTGCAGAGTATCGGCAGTTGATAGAGAACATCGACAAGCGAAAGATGCCGGGTACACGTACGAACCCTGAACAGCAAACTTTCCTAGGACTCATCAAGTGTTCTGAGTGTGGCTCAACCATGTACAAGGCACGAGGCAACGGTTATGAGTACTTACGCTGCAATGACAAGACGTGCCCCAGCAGGGGGCAAGCAATAAGTCAGCCCAACCTTGAGGCATACGTCAAGGAAACAGTCATTGCAACCATCGGTGACTTGCCAGTGCTGCAAGACGTGACAGAGGCCAGCAAGGTTGACGAGATAGAACAAGCCATTGCTGACACTCTCAGACTCATGCAGTCTCAAGCAACCCCTGAACTGTTCGAACGTTTGCAGGTACTACAGAAAGAGCGTCAACATGCAGGGGTACGTCATACAAAGGTCTATGACGCCAACCTACGTTACAAAGACTTGGAAGAGTGGGAAGTGCTCAAGGACGTACTGACCGTGAAAGTTCATCCTGCAACCAAGCGTTCCAACAGGTTCCAGACAGAACGTGTAGAGTTCATCTGGTCAGGAGAGATTGAGTCGATTCTGCCAGCACTCAAAGCCAGCTAAAGGAGGAAGCATGACGTTTGACGAGTACATGGCTAAGCTCACAGAGCTTGGGGGTTTGCACAACTTCGAAGTGTGGTTGAGCGAGAACAACCTAGTTGACCACTTCGAGCGTGTAGTCATGGATAGGAAAGCAAGCCTCGTTGAAACTGAGAGCAAGTCACATGATGTAAACGACTGAACAACTAAGCCAGGGGCAGGTTGGGCAACCATCCTGCCCTTTTGCATGCTTTTCTTTGGTGGAACAAAGCAACCCACGGTCCTTGACCCCTGACAATCTCTCTCTGTTGAGAAGCATTCTCAATACGATTGAGTGCATTCCTCCTGCATTTCACAAATGGTGACAATGTGGTAGAATGTATAGTATCAAGTTGATGTAGTTCTAGTGTGGTTTGGAAAGGCCCCTTGACTCACCGTTGAGGGGTCTTTTCTATAACCACAGAGAGGATACAAACTGGTCAGACACGAAAGGACAATCAATGACCACAAACACACTAGAAGCAGTACAGGGTACCTCAGTGGTACCTAGAGGGGGGTTCTCGGAGAGGGTACCCCTAGCAACAGTCTTGGATGAGCTATCAGACTTCAATGCTCGATACATCTACCATCCAGACAAGGCGGTACATGACGCGGTAGCTCTCTGGATTGCCACAACCTATTTCATGGACAAATGGATGTATCACCCTAGGTTGTACATCTCTAGTCCCCAAGCTGGCACAGGCAAGTCAACGCAGGGAACAATCATTCAGGCACTCAGCCTCAATGGAGAGAAGCCAAGCAACGTAACGTCTGCCTACATCTGGGGCAGGGTGAACGAGACTCAAGGACGAGTCACAATCCTTATCGATGAGTCAGACAACATCTGGGCAAAGGGCAAGGACACCACAGACCTACAGGGCATCCTCAACGATGGGTTCCAGTACGGAGCACAGGTTGGCAGGGCACTTGCCACAGACGACGGTATCTCAACCAAGCGCTATGACTCATACTGCCCCATTGGCATCATCGGCATTAGGAACAGTCGAATCCCTGACACTCTAATGTCTCGCTCCATCAAGGTTGATATGACCCTGCCGCCATCTGGCATTGACCTTGAGTGGTTCGACACGTTCGACCATGAAGACTTCATCAAGCATGTGCAGCAAGAACTCTCAAAGATAGATGTTCCCCACAGGATGAAGCTAGAAGCACCAAGCCATCTTGGTATGCGTGCATTCAGGCAGGTATGGCTACCTATGTTCGTACTAGCTCAGGAAGCAGGCCAGGACTGGCCAGAACGTGCCTACAGGGCATCTACGGTTCTCTCTGGCTCAGGAACAAAGGGTGAGCTAGGCAACGGCACAAAGGTCTTGCTAGCTGTGTTCGACTACTTCATCGAGCATGCAGCAGACAAGGCAACACCACTGGACTTGACCAACTACCTCAATGCACGAGATGACCTCTGGCAGCTAGACGCACAACGTCTCAGCTACTACCTAAAGAACTATGACCTAGTGTCCAGAGCATCCAATGGTAAGAAGTGGTTTTACCGTGAGGACGTTCTAGAGACAGTCAAGACGTGGCAGGCGGACTACTACACAAGGGGTATGGAGTACGAAAACCCCCCACTAGGTACCACTGCCCTTACCTCTCAGCTAGAGCCACAGGAACATTACAAGGCTCAGCGAGAGCAAACCAAGCAGGATATGGACGAGGTTCTATCCAAGCTTGACGCCAACATGGTATGGGAATGAAAGGAGTACCTATGTTGAACCTAGAAGATAAGGCCAGACTCACGAGTCAAGAGCTATGCGAACTCTACGGAGTCGCACACGATTACCGACACGCAGCAAGAACAGCACACAAGCTAGTCCGTGACTATAACCTGCCATACGTCCGCATTGGCTATAGGTGGGTGAAACTATGAGCAACGTTACGTGGCAGCAAGTCATCAAAGCCAAGCCAGCAGAGAAGACCAATAAGTGCCGTAAGTGCCACAAGGAAACAACAGGCACATTCAACGAGGTAACTCAGAAGTGCTTCCAATGCCACATGGAGGAACTATGATTCTTCTGCTTTGCAGCATCCTGTTTGTGGAAGTGCTCATGTTCGTTAGCCTCCACAGGCTCAATGCAAGGTTTAAGCCTCTGAGGAACTTGGACGGTATGAAGTGAGCGCATCATTCTATAGAGGCATGACAGTAGCTCTCTTCCTCTCGGCAGCACTGGTCGCACTCATTGGATTACTCGCATGAGCACTGGACTTCTCAAGCAATCCAATGGACTTGTGTACGACAGCAAGACACAGACCTACACCGAACTACTTTGGGTCAATGGTGTATGGACTCTCACAGATGGCACGGTATACCGACAGGTGCCGCTATATGACCCTAGCAACTTGGCTCTAGAAGCCAACAGAAAGGAAACACTATGAACAGCACGTGGCTATATCACGTTGAACCGCAATACCAAGACCTCTACATGGCAGAGGCAGAACCGACAGAGCTAGACGTTGTGAAGTATCTTCACAAGTCCACTGACTCTATGGACAAGCTGGCATGGCAGATGTTTAAGGCAGTCAATGCCGAAGAACTCGACAGGCTTACTCAAGGTGAGGAATGGTCAGAGCGTCAGAAGCTGGTAGAGAACTACTCTCGTTATGCAAACCATCCAGAGTTCATGGACTTTGTACGACACCTAATCAAGCTCGAACGCATCAAGGCCAGGGCAGAAGCTGAGGAAGTGCGTAAGCGTAAGGAGCAAGTTCAAAAGGTGTTCAATCGTGACCATGCTTGCCCTGTTTGCTCTGAGATTGACCATAACAACAGCAGATGGCATCCATGCCCCAAGTGTCAGCATGTGATTAACGACAGGCTCATTCAGACCAAAGAGCGAGCGCGCATGGTTGATTCATGGCTCAAGACACACCCTGCCTCAATCCGTAAACCTAGGTTTGTCAGCTAACCTAATGCCAATGGTGCTTTTCTCATTGGCTATCCATTAACCCCTGCCCGAGCAGATATTTTCACAAACGGTCGAAAATATCTCGGAGTAGCGCATTGTCTGTGCGTTATCCGCACTTGACCCCAGTTGCATGGATGGGGCAGTACCCGTCTACGTGCTTGGCTAGGTACTGCTGGTGGTAGCGCTCGGCATAGGCGAAGGGCCCGGCCGGCACCACCTCGGTGGTGATCGCGCCGTACCCGGACGCGCTCAGCTTCGGCTGGTAGGCCTCGATCGCGCGCTGGGCGGCGGCCTGCTGTTCGGGGCCGGTGGCGTAGATCGCCGAGCGGTACTGCGTGCCGTGGTCGTTGCCCTGGCGCATGCCCTGGGTCGGGTCGTGGTTCTCCAGGAACACCGTCAGCAGCGTGTCGTAGCTGATCTTCGACGGGTCGTAGACGACCTTGACGGCCTCGGCGTGCCCGGTGCGCCCGGAGCACACCTCCTCATAGGTCGGGTTGGCGGTGAACCCGCCCTGGTAGCCGACCGCGGTGGTGATCACGCCGTCCAGCTGCCAGAACAGCTTCTCGGCGCCCCAGAAGCAGCCCAGCGCGAAGTAGGCGACCTCGGCGCCCTCGGGCACCTGGTCGATGCGCGTGCCGAGCACCTCGTGGAAGGTGGTGCCCGGGGTCAGGATCGGCCGGTCGCGCCCGGGCAGCGCGGAGTCGGCGGTAACCATGCGGGATTTCATGAACACGCCTCGTCAACGCCCTTCACGGGCGTGGCATTCCACTCAGGCACTGTGCTCGAGGCGCCAGTCGACCTCGCTGCCGCCCTGGGCCAGCAGCGCGGCGTTGGAGCGACTGAACGGACGGGAGCCGAAGAACCCCGAGTGCGCCGACATCGGGGACGGGTGCGCGGACGCGACCTGCGGGACGCCGGCCAGCCGCGGTGCGAGCGACTGCGCGTCGCGTCCCCACAGGATCGCCACCAGCGGCCCACCCCTGGTGGCCAGAGCCTCTATCGCGCACTCGGTGACCTCCTCCCAACCCTTGCCCCGGTGCGAGCCGGGCGAGCCGGGACGCACGGTGAGCACGCGGTTGAGCAGCAGGACGCCCTGCTCGAACCACGGCGTGAGGTCGCCGGAGGCCGCCGGTGGGATGCCCAGGTCGGCGGAGAGCTCGGTGTAGATGTTGACCAGGCTGCGGGGCAGCGGGCGGACGTCCGGGGCGACCGAGAACGACAACCCCACCGGGTGCCCGCGGGTCGGGTAGGGGTCCTGGCCGACGACCAGCACCTTCACGTCGGCGAGCGGACGCGAGAACGCCCGCAGCACGTTCGGCCCGGCCGGCAGGTAGTCGCGGCCGGCGGCCAGTTCGGCGCGCAGGAAGTCGCCCATCGCGGCGATGCGGTCGGCCACCGGCGCCAGCGCCTCGGCCCAGTCGGGCGCGATCAGCTCGGGCAGCGGCTTTCTCACGCCCGCCACCCTAGATCAGTAAGTCCAAGGGTGCGGACGGCGTGGCGTGCCCGGAGGTGGGTGAGGGTGTCCAAGAGTCGGTGTT
>JAIUOS010000047.1 GCA_020161755.1 Actinomycetota bacterium
TGCTCGCGGCTGTCCTTGTACTTGTGCGGAGAACGGATCACGCAGAACACGTTCTTCTCGGTCGGCAGGGGCACGGGCCCCGCAACCTTCGCGCCGGTACGGGTCACGGTGTCGACGATCTTCTTCGCCGAGGAGTCAATGACCTCGTGGTCGTAGGCCCGGAGTCGGATCCGGATCTTCTGTCCCGCCACTGGTTCGTCCTTCTTCTCGTCTGTCTCGCGCCGGCTGCATCTACCGGACGAGGTGTTGCACCGACCCCCGCGGTCGGGCGTGTCGAACCGTTCAGGGCCGCGCATGACCATTCATTGAGGTCGTGGTAGGGCCCGGCACTCGAGCGCCAGACTTGCCGGAGGGCCGCCTGGGCAGGCGTCCCCGTCGGAGCAACCTGTCGATTCTTTCATGTTGGGCGCTGGCTTGCCAAATCATCGCGCTGCGGCAGCATTGCCCGGGTGACCGCGTCCAGCCCGTCCCCGTCCCCGGCCGTCCAGCCCGGGCGGATGGGGCTGGGCATCGTCCTCGGACTCGCCGCGTCCCTGGCCTTCGCGACCTCGGGCACGTTCGCCCGTCCGCTGTTCGCCCTGGGGTGGACGCCGGGCGCGGCGGTGTTCTGGCGGGTGACCTGCGCGGCGGTCCTGCTGCTGCCGGTCGGCCTGTGGGTGATGCGCGGACGGCTGCGCGAGGTGCTGGCCGAGTGGCGGACGCTGGTGGCCTTCGGCGCGCTGGCGGTGGCGATCGCGCAGCTGATGTACTTCGCCGCCGTCACCCGGATCAGCGTGAGCGTCGCGCTGCTGCTGGAGTACATGGCCCCGGTCGCCCTGGTGCTGCTGGCGTCGGTGCGCTCGCGGCACGCGCCGTCCCGGCTGGTCGTGGCCGGGACGCTGACCAGCGTGGTCGGACTGCTGTGCGTGCTCGACCTCACCGGCGCACGGCTGGACGCCCTCGGCGTCACGTTCGGACTGCTCGCGATGGTGGGCGCGGCCGGCTACTTCGTGATCGGATCACGGCCGACCCGGCTGCACCCCCTCGCCCTGCCCGGGTTCGGGCTGCCGGTGGGGGCGGTGGTCCTGGGCCTGGCGATTCTGGTCGGGGCACTCCCCTACTCCGCGCCCCTGGTGGACGTCGACCTGATGGGCACCCGGGTGGGCTGGTGGGTGCCGCTGGCCGTCATCGTGATCTGCGCGACCGCGCTCGCCTACGCGCTCGGTGTGGCGGCGATGCCGCTGATGGGCGAACGGCTGAGTTCGTTCGTCAGCCTGTCGGAGGTGCTGTTCGCCGCCCTGGTGGCCGCGATCGTGCTGGGCGAGCTGCCGACGCCCATGCAGTTGGTCGGCGGGGCGCTGATCATCGGCGGCGTGGTGCTGATCCGGCGCGCCTCCGGCACCGCACCCGCCGGCATCCCGGCGCTGCCCGACGAGGTCGAGGCCGCCGAGGGGCGGTGACGCGATCCTGCCATTCGCCGCGTGAGGTGTGGCACTTCGCGACCGCTGGGACACGATCGGTGGCCAGATCACGACACCGACCTGCGCCGTTGGCGTGTCGCGGTCTGGCCACTATCCGCGTCACTTCCCGGCGTCCACTCTCTTGACGCAATCCGGCCGCGCATCGCGTCCCAGATATCCCCGGCTGTCACAGCCTCGCGAATGCGTGGCCAGATCAGGTCATAGCCGATGGAGCGCCGAAGTCGTACGACATCCTGCGGCGCCCGCCCGGCTGGGGCGGTTCGTTCCTAGCGTGAAGGCATGTCCTCCTCATCACGGCGTGTCGCCGCCTCTTCCGTCGCGGTCCTGCTGACCTGCGCCAGCTGGGCTGCGCCGGCCGTCGCACCGGCGGTGGCTGCGCCAACCACTCCGTGCGCGGCAGGCACCCCGGTCCCGTCCGACGTCAACGGCGACGGCTCGGCCGATCTTGCCGTCACTGTCGAGATGAACGACTTCGAGGGCGGCCAGCTCTTCGTCTCACTGGACCGGAGCGCGTCCGGCGCCTGGCTGAAGGACATCGGCGATCGCCTGCGCGGCGTCGACCTCAACAACGACGTGTGCGCGGACGCGGTCGTGACCGATGACACCTCGGGCACGGTGCGGATCGTGCTCGGCGGCCCCGACGGGCTCGACGCGTCGACGGCCGTGGCCGTGGACCTGCCGCAGGCCACCGGCGAGCGGACGGTGCACGCCCGGGCCACCGACTTCCACCACGACGGGCTCACCCAACTGGTGGTGGCGGTCACCGCGTTCGAGTGGGGTGAGCCCGTCGGCACCTTCGTGGACGTGTACACCCTCGACGCGACCGGCGCCGTCGGCACGCCGAGCGTGGTGGAGCTCCCGGGGACAGCGATCGAGGACGCCCCGAACGCGATCGTCGCCGGCAGCGGCGACGTCGTCCTCGGCTTCGCCGACGAGGTCGTCACCAAGGTCCGTGGGGCGGGTGCGGTGCACGTGTTCACCCCGGTCGCCACCGATCCGGCGACCCTGGAGGAGACCGCGCGGCTCACGCAGGCCAGCGCCGGCATCCCGGGCAGCCCCGAGCGCAACGCACGCTTCGGCATGGCCCTCGCCCTGCGGGACGGACGGCTCGCCGTCGGCAATCCCCGGGCCACCGTGAACGGGGCCCAGCGGGCCGGCCGCGTCCACCTCCTGGAGTGGAACGCGCAGACGCGACGGTTCACGATGACCCGCAGCCTGAACCAGGACACCCCGGCCTTCCCCGGGACCAGCGAGACCGGCGACCAGTTCGGCAGCTCGGTGGCCTTCGCGCGCGGCCTCACTGCTGCGGGCTCCGTCGACCTCGTGATCGGGACCCCCGGTGAGACCGTGGGCAGCGCGAGCCATGCCGGGGCGTTCAGCGTGGCCTCCCTGAGCGGGGCGAGGTACCGGACCTTCACCCAGGACTCCCCCGGCGTGCCCGGGAAGGCCGAGACCGGGGACGCGACCGGACGAGCCGTCGACGTCCTGCAGCAGCCGAGCGGTGCCGACCTCCTGCTGGTCGGTTCACCCGACGAGGAGGAGTCGTGCGACGGACTCGTCGGCGCCGTGACGACGACGGACGGTCGCCCGCTGGCGACCACGGCCTGGCACCGGATCGCCAGCCCGCACTGCGGCGACGAGGACTCGGACTGGTTCCTGGGATGGGGCTCGGACTTCTCCGCCGGGCAGCACCCCCGCTTCTACAGGTGGGTGTCATGAACAACGCACACATCAGCCGAACCGTGGCCGCCGGCGTCCTCGCGGCGGTGAGCCTGGTCGCTCCCCTGCACGCCCTGCCGGCGGACGCCGCCGAACCGCTGCCCTGCGCGGCAGGCACACCGGTGCTCGGCGACTACAACGGCGACGGCTCCCCCGAGGCCCTCATCCAGCAGACCTTCGGTTCGTCGCTGCGCCAGTGGTCGGTCGAACGGGACGGGTTGGGCACCAAGGTGCTCACCGCGTTCGGGGAGTACGGCATCGAGACGCGCAACGCCGACCTCAACGGCGACCGCTGTTCGGATGTGATCGTGGTCGCGTCCGCGCTCACCTCCATCGACGTGAAGCTGGTGCTCGGCAGCACCTCCGGGCTGGACGCGGTGTCGGCGCGGTCGCTGACGATCCCCCAGGCGGCCACCCTTGGCGGCGAGAACGAGGGACGGGCGAACGCCGTCGGGCTGCGCCATGACGGGGTCAGCCAGGTCATCGTCGGGGTCCGGACGACCGAGCAGGGCACGGCGATCGACGTCTTCACCCTGGATGCGTCCGGCACGCCGCTCGGCGATCCACAGGTGATCCGGCCCGAGGACGTCGGCTCCCGCGGCTTCGGCGTCGAGGGAGGGCTCGACGGCTCCGGCGGCACCTTCGTCGTCGGAGCCGCCGCGGACGAGGTGGACGGCAAGGTCGCGGGGGCGGTCCACGTCTTCGGCGCCGATTCGGTCGATCCCACGAAGATGGTCCCGCAGGCCCGGCTCACCCAGGACAGCCCGGGCGTCCCCGACAAGGCCGAGGACGGCGACAACTTCGGGCAGACAGTCGCGTTCCGGGACGGGTGGCTCGCCGTTGGTGTGCCGTACGAGAACATCGGGAGCACCACGTCCGCCGGCCTCGTCCAGCCGTTCCACTGGGACGCCGCCACCCACACCTACACCGCCTATCGCGCGATCCAGCAGAACGCGCCGGGCGTCCCCGGGTCCAACCAGCGCAACGAGAACTTCGGCGAAAGGGTGATGGTCACCAGGGGCCTCACGGCGAAGGGTTCGCACGACATCGTGGTCAGCTGGAACGACCGCGACCTCGCCGGCTACAACGCTCCCGGACGGGTGCTGGTCGCCAACGCGACCCGGTCGATCTACCGCGCCTACACCGAACTCACGCCGGGCGTCCCGGGTTCCACCCTCGACTACGACTTCGGCAGTTCGCTGGGCTACCTGGCCACGTCCACCACCACCGACACCCTGCTGATCGGGTCCCCCTACGAGTCGGTCGACGACTGCGACTACTCCGGTCGGGTGCTCCGCTCCGACGGCGGGCGCCTCACCAACGCGACCCGGTGGCGCGACGTGCCCTCCCCGGGTTGCGAGGTGCAGTTCTGGGGCCAGACCATCGGCCGTTGAGAAGGCCATCACCCAGTGAGAAGGAATGACATGCCCCGCACCACGCAGCACCGCACTGCCCTGGCCCCGACGACGCTCACCCTGGCGATCCTCGCCGCCGGTCTCGTCGCGGCCCCACCCGTGGCGAGCGCGGCGCCCACGACGCCCTGCGCCCTCGGCACCCCGATCCCCGGCGACCTGGACGGCAACGGGGTCGCCGAATCGCTGATCAGCCAGACGGTCGACGGCGTTCGCCGCTACTGGTCGGTGGCCGCCGACGGCAGCCTGGCCGAGGAACCCGTGACCGGGGCGCAGACCCGGTTCGCCGACCTCAACGGCGACGTCTGCTCCGATGTCCTGGACATCGACCAGGAGCCCCGCACCACGCGGTTCCTGCTGGGCAGCCCCGACGGCCTGACGCCGGCCGGGATCACGATCCACCCGCCCGAGGTTCCCGACACCGAGTCGACCTACCTCACCTCGCCGGTCGCGCTGCGCCACGACGGCCTCAGCCAGGTGGTGTTCGCCGGCTTCGGGTACAACAGCGACACCCCGGGCATCGGTTCGGAGAACCGCACGGTCGTCTACGTCTACACCCTCGATGCGGACGCGAACCCGGGCGAGCCCCAGGTCATCGCCGGCGCCACGTTCGGGGCGCAGGCGAAGCACACCGCGCCCGCCGTCCTCGACGGCTCCGGGGACGTGGCGGCGTTCGGTTCGCCGGCCGACAGCGTGGGGAAGGCCTCAGGCGCCGGCGCGGTCTACCTGTTCAGCGCCGACCCCGCCGACCCCGGAAAGCTGGTGTTCCGCGTCCGGCTCACGCAGGACAGCCCCGGCGTGCCCGACCGGGCCGAGTCGGGCGACGGGTTCGGCGCCTCGCTGTCGCTGCGGGACGGCCGGCTCGCGATCGGCGTGCCCGAGGAGCAGCTGGGACGGGCGCGCGCCGCCGGTCTGGTGCAGCCCGTCCGCTGGAGCCAGGTGACGATGCGCTACCGCGCCCAGCGGGCGATCCACCAGGGGACGCCGGGCGTGTCTGGCTCTAACGAGACCGCCGACCGCTTCGGCACCGCCGTCCTGGTGACCCGCGGCATCACGGCCTCCGGCAGCTACGACATCGCCATCGGGACGCCCCACGAGGGCGTCGGCCGCGCCCGCTACGCGGGCTCGGTCACCGTCGCGAGCTTCGACAAGGCGACCTACCGGACGTGGACCCAGGCCTCGGCCGCCGTTCCCGGCGTCGCCGAGGACGGCGACCTGTTCGGCGCCTCGCTCGGTGTCGTGACCACTCCGGGCCGGCCCGACAGCGTGGTGGTCGGAGCGCCGGCCGAGGACGTGACCGACTGCCCCGACGCCGGCGCGGTCACCCGCAGCACCGGACGGGTGCGCAGCACGTCCGCCTGGATCCGGCTCAACCCGCCGCCGTGCAGCGCCACGTCCGTCAGCTGGGGTGGGTGGATCACCCGCTGAGGCCGGCCCGGACAGCGCCGAAGTCGTACGACATCGGCGGCGGACGGTCCGGCCGGCACCCGGCTGCCTAGGCTGGAGTCATGTCGCAGAACTCCTCTCACCGCGCGGCCCACGCGGCCGCCCTCGGCGTGTCCTTTCTGCTGACCTGCGCCGGGCTCGTCTCGGCCTCCGCCCCGCACGCAGCAGCTGTTTCCGATCCCCCGTGCACCGCCGGCACGCCTCTGGCGTCCGACTTCGACGGCGACGGCACCCCCGAACTGGTGGCCGGGGGTGAACGTTTCGACGGCCTGAACTACCGGGGCCAGCAGCACGTGCAGACCGGCACCGGTGACGCCGGCCAGTGGCTCACCGACACCGACGGCGTCCGGTCGGCCGACCTGAACGGCGACGTCTGCGCCGACGCCGTCCTGTTCAGCACCGGGTACGAACCCTCGCTGCGGGTCGCCCTCGGCACCCCCGGCGGGCTCGACCTCGACGGCGCCACCACGATCACCATTCCGCAGGCGGCCGACATCGCCGGCGACGACGACCGGGCACTCGTGTTCGAGGCCGGCGCGCTGCGCCACCACGGGATCAGCCAGGTCGTGATCTCCGGCCACCACACGTGGGACGACGGCTCCGAGCGGTACGGGGGCTACATCGACTTCCTGACCCTCGACCCTGCCGGCGTCATGGTCACCGGGACGCAGGTGTTCTCGTTCCCCGGCGTCGAGGGCGAGATCATCGGCTTCGGCGTGCTGGCGACGTCCGGCGGCACCGCAGCGATCGGGGTGCCGAGCGCGAAGGTGAGCGGCCACGGCGGGGCGGGAGCCGTCCGCCTCTACACGCCCGACACCAGCGACCCGACCCAGATGGTGCTGCGCAAGGTCCTCACCCAGAACAGCAGCGGCGTGCCGGGCAGCGCCGAGGCCGGCGACGGCTTCGGGGGCAGCCTGTCCATGCTCAACGGGCGGCTGGCCATCGGCGTCCCGGGCGAGGCGGACGGTTCGATCCGCCGGGCCGGGCTCGTCCAGCCCATCGTCTGGCACGAGTCGAGCCGTACCTACACCGCGTACCGGGCGATCACCCAGGACACCAAGGGCGTCCCCGACAAGAACGACAAGGACGACGTGTTCGGAACGGACGTGGCCATGGCGCGCGGGCTGACCGCCAGCGGCTCCTACGACATCCTGATCGGCGCGGAGGACGGCTACGGCTCGCTCAAGCAGGCCGGCTCGGTGACGGTGGCGAACTTCACCAAGTCGCTGTACCGGACGTTCACCCAGGCCAGTGCCGGGGTCCCGGGCAATTCGCAGGCGTACGACCATTTCGCGGTCGTCGGCGTCCTGCCCGGTACGAGCGGTGTCGACACCGTGTTGATCGGCTCGCCGGGCGAGGACAGCAACGGCACCGACAACGTCGGCCGCGTGATCCGCAGTGACGGCAAGAAGCTGGGCTCGAAGACGGTGTGGACCAACATCGACATCGCGGCCGGCGCACCGTCCGGCCTGGTCGGTTGGGGGCTCACCGTCGGCGCCCAGGGCTGAGGTGAGGGTGCCAGCATGACGAAGTCGTACGACATCGGGAGGATCTGGTTCCTTCGGTGACGCTCCTTCCTAGGCTGGAGTCATGTCACAGACTCATCGTCGACTGGCACCCCCAATCGCTCTCTGCGTCTCGCTGCTGACGTGCGCCGCCTTCGCCGCCATGCCCGCACCCGCGGCGATCGCAGCCGGCCTGCCCTGCGCGGCAGGCACGCCGCTGGCGTCCGACTTCGACGGGGACGGTCTGGCCGACCTCGTCGTCGGCGCCGACCGCCCGCACGTCTCCGACTTCACTGACCTGAACATCCAGCCCGGTGACGGCTCGGCCGGCAGCTGGCTCCTCAATGCCGGCGCGCTCAGGTCCGCTGACCTCAACGGCGACTCGTGCGCGGACGCGATCCTCTACCACGGCGGTCACGAGCCCTCCCTGAAGGCTGTCCTGGGCACGCCGGACGGACTGGACGTGGCCGGCGCCACCGCCGTCACGATCCCGCAGGCAGCCGACGTCGCCGACGACGTCCGGCGCTCGCTCGCCTTCGAGGCCGCTGGCCTGCGGCACGACGGCATCAGCCAGATCGCCCTCTCGGGACGGCACGTCATCGACCTCGAGGAGGACGGCCCCGAGGACTACGGGGCGTACGTCGACCTGCTGACCCTCGACGCATCGCTCGCGGTGACCACGACCCAGGTGTTCACCTTTGCCGACCCAACGCCCTGGGACTTCGGCAGCGCGCTTGCCACCTCCGGGCGGACGGTTGCGGTCGGTGACCCGTCGGCAACGGTCAGCGGCAAGGGCGGCGCGGGCGCGGTCCGCATCTACACCACCGACACCGCCGATCCGACCCACATGGTGCTGCGGAAGGTCCTCACCCAGAACAGCGCGGGAGTGCCGGGTTCGGCGGAGGAGTTCGACGCGTTCGGGTCGAGCCTGGCGATGCTCAACGGGCGGCTGGCGATCGGGGTACCGGGCGAGACCGACGGCAAGCACTACCGCGCGGGCCTGGTGCAGCCGGTCCTGTGGCACGAGTCCGCCCGGACGTATCACGCCTACCGGCCGATTTCCCAGAACACCTCGGGAGTGCCGGACAAGAACGAGGAGGGTGACGCCTTCGGCATGGACGTCGCCATCGGTCGTGGGCTGACCGAGAAGAACTCCTACGACATCGTGATCGGTTCGCAGGAGAGCGTCGGCAGCATCGACTACGCGGGTTCGGTGACCGTGGCCAACTTCAGCAAGTCCTTGTACCGCGCCTACACCCAGGCAGGCAGCGGCATCCCTGGCAACCCGCAGACGAAGGACTACTTCAGCTTCGTCGGTGTGCTGCCCAGCGCAGCCGGAGCCGGCACCGTCCTGATCGGGGCACCCGGTGAGGACAGCAACGGCATCGACGACCTCGGCCGGGTGATCCGCAGCAACGGCACCAAGCTCACCTCCAGGACCGTCTGGACGAACGTCACGATCCCGTCGGACGCCCCGGCCGGGTTGCGGGACTGGGGCCTGAGCGTCGGAGCCGACGGCTGAGCGCCGAAGTCGTACGAGAAGGCGCGGGCGGCTCCCCGGAGCCCCCGCGCCTTTCTACGGTGGCGGTATGCCACTCACTCCCTTCGCCCGCGGCGCCGGCCTCGCCTTGGCGGCCGTCCTCAGCTTCGGCGGTCTCGGATCGCCCACCGCGGCCGTGGCGGCGCCCGCTCCGGTCACCACGCCGTGCCCCGAAGGGACGCCGCTCGAAGCGGACTTCAACGGCGACGGCAGGCCAGAGCTGGTCATCGGCGCCGACGAGGGCTGGACCGCGGTGGGGAACGGTGACGATACGTCCGCCTGGACGTTGGCGCGAACCGGCGGCCGCCCGCTCCGCTCGGTCGACCTCAACGGCGACACCTGCGCCGACGCCGTTCTGGGCCCAACCGACAATGACGAGTTCCAGGAGCTCGCGATCGGCACCCCGGCAGGACTGGCGCTGGATGCGATCGTGAAGCTCGCCATCCCGCAGGCGGACTGGGTGGACGGGATCCTTCGGACGCTGTACCTCCAGGCCTCGGCGATTCGCCACGACGGGCTCAGCCAGGTGGTGGTCGCCGGGACGAAGTGGGAGGACGAGAGTGCGTTCGGCTGGTTCCTGGACGTGTTCACGCTGGACTCGTCTCTCACGGTCGTCGGCACCCAGGTGTTCGACTACCCGGACGGCGATTCGCTCAGTTTGGCGACATCGGGGGCCACGGTCGCCGTCGGCGAGCCTTACGTCGAGGTGAAGGGCAGCGTGAGCGCAGGCAAGGTTCGCCTCTACACCCCGGACAGCACCGACCCCAGCAAGCTCGCTCTGCGCACCGTCCTGACCCAGAACAGTCGGGGTGTTCCCGGAACGGTGGAGGCCGGTGACCTGTTCGGAGGGAGCCTCGCGTTCCGGGACGGACGCCTGGCCATCGGCGCGCCGGGCGAGTCGTCGGGTCGCATCAGGAACGCCGACCTCGTGCAGCCGATCCTGTGGCACGAGGCGACACACACCTACGCCGCTTATCGCTCCATCACCCAGGACACACCAGGCGTGCCGGGCGCTGACGAGAAGAACGACCGGTTCGGCACGGACGTCGCGGTGGGTCGCGGAATTACCGCCCCCGGCTCCTACGACGTCGTGATCGGGGCCGAAGAGAGCATCGGGTCGCGCAAGTACGCCGGGTCGGTGACGGTCGCCAACTTCACCCGGAAGCTGTACCGGGGCTTCACGCAGGCGACCGACGGCATCCCGGGGAACCCTCAGGCAGGAGACGACTTCTGCCAGGTCGGGATCCTGCGGGGTGCGAACGGGGTCGACACCGTCATGATCGGAGCACCGGGTGAGGACAGCAACGGCATCGAGGACGTCGGCCGGGTGATCCGCAGCAACGGCACCAAGCTGACCTCCAGGACCGTCTGGACCAACATCGCCGTTCCGCCCGGCCTGCGGATGTGGGGGTTGACCGTCGGCGCCGGCAACTGAGCGCCGAAGTCGTACGACAGCGAGCGCGAGGTCCCCACGGGCACCTTCAGCTTCCTACGTTGATGGCATGTCACAGTTCCGCGTACACCGACTGCTCCTCAGCGCCGCCTCGGCCCATGCCCTCGTCCTCAGCTTCGGCGCCGTCGGCCTGACGGCCGTCCCGTCAGCGTCGGCCGCCCCGGCCGCCGTATGCGAAGCGGGCACTCCGGTGGCCGGGGACTACGACGGGGACGGCGGTGCCGACCTCGCCGTCAGCGTCGAGCGAGCCGTCGCCGGCGAGCACGACACCCCGTTCACCGTGATCCCCAGCGACACGCTCGCGCGCTACTGGGTCGGAGAGGGTGCGACCAACGGCGAGTTGGTCAACGCCGACCTGAACGGCGACACCTGCGCCGACGCGGTGGTCGGCGGAACGACGCTCGTCTTCGGCTCGCACGACGGCCTGGGACGCGCCGGCACGGCCACGTTGGACCTTCCCCAGGCGTCGCTGCCCGGGCCCGAGGAGCGCCTCGAGGTGACCGCCACCGCCCTACGGCACGACGGGATCTCCCAGGTCGCGGTGGCCGGCTGGACCTATGACGCGGAGGAGGGGTGCTGCGAGGCCCACCAGTTCCTCGACGTCTTCACCCTCGATGCGAGCGGGACTCCAGGGACGCCGCGGGTCTTCGACCTCACCGCCCGCGGCGCGGACGGGAACCTCTCGGTGGCGTCCTCGGGTCGCACGATCGCGGTCGGGAACGGCGAACTGAAGGTGTCGGGCAAGATCCTGGCAGGCGGGGTCTACATGTTCAGCTCCAGCGCCGCCGATCCGGTGACGATGACGTACCGCACCACGCTCACCCAGAACAGCCCAGGGATACCAGGGCACGCGGAGTCCGGCGACTTCTTCGGTGGTTCGATCAGCTTCCGCGACGGCCGGCTCGCGATCGGTGCGTCTGGCGAGAGCATCGGCAAAGCCGTCGCCACCGGACAGGTGCAACCTCTGCTGTGGAAGGAGTCCACGTCGACCTGGACGGCCTACCGGGCGATCAACCAGGACACCCCGGGCGTGGTCGGCACCAACGAAAGCGGCGACCAGTTCGGCTACGAGGTGCTGGTCACCCGCGGACTCACCGCGTCCGGCTCCTACGACATCGCGATCAGCGCCACCGAGACCGTCGGCAAGGCCTCAGCCGGTTCGGTGACGGTCGCCAACTTCAGCAGGCCGCTCTACCGCACCCTGACCCAGGACACCAAGGGCGTGCCGGGCACCGCGGAGACGGCCGACGACTTCGGCGCCGCCCTGGGCGTGTTGCGGACGTCCCCTTCACGCGACACGCTCCTGATCGGCGTTCCCGGTGAGAAGCGCCAACTTCCGTCGCCGCCGGTCGGCTTCGCGATGCGCAGTGATGGGAAGAAGATGTCGGCGAGCACCCACTGGTCCTCGGTTCCCGGGTTCGAGGACGGCAACGGAACCACCTACGAGGCGTGGGGGCGCGCCTTCGCCCGCTGAGTCAGCGGGGCATCCGCCGCCAGACCGGACGCGGCACGAACCGGGTGAGCGCCATGACCGCGCCGAGGTAGCCGGGGATCCACAGGTCGACGCCCCGGCCCGACCGGATGCGCGCGACGACCGCGTCCGCGACCTGGTCGGCGGTCGAGGAGAACGGTGCCGGGGACATCCCCTCGGTCATCCGGCCGATCACGAACCCGGGCCGGGCGATGACCAGGTGGACCCCGCTGCCGTGCAGGGCGTCCGCGAGGCCGGACGCGAACCCGTCCAGGCCGGCCTTGGCCGAGCCGTACACGTAGTTCGGGCGCCGCACCCGGGCGCCGGCCACCGAGGAGAACGCGACCAGCGTGCCGCTCCCCCGCGTCCGCATCCGGTCGGCGAAGGTGGTCAGCAGCGCCGCCTGGGCGGTGAAGTCGGTGTGCAGCACGGACGCGGCGAACACCGGGTCGCTCTCGGCCCTGGCCTGGTCGCCGAGGACGCCGAAGGCGAGCACGGCGACGTCGATCGGGCCGACCTCGTCCTCGATCGCGTCCACCACGCCGGCCTGCGCAGCGATGTCGTCGGCGTCGAACTCGACCGTCTCCACCCGGACGGCCCCCGCGGCGCGGCAGGCCTCGACCGCGGCGTCCATCGGTCCGGGGCGGGCGGCCAGCACCACGGTGGCGCCGGGAGCGAGCCGGGTGGCCACCGCCAGCCCGATCTCGCTGCGGCCCCCGAAGACGGCGACGACGCTCACAGCAGTGCGGCCAGGTTCCGCAGCCGGGCCAGGCTCGCGTCCCGTCCGAGCAGTTCCATCGACTCGAACAGCGGCGGCGACACGGTCGAACCCGTGATCGCGATCCGCACCGGACCGAACGCGAACTTCGGCTTGATGTCGAGGCCCTCGACCAGTGCCTCGCGCAGCGCGGCCTGGATCGCGTCGGTCGTCCACTCCGGGAGCGCCTCGAGCGCGGCCAGCGCCGCGGAGACGACCGCCGGCGCGTCCTCGCCGGCCTTCGCCAGCGCCTCCGGTTCGACCACCAGGTCGGCGTCCGGGGTGAACAGGTAGGCGAGCTTCGGCAGCGCCTCGCCCAGCAGCACCAGCCGCTCCTGCACCAGCGGGACGGCGGCGACCAGCAGGTCGCGACGCTCATCGAGCTGCGGGCTCCACCGGCCCTCACGCTTCGCGTACTCCTCGACGCGGCGGGCCAGTTCGGCCGGCGACAGCGCCCGGATGTAGTGGCCGTTGAGCGAATTCAGCTTGGTGAGGTCGAAGATCGGGCCGGTGGTGTTCACCTTCGCCCAGTCGAACGCGCCCACGAACTCCTCGAAGCTCGCCACGTCGCTGCCCTCGTGGACCGGCGGGTAGGCCAGCAGCTGGAGGAAGTTCCGCAGCGCCTCCGGCAGGTAGCCCTGCTCGAGGAACCAGGTCAGCCGCGCGGCGGGGTTCTTGCGCTTGGAGATCTTCGACTTGTCGGTGTTGCGCAGCAGCGGCATGTGCGCGAACGCCGGCTCGTCCCAACCGAGCCACCGGTACAGCAGCAGGTGCTTGGGGGTGGACGAGATCCACTCCTCGCCGCGCACCACGTGGGTGATGGCCATCAGGTGGTCGTCCACGACGACCGCCAGGTGGTAGGTCGGGAAGCCGTCCGCCTTCAGGACCACCTGGTCGTCCGGACGCGGGGCGCTCACCTCGCCGCGGATCAGGTCGGTGAAGGTCAGCTCCACGTCGTCGGGGATCAGCATGCGCACCACCGGCGTCTCGCTGAAGCCCGGCAGCACGGCCCGCTCCTCGCGGGTCATGCCCAGGCACAGCCGGTCGTAGCCGGTCACCGACGCCTTGGACGCCTGTTGTTCGGCCCGCAGCCCGGCCAGCCGATCGGTCGAGCACCAGCAGTAGTAGGCGTGGCCGTCGGCGATGAGCTGCTCGACGTAGGGACGGTAGGTGTCCAGCCGCTCGGACTGCCGGTACGGCGCGTACGGGCCGCCGATGTCAGGGCCCTCGCTCCAGTCGAGGTCGAGCCAGTGCAGCGTGTCATAGATCTGCTGCTCGGAGGTGGCCACGTACCGCGCCTGGTCGGTGTCCTCGATGCGGAGCACGAACGCTCCCCCGGTGGCCCGGGCGTAGGCGAGGTTGAACAGGGACATGTACGCGGTTCCGACGTGCGGATCGCCGGTCGGCGAGGGCGCTACGCGGAGGCGGGCTGGGCTGGCTGAACGGGTCGTCATGGCCGCATCAGACTACCGTCTCGCCGAACGCCACCGTTTCGGTCATTCGCCTCGCCCTGGGCGGGGGCGAATGACCGGAACGGTGGCGTTCGGCGCTGGACGGTGGCGGTGAGGACGGCGGCGGGCAGCGTGCTAACTTCGTCGCCATGACCCAGCCCGTTGCCAACGACTTCATCCGCGACCTGATCCGGCGCGACAACGAGCAGGGGACCTACGCCGGACGGGTCCAGACCCGGTTCCCGCCCGAACCGAACGGCTACCTCCACATCGGCCACGCGAAGGCGATCGCGGTCAGCTTCGGCATCGCCGAGGACTTCGACGGCCTGTGCAACGTGCGCCTCGACGACACCAACCCCGACACCGAGGAGACCGAGTTCGTCGACTCGATCGTGGCCGACATCGAATGGCTGGGCTACCACCCCGCCGCGCTGCTGCACGCGTCCGACTACTTCGGCCAGCTGTACGCCTGGGCCGAGCGCCTGGTCGAGGAGGGCCTGGCCTACGTCGACGACCAGGACACCGAGACGATCTCGGCCCAGCGCGGCGGCTTCGGCAAGCCGGGCGTCGACAGCCCCTACCGCACCCGCAGCGCGGCCGAGAACCTCGACCTGCTGCGGCGGATGAAGGCCGGCGAGTTCGCGGACGGGGAGAAGGTGCTGCGGGCGAAGATCGACATGCAGCACGAGAACATGGCGCTGCGCGACCCGGTGATGTACCGCATCCGTCACAGCCACCACTTCCGCACCGGCGACGAGTGGCGCATCTACCCGACCTACGACTGGGCGCACGGCCAGAGCGACGCGATCGAAGGGGTCACGCATTCGCTGTGCACGCTGGAGTTCGACACCCACCGTCCGCTGTACGACTGGTACCTCGAGCACCTGCCGCTGCCCGGTGACCAGCCCCGGCAGATCGAGTTCGCCCGCCTCGAGCTCACCCACACCGTCACCAGCAAGCGCCGGCTGGCCAAGCTGGTCGCCGACGGCACCGTCGAGGGCTGGGACGACCCGCGCATGCCCACGCTGCGCGGCCTGCGCCGCCGCGGCTACCCCGCGGCCGCGATCCGCGCGTTCTGCACCGAGGTGGGCACCACCCGGACGAACAGCCGGCAGAACATCGAGGCGCTCGAGTCCTACGTCCGGCGCGAACTGAACGCCACCGCGCAGCGCCGGATGGCCGTCCTGCACCCGCTGCGGCTGGTCATCGACAACTGGCCGACCGACGCGTCCGGCGCACCGGTCGTGGAGTACTTCGAAGTGGCCAACAACCCGGAGAACCCGGCCGACGGCACCCGCCAGGTCGCGTTCAGCGGCGAGCTGTGGATCGAGGCCGACGACTTCGCCGAGGTGCCGCCGCCGAAGTTCTTCCGGCTCACGGTCGGACGCGAGGTGCGGCTGCGCGGCGCCTACCTGGTCACCGCCACCTCGGTCGAGAAGGACGCCGACGGCGCGGTGACGGCCGTCCACGCCACCTACGACCCGGCCACCCGCGGCGGCGACGCCCCCGACGGGCGCAAGGTGAAGTCGACCATGCACTGGGTCTCGGCCCCGCACGCGATCGACATCACGGTCGCGCTGTACGAGCGGCTGTTCACCGCCGCGGTACCCGGCGAGGCCACCGGCGAACCCCTCGACGACCTGAACCCGGGCTCCCGGACCGTCGTCACCGGGCATGCGGAGTCCGCGGTCGGCGACACCGCGCCCGGCCAGGTGCTGCAGTTCGAGCGCCTCGGCTACTACGCCGCCGACCCGACCGTCCCGGGGCTGTTCCACCGCACGGTCGGCCTGCGCGACGAGTGGGCGGCCATCCAGAAGCGCCAGGGGTGACGCGGCCGGGTTCGGCCCTAAGGTATGGGCCATGAACCCATCCGTGACCGTCGTCGGTGAAGCGCTGATCGACATCGTCATCGACGTCCACGGCGACAGCGTGGAGCACGTCGGGGGCAGCCCCGCCAACGTCGCCATCGGCCTCGCCCGGCTCGGCCACGACACCCGGCTGGCCACCCACATCGGCACCGACGACCGCGGACGCCGGATCGCCGACCTGATGGCCGCCGAGCACGTCGAGCTGACCCCGGGCAGCACGGACGCGACCCGCACCCCGACCGCCGCCGCGCACCTGGACGCCGCCGGCGTGGCCACCTACGAGTTCGACCTGGAGTGGCGCCTCGACCCGGCCACCGTGGAAGTGGCGGACGGCGGGCACCTGCACACCGGCTCGATCGGCGCCACGCTCTCCCCCGGCGGCGACGCCGTGCTGGAGATCGTGCGCGCGGCCCGCGACCACGCCACCGTCTCCTACGACCCGAACGCCCGGCCGACCCTGATGGGCAGCCCGGACGAGGCGCGTCCGGTGATCGAGCGGCTGATCGCCCTCGCCGACGTGGTGAAGGCGTCGGAGGAGGACGTCCGCTGGCTGTACGGCACGACCCCGGTCACCCAGGTGCTCGCGCACTGGGCGTCGCTCGGCCCGTCCGTCTGCGCGGTGACCCAGGGCGGCGACGAGTTGGTCGTTCTCGCCGGCGGCGAGCTGCAACGGTTCCCGACCCTGCCCACCGTCGTCGCCGACACCGTCGGCGCCGGTGACTCGTTCATGTCGGGACTGGTCTCCGGGCTGCTGGACGCGGGCCTGCTGGGCGGGCCGGACGCGCGGGAGCGCCTGCGCTTCGCGGAGTGGCCGGCCATCACCGCGGCCGTCGAGCGGGCGCTGGCCTGCGCGGCGATCACGGTCTCGCGCCCGGGCGCCAACCCCCCGACCCGTGCAGACCTGGAGATCCAGCTCTGAGGTCTCGCCCTCAACCGAGCCGGTGGTAGCGGCCGCGGTAGTGCACCAGCGGGTCGGCGTCGTCCCCGGTCGTGACCGCCTCGACCACGCAGGTGACCAGCAGGGAGTGCCCCACCTCCGCGGTGCCCTCCAGGCGCACCCCCGCCCAGGTCGGCGTGCCGGTCGGCACCGGACCCCACGCGGTGTCGGTGAACGCGGCCTGCCGGAACGCGCCCCCCGGGGCGGGGGCCTCGCCGGCGAAGATGTCGGACAGCCGTGCCCGGTCGTGGCCCAGGATGGCGACCGCCGCCCGTCCGGACGCCACGAGGGCCTCGACGAGGTCGGCGAGCGGGTCCAGCAGCGCCAGGACGCGGGGCGGCGTGCCGTGCGCGACCAGCACCGAGGACACCGTCAGCCCCGCCGGCCGGCGCTCGCCGTGGGCCGTCCACAGCGTCACCCCGGACGCGAGCCTGCCCCGGAAGGCGCGGACGGCGTCCCGCGCCGACGGCGGGTCGGCGAAGGGGTGGCTGCGGTGGATGGTCACCGCCGGCCCGCGATCTCCAGGCCGATCACCGGCGACCAGGGGGCGGTGAGCAGCAGCGCCAGCGACACCCACAGCGGCGCGCCGGCCGCCGCGGAGCCCACGGCCGCGACCAGCCCCAGCATCCCGATGCCCACGGCGAGGAGGGCGGCCGGCTTCACCTGCCCGTCGATGTAGTGGAACAGCCCGATGGTGAGCAGCACGAAGGCCGCCAGCGGCACCGCCGTCGCCACGATCGTGCCGACCGCGCCGAGCACGCTGTCGCCGTCGACGAAGTACGCGGCCAGGTGCAGCCCCGCGCCGACGGCGGCGATCGCCGCGTAGCCGGGCAGCTGCCCGTAGCCCCAGACGAACGAGCGGCGACGGTCCGCGGCGAGCAGGTCACCGGTGGGCATCGCGAAGTAGAGCCACCACATGCCCATGGTGAGCCCGACGCCGACCAGGGCGATCGCCGCGGCCTCCGGTGCCCAGCCGTGCTCGGCGACCAGCGCCTGCACCGCGGCGGTCGTCCCGATCACGCACTCGCCGAGCGCGATGATCGCCAGCAGCCCGTACCGCTCGGCGATGTGGTGCGGGTGCCACGGCGTCCCGCCCTTCCGCTCGGCGAGCCACGGCGTCGACAGTTCGAGGAGGAAGATCGCGACGAACACGAACGGCCACACCGGGAACGGCGGGTGCAGCCAGATCACCAGCGCCACCCAGGCGGCCTGGGCGAGGCTCACACCGACGGCATAGGTGAGGGCGGTGGCGCGCCGCTCCGGGTGCCCTCTCGCGGCCCGCAGCCACAGCGCGACCATCGCGACCCGCATCACGACGTACCCGGCCACGGTGACCCGCGCGTCGAGTTCCCAGCCGTGCGCGAGCCCGGCGAACATGTCGGGGATACCGAGCGCGAGGATGACCACCCCGACCATCTGGACCAGCACGGCGAGCCGCACGAACCAGTCGTCGGTGTCGTAGGCCGAGGCGAACCACGTGTAGTTGATCCAGCACCAGACGACCGCCCAGATCGTCACGGCGAAGCCGACCACACCGGGCCAGAACTCCCCCGCCGCCAGCGCGTGGGCCGACTCGCTGCCGGCCGCCCCGAACGCGACCACGATCGTCAGGTCGTAGAGCAGCTCCAACGGCGTCGAGACGCGGTGGCCCTGCTCGGGGTCGCGTCCGGCCATGGGACGCAGCGGGTGCGCGGTGATCTGCATGAGTGCCTCGCAGACGATCGGGTGAGGCTCGGCAGCCTAGCGCAGCGTCCGCGCCCGGACGGGGACGCAGAACGGCCCCCGCACCGAGGTGCGGGGGCCGTTCGGAGTGCCTAGGCCAGGATCACTTGATGATCTTGGTCACACGGCCGGCGCCGACGGTCCGGCCACCCTCGCGGATGGCGAACTTCAGGCCGTCCTCCATGGCGATCGGCTTGTTCAGGTGCACGGTCATGTCGGTGTT
>JAIUOS010000048.1 GCA_020161755.1 Actinomycetota bacterium
CGCCGCCGCGCCAGCATCGACACCAGCAGCAACAGCCTCGAAGAATGGCACCGCTACACCATCCCCGCCTTCACCGACCGCCTCAAACTCCGCACCCGCACCCTGTGCGAAGAAGACCACAAACCCTGGCCCGGACGATCTCGGTACACCCGCTACACCAGCGAAACCGCCACCCGGGAACGGCAACGGTCCTACGACGCCGACATCGCCGGGCTCACCGAACTCCCCGGGCACCGGCCAAGGCTGCGTATCGTCGACGACCAGGGCAACCAGATCGACGCCGCCACCGGTGAGGTCCTGCCGGACTAGCTGCCCCCTGGGTCGGAGAGCGACGGGAAGTCGTCTCCGAACCGGATGCGTGGCCGGACGTCATCGGGCGCGTAGCCAGGTGTGCCGCTTGGCCGCACCCGAATGAGGTTCCCACTCCACACACACCCGGCCTTTCCCGCTGAAGCACGACGCCTGGCACCCACCTCGGTGTGGGTCCGCCAGGGATCAATACTCATCCGGACGATAAGGGGTGAAAGTTCAGCCGGCGTTGACACCCGACAACGACTGACTGGTCGTGGGGTTCATATCGCGACACGCGGGGCATGTCGAAGCTGCCATCGTCCGGCGCTGCGCGTCCGACCGAGCTCTGATGTGGGACATGCTTGACGGACCGGGCGTGGGTCGAGCGGGCCGGCCGGACCTTCGGAGGAGCGAGAGTGGAATGGCCTCGGTAGCACAACAGGTGCGCAGCGCCGACAGGGTGATCTGCCAGAACATCGAGGCCACGGCCGATGACCGCGGCTTCCTCTCTCAGAACGTCCTTGGACAGCTCCGCAACCTCGTTGAGGGCCTCATGGTTTGGGCGCACCTCAACGATGGTGCAGCAACGTTCCATTTCGATCAGGTGGGCCCAGCATCCGACTTCGTGCGGCCGAGGGCCAACTTCAGGCTGCTGAGCAGGTTCCACGGGCTGCTTCAGGCCAGCGTGTCGCACTACACGCTAGATCGTGACCCGTCTGAGCGCTTGATGCTCAAGTACTACGAGTTCTTGCTTCGCACTCGGGATCTTGCACAGACCCAACTCGGTATCTCGATCCTTGGCAATCTCGAGGACTTTCCGGTCGATCTTGATCCGTCCCTGCGCGACTACTACGAGAAGATCGCCGCCCGCATAGATGCAGCGCGGATGACACCCGCCGCGAGCCCGCGACGTGAGCGGTACTACCTGCACAGTTCCCGGCCGTTCTTCGTCGGCGGGCGCATCTACTACGAGGTGACTTTCGCGCTCGCCCACAACAGGACGAGCAAGTTCGACCGCCTCATCGGATTCACCGATCTTGACGTCACCGACAAGTACGCGGCCCAACTCGAGTTGGTCGGCGACACCATCGAGGTGCTCGGCCGAACGATGCCGGTCCTGCTCATCAGCGCATGGGAGGTGTCGATCCGTCCATGCGAGTTCGACAACTTCTCCTCGTTGTTTTCCCCGGTCTCCGACGATGTGCGTTCGTCTCACGCCGAGTACCGGCGCCTCATGAGATACCTCACCGAGACCCGATCGAGCCTGCTCGACCTCGTGGACCTGCCCGATGCGGCATACCAGCAGGTCAGGGTCTGGGCGCTCAGCACATCCAACAGAAGCCCGCTCATCTTCCGTGTGCTCGACCAGGCGAGATCCCGGATTCGCAGCGGCTCTGCCGGGTCTCGGCTGCTGCGGTACCTGATGCTGCGCATGAACAACGAAGTCATCAAGGCACAGCGGGATCCGACCCCGAACGGCTGGATGTCGAACCTCAGGGTCACGTCGAGCTCCAGCCCGTTCGACACTATGCCGTTCTGCACGTCGCCTCGTGGCCACAACCCTCGCTTCGCGGACCTCGCCGAGTGTTTCGATGCCGACTCCCACTCCCACGAACTGCTCGCGCGACGTGTGAGGAACAACGTCGAGCAACTCGGTTGTATCTACACCCCCGGAGCAGAGCTTGAGAACTTCGGTGACGTCGACGCCCTGATCGCCCGCTACAACCGGGCCCTCCCACCGACTCGTCGGCACGCGCCGCGCACACTCGTCCACGACATGGGGCACGTGTTCATGACCGGGTACGAAGACGACACGGTCGCGATCGTCGAGAAGCTCCAGGCCATCGCGTCGGAAGGTGTGCCCAAACACCACCGGGACGTGCAGGCGTGGCTCGATCGGAACCCACACCTCATCGATGACCCGCTGAAGGCTGACGCACTGAAGGCGCTGTTCGAGTGTTCCAAGGTCGCGGTCATCTACGGGGCCGCGGGCACCGGCAAGTCGACGATGATCAACCACATCGCGCGCTACTTCTCCGACCAACAAAAGCTGTTCTTGGCGCACACGCACCCCGCAGTGGAGAACCTCAGACGCCGGGTGGAGGCACCGAACAGCTGGTTCAGCACCATCAAGAGTCACACCATGAGCGCCGACTCATCCCACTACGGCGTTCTCGTGATCGACGAGTGCAGCACCGTCGGAAACAAGGCGCTGCTCGAGGTGCTGGAAAACACCTCCTTCGACCTGCTCGTGCTTGTTGGTGACGTCTACCAGATCGAATCCATCGAGTTCGGCAACTGGTTCGGAACGATCCGCTCATACATCCCACCGGAGTCCGTGTTCGAACTCACAAGGCCGTTCAGGACCACCGACCAGGCGCTCGTCACCTTGTGGGACAGGGTACGCAAGCTCGACGATCGCATCGAAGAGTCGCTCGCCCAGAACGGCTACTCGGCTGTACTCGGCGACTCACTGTTCCAGCAGGACAGCGACGACGAGATCGTCCTGTGCCTGAACTACGACGGCCTGTACGGCATCAACAACGTCAACCGCTTCCTGCAGGCAGGCAACCCGAACCCATCGGTGCCGTGGGGCGAGTCAACCTACAAGATCGGCGATCCCATCTTGTTCAACGAGGTCGACCGCTTCCGGCCGGTTGTCTTCAATAACCTGAAGGGCAGGATCGTCCAGATCGATCGCGTCCCGGGCCGCATCACCTTCGACGTCGATCTGGACTGCGACGTCAGCCCAGACGACGTGGTCGGCACGGGGCTGCGCTGGATCCAGGGCTCGACCGTTCAGTTCGACATCTTCGAGCGGGCCGACACCGACGACGACGACGACACGATCGGCACGATCATCCCGTTCCAGATCGCATACGCAGTGTCGATCCACAAAGCACAAGGACTCGAGTACGACTCGGTCAAGGTCGTGATCACCGACGCCAACGAGGAGCGAATCTCGCACAGCATCTTCTACACGGCGATCACCCGGGCGCGAGCACACCTCAAGATCTTCTGGACGGCCGAGACCCAGCAGCGCATCCTGAGCCGTCTTGCTGTGCGCGAGAACATGAAGGACGAGAACCTGCTGAGGGCTCGTCGCGGCCTGACAACATGCGCCCCACGACCAAGGCGCCAGGCGAGTCGATCACGGCCGTAGTGCCGGCAGGGGTGGAGTGTGGCGCAGGTCTTCAGCGGCTAGTTGAGCCGTGTCATGAAACGTGAGCATCCCCACCGGCGCCCAATCTGGTGTTCAGTCTTCGCCATGGAGCGCACGGGCCCTGGACTGGACACAGGCTCCGCGCTGTCGCTGCTGGCTCGGCCCAACCCGAAGGATGAACGGTTTGCCCTCCGACTCGAACGCTGAATGATCCCCGACGATGACCCAGAGCCCGGAGGCCATGACGTGACCGCTTGCCAACCGTCTCTGGGCGCGCCGCTGTGTGTGGGTCCGCACCGGCCGGCCGACTCGCTTCAGGTCTTGGGCGACGACCGACCACTCGCCAGGCTTCACCCCGAAGACTGCCTGAGCAGCTGCAGCCCAACCTGATTCACCGGCATCGAGCAGGTCCGCGAGGAACGCAGTCACCTCCTCAGGCACGCCGAGTGGAATCGGATCGGGCTCGGCGATTCGATCTGGGTGGCGACCGTGCATGTCCTGCGCCGTGTAGTAGCCGTTGATCGCGTCCGAGTCGTACTCCCGGGAGGCGTGCTCGTCCTCGGCGACCTCCCATGCGCCCTCCCGGCGATCCAGCCATGCGCCGAGTGCGTCGGACTCCATATAGATCCGGGGAGCTCCGTGGACCGTCTGGTCGATCCTGTTCATGACGTAGGCGAGCAGAGCCGCGGGATCATCCACGAGCCCGACCACGCTCAGGAAGTCAGCCAGACTCACGAACCAAGCATCCCTTTGCTCTGCATCGAGGTCAGCGATTTCCATCGCGAACGGGTCGACTCGATCCAGCGAGACGACCACCCTGATCACTCTGTCTGGTGTGGAGGACCAGTGGACCGGTCGCTTTCCCTTGGTGCGGAACGAGGAGCCGCCCCTCAACGCCGAGCGTGTGCGCTCGGCCTGGGCCAGGGGCTCCACAACCAGTTCGTCGAACTTTGTACGCACTCGGTCCGGCGCGGCGGAACGGCCCCTTGGCGTGAGCCTTCTCGCTTTAGCCTCGCAGACGATCATGATGCCGGGCAGGTCCACCACGACATCGGTCTCCGCCCACGTCCCATCAGCGAGTTGGTACTCGAGATTGCGGTACACGCGCTGACGGCCGAAGAGCCTGACGGACTCGGACTCGACCACGTCCTCCGTGACCTCGCCACGCAGTCGCGAAAGCCGGTTACGCAGCTTAACGGCGTCGTGTTCGAGCAGGTATTGATCGAACCAGTCGAGCGCCTCATGGAGGAAGTCGTACGGGTGGGACCACACCCGACGATCGCCCACCTTGATGACCGGAAAGCAGCGCAGCCGATTCTCCGAGACCAACGAGGTGACCTTCTGCGACCCGGCGGGTGTCGATATCGCGTCCAGAAGCAGCTGAGCCCGATCAGCGCTTATCCGGAGATCCCGCGCAATGCCGGCTACAGGATCCCTTCCGGACGCTCTCGCCATTGCCCCCAAGAACCCGGTAATTGCGCTTCCCAGGTCTTTTGGCTCAAGACCAGGGTCTTCGTTGAGCTGCTCGACCTGACTGGTGTGTGCCTCGGCGGCGGCCAGGACTTGGAGCGGACGGATGCCGAGGGTGTCTTCGGTGGCGTCATCGAGCGGCCCCAGGATCGCCGACACAATCCGGCGCAGGTGCTGCGTATAGCCAGCGGTGCGATCGAACTGTTGCTCAAGGGTCAGAAGGAGTCGTGCTTCCGCGTGCCGAGGATCGTCGGTGCCCAGAGCCGCGAAGTTGGCCGCACTCTCGTTGCTCATGAAAGCCTGCAGGGTGTCGATCAGTTGCTGAATGAGCTTGGCCGAGATTGGCCTGTCCAGTCCGGCGGCGATGGTCTCCGGAGACATGGAGGTCACCAGTCCGCCGATGAACTCGACACCGGCCTCGAGTCCGTGCACCTCGCCGACCGGCGCTCTTCGTGTCAACTGCTCGTACGCGACCAGATGCAAGTAGGCACCCAAAGGATTTGATGTGGTCAGCAGTTGCACCAACGATTCGCTGAAGCCGACCGCGCGATCAGCGGCTGCGCGCGCACTGTCTTCGATCCGTCGCTGCGCCTCGTCCCGACTCAGCCGCGGGTTGAGAACTGCGACGCTCACGCCGTCTCGCTCAAATCGCTGCAGCACGCCATCGGGCTCTACGGGCCGCGCAAAGCCCCCTTTGCGGGGTCGTCCCAAGGTTGTCACGACACCAGTCTGACGTGGAGCACTGACACTTCCGTAGTCAAGTTCCCCGGATCGCTCGGCGTAACCAGGCAGCCGGGACCGCAAGCTCCGAAGACCTGTTGCGGCGGGAAGGGCGGAGCGGCGTGTCGAGCGCCCTGCGCCGCGTTTGGCGACCACACGCGGTTCAAGCGCGAGCGCTCAGGCCGCGGCCGGCCGGTTGTCGCTCGGCTTGTGTGGCCTGGCGGGCAAACCATGGTGGCGGCGCACCTCCCCCGGTCTCCGGGCGACGTGCAAGTAGCGAATGAGAACGGCGCGGGAGGAGCCAGCAGGCTCGGATTCATCTCGGCGGAAGATGCCCTCCGTGAACGTGCCTTCATGGCCCTGAGGGGATGGGTGCGGCGACACGGCCGTGCCGGACATGCCGGAAGTGGCGCTTCTGGGATGCTCATACCGTGGCGATTGTTGAAGACACTGTATTTCGGATCGTGCGGCGAGATCCGGTTCGCACCGAGGCCGACCTTCAGGCTGACATTGCGATGTTGCTGTTGATCGCGGGCCTGAATCTGGATGAGCACGAGGTTGTGAAGCGCGAATCGCAGGTCGGTGACGGAACTCGCCGCCGGATCGACGTCGAGGTCGGACACCTTGTGATCGAAGTGAAGCGAGATCTACGAAGAGGCCGTGTCCTGCCCGACGCAGAGGTCCAGCTCGCCGGCTATCTCGCCCAGCGCGAGGCCGACCTCGGCGGCCGGTTCGCTGGTGTCCTTACAGACGGGGCAACTTGGCTGTTGTACCGGCTCGTCGACGGCGGCCGGGTTGAGCGGGTCGCCGAGTTGCGTATGTCGGAGACCGCACCGGACGCCGAGAGGCTGGCGGTGTGGCTGGAGTCCATCATGGCAACCCGCACGCAGGTGCGGCCCACGCTGATGACGATCGAGGAACTGCTCGGCGCCCAGTCGCCAGCGCACCGGTTCGACCATGCTGTGCTCGCCGGGATGCTCGAAGCGGCCGCGCATGACCCGGAGGTTCGGCTGAAGCGGGAGCTGTGGTCGAAGCTACTCAAGACCGCATACGGCGACGCGTTTGCCGACGACGCGAAGCTGTTCGTCAACCACACACTCCTGGTGATAACCGCAGAAGCGATCGCGCACGCCATCGTCGGGTTCAATATCACCACGGGCCTCTCCGTCAACGACCTGGTCTCCGGCGAGCAGTTCAGCCGCCGCCAGATCTACGGCGTCGTCGAACAGGACTTCTTTGACTGGCCCATCACACTGCCCGGCGGCCAAGACCTTGTTAGTGACATCGCCCGCCGGGTCGCCAGGTTCGACTGGTCGTCTGTCGAACATGACGTGCTGAAGGTGCTGTACGAGTCGGTGATCGAGCAGCAGGACCGGGAATCGCTTGGCGAGTACTACACGGCCGACTGGCTCGCCGCTCTGATGGTGGCCGACCGGGTGACCGACCCAGCACAGCAACGGGTGCTTGACCCGTCGTGCGGATCGGGCACGTTCGTGTTCCACGCTGTGAAGGCCCATCTCGCGGCCGTCGACGCCACTGGAATGGGTGCTGGCCAAGCTGCGTTGTCAGCCGCCGAGCATGTGTTCGGGATCGACATACATCCGGTCGCGGTCACGCTTGCGAGAGTGACCTACCTGATGGCTATCGGAACAGACCGACTGAACGCCAACGACCGAGGCGCGCTGCGGATTCCGGTATTCCTGGGCGACTCTCTGCAGTGGGAGCGGCATCAGGATCTGTTCACGAGCGAAGATGCGCTGACGATCTCCACGAGTTCGGAGGATCTGATCTCCGGCGGCGGCGGGTCTCTGTTTGCGGATGACCTGGTGTTTCCATCGCAGGTGTGGGCCGACGGGCCGCTGTTCGATTCGCTCGTCAACGACATGGCCGCCGCCGTGAACAAGACCGTGTCCCAAGTCAGCAGGGCGGGCAAGCACAGCGCACGACTTCTCGCCCCGATCCTGAACAGGCATCGAATCACCAATGAGGCGGACCGGCAGGTGCTCCTGGACACGTTCGAGACCTGGATCGGGCTGCAGCGGTCCCAACGAGACCGAATCTGGGGCTACTACGTGCGGAATCTGGCTCGGCCCGTGTGGCTGGCGCTGCCGAGCAACCGGGTCGACGTGCTCGTGGGTAATCCGCCGTGGCTGCGCTACTCGAAGATGACCGCCGCGATGCAGACTCGCTACAAGGAACTGGCACGCCCGCGCCAGCTGCTTGTCGGCGGGCTCGGAGCGTCGGCGCGGGACCTGTCAACCCTCTTTGTCACCCGTTCGATCGAGCTGTACCTGATCGATGGGGGCCGGTTTGGGTTCGTCATGCCGTTCGGCACGTTGAGCCGTCGGCCTCACACCGGGTTCCGGGCAGCCAACTGGAACAGTGACGATTCCCCAGCCCTTCAGGTCTCGTTCGACGAACCGTGGGATCTGTCCAGCATCCGCAACCTGTTCCCCATGACCTCCTGCGTGGTTCGCGGACGGCTTACCGAGAACGCCGTCCCGATGCCGGCCACTGCCACCCCCTGGAACGCGCCGCGACGCCACAGCCCGGCCTCTCCCGGGCGGCCGCGGCCGATCGCCGCAATCGAGGCGGGATCCTCTGGGGCGTCCGCGTATGAGACCGCGTTCCGGCAGGGCGCGATTCTGGTGCCACGCATGCTGTTGTTCGTCGATCAGGTCGCGAACGGACCGCTCGGCGCGGGCGCCGGGAGGATACAGGTCACGTCCGCGCGTAGCCGCCAGGAGAAGCAGCCCTGGAAGTCGATGACCTCGTTGGAGGGAATTGTCGAAGCTGAGTTCCTCCTTGGTGCGCACCTGGGCGAAACGGTGCTTCCTTACCGGACCCTCCCGCCACGTCAAGTGGTGCTACCGGCCGACAGCACCCAGATCCTCAGCGAGGCCCGCATCGCCGACCACCCTGCGCTCGCGGAATGGTGGAGCGCCGTCGAGGCCGTTTGGGCCGCTGGCCGGGTCACAACAGAAACCGCACCTCTGTTGCAGCGCATGGACTACCACGGCCAGTTGGCGGCCCAGCTCCCGGTGCGCCCGCACCGGGTCGCCTACACCAAGAGCGGCAACACCCTTGCCGCGGCCCGACTGGAGGACAGCGACCGGTCGGTGATCGACCACAAGCTCTACTGGGCGGGCTGCACCTCGATAGACGAAGCCCGCTATCTCGTGGCGGTGCTCAATTCCGCCACCTTGCTGGACCAGGTTACGCAGTTTCAGGCGGTCGGGCTGTTCGGCGCCCGCGACTTCGACAAGTATGTGTTCCGAGTCGGGATCCCCGTGTACAGTCCGGCCAACCCGTACCACCGGGAGCTCGCGGCGTTCGCCGCTCAAGCTGAAGATGCAGTGGCGACTGTTACCGTCCCCGACGCTACCCGATTCGTTGAAGCCCGGCGAGTGGTCACCGCGCACCTCGAGACTACGGGCATCAAGGCCTTGATCGAGGAGGCGGTCATGCAGGTGCTGCCCAGGTCCTAAGCAGCTTCTCGCCATCGCCCACAGTGAGCAGAAGATTCGAACGACGCACCTCGTTGGCGAGTGGTACAGCTATGCTCCGAGAGCCTGCGTGAGGGTCCCGATTGGATCGAGAATGGCGATCCAGGCACCTAGCAGGAGCCACGGACCGTACGCGAACGGGCCCCTATGGTGAATGGACTTGGCCCAGATCAGGGCGACCACCGAGCCGACGAGAAGTGCCCACCACGCTGTGGCGAGGCTGACAGCCCCAGCCGCGGACCCGATGATGGCGGCCAGCTTGATGTCGCCGATCCCGACTCCGCCTCGGGTAAGGAGGTTGAGCATCATTAAGGCGGCGCCAGCGACCAGGCCGCCGATCAGTCCGCTCACCGCGGTTGCCCATCCGCCCCCGGTCACTCCGGTCGAGGCCAGCCCGAGAATGGTCACGGCGGCGACCGGAGCGAGGATACGGTTCGGTAGTCGCATCACGTCGAGGTCTATCGCGGCCAACGCGGGGCCGGTCAGGGCGAGGGGCAGAAGTACCGGGGCGAGCGCCCAACTGCTGGTCGCGGCGAGCCAGGCAGCGATGCTGCCGAGGCTGAGGGCGGATGTCCAGATGATCCACCAGCGCCGGCCGGGCTTCGGGAGGTCCTGCTCGTCGTCGAGTCGGTAGTTCAGGGTGGCGAGGGTGCGGCTGGTCCAGATCCCGAGCACGGCGCCGATCGCGGTGGCGGCGAGGCCGGGCAGGAGTGCGGTGAGCATGCGCGGTCTCCTCGGGGTGTTGTGCTCATTATGCGTCCGGTTGTCTGCAGGTCATCTGGTGATGGGGCTCGGTCGGCCCTGGCCTGGTATGGGCTTGGCCCCTGGAGCTGGGCGTCGGGGGCTCAGGGTGTTCTGTTCGTTGCGGCTTGCCGGGACTTGGTCCGCGTCCGGGGTGGCAAGGCGTTTCTTGATCTCGTTGACTCGTCCGAGCTGGTGGTCGGCTGCTCTGCGGGGGTCTTGGTTCCAGGCGTGGACCATGCCGACGAGGACGGTGCGGATCAGGCTGGCCGGCATGCCGGTGTTCGCGGCGATGTGTTCGGCTCCGGCTGTCCAGTGTTCGGGTGGTTGGGCGGCGAGGACGCTTGCGGCTTCGAGGGCTGCTTGGTCGGGGGTGAGGTGGTGGAGGCGGTCGTCGATGAGCTGGTTGGCCAAGAGGTCCGCGCCGCGGATCGCTTCGGTGAGGCGGCGGGCGTCTTCTCGGGCCAGGTCGGCGGGGTCGGTTCCGTCGGGGAGCGAAACGGACTTGGGGTTGAGGCCTTGGGAGGTGAGGATCCAGTAGTCGCGTTCGGCTGCTGCTTGTCCGGCGGGGTCGGCGTCGGTGGCGACGATCGGCTGGTGCGGGTGGTTGCGTAGCTGTGCGGCCTGCTGGCTGGTGAGGCTGGTGCCGAGGGCGGCGACGCCGGTGTGGCTGCCGCCGGTGGCGAGGGTGACTGCGATGGCGTCGAAGGGGCCCTCGGTAAGGACCGGGACCTTGTCGGGGCTGAGGTGGCCTCCGGTGAAGAGCTGGTCGCCCTTGCGGTAGAGGGCGGTTTCGGCGGTGTTGAGGTATTTGGGTCCGTGCCCGTCGTCGTCACTGTGGTGAGGGTTGCGCCGTGCGACGAAGCCGACCACGGCGCCGTCGGGGTTGGTGATGGGGAAGGTGACGCGATCGCGGAAGCGGTCGATAAGCCGTCCGGTGCTAGCGCGGGTGGCGACGCCGGCGGCGAGCATGTCGTCATCGGTCACGCCGTGGCGGCGAAGGTGGGTGACGAGTGCGGTCCAGCTGTCGGGTGCGTAGCCGGGACGAAGTTCGCTGCCGGCGAGGTCATGGCCGAAGCGTTCGGTCACGTAGCCGCGGGCCCAGCTGTCGGCGAAGCAGCGCTGGTAGTACTCGGCGGTCAGGTCGTTCACGTGGATGAGCCGGTCGAGTGGTGGGCTGTCGTGCCAGGTGTCGCGGCGCTCCAGCATGGCCCTGATCTCGGCGGCGGTCGGTTCGGGCGCGGGCAGGCCGCGCCGCACGATGGCTTCGATCGCGAGCGCCTGGTCGGCGTCCAGCTCCAGCTCCTGGCCGTCGCTGTGGTCGGCCTGGTCGTCGGCCTCGGGGAAGTTGTCGGGCTGGGGAGTGATAACTGGCGTGGTGGGGATGTAGCCGTCCCATAGGTCGGCCGGTGCGTCGTCGCCGAACGTGAGCGCGTCGTCGGGTGGGGTGGGATCAGTGAGGAGGGAGAGTCGCCAGACCCAGGCTTGGCAGGGGTCGAGGTGGGTGTCGGTGGGGGTGCGGCGGGCGTCCGCAAGGAGTTGGTCGAGTTGCCAGCCGCGTTGCAGGCCTCGTTCGATGGTGGCGACCAGGGCCGGCCACCACGAACTCGCGGTCATGCGTTGGGTGGTGTCGTGGCTGACGGCTTGGGTGAACTGGTCGAGCCATTCGGTGGTGAGGCGATGGGCGGTGTCGGTGCCTTCGGCGACGGCTGGGGTGAGGTGGCGGGCCATCCGCCACCACAGCGCTGCGGCGGCGTGGTCGTCGGGTAGCGGGCCTTGCGCTGCGGCCTGGTCGATCAGCTGGCGGGTTTTGATGCCGCTGCTGGACAGCTGGGCGAGCCTGCGCGCCAGGGTGGGCGCGAAGTCGTCGGTGAGCACGGCGGTAGAGATGGCTGCGAGGGTGTCGCGCCATTCGTCGAGGGCTGCGGACTGGCTGGTCTGGAGACGGTGGTCGAGACGGGTCTGATAGCGAGCCGCGGCACTCGCGTGCTGCCGTTCTCCGGTCGGGCGCAGGTCGGTGGCCGCGACGCCGGTGGCTGCCCGCCACACCTCGACCTCGGCGATCAGGCTGGCTGGGGGAGTGGACGCCAACGAGCCGACCCACGCCGGCGTGGCCTCCTGATCCTGTGTTCGGATTTGTTCGGCGAGGTCCCGGATCAGGGTTTGGCGGGCCGTGAGGTAGTTGTTCCACAGGGGGTGTTGGGCGAGTTCGGAGGGAATACCAGCGAGCCACGGCAGAGGGCCGCGCTCGGGGCGGTGGCGCTGATCGGCGACACGCCAGGCGAGGACGGCGGCGGGGTCGTGGGCGGAGCTGATCGGGTCGGCGGTGGCGCGGGCAAGCGCCTGGATGGGGTCGCGTCCGTCGGCCTCGACGAGTAGCAGCTCGGCCCGCAATGAGGGCCAGGCGGGTGCGTTGGTGATTCGGGGGAGGGCTTCTTCGGCGCGGCGTTCGAGGCCGCGGATGCCGACTTCGCCGGCGATGTGGCTGGCGGCGAAGCTGGTCGCGTCGGTGTAGCGGGCGACGGCAGCGCCGAGCTGGAGTGCGGGGTTGCTGGCGTCGCGGAGTTGGGTGGTGGCCGAGACGGGGGATTCGTCGCGGGCCAGGATGGCGTGGAGAGTGTCGGTCGGGGTGAGCGGGTTGACGACTTCGGGCCGAATGGTGGTGTGGGGGTCGCCGTCGCCGACGACGACCAGGTAGGCGGCGTTGTGGTGTCGTCCGCGGGTGAGCATGGTGTAGGCCTGCTGCCGGGTTTCGTTGCCGGTGAGCAGGCCGTGCATGGTGTCGGCGGTGATGCCTTGGGCGGTGTGGATGGTGGAGGCGTAGCCGAGTTCGACCTGTTCGGCGACGTAGTCGGCGGGCAGGGTGACGTGTCGTCCGGACTGGTTGTGGCGGGCCCGGAGGCCGCCTCGGAGGGTGGTGCCGGTGACGGTCCAGCGGTCGCCGTTCTTGACCCAGTCGTTCGCCGCGACGCGCAGCAGCCGGTTGTTCTGCCGGGTGATGATGACGTCGCCGACGCTGGCCTGGTTGCCGTCGGCCAGGTCGATCTGCCGACGCGGGGTGGTGCCGGCGAGGCGTTGGGTGCGGGCGCGTTGGTTGAGTTCGGAGACGCGTTCGCGGGTCGGGGCGAGCATGATCGAGTCCAGACCCTGCTCCCTGTCGGCGCTCCAGGCGTCGAACAGGTCGTCGGCCATGGTGGCTTCGTCGCCGACGTGGATGCGGTGGGCGTCGAGGTAGAACCCGAGCGCTGCGGTGTGGCCTTCGCGTAGGGCGAGGGAGGCGGAGCCTTCGGCGGGGTCGCTGAAGCGCAGCAGTTCGGTGAGCCGCAGCGCGCCGTGTTGGGCTTGGATGTCGCGCAGGACGCCGCCGGCGCCGATCGCTGCGAGTTGCTGGTCGTCACCGATGAGGCGGACGCTGCCGCCCCGGCTGAGGATGAAGTTGACGGCGGTGTCGAGGGAGACGGTGTCGGCCATGCCGGCTTCATCGATCACGACCAGGGTCTTCGGCCCGATCCGTTGTTTCCAGGTGGTCAGGTCGCTGTGTCCGGGGGTGAGGTCCCAGACGAGTTTGGCGAGGGTGTCGTGGTGTCCCTGCATCTGGGCGCCGAGCTGGGCTGCTGCAGCAGCGGAGGGGGCGAGGCCGATCACGTTGCCGCTGGAGGCGGTCCAGGCCCGGGAGAGGGCGTCCATGGCGGTGGTCTTGCCGGATCCGGCGGGTGCGATCGCCAGCTGCACCCGTGCCCCGGAGGAGGCCATTTCGCGTACCAGCAGCACCTGGCCGGGGTTGAGTCGGACCCGGTTCGCCTCGGATTCCAGCAGGGCCAGGTCGATCGCGGTCGGGTGGGCGACCATCCCGCCGCGGCGTCCGGCGGCATCGACCAGCCGCTGTTCGGCGGCCAGTACGCGGCCGGAGGTGAACAGCTGGGCGCCGGCGACGGTGTACACACTGTCGCCGCTGGCACGCCGCAACGGGTCCGGTTCACTGACCCCATCCTCGGTCCTGGTGACAGGGACCGACCGGGCGATCGCCGCGGCGACCAGGTGGTCGACCCACCAGCCGGTGTGCTTGCCGGGTGCCTCGGCGGCGCGGACCTGGCGCAGCGCTTCGGCCCGCAGGTGCCAGTCCTGCCAGGTCGACCGGTTGGCCTCCATCCGGGTCAGCATCGCCGCAACGGTCTTGTCGAACCACAGCTGGTCCAACACCTGCCGGTCGCCTTTGTCGGGGTGGAGGGCGCGACGGATCATGGCTGCGATTTGTGGCGCGCCGCCCAGCACCTCGACGGCTTGGGCGTGCCAGGTGGCGCGTTGTTCGGCGAGGCTGCGGGGTTCGTGCTTTTCCTCTCGGGTCTCCAGGGTGGCCTGTTGGGCGAGCGCGATCGCTTCCACCGTGGTCGGGGGACGGCCGTGGTCGCGCTGGAAAGCCTTGGCCAGGACTCGTCGGCGGGCCTCGATGCTTTGCCGGCGTTGGGACCAGCGGGCGTTCAACGCTGGGTCGACCCCGACGACTTCCCGCACCGGCAGCTTGCGCCGATCCGGGTTGGGACGTTCCTCGAACCGCAGCCCCAACTCGGTTGCCAGGTGCTGTTCGAGGGCGGTGTTGTAGGTCTCGGAGGCGGCGACGATCGCCTTGAACAGCACCCTGCCGTCGATGGAGAGCCAGCGTCCGTCCTCGACAGTCTGGACCTTGTTCGCCACCGCCACATGGGTGTGGAGATCCGGATCACCGGCCCGGGAGTCCCGGTGAACGAACGCGGTCCCGATCAAGCCACGGACATCAACCTGCCGGACCGCGCCAGTGCCGGTCCGGGTGAACAGAGCAGTGCGTTCGACGAACGAGAGTGCTTCCGCGACGGCCGCGTTGTGGGCCCGTTCGATCGCCGCCGCAACCGCCGGGTCGGCGATCGCCCACAGCGTGGAGACGCTCTTCACCGGAGAGAAGGTCAGGTCGAACCCCGCCACCGCGGTGGTGTTCTGCCTCGACAGCTTCGCGATGTGCCCGGCCAGCTCACGCTGATCCAGCGGCGCACGCCCGTACTGCTCGCGGAACATCGCCAGAGCGACCTCGGAGCGGATCCGGGCACGGTCCTCGATCGAGTTCCGCGTCCGGACGGGCAGGCCTCGGGAGGTGTTCAGCTGCTCCAGCCGCCGGGCGACCTCGACCCGGAACGGGCTCACATCGTCTTTGTAGACCCGGAACGGCTGACCCAGCCGGGTCGCCTCCAGATAGCCGGGCTCGGTGGCGCCGGTCCCTTCCAGCGCCTCGGCGCGCTGCCTGGCCAGCGGGTGCAGCCCGGCGCCGAACAGCGCCTGCATCTGCTCCGCCGTGACCACGTCCCCAGCGACCAGGCCGTCGATACCGGCCAGGCCCGAGCCGACCCAGGTGCCGGGTGTTTCGCCCTTCTCGGTGTAGTAGGAGGCCAGGCCGGTGTAGCCCTTCTCGGTGCTGTCCATGGCCGCGACCTGCCGGGTCAGGTAGTCATACCCCGACCCGGCGGTGATGCGGTGCAGGCTCATCGTCACAACCCACTAAGCCGATGGGCAGCGGGCGATCCGGACAAACCGGCGGTCCTTCTTCGGAAGCTCCTTCTTCCCGGAGATGCAACGCCGGGACCGCTTGCAAGAGGTGTATCGCACTTGGAATCGGCAGCTTCTCGAGGGGGGACATGGGTGGGGGACCCCGTGCGAGCGTGCCGCTTGGGCGGATCCCGAAACTCGGCTGGGTGAGTTGTCCGGGACTGGGGGTCGCCGTCGGCTTAGTGGGATGAAGAACCAATCGAGCTGAAGGGAGTCGACACCATGAGTGGCACGCAGCAGAACCTCCGCCAGGAGGCCAGGCGCCGGGTCGGCGAAGCGCTGCTGGTCAAGCAGCGCGAGCGGGAGGCCAGGGAGAAGCGGCTCACCGGCCACGCGGTCGCGATCCTGACCGCGCTCGCCGAACGGGACGCCGCCGTCACGCGGGCCGAGCTTGCTGCGGCCGCCGCTATCCACGCCATGCTCGCCGAGGGAGCGACCGGAACGGAGATCGTCGGCTGGTGTGGCGGCGAGTTGGACGCCAAGGAGATCACTCGGCTCGCCAAGCTCCACGACCAGACGGGGGAGTGACATGTCGTGGCGAGGTGCCTGGTTCCGGGCACAGATCACCGGACTGGTGTTCAGCAGCTTCGTCTGGCTGGTGGTCGCCGGCCTGTCCATCCCGGCCGCGGCGGCCGGCGTCGCGGCCTGTGTGGTGTGGCTGGTCGGTCGCAACACCCGGCCCGGCCTGTGGTGGCAGTTCGGGGCTCGTCCAGCGACCGAGTTCGAGCGAGACCAGGTGCTAGCCACGATCGTGCCCATCAGCTCGCTGCGCGGACGCCACCAGCCGGCCATCTGGATCGGCAGCCGGATCCCCGGCGCCGATGCCAGCATGCCCACCCCGAACGACCTGGTAGTCAGCCCGGCCTTGGTCCAACGCATCGCCACTGGCCGGCTCAGCGACCAACAGGCCTCCGCGCTGGTCTGTCAGGCGCTGGGCCAGCAACCGGTCCATGGGTCGTCTCTAGTCGCCGCAATGGAGGCCTACTGCGCCCCTTGGGGTGTGGTTGCGATCATCGTGGGCGCGTTCTGCCGGGCCGCGTCCCGGACGCCCGTGTTGTCGGCCTCCTGGAAGATCCGCTGGCTCGTGTTCGCGGTGGCCATGATCGATAACGCCATGTCCGCGCGCTGGAACGCCCTGGTCGCCGTGACGATCATCGCCACTCTCAGCGGCACCACGCCGTTCTTCCGCGCCCAGTGGACGGCCACCCTGCACACCCTGGGTGACGAACGAGTCAGGGCAGAAGGCTTCGGCCCAACCCTGGCCGACATGATCCGCACCACCAGCTGCAGCGTCCACGACCTCGAGCGGGCCGCCTCGCTCAACCGAGCTACCATCCCGCCCCGTCCCGCCCGCACCACAGCCCAGCGATCGAAGGGAGCATCATGACCACCAGCCAGGTTCACACCCATGCCGCGCTGCGGACCTGGGCCAAGGGCATCTACCCGCTCGAGGCCGGCGTCGAACTACTCATCCGCACCAGCGACGGACGCTTCGCCGCCAGCTCCCAGCCCTGGATCCAGCCCGGCGACCACCAGGGCTGGTGGTGGGTCGACGCCGACCAGCTCACCGACGACAACCTCGGCGCGCTGTCGGGCGGCGAAGCGCGCATGCTGCGCATCGCCGCCTCGCTTCTGGGCGGCGTCCCGGTCAGCCTGCATGAGGCTGTCCCTGGCCTGGACCGCGACCACGTCGAACTGGTCCTCGCCGCGATTGCCCACGCCAGCGGCAGCCACGAACACGCCGGCCCGCCGAGACCGGACCCAGAGGGCCGCTACCGGAGCAGTGACGGAACCCGGATGGCGATTCCGCGACTCGGCAGCCTCTACCCATGGCCCGATCCGGCATAGAGCAGGCAGAGTCGGTCCATGGCCACCGCCGCCCCCGGCACGACACCGCCTCCACCCTCTCCGCTGCCCGGAACCGAACCGCTGACAGGGCAGACGCTTCGGGCGCTGCAGTGGGTGTCGCTCAGGCACCTCGACCTCGCCCTGGTCCTCTACATCGTCTCGGTCTCCCTATTGGTCGGCACGGCGTGGTTCCTCGGTGGAATGCCGTCGGGTCGATGGTTCGACCCAGTCGCCGGAATCGTCGCCGGATTGCTCATGGGCATCGCGGGGCTGGTGTGCCTGCCCATTGGGATCTGGTGGAGCATCAAGCGGTGGCAACGCCACGGCTGGGTCGTCGGCTACTTCGACCACACCGCCACCCAACTGGTCCACCCCACACGACAGGGTGCCTGGCAGCTGTCCGACCACCACGCCCTCCACCGCGGCCACCATCTCGCCCGACCATTCCGACGCCGCGTCTTCCAGCACCTCGCCGCCGAGGCCGACCGACTCCAGGTCGTGCTAGGGCGTGTCGCATAACCCTGGTGTGGGTCTTGGTTCAGGCTGCTGGTCATGGCCAGGAGTGCTCAGTTCACTGA
>JAIUOS010000049.1 GCA_020161755.1 Actinomycetota bacterium
GGCAACCTCCGCGAAGAGGTCGACACGCTGATCGTCATCCCCAACGACAAGCTGCTGGAGATGACCGACCACCACGTCGCGATCCTGGACGCGTTCCGCCAGGCCGACCAGGTGCTGATGCAGGGCGTGTCCGGCATCACCGACCTGATCACCACGCCCGGCCTGATCAACCTCGACTTCGCCGACGTCAAGGCCGTCATGTCCAACGCCGGCTCGGCGCTGATGGGCATCGGCTCGGCCCGCGGTGAGGACCGCGCCCGCGCCGCCGCCGAGATGGCGGTCTCCTCGCCGCTGCTGGAGGCCAGCATCGAGGGCGCCCACGGCGTGCTGCTGTCGATCGCCGGCGGTTCCGACCTGGGCCTGTTCGAGGTCTCGGCCGCCGCCAACCTGATCGAGGCCGCCGCGCACGAGGACGCCAACATCATCTTCGGCACGGTCATCGACGACGCCCTCGGCGACGAGGTGCGGGTCACGGTGATCGCGGCAGGCTTCGACGGCGGGCTGCCCAAGAAGGTCACCGCCCGTCCCGAGGTGAAGCGCCCGGAGGTGTCGAGCCTGCGCCCCGCGCCGGCCCCCGTCGCCCCGGTCACGGCAGCCGCGGCCACCGCGCCGGCCGAGCCGGTCGAGGAGCCGGCCCCGGTGAAGGAGTCGGTCGCCCCGCCGCGTCCGCAGCCGGCGCCGCCGGTCGACGATGACGACGACCTGGACGTCCCCGACTTCCTGAAGTAGGTCGTTTGTTCAGCTTCCGCAATGACCCCGGCGCCGACGGTGCCGGGGTCGTCTGCTGCGATGCGGTGGCACCCGGCGGCGGCCGACTCGACCTCAGCCTGGTGGTGCCCGGCGCCTGGCGCTCGCCCGGCTGGGACGTGGTCGAGGCCGAACTGGAACTGCCGGTGCTGAACGTGCACCAGGTCCACGGCGACCGGGTGGTCGTGGTCGACGACACCACGGACGCCCGTGCGCTGGCCCGCGAGCACGCCGACGCCCTGGTCACCACCGCCCGCGGTGTCGGGCTGGCCGTGCGCGCCGCCGACTGCCTGCCGGTGCTGTTCGCCGACGCCGTGGCGGGCGTCGTCGGTGCCGCCCACGCCGGCCGCGTCGGCCTGGCCGCCGGCGTGCTGCCGGCGACCGTCGCCGCGATGACCGCACGGGGCGCCACCGCCATCACGGCCTGGATCGGCCCGCACATCTGCGGGGAGTGCTACGAGGTGCCCGAGGCCCTGCGCACGGAGTTCTCCCGCGACCACCCGGCCGCCGCGGCCACCACCCGCTGGGGCACGCCCAGCCTCGACCTCGGCGCCGCCGCCCAGGCCCAGCTCACCGCGCTCGGCTGCGTCGTGGTGCGCGTCGACCCCTGCACCCGTACCACCGCCACCCTGCACTCCTACCGCCGGGACGGCGCCGCGTCCGCCCGACAGGCCGGGATCGTCTGGCTTCCGTGACCCCCACCCGCCGACTTGTCAGAATCTCAGGTCGCCAGGGCGACCTGAGATTCTGACAAGTCGGCGGGGCGGGCGTGGCTTCCCGGGAACGGGCGCCGCGGACGGTTAGCATCTTTGGGACTGGTGAGACAAAAGGGGCGAAAACGATGGCTGATCGGTTCAAGAAGGCGGCCGTGTGGCTCGGCCTGGTGTCCGACAACGACTACGCCGAGGTCGAGCCGAACCCGGACGACGTCACCGAGCAGGTGTTCGACCGCCGCGAGCAGGCCGAGACCGCTTCGCAGGCGCCGGCGACGGTGACCGAACTGGAGACCCGGCGTCCGGTGAAGGAGCACTCGCGCGTGGCCGACATCAACCGGATCATCACCGTGCACCCCCGCACCTACAACGAGGCCAGGACCATCGGGGAGAACTTCCGCGACGGGATCCCGGTGATCATGAACCTCACCGACATGGAGGAGGCCGACGCCAAGCGGCTGGTCGACTTCTCCGCCGGCCTGATCTTCGGACTGCGTGGCAGCATTGAACGCATCACCAGCAAGGTGTTCCTGCTGTCGCCGCACAACGTCACCGTTGCCGCGGAGGACAAGGAGCGCCTCGCCGGGGGCTTCTTCAACCAGTCCTGAAAGGCGGCCCGATGGGCCTCATCGTCCTCCTCCTCGCCGTGGTCCACTGGGCGTTGGTCATCCTCCTGGTCATGCTGTTCCTCCGCGCCCTGCTGTCGTGGGCGACGGTCCTGGTGCGCGACTGGGAGCCGACCGGCGCTGTCCGCGTGCTCGCCGAGTTCGTGCTCACCGTGACCGACCCCCCGGTGCGGTTCCTGGAGCGATTCCTCCCGCCGCTGAAGCTGGGCGGCCTCACCGTGAGCACAGCCACCACCGTGCTGTGGATCGCGGTGGCGTTCCTGCTCACCGTGCTGCCGTAGGAGTCTCCACCTCTGGTTTACTCCTGCGGACGCGTCGTTGGCGGTTCTTGGACTCAGCAAACCCTTCGCATTAGCCTGAGAGCGCCCTGTCGGGGTCCGGTGGATCGGGCTCCGCAACCAATCACGTGAGGTGAGCAATGACCCTGACCCTCGAGCAGGTCCGCCAGACCCGCTTCCACCTGGCCCGGCGGAACGGCTACGAACCCGTCGACGTCGACCAGTTCGTCGACAAGGTCGAGGCCACGCTCACCCAGCTGACCGAGGAGAACTCGACCCTCAAGCAGCAGGTGGACGCGCTCAGCTCCAGCGAGCCGTCGAGCATCTTCGTCCCGGGCGACTCCGCGGAGGCCGACAAGCTGAAGGCCGACCTGAAGGGCCACCAGGACGAGCTCGAGGGCGCCAAGGGCGAACTCGCTGCGCGCACCGGGGAGCTCGAGGCACGCACGCAGGAGCTCGAGCAGGCCAAGGGCAACCTGAACGCGGCCCAGGCCGAGCTCGAGGCGCTGCGCGCCGAGGTCGCCCAGCTGCGGCAGGCCGGCGACGCCGCGGCCGCCCAGAAGGCGCAGGACGCCGCGAAGGCCGCCGAGGCCGCTGCGGCTGCCGGCCCCACCGGCAAGGTCGAGAACATCGTCGTCACCACCTCGGCGGAGGCATCCCCGGCCGTCACGCGACTGCTGCAGATGGCGACCGAGCAGGCCGAGCGCCTCGTCGGCGAGTCCCAGGTCGAGGCCCAGCGCATCGTCTCCTCGGCCCGCGCCGAGGCCGAGAGCGTCATCGACAACGCCAACAAGAAGGCGCACGAGACCCTCACCGACGCCCGGACCCGTGCCGACCGCGTCGAGTCCGAGGCCCGCGTCAACGCCGAGAAGGTCACCGTGGACGCGCAGCAGCGTGCGGACGCGGTCAGCGGCCAGGCCGACGCCCGTCGCGCCGAGTTGTTCACCGCGCTCGAGCAGGAGCGGGACGTCCTCCGGGGCAAGGTCGACCACCTGCGCAGCTTCGAGTCGAGCTTCCGGCAGAACATGGCCAACCACCTGCAGTCGCAGATCAAGACCCTCACCGAGGCCACGATCGAGCCGACGGACACGCCGCAGATCCTCAACGAGCCGGCTGCCGAGTCCGCCACCCCACGGCTGGACGCCCTGCTCAGCGAGAGCAACTGATCCCACCTCAGCACGACGACCGGACGCCGCCCTCGGGCGGCGTCCGGCGTTTCTGGGGGAGCGTGTGCAGGCAGGTGGTACTCTCCCTGCTCAAGCATCGGCAGGAGGAGCTTTTCTATGGCGTCGGCACGCACCAGGGAGAACGCGGCGGAAGCCAAGACGGCGATCTCGTTCCCGGTGGCCGAGGGCGAAGACCCCTGGACCGAGGAGGAGGTCGAGGAGATCCGTCAGGAGCTGCTCGCCGACATCGCCCGCATGGAGCGGGCCATCGAAGTTGCCGAGGCCGGCCTGGCCGACCTCTTCGAGGAGGGCGCGGACGGCGCGGGGCGTGACCCGGCCGACGTCGGCTCGTCCAACTTCGAGCGCGACCAGGAGATGTCCCTGGCCCAGAACGCCCGCGACATGCTCGAGCAGGCCCAGGCGGCCTACCGCGCGTTCGAGTCCGGCAACTACGGCATCTGCGAGTCGTGCGGCCAGCCGATCGGCAAGGACCGCCTCCAGGTCTTCCCGCGGGCGACGATGTGCGTGTCCTGCAAGCAGCGGGAGGAACGGCGATAGCCGACGAGGAGGCCGAGGTGGACGCCCCGTCCACCAAGGCGGTGGATGTGCGGCGGCTGCGGCTGCTCTGTATCGGGATCGGGGTCGTCGGCTACGTCGTCGACCTGGCCACCAAGAACCTCGCCTTGGCGAACCTCGACCCGCAGCACCCGATTCCGCTGCTGGGCGGGCTGGTGAACCTCCAGCTGATCCGCAACCCCGGCGCCGCCTTCAGCATGGGCGAGAACCTCACCGTCGTGTTGAGCGCGGTCGCGCTGGCCGCGCTGGTGGCCGTGCTCGGCTGGGTCGTGCCGCGAATCCGTCACGTCGGCTGGGCGGTGGCGATCGGCCTGTTGCTCGCCGGCATCACCGGCAACCTGTCCGACCGGCTGTTCCGTGAGCCCGGGCCGTTCCGCGGGCACGTGGTCGACTTCATCCAGCTGCCGCACTTCGCCATCGTCAACGTGGCCGACATCTTCATCACCTCCGCGGCGGTGCTGGTGATCTGGCTGTCGATGATCACCCAGGTCTCGCTCGGCGGCGTCCGGTTGAAGGAACGCCCCGACACCGACGATGAGTAGCGTCTGGCTCGTCCCCGACGGGCTGGACGGGGACCGCGTCGACGCGGCCGCCGCCCGCATGACCGGGCTGTCCCGCAGCCGCATCGAGGAACTCGCCGCCGACGGCGGCGTCCTGGTGAACTCCGTCCCGGTGCCGAAGTCGCACCGGGTGCGGGCGGGGGACATGCTGGAGGTGGAGATCGCCACCGCACGCACCGTCGAGGTCGTGCCCAGCGAGGTGGCCGGCATCACGATCGTCCACGACGACGCCGACATCGTGGTGGTCGACAAGCCGGCCGGCGTGGCCGCGCACCCCAGCCTCGGCTGGGACGGCCCTTCGGTGGTCGAGCACCTGGCCGCGGCCGGGTTCCGGATCTCCACCTCGGGTGCGCCCGAACGGCAGGGCATCGTGCAGCGGCTGGACGTGGGCACGTCCGGACTGATGGTGGTCGCGAAGAGCGAGCCCGCCTACACCGCCCTCAAGCGCGCGTTCAAGGCGCGCGAGGTGGAGAAGACCTACCACACGCTGGTGCAGGGCCACCCCGACCCGTTCGAGGGCACCATCGACGCCCCGATCGCCCGCCACCCCGGCACAGACTGGAAGATGGCCGTCGTCGCGGGCGGACGGCACAGCATTACCCACTACACGATGCTGGAGGCGTTCCCGGCGGTCACGCTGCTCGACATCCACCTGGAGACCGGACGCACCCACCAGATCCGGGTGCACATGCAGGCGATCAAGCACCCCTGCGTCGGCGACCCCACCTACGGTGGCGACCCGGTGCTGGCCGCGCGGCTGGGGCTGGAACGGCAGTGGCTGCACGCCGTCGAACTCGCGTTCGTGCACCCGCGGTCCGGCGAACCGGTGCGGTTCACCTCGCCCTACCCCGAGGACCTCGCCCACGCCCTCGAACTGGTCCGCGGCTGAGCGACGTCGTCGTCGGTGGGTCGCGGGGGCTAGGGTCTTACGCGTGCGTAGAGCAAAGATTGTGTGCACCATCGGCCCGGCGACGGACTCGGCCGAGGCACTGGTAGAACTCGTCAACGCGGGCATGAACGTCGCCCGCCTGAACATGAGCCACGGCGACCACCTCATCCACGCCAAGCGCGTGGGGTGGATCCGGGACGCCGCCCGCATCGGCGGGCGCCCGGTGGGCATCCTGGCCGACCTCCAGGGGCCGAAGATCCGGCTGGGGGAGTTCACCGACGGCGAGGCGTTCATCGCGGCCGGCGACCGTTTCGTGATCACCACCGAGGACGTGCCGGGCAGCGCGGAGCGCGCGTCCACCACCCTGAAGACCCTGACCCAGGACGTGAAGCCGGGCGACCAGATCCTGATCAACGACGGTGCCATCGAGCTGAAGGCGATCGAGGTCACCGACACCGACGTGGTCACCGAGGTGGTCGTCGGCGGCCGGGTCTCCGACCACAAGGGCATCAACCTTCCCGGCGTCCCGGTGAGCGTGCCGGCGCTCAGCGACAAGGACGAGCGCGACCTGCGCTGGGCGCTGCGCCACGGCGTCGACATGGTGGCGCTGTCGTTCGTCCGGAGCGCGTCCGACGTCGAGCCGGTGCGCCGGATCATGGACGAGGAGGACCGCCACGTCCCGGTGATCGCCAAGCTGGAGAAGCCGCAGGCGATCGAGAACCTGTACGAGGTGATCGACGCGTTCGACGCGTTCATGGTGGCCCGCGGCGACCTGGGCGTGGAGCTGCCGCTGGAGGACGTGCCGGGGGTGCAGAAGCGCATCATCGACGCGGCCCGGGCGTGGGCGAAGCCGGTGATCGTGGCCACCCAGATGCTGGAGTCGATGATCACCGCCCACCGGCCGACGCGCGCGGAGGCGTCCGACGTCGCCAACGCCATCCTGGACGGGGCGGACGCGGTGATGCTGTCGGGCGAGACCGCGGTCGGGGACTACCCGTTCGACGCGGTCGCGGTGATGTCCCGCATCATCACCCGCACCGAGGCAGAGGGCCTGGACAAGATCCGTCCGCTGAACTGGAACCCGCACACCACCTCCGGGGTCATCTCGAAGGCGGCCGTGGAAGTGGCCGAGCGCACCGGGGCGAAGTACCTGGCGGCGTTCACGATCTCCGGCGACACCCCGCACCGGCTCGCCCGGCTGCGCTCGGAGGTGCCGATCATGGCGTTCACCCCGCTGCCGAAGACCGCGCAGGAGCTGACCCTGTGCTGGGGCGTCCAGTCGTACGTCACGCCGGAGTACACCAGCACCGACGCGATGGTCGACTCGGTGCAGGCCGGCTTGAGCGACACCGGGTTCCTGCAGCACGGCGACCACGTGGTGATCGTCGCGGGCAACCCCGGACGCCAGTCCCGCCAGACCAACTCCCTGCGCGTTTACGAGATGGACTGACGCCGAACGCCACCGTTTCGGTCAAACGCCACCGCCCAGGCGGTGGCGTTTGACCGAAACGGTGGCACTCGGCGAAACGAAGGACGCGGACGCGCCCCGGCGGACAGGGCTCAGCCGGCGGCCCGCATACGGTTGCCGCGCGGGTTGTGCTCGACCTCGGCGAGCCCGAGGTGCTCCAGCACCGGCGGCACGTACATGCCGAAGCGGCCGCGCAGGCCCTTCTTGAGCCCGTACCAGCCGCCCCGTGGGTTGTCCGCGGAGCGTGCCCACGCCTCGACGGTGCCGGGCTTCGCGTCCTTCTGCTCGTCGGCCGATCCGAGCTCGACCCAGTCGCCGGCGGCCACGAGCATGGCGCGCAGGTCGTCGATGCAGGCCCGGTCGTAGTGCAGGAGGGTGGTGCCGACCCGGACGGCGAGCACCTCGACGTCCCCGGCCACGTCGTACCAGGCGAGGTAGGTGCTGGTGAGCGGGGGCGTCCTGAGCTCCCAGGGATCCGCGGCGGTGCCTTCGGTCATGGCGGCAGCCTTCCACCCCACTGGTGACATCTTGTGTCACCGACTCCGAACGGCGATTCTGCTGGTGTGCGCGCCGGACGCCTGCTCACGCTCCTGCTCACCCTCCAGGACGAGGGGCGCTGCACGACGTCCGCGCTGGCGGAGCGGCTCGAGGTGTCCCGCCGCACCGTGCTCCGCGACCTGGAGGCGCTGGGCGGTGCCGGCATCCCCATCGTCACGTTCGCCGGGCCGGGCGGCGGCGTGGAGCTCCTGGAGGGGTGGCGCAGCTCGGTCCCCGACGTCTCGACCCAGCCCCTGCTCGTTCGTGCCCTCGGCGCGACGGGGGACTGGCTCGTGATCGATCCCGAGCCGGCGCCGGGCTTCGAGGTGTCGCCGGAGCTGCTCCGCGACGCGGCAGCCGCCTGCCAGCGCGGGCGTCCGCTGGAGGTGGTGGTCGACGGGGCCCGCCGGATCCTGCGCCCGACCCGGCTCGTGCTGCGTGGTGGACGGTGGTGGCTCGACGACCAACTTGCTCTCGATACTTTGACCTATTGACAGGACAAAGTATTGTCCCTACCTTAGATCTGTCGGCACGGCAGCCGGCGGGTGGACGAGCGACAGGCGATCGGCGTGACCAGTTCGGCGAGCATTCCCCAGACCATGCGTGCGGCTGTCCTGGTCGCCCCCGGCGAGCCGCTCCAGGTGCAGCACATCCGCACCCCGCGCCCGAAGTCGGGCGAGGTGCTGGTCAAGGTCACCGCGTGCGGGTTGTGCCACTCCGACCTGCACGTGATCGCGGGCAAGATCCCGTTCCCGACGCCGGCCGTGCTCGGCCACGAGGTGTCCGGCACGGTGGTGGAACTCGGGCCCAACACCGCGCACAGCGGCCTGGCGGTGGGCGACGCGGTCTGCGGTGCGTTCCTGATGCCGTGCGGGCAGTGCCCCGACTGTGCGCGCGGACGCGACGACCTGTGCCGTCCGTTCTTCGACTTCAACCGGCTGCACGGCCAGCTGTTCGACGGCACCAGCCGGCTCGCAGACTGCGACGGGAGCGTCATCGCCCAGTACTCGATGGGCGGACTGGCGGAGTACTGCGTGATCCCGGTCACGTCGGTCACCCCCATGCCGGAGGGCATGGACGCGGTGGCCGCGGCCATCCTGGGCTGCGCGGCGATGACCGCGTACGGCTCGGTGCGCTGGGGGGCCGACCTGCGCTACGGCGAGACGGTCGCGATCATCGGCATCGGGGGAGTGGGCTCGAACATCGTCCAGGTGGCCCGCGAACTGGGCGCCCGCAAGGTGATCGCCATCGACGTGGACGACGACAAGCTCGAGCACGCGATCCGCTACGGCGCGTCCGACGTGATCAACTCGCGGTACGTGGACGCCCGCGAGCGGGTGCTCCAGCTCACCAACGGACGCGGCGTGGACGTGGCGATCGAGGCGCTCGGGTTCCCGAAGACCTTCGAGCAGGCGCTGGGCCTGCTGGCCGACGGCGGACGGATGGTGCCCGTCGGGCTGGCGGCCGGGTCGCAGACCGCGGCGGTGGAGATCAACCGACTGGTGCGGCGCGGGCAGCACATCTCCGGCTCGTACGGAGCGCGCACGCGGACCGACCTGCCGATCGTCGTCGACCTCGCCGCGCGCGGCGTCCTGGACTATCGCGGCGTGGTGTCGGAGCGGGTGTCGCTGGCGAACGCCGGGGCGACCTACCAGCGGCTGGAGGAGGGCCACGTGTCGGGACGGGCCGTGGTGGAGATGGCGCTCAACGACCGCTGAGTCCCGCGGCGTCAGGCGGGGAGTTCGGGGCGCTGCATGGTGGCCTCCCCGGCCTCGCGCAGCACGTTGCGGAGGCCGTGGCGCGCCCAGCGGCGTTGGGCGTCCGCCCCGTTGCCGCGCGCGGCGAGGTGGGTCCACAAGTCGCCGACGAGGGCGTCCTCCCCTTGCTCGGCCAGCACCGGACGGACGTGGTCGAGCAGGGCGGAGACGGCGTCGACCGCGGGCACCTGCCGTCCGGTGACGGGGTGGACGAGGTGGTCGCCGAGGCCGTGCCGACCCGCCCGCCAGGCAGCCCCGCGCAACAGTTCGGCCCGGGTGTCGGGTGCCGGGCATCCGTCGTGCGCGGCCCGGGCGGAGGTTTCGACCAGTGCCCGGATCAGCACGGCGACCAGCACCGCGTCCACCGTCCGTAGGCACACGTCGGCGACGCGGACCTCGACGGTCGGGTATCGCCGGGACAGCCGCGCGTCGAAGTAGATCATCCCGGGGTCGAGGGCCGCGCCGGCGGCGATCAGCCCGTCCACGACGGCGTTGTAGGCGGACGCGCTGCCGAACGGCTCGGTGGGCCCGGCCGTCGGCCAGCGCTGCCAGACCTGGGAGCGGTAGCTGGCGTAGCCGCTGTCCTGGCTCTCCCAGAACGGGGAGTTCGCGCTGAGCGCAAGCAGGCACGGCAGCCAGGGCCCGATCCGGTCGATGACGGCGACCCCCTCGTCGGGACTGTCGACCTCCACGTGGACGTGGCATCCGCAGGTGAGCTGCTCGCTGGCGGTCAGCCCGAACTCGGCCAGCATCCGCCGGTAGCGCCGCTTGGCCGTGACGCTGCGGCTGGACCTGCGTGGCGACGTGGCCAGCGCGACGAGATGGGCGCCCGCGTCCAAGGCCGCGGCTGCCGCGCGCCGACGCCCGGAGGACAGCTGGTCGGCGAGTTCGGCGGCGGTCAGGCAGGGGACCGTGCCAGTCTCCAGCATCTGCTCCATGAACTCGAGGTCGAGCGAGCACCCGTCCGCGGCCAAACCGGCCACGCCGACTGGGCGTCCCGCCGGGTCGACCAGCAGGAACTCCTCCTCCACCCCGACCGTGCGCACTTCACCCCACTTCCACCGACGCCGGCCCCACGCCGGTGCCGAAGGGTTACCCACTGGGCGGGCGAGGGCAAACGGCGGGTCACGGCTGGCTGCGGCCTTGGTCCAGCGACTTGACTAGACTTAGTCTAGCTAATACGTTGTACTCCGTGAGGCTCGTCAACGTACACGAGGCGAAGACGCACCTCTCTCGGCTCCTCGAGAGCGTGGAGGCGGGAGAGGTCGTGACAATCGCGCGCTCCGGGAAGCCGGTGGCCGACCTGGTTCCCCACCGGCACCTGGATGTCGTTTGGGGCACTCTTGGTGGAACGGTCGAGATCGCCGACGATTTCGATGCGCCCGACCCGTTGGTCATCAACCTGTTCGAGGGTCGATGACCTCGCTGCTCCTCGACACACAGGCCCTGTTGTGGCTGCTCGGCGACAGCCGGCGGATGGGTGGGCGGGCGAGGGCGCTGATCGCGTCCGCCGACGGCGTCCACTACTCCGCCGCATCGGTATGGGAGATCCAGATCAAGTCGGCCCTGGGAAAGCTGCGGCTCGACGGTGACCTCGGGTCGTCGCTCCGGTCGTCCCGTCTGCAGGAACTTCCCGTCACCGCCGCTCACGCCCTGGCCATCCCGACGGTCACCCTGCCGCACGGCGACCCGTTCGACCGCATGCTGCTCACCCAGGCGAACGAAGCTGGGCTGACCTTCCTCACCGCGGACGCGATCCTGCTCGGCCTGGGCCGGGCCGACGTCCTGGACGCCGGCGCCTAAGCTTCGCGCTCCGGGTGCCTTCTGGACTCGTACCGGGGACTGGGGCGAGCTGAGCGACCGGACCAGACCGGGCCGGGAACTGCGCGACAGCGACACCTTCTCCGGGGGCCTTCGCTATCGGGCGAAGGTCAGCTTCCCGCTGTCGGTGCGCGAACTGAGGCAGCGCTACGACCGGCTGTACGGGACCGCCCTGGTGGGCGAGCGCGACATGGCGAAGCGGAGGGCGAACAACCCGATGGGCCTGTAGTCCGACCGAACCGGCCGCCCTGAACCTGGCGCAACCAAGGGGACGTGCGGCCGTCGCATACCCGGCGCGTTTCCCGGCAAGGCTCGCTTGTCTTCGGTACTGTGCCAAGCGCCGCAAACTCACCACATGGGGAAAGGACGTAGGCATGCCAAGTCTGGGGGGTTGGGAGTGGATCATCATCTTCGTGTTGCCGATGATCTTGTTCATCTGCGCGATGGTCAGCATCGCCAAGCACCGGGCGGCGTCAGGCACCGAGAAGGTGCTGTGGGTGCTGGTCTCCCTGATCTTCCCGATCCTCGGCCCGATCCTGTGGTTCGCAATCGGCAAGAAGTCGTCGAATGGCGCTGCAACCCAAGCGTGAACCCGGCGGAGGTGCAACGCCAGGCATCCGGGCCTCGGAGGGGGTCTGGGCCGGGCGCATGTTGCACGGGAGTTGCACGGCCTCGGCCGGAGGAGGCGTACGCATCGGTCCCGCCACTATTCAGAGCCATATCAGGCGTCGTACCGGGAAGGGGAGTCGAACCCCTACGCCCTTGCGGGCAGACGGGTTTGAGCCGTCCGCGTATACCATTCCGCCACCCCGGCAGGTGCCCAAGAAGTGTGCCACAACTTGGCGGTCCCGTTGGGTCGCGCGGTAACCTCAGGTCCTGCCCGCACGTCCGGGACAATCGATGCACCCAGCCACGAAAGCTGAACCTGTGATGACTAGCGAAGACCAGCGCAACGACGACGACCAGCTGCGCGTCCTGGTGGCGGAGGACGAGGCGCTGATCCGCATGGACCTCGTCGAGCTGCTCACCGACGAGGGTTACCTCGTGGTGGCCGAGGCCGGTGACGGCGAGGAGGCCCTCGAGCTGGCCCGCTCGCTCACCCCCGATCTCGTGGTGATGGACGTGAAGATGCCGAAGATGGACGGGATCTCCGCCGCCGCCGTGATCGCCGAGGAGCGAATCGCGCCGGTGGTGATGCTGACCGCGTTCAGCCAGCGCGAACTGGTCGAGCGCGCCCGCGACGCCGGGGCGATGGCCTACGTGGTCAAGCCGTTCGACGCCTCGGACGTGGTGCCGGCGATCGAGATCGCGATGGCCCGGTTTGCCGAGATCCGCGCGGTCGAGGCCGAGGTGGCCGACCTGGAGGAGCGTTTCGCGTCCCGCAAGGCCGTCGACCAGGCCAAGGGCCTGCTCCAGGAGGGACTCGGGCTCACCGAGCCGGAGGCGTTCCGCTGGATCCAGAAGACCGCCATGGACCTGCGCAAGTCGATGCGCGAGGTCGCCGACGCCGTCATCGAGCAGTCGAAGGGCGAGGGCAAGAGCAAGGGCATCAAGAAGTAGTCGCCGGCCCGTCCGCGGGACGCTTCAGGAACACCGTGATGCGTGCCGCGCACACCTGCTCGCCGTCGTCGTCGGTGAGCGAGACGTCGTAGGTCGCCAGCGACCCGCCGATCCGGATCGCCGTCGCGACGCCGTGCACCCAGCCCGTCCGCGCCGGACGCAGGTGGGTGGCGTTGATGTCGACACCGCTCACCATGCCGTGGGGGCCGACCTCGGCCGCCGCCGCCAGCGAGGCCAGGCTCTCGGCGACCACGCAGGACGCCCCGCCGTGCCACATGCCGAACGGCTGGGTGTTGCCCGCCACCGGGCAGCGTCCGGACGCCCGGGTGGGCGTGACCTCCTCCAGCTCCATGCCCATCTTCTCGTCGAGGGGGCTGCGCAGGCCGTCGAACCAGTCGGGAACGTTCATGGCGCCCACCTTGGCACACGTCCGGCCGGGCGGGCCGTCAGCGGCGGAGGATAGAGTTCACGACTGTGACGAACCCGACCAGTGCGCCATCCGAACAGCCCCAGACCCTGCTGCTCATCGACGGTCACTCGGTGGCCTACCGGGCGTTCTTCGCGCTCCCGGTGGAGAACTTCTCCACCACCACCGGGCAGCACACGAACGCGGTGTACGGGTTCACCTCGATGCTGATCAACGTGCTCCGCGACGAGAAGCCGACGCACCTCGCGGTCGCCTTCGACGTCTCGCGCAAGACGTTCCGCAGCGAGCAGTACGCCGACTACAAGGCGAACCGTTCGAAGTCGCCGGAGGAGTTCACCGGCCAGATCGGGCTGATCAAGGAGGTGCTGGACGCCCTCAACATCGTCCACCTCGAGCGGGACGGGTTCGAGGCGGACGACATCATCGCCACCCTCGCCCGCCAGGGCGCCGCGGCCGGCCTGAACGTGCTGATCTGCACCGGCGACCGCGACACGCTCCAGCTGGTCACCGACAAGGTGACCGTGCTCTACCCGCGCAAGGGGGTCTCCGACCTGGCCCGCCTCGACCCGGCGACGGTCGAGGAGAAGTATCTGGTGGCCCCGTCCCGCTACCCCGAACTGGCCGCCCTGGTGGGGGAGACCAGCGACAACCTGCCCGGCATCCCCGGGGTGGGCCCGAAGACGGCAGCCAAGTGGCTGGCCACCTACGACGGACTGGAGAACCTGCTGCGCCACGCCGGCGACGTCACCGGCAAGGCCGGCGAGTCGCTCCGCGAGCACCTCGAGGACGTGAAGCGCAACCGGGAGCTGAACGCCCTGGTCGGCGACCTCGAACTGCCCGTCGCGGTGCCGCAGCTCGAGCGCCGCGACTGGGACCGCGAGGCCGTCCACTCGCTGTTCGACGGCCTGGAGTTCCGGGTGCTGCGCGACCGGCTGCTGGAGACGTTGCCGGCCGAGGACGCCGGCTCGCAGGGCGGGTTCGAGGTGAGCGGGGAGATCCTCGGCGCCGGAACCGTCCGGGCCTGGCTGGACGCGCACGCGCGCACCGGCGTGGTCGGGCTGGACGTGTCCGGGCGCTGGCGCGCCGGCGCGGGTGACGTGACCGGCCTGGCGCTGGCCACGTCCGACGGGGCGGCGGCCTGGATCGACGTGACCGGCGTCTCGCCCGACGACGACCAGGCACTGGCCGCGTGGCTGGCCGACGAGACGGCCGCCAAGGCGATGCACGACGCCAAGGGTCCGCTGCTGGCGCTGTGGTCGCGCGGCTGGGATCTGGCCGGGCTGGCCAGCGACACCCAGCTCGCCGCGTACCTGCTGCGTCCCGACCAGCGGGTGTACGACCTGGCCGACCTCACCGCGCGGCGCCTGCGCCGCGACCTGGCCGTGGCCGGCAGTGGCGCGGACGACGGCGACCAGGCGGCGTTCTCCTTCGACGACACCGAGAGCCACGACGCGATGGTGCGGGCGCGGGCGGTGATCGACCTGGCCGCCGCCCTGGAGGAGGAGCTGGAGGCGCAGGGAGGCGCCACGCTCCTGCGGGAGGTCGAGCTGCCGTTGACCCGCACGCTGGCCTCGATGGAGCGGGTCGGCATCGCGGTCGACCAGGACTACCTGAACCGGTTGTACGCCGACTTCGACGCGGCCGTGGTGGCCGCGGAGGCGGACGCGTTCGCGGTCCTCGGCCGGCCGATCAACCTCGGGTCGCCCAAGCAGCTGCAGGCGGTGCTGTTCGACGAGCTCGGCATGCCGAAGACGCGGCGCACCTTGAGCGGGTACACCACGGACGCCGAGTCGCTCCAGAACCTGTACGCGAAGACCGAGCACCCGTTCCTCGCGCACCTGTTGCGGCACCGCGACCAGATCCGGCTGCGGCAGACCGTCGAGGGGCTGCTGAAGTCGGTCGCGGACGACGGTCGCATCCACACCACGTACGTGCAGACGATCGCCGCCACCGGACGGCTGTCGTCCACCGACCCGAACCTCCAGAACATCCCGATCCGCACCGAGGAGGGCCGGCGCATCCGCGAGGCGTTCGTGGTGGGCGAGGGCTACGAGACCTTGCTGACCGCCGACTACTCCCAGATCGAGATGCGGATCATGGCCGACCAGTCCGAGGACGCGGGGCTGATCGAGGCGTTCGCGTCCGGTGAGGACTTCCACTCGATCACGGCGTCCCGGGTGTTCGGGGTGCCGGCCGGCGAGGTGACCGGCGCGATGCGCGCGAAGATCAAGGCGATGAACTACGGCCTGGCGTACGGGCTGAGCGCGTTCGGGCTGAGCCAGCAGCTGAAGATCGAGGTGTCCGAGGCCCGCGGCCTGATGGAGGAGTACTTCGAGCGGTTCGGCCACGTCCGCGACTACCTGCGCGAGATCGTGGCGACGGCGCGGCGCACCGGTTTCACCGAGACCGTGCTGGGTCGGCGGCGCTACCTGCCCGACCTGAACTCGTCGAACCGGCAGCGTCGCGAGATGGCCGAGCGGGCTGCGCTGAACGCGCCGATCCAGGGCTCGGCCGCCGACGTGATCAAGGTGGCGATGCTCGACGTGGAGACCGCGATCGCCCGGCAGGGCCTGCGCAGCCGCATGCTGCTCCAGGTGCACGACGAGCTGGTGTTCGAGGTGGCGGCGGGGGAGCGGGACGTGTTCGAGGCCCTCGTCCGCGACAAGATGGGCCACGCCGTGGAGATGTCGGTGCCGCTGGAGGTCTCGGTGGGAGTGGGCCACTCCTGGCACGAGGCCGCCCACTGACGCCTGGCGTTCGGCCGTCGTCAGCGGTAGGTGTGGACGACGTCGACCAGGGCGAGCTCGTCAGCCGTCGGCGGCTCGAAGACCGTCCAGGCCCGGTCGAGTTCGTCACGCGTCACCGGCGACGCTCCCGTGGGGCGCTGGGCGTGCGGCTCTCCAGGCGTAGCCACAACTCCTCCTGCGGGAGGTCGAACACGTGGAACTCGATCCGCGCGTCGCACCGCCGCGCGTCCCGGAACTTCTCGGTTCGCTCCTCGGCACGCCACAGCCCGTCCTCCAGGATCACATCGCAGCCGGCGCGCAGCAGGTCCAGGGCATGTCGGTACAGCAGCGCCTGGAGGCGCTCGTGGAAGTCCTCGTCCGTGAACGTGACGCCCAGCTCGGCCTGCCACTCGTCGGTGCAGATCCGGACGCCCTTGCCCTCCCGCTCCAGGCGGCGGGCGAGCGTGGTCTTGCCCGACCCCGGGAGGCCGCAGAACAGCGTGAGCGTCGCCGCGTCGGACCTGCGCTCGTCGGGTTCGTGAGCCATGCCCGCATCCTCCCAGTTCAGGGCGCGGGGTCGTCTCCGTCTGGCGGATCTGGCCTGCCACGTTTCTTGTGGTCGGTGTCCCATTGGATCTGGTCGCCGTGCTGGAACTTCTCGTGTCGGAACATGGGGGTGGTGCCGTGTGGTCCGACGCGGTAGCGATGGCCGGCGGGGCTGGTCCACCAGAAGATGCCGGGTCGGGGTTGTTCGAGCTGCCAGTTGCCGTGGGTTTTGCCGCGGTGCGGCCTCGTGCTGAGCGGGCCCAGGTTCGAGGCGCGGGTCTGGTTCTTCACTCCGGGCCGCCACGGCCGGGTGTGGTCGAGTTGCGAGGTGCGGGGGCTGCGGGACGACCACGGGAACACTTCGACGGTGTCTCGGAGGAGGATTTGGCGGCGGATCCGGTCGGGGATCTCGTAGCTGTCCACGCTGATCTGGGCGTAGGGGCGGATGACCGGGGC
>JAIUOS010000050.1 GCA_020161755.1 Actinomycetota bacterium
ACTCAATCGGCGCGCGAATTGGTCGGGCGCAGGCTGTGCGCCAGATGAGCGAGCGGACCGAAGCGGAACATGAGCTTGCTGGGGCTACGGCCGTCGTGGAAGCTCTGCGCGAAATGACCCCTGACGACGCCGAGCCACCCGTCCCGGTCGTAGTCCTCGGTGCCGCGGCTGAGATCCTCAAGGACGAGATCGCGCAGGTGAGTGCGGAGTTGTATGCCGAACTCAGCGACGCCACGAGAGACCTGGCACTCTCCTTCGGGATCCGTGAGCTTGAGAGTGTCAAGATCAAAGGCAACGGCAACATGGACGTGACCAAGGGCGGCGGTGCACGATCCAGCTTCAGTTCGCAGAGCGCGGGGGAAAGGCTTCGCCTGCGTTACGCCCTCGTGGTTGCGCTGCTGCGCACAGCGCGAGCTCGCGACATCGCAGGCCACCCGGGCCTCCTCCTGCTTGACAGTCTGAAGGCAGAGGAGGTGCAGAACGACCACGCACAGACACTCCTTCGGGGTCTGGTCACTGCCGCTGCAGAAGAACCGGGCCTACAGGTACTCGTCACGACAGCCGACCAGACCCTCGCGGGGTCGGTGTCGGGGGTGGCTGGCACGATCATTCCGAAACCGGACCGAACAACGCTCTTCTAGCAGAACACAACCGCGTGGAAGCCATCAGGGGAGGTGAAGATGTCAATTACTGAACGCCTCGCGCAGGCCCACCTCCACCCGAACACCCTCACGCTGGCGTCGCTTGGGACCGCAGCTGAAGTGGCTGCTGAGGCCCCCGAATTGGCTGCCGATCCTCTCGCTCCTTACGTGGCGTCTGCCTTCTGTGTGCAGCTGCGCGAGGGGCTCTGGACAGATGAGCACACTGCTGCATTCCTGGGGTTTGCAGGTGGACTTGAACACCAACACAGCTACCTTGCTCTGCGCGAGACGGCGGACTTGCTTCTCGAGGACGAGCAAGCGCTGAGCATCGTGGCGGTCACGCTCCACGACGCCCTACTTCCCGGAGACGCGGCCATCGCATCTAGGCCGCTTCTCGCGGGTCTACAGCTCGGCATAGCACTCGAGGTAGCGGCCAAGGCTGAGGTCGCTCCATATCGTCTCCTGGCATTGCTCACAGGGCCAGTTCAGAACTACCCCGAGGACTTCGAGGACCCGCTCGCCCGGGCACTCGGCGTCGCGGGCGACATCTGGACGGCTCCAGCCGAGCGGTCACGTTTCGCGGCCACCCTGGCCGAACTGGCCGATCGCGGCAGTGAGGACGCCGTCTATGAGAGTGCCGTTGAGCAGCTCCGCGATGCCCTCACGGAGACGAGCAAGCAAGACCTGCTAATCAAGGTCCGCGAAGCCCGGGACGCCTTCATGGCGCTTTCCCATCGGGTCGAGGGACGCGACGATGCGTCCGCGTTCGCAGAGGCCTGCACCGCTCTCATCGCTTTCGACGAGGTAGACGAGGCGACTCTGTCGGCAGCCGCACAAGCAGCTCGGTCCATCGCGGACCGAAGGGCGCTTCTCAGCCGCGGCATGCACAGCCGGCATCAAGCCACCGCGCGCTATAGGGCGCAGCTTGCGTGGATCTCCTTGGCATGGCAGCTGGATGTCGCCGCCACCGAGATCGGAGAGGACGCCTTCCTCGACACCTGGGTTGCGGTGGACGCGATCATGAGGGTCTACGAGGCCGACCGGCAGTTCACCAATCTCCAGACCGTGACCTCCATCATTCGGCCCAGGCTCGTGAACGAGATCGCCCAACGGCGGGCCATGGCACACCAACTCGAGCGAGCCGTCGCAATCGACAAGCAGCGAGATGACCCCGAGTTGCCGTCAGAGATCTACGAACTCCTGGATCTCGTCCACCGCGGACGCGGGACGCAGCGCGAGTCGTCGGACTCTCCTCAGGAGCCATCTCATGAAGGCACATACTTACAGGCGCTGCTCGGGCCGGTGGCGAGCGGACTCGACGACCTGTCTGAGCCGCGGCGAGCTCAGCTCGAAGAAGCAGCTCGCCAGGCTTTCGTCGGCATCTACGCCGGTGATCGTCCGCGGAACGAGCTGATTGACCGCCTCTGCGCGGGAATGATGCGAGAGCTCAGCGAGAACGCCGCCTTCACCGGCGTGGCGAAGTCGGACTTCACTCTTCTCCTTGCGAACACCGTTCGGTTCCTCGTCTACGTCGGAGACAACGCTCAGACCTATACCGCACCCATTCCACGCGGAGGGGTGGCTCCGCTTGAGGCGGACATCCAGAACCACTTCCACGAGTTCCTTTGCGCATCCGAGCTGGCCGGCCGCGCGGGAAAGGAGCACTCGAACATCGCCGGTGGTCGCGCCGATGTCGTCGTCACCTTCGACGGAGCTCGGCGGTACGTCACGGAGGTGAAACGCGAACTCAGCAACGCAGCTAGGGAGAGCCTTGAGTCGGCTTACCTAGCTCAGGCCGCTGAGTATCAGTCGACGAGCGAGCCGCTCGGGCAACTGCTCGTGCTGGACCTCACCAGCCATTCGGGCGGCACTCCGCACATCAACGAGTCGATATGGGTAACGCATCGGCGAGATGCCGCCGGGAAGGTGACGAACAGCACGATCGTCGCCGTCGTGCGGGGGAACCGTCCAACGCCGAGCGCGATGCGATAGCACTCGCTGACGACCCTCGCGGCCGGCACCAGGATGCTGGCATCGGTCAGGCACAGTGGCTGAATGCCATGATGTGGCACGAGCTTGTTTCGGTGGTGCACCCGGTGGAGACGTGCGGCCGACAGAAGAAGCTTGAATCGCGACGACTCCGACGCGGCCACTTGCATCGTCCGACGTTGCCTCGGGTCCTTACGCAGCCCTCTGGGCCCCGCCCACATCACCACCTGCCTCCTGCTGATCCCGTCGTCCCCGAGAAGAGGGGGGATCTGGGGGGACATAGGTTTGTCAAGGGGTTTCACCCGAATCTGTGGATAGCGGAGAGTTGTCCACAGATGTGGTGGGGACATCTGTGGCTACATGCCTGGGCTGGCCTTCTCTGGTCTGAAGAGACCGTGCGGGAAGGAGCCGACGATGAGTGTGATGCAGGCGATGGGTCTGGAGAACGAGCAGGTGCTGGCCCTGCTGGTGGAACGCTGGCCGCAGTGGTGCCGACAGGTTCCGGACCTGAAGCTGCTGGCCGAGCCAGCGAGGATTGACGCCTGGCGGCGCGCCGCTTCGGCAGCGCAGGTGGATCGGGTGGTGCGCGGGTTGGCGCAGCTGGCCGCCACCGATGGCGGCGACGATCTGGACGCGGCGCAGGTGTTGGCGTGGCTGATGATGCCGGTGGCGGTGCGGCTGTCGGCGGAGCTGGTCGAGTTCCACCCCGACATTGACGAGCACATCGCCGCGTGCTTGTGGATCGAGGTTCGTACTGCACGTTGGCGGACTGCCACGCGCTTGACGTCGGATGTGGCGTGGAGGTTGCGTCGGCAGGTTTGTATCGAGTTGGGCGACCGGGCCCGGATCGACACGCATCGGGACCGGACGTTGGCCCGGACCTTGATCGATGACGAGATCGCCCGCGCCGAGCATGTCGGGGTCGATCCGTACGCGTCGACTGTCCGTGACGAGTTGCTCGCGGTCCTGGAGTGGGGCCGCGATGAGGACCTGATCACCGAGGCCGACTGCCAGTTGCTGGTCGATGTGGTGGCGGCTGCGGCCGATGGCCGCGGGCCGGGTTCGCGGGACAGCATCCCGCTGCTGGGCGACCAGGTGTCGGATCGGGTCGCCGCCCGGTGGGGTGTGAGCGGCAGGACGGTACGTCGTCATGCCCGGCGCAGCATCACCGCGCTGGCCGGGGCGGTCGGGAACCGCTCTGCCGGGGTGCTTCGCAGGATTGCGTGACCCAAGTTGTCCGGATCGAGCTGGCTCATCGGCTTAGTGGGGATGAGGAGGTGTCAGCCGCGATGAGTGAAGACCCGAATGTGGAGGTGGCCCGGCTGTTCGAGCTGCTTGGTGAGGAGCCGGCAGCGATCCGGACGCTCGCGGCCACGACCGCCACCTTGCAGGCGATCCAGAACGCGAAGCGCCAGCTGGCGCACTTGCCGAGCACGGTGCTGCGGGCTGGGCTGCGGAGCCGCTCGGAGGAGTTGCAGCCATGAGCGGCACGACCCTGGCGCCGATCGTGTCGGTGGAGGAGCTGCGGCGCGCCTACCGGGCGGCGGTCGCCGGACAGTTCCGCGGCCATTTCCCTCAGCCTGCGCCGCCTGCGCGACACCCGGTTGTCTGGACGCCGGGCCAAGACGAGCAGGTGGTGCTTGTTGTCGGCGCCATGGGCGGGGCAGGTGCTTCGACGGTGGCGCTGGCTCTGGCGAGCCGTGCCGGGGATGCGCGGGTCGTGGAGTGCTGCACGGCCGCGTCCTCGGGTTTGGCGGGGGCAAGCACCGCCGAGATGGGCAGAACCTCGGACGGCTGGGTGCGGGGCACCCGGGATGAGGTGTTGATCGAACGACGCTCCGACCGGGTTCCCAGCCTGGACGCGTTTCCGGCCCCGACATCAACGTCCAGGCCGTTCACCGTGCTGGACGTGTCAGTGGACGTCGACCTGCTGGTGGCCAGCCCAGGCTGGCTCGGCCAGCTGACCCGCAGCTCGCCCCAGGTGGTAGTGGTGTCGCGGCCGACGCTGCCAGGACTTCGGCGGCTGGAAGCCGCCACCGGCCTGCTGGGCCGCGATCGTGTCCATGCCGTGCTGGCCGCGGCGCCGAGGCGGTGGCTCCGGCAGCTTGAGCAGCATCTCGGGCCCAACGGTCGGTGGCTGCGCGCCGAGGACCGCCTGGCTGATCTGCCGAACGATCCGCGCCTGGCGGTCGAGGGCATCACCACTGACGCGTTGCCGGCCGCGTTGCTGACGGCCGTCGCACCCCTGCTTCACAGCCTGAGAGGAACCTCCCAATGAGTATCGCCACCCTCGCCGCTGCTTTGAGTCCGGCGCTGATCCCCCTGGAGATCTGCCCGAAGGCGCCGCCTGGGGCGCAGCGGTACGCCGATGACATCACCGGCTACGTGTTGTGGGCGGTGATCATTCTGTTCGCGGTCGGGGTGATCGTGGCGATCGGCGCGATCGTGGCCGGCCGGATCTTCAACATGCCGCACGCCAGCAAGGCCGGCATCGTCGGCATCTTCGTTGTCGTCCTGGCAGCCATCGCGTTCGTCGTCGCCCCGGGGATCGTCGACAGCATCCTCGGCAACGGCTGCATCTAGGGACGCCGACGATGCCCACCAACCGTGGATTCCACCGCCGGGCCGATGCTGGGCCTTGGAGCCGCAACCGGCTGCTCGCGATGCTCGCCGGGATCGCCGTCGCGCTCGCGGTGTTGCTCACCGGTCTCGGGATGGCCGTGGTGTCCGCGCTCACCACACCGGACGCGGCCGCCCCCGTGACGACGGCGCCGTCTGTGGATGCGGTGGTGGTGTCGGTGCGGGATCGGATCGCGGCCGCGCCGATGGCCAGCGTCGATGAGGACGCGGCGTTCACCCCTCACCCTGCAACCGCTATGGCGCCGGAGATCGTGGTGCCTGTCGCGGCGGTTGAGGCTGGGCCGGCGGGGGTGCCGTCGGGGTTCCCGCGGACGCCGGAGGGTGCGGTTGGGCAGTTGGCGGCGATCGAGAAGGCGGTGCTGGAGTCGATGAGCCTGCCCACGACCCGGGACATCCACCGGCAGTGGGTGGAGCCGGGCGGGCCGGGTGTGGAGGAGTGGGAACTGACCCGCAACGTCGTGTCGTTTCTGGCTGCCGGCCGTCAGGGAGGGCAGGCCAAGGACATCACCACCGTGGTGACGGTCACCCCGGCCGGGGCGCTGGTGAAGGGCAGTGACGGGCCGGAGTGGACGCTGGCGTGTGTCTTGATGGATGTGCAGGTCGCGATCCGGGCCGAGGCCCGGATGGGTTATGGGTTCTGTTCCCGGATGCAGTGGAACCCGACTGAGCAACGCTGGCTGATCGGCGCCGGTAGCCCGCCCGCACCGGCCCCGTCGACCTGGCCCGGCTCGGGCGCGGCCGTCAAAGCCGGGTGGCTGACCTGGATTGATGGGGTGGAGCAGTAATGCCTTGGGATCCGTTTTCGAAGCTGGCCTCGACCGCGGCACAGATCGTCACCGATGCGTGGACGGCTGGCTGGTTGAGTGTGTGGAACGCCGGGTTGTGGGTGCTGCGGCTGGTGTTGTCGTGGATGGACGCCTGGCTCACCCCGGACCTGTCCGCGGGCGGGCCGGGACACGACCTGTACCAGGTGACGTTCTGGATCGCCGGGGTGCTGGTGGTGATCATGCTGGTCGTCCAGCTCGGGATCGCCGCCGGCCGCCGGGACGGCAGAGGGCTGGCGCGGGCCGCGGTCGGCCTGGCCCAGTTCGCGGTCCTGACCGGCGGCTGGGTCGCCTACACCGTTGCGGTCACCGCGGCGGTCGGTGGGCTGACCCGATCGGTCATGGAGCAGCTGCTGGGTGTGACGTCGTGGAACTCGTGGCAGCCGTGGACCAGCTTCGACACCAAGCAGGTCACCGACGCCGGCCTGGCGACCGTGCTGGGACTGTTGGGGTTGTTGATGTGGATCGCTGCGATCGGGCACCTGCTGGTGATCCTGGCCCGGGATGCGGCGTTGATGGTGCTGGTCGCGACCGGCCCGATCGCCGCCGCCGGGCTGGTCAACGACAGCACCCGGGCCTGGTTCTGGAAGGCGTTCCGCTGGTTCCACGCCGCGGTCGCCACCCCGCTGCTGGTGGTGATCGTGACCGGGGTCGGCACCAAGTTCGCCGAAGGCGTGGCCGCCGGCAAGGCCGGGACGATCGAAGCCTCGGTCGGAACCACCCTGCCGGCGATCGTGTTGATATGCATCGCGGTGATCTCCCCGGTGGCACTGTTCAAGCTGCTCGCTTTCGTCGACCCGGGCACCGCGTCGGGTGCGTCGATGCGCGCCGGCCTGCAGGCCACCGGCGGCCTGCAGGGCCTGCTCCGCGGCCAACCGGCCGCGACCGCCAGCGACGACACCGCCTCGTCCAGCAGCGGTAGGGAGTCGGCGGGGGAGGCGAGCGCGGACGCGGCCACGACCAGCCGGGTCGCCGGTGTGGTGCAGCAGGCCGGCTCGTTCCTGGGCCCGGTCGGTGCCGGGCTCGCGGCAGGGATCGGCGTGCTGACCCGGGTCGGGTCGGTGGGCACTTCGGTGCTCACCGACCTGACCAACCAGGAAGGCGTCGGCCACAACACCTACCAGCCCGACTACCAGGACGGCCGCCGCGACGGCGCTGCCCGCGCGAACCGGGAAGCCAACGGCGCGGACGATCCCCAGCCCGACGAACCCCCCACCCCCGGCGCGCCGACCACAGGCGGCCAGGGCACTCCTGGGGAGTCGGCGGCGGCTGCCCGGTCAGCTCCGGGCGGGTCGGGCGGGTCCGGCACGGCGGGAGGCGCCAGCTCGGGTGGTGCGGCGGGTGCTGGTGGTGCGTCGGCGGCCGAAGTGGCCGTGGTGGCCCTGTAACGAGAGGGAGGCGATGGTGATGGCTGCGGTGTATGGCGACTACACCCGGGACCGGGTGGGCATGTTCTTCGGGCTGACCGGCGTCCAGCTGGGCATCCTGGTCGCAGCCGGCATTCCGGCGCTGTGGGCTCTGCAAACTCAGCGGTGGGGCCTGTTCGCCGGCGCCGCGCTCGGCTGGGCGATCATGCTCTTGCTGGTCGTGGTGCCGGTCCGTGGCCGGTCGGCGACCGGCTGGCTGTTGGCCGTGGCCGCGTATGCGGCCGGGGTGGTGCTGCGCTGGTCCAGGTGGCGCTCACACGCTGCGAAGGGGCAGGCGACCGGGCTGGATGATCCGGACCTGCCGGGGGTGCTGGCCGGGATCAGGGTGCATGACGGGCCGCCGACCGGGCCGACGAACACCAGGATCGCGATTGTCCAGGACCGTGCGAGCCGGGTGTGGGCGGCCACCGCGGCGATCAGCCACCCCGGGCTCGCTCTTGCCGACAGCGCGGAGCGGGACAGCCAGGGCCGCGGTCTCGCCTCGTTGTTGAACGCCTGTGCGCGCAGCGAGCTGGTCTCCGAGGTGCTGTTCCTGATCCGGTCGGTGCCCGACGACGGCGCCGAACGCGCCCAATGGCTCGCCACCCACCAACCCGCCACCGCGCCAGAGTTGGCGCGCAGGGTGAACGCCGAGATGGCCGCCACCTTGACCTTGGCCGGGGTCCGGACCGAGGCGTTCTGCACCATCGTGGTGCCCGAGTCCCGGCTGTCCCGGGAGGCCAAGGAGTTCGGCCGCGGGATCGATTCCCGCGCCCGGGCGATGGCCATGCTGATGGGCGAGGTAGAAGCCCACCTGCGGACCGGGCTGCGGATCCACGCGGTGGAGTGGCTGACCTCGCCGCAGCTCGCCGTCGCGGTCCGCACGGGGTTCGCGCCCGGCGACCGGGCCGGGATCATCGAAGCCCTCACCGCCCGCGACACCGACCGGGGTGTGAACGCCGACGTGCCCTGGACCCAGGCCGGCCCGTCGGGTGCGGAGCTGGCATCTCGGCACTACAACCACGACGCGTGGCACAGCATTGCCGCCACCTTGCGGCTGCCTGCCAAGGGGGCGGTGCTGGGCGCGCTGGCGCCGGTGCTGGTGCCGACCGAACCGGGGGAGCGGCGCTCGATGGTGGTGGTGTTCCCGATCCTGCCCGCCGGGGCCGCGGACCGGCAGGCCCATGCCGCCGAGACCGCCGCCGACATGGGCGAAGCTCTGCGCACCCACGCCGGTGTGAAGACCCGCGCCAAGGACCGCACCAACGTTGCCCGCACCCGAAGCCTGGACGCCAAACTCGCCTCCGGCAACGCCCTCATCCGGCCCTACGCCGTCGCCTGCACCACCGTGCCCGCGACGATGCGGATCGCCGAGTTCGGCCGCCGCCTCGACGCCTCGATCCGCCGGGCCGGGTTCGCCCCGCTACGCCTCGATCTGGCCCAGGACGCCGGGTTCGCCGCCGCGAACATCCCCCTCGGCATCGGCCTGGACCGCAAGGCCGACCGGTGAAACGCCACCCCCAACCCGACGGCAGGGGAGTCGGCCGGCTCCTGGCCGACTTCGGCCACCAACTCCCCACCATCCCCGCCGCTGAACCTGTCACCTGGGAACCGCGGCTGTTCCAGCCGGTGCCGCGGCGTGGCCTGCGCCGGCCGGATCGGGGCTGGTCGCCGGCGGCGGCTCCGGTGTCGGTGTGGCGGATGACCTCCGATCAGGCGCCGGTGTTGTGGCCGTTCGTGACCAGCCCGGCGATCCCGCCGCGCGGCGCGCAGATCGGCATCGACTACCTGTCACGGACCAGCTTCCACGCCGACCCCAACGGCTGGGTCCTGGACGAGACCATCCCGGTGTCCAACCCCAACATGATCACCTTCGGCAAACCCGGCATGGGCAAGTCCGCCACGGTGAAAGCGTTCGTGCTGCGCATGCTCGGCTTCGGCTACAAGGCCCTCATCCTCGGCGACGTCAAAGACGAGTACGAACACTTGTGCCGGGCGGTCGGCGTCAGCCCGATCGCGATCGGCCAAGGCCTCAATGCCCGGATCAACCCGCTCGAGTTCGGCCCGCTCAAACTCGGCTGGGAACACCTCGACCCCGCGGCCGCACAGGAACGGGCCAAGATCGTGTTCAGCCGGTGGGCGACCCTGATCCGTGGCCTGGTGGGCTCCCAGAAGATCGGCCAAACACCGGTCCCGTACGGGCCCAGCGAAGACGTCGTCGTCGACGCCGCCCTGCGGATGCTCACCGGCTACACCGACGGCCACACCCGCCTGACCGAAACCACCATCCCCGCCCTGTGGCACCTCCTCGACACCCCCACCGAGGATCTGGTGGCGGTGTGTCGGTACGCGTCCGAGCGGCACTTCCTCGACTCCACCCGGCTGCTGCGTGACGCGCTGGCGAAGCTGGTCGGCGGCACTCTGAAGGGCCTGTTCGACGACCACACCACCATCGCCCTGGACTGGACCGCACCTATCCAGTCCCTGTCGCTGTCCCGGCTGGAGGGGCTGGGGGATGAGGCGACCGGGATGGCGTTGCTGTGCCTGAATTCCTGGGGTCGGGCGATGCGGGAGACCGCTGCACCGGGGGATCTGCGGATCGTGGTCCGCGACGAGGTGTGGAAGATCATGCGGCTCGGCTTGGACGCGGTGAAGAGTCTGGACGCCGACCTCAGGTTGAGCCGCCGCGACGGCGACATCCAGTACGCCATCGGCCACAAACCCACCGACCTGGAAAGCGTCGGCGACGCCGGCTCCCAAGCCGCCCAGATCGCCAAAGACCTGCTCCACCTGGCCGACACCAAGATCCTCCACGGCCAAGACGCCGCCGTCGCCCACCACCTCGCCAGCCTGCTCGACCTCACCGACATCGAAGTCGGCTGGATCACCGACTGGTGCCGCCAAGCCCCCGGCCGGGCCGTCTGGAAAGTAGGGGAGTGGACCTACAAGGTCGAAACGATCCTGCACCCCCTCGAACGCCAACACCTCGCCTTCACCAGCCAGAACCTTCTCGGGGCCAGGTGAGACCGTGCGCTGGCTCCTCGCAACCCTCACCCTGATCGTGTTCGGTGCGATCCCGCTCGGCATCCTCACCATGGGCGCGGTCATGGTCGCCCCGGCGCTCGCCGAACAAGTCCGCCAAGACCCGTGCTCGGCCTACGACACCGCCACCACCCTCGCCACCACCACCAGCAGCACTGCCGGGTTCGCGTTGCCGAAGTGGGGGACACCCCGCCACCAGTCCCTGACCAGCCCCGCCCAGACCATCCCCGCAACCGTCAAGGCCCTCTACCTGGCTGCGGCCGCCCGCTACCAGGTGCCCTGGCAGCTGCTGGCCGGGATCGGGATGGCCGAAACCCGACACGGACGCAACAACCACACCAGCTCCGCCGGCGCCCAGGGGCTGATGCAGTTCATGCCCGGCACGTTCGCCGCCTACGGCGTCGACGGCAACGACGACGGCCGCCGCGACATCGGTAACGACGCCGACTCGATCTTCTCCGCCGCCAACTACCTTGTGCATTCCGGCGTCCGCACCGGCACCGCCGGGGTCATCCGGGCCCTGTGGTCGTACAACCGCAGCGTCTCCTACCGCAACGACGTCCTGTACTACGCCTGGTCCTACGCCGGACACGGCGGCGTCATCGTCGAGTCCGGCGACCCCACCGACTGCCTGCCCGTCGACGAAACCCTGCCCGGCTTCGACGGCACCTGCCCACCCTCACACTCGGCGGCCGAACACGGCCTGCGCGCCCCGGCGCGGCGCGGCCTGCGCTGCATCAACGCCGCGTTCCCCGCCATCACCTACATGGGCGGTCGACGGTCCGCGTCGTCATCGACATGCCGCTTCTCCGACCACTGCACCGGGCTCGCGGTCGACTTCATGATCCCCAATTGGTCCAGCCGGGCCGGCAACGCCTACGGGTGGCGGGTCGCCCGCTGGGTCCAGGCCAACGCCAAAGCGTTGCGGGTGAAGTACATCATCTTCGACGCCCGCAAATGGGTGCCCACCGTCAGCGGAGCTTGGCGCCCCTACCGCCACCCCTACGGCAACACCAACCCCACCCTGGCCCACCGCGACCACGTCCACGTCTCCTTCTACGACCACTGAACCGAACGGAACCCGCCATGACGATCCTGCAAGCCGACCGCCGCCGAAACCCCTACCCCTACACCTGGGAGATCCCGATCGGCATCCTCACCGGTTGGCTCCTCCTCGCCGGACTCGGCATCCAAGCCGGCCGCACCCTCGCCAACGCCACCGCCGGCGCCGGCTGGGCCTGGCCCACCGGACGCACCCTGTACACCAGCCTGCCCGCCATCCTCGCCGGCAACCCCACCGCCGGGCTGACCCTCGCCGGAGGCGCGGCCAACCCCGCCAGCCTGCAGGCGTGGCTGATCGCCACCCAGCTGGTCATCCTCGCCGGCTGCACCACCGCCCTGGTCTGGGCAGGTCGCCGGTGGGGACCCGGCCGCATGAAGGGCATGGCCAGCCCGGCCGAAGCCGAACAAGTCCTCGGCCTGACCCGGCTGCGCCGCAACGCACCCCTGATCCGACCCGACCTGCACCCAGCCACAACCAGCCGAAGGAGACCGTCATGACCGAACCCAGCCCCAACCGGCCGTTCCGGGACCCGCGACCCTGCCCAGGAGCCGATGACGCCCGCCGGGCCAAGATCCTCATCGACTGGTGCCTGTCCCGCACGCCGGACAGCTTGGAGCGGGCGACGGCGGCCACTCGTACGTCCTCGGCGCCGAACGGGCCGCCGCCGCGAACGCACTTCCCCGCCAGATCCTGGACGAGATCGACGACTCGCCCGACCGATACACCCCGACCGGCGCCGCACTGGTCGCCATGTTCGACGCCGGCCTGCGCCACTTCGGACACCGCTTCGACCCTGCCACCGAAACCGTCCAGCTCACCAACCCGATCCGGGAACTCCGCATCCCCGCCATCCACATGATCCACCTGTTCGACACCGCCGAGATGTACAACGACCCCGAGGAGTACTGGGACGACGACTGCCGCTCCGGCCTGCCCTGGATGCAACTCGTCGACTGCGACCGGCGCATCGAAGACGAGTTCTCACGGGAAACCCTGCTCAGCCCGTACGACACCAACCAGGCCACCACCGCCGCCGAACCACCCCTCAACCCCGCACCGCCCGAGCCCGAGCCGAGGCCGACGCCAGGCGACACGGGGGTGGAGCCCCTCGGCGACATCGGCCAGATGATCACGGTGACCGGGACGGTGCTCACCGCTTGCCGGCTGCCACCCAACCGGTGGAACACCAAGCCGCGGGCCCTGCTGATCCTCGACCACGGGCCGGGCAGGGTGAAGACGGTCACCTCCGCCGCCTGGGCCCACCGGATCACCACCGGCCAGCAGCTCACCCTCACCGGCACCGTCACCGGCCACGCCACCTCCCACGGCCAGCCCCTGACCATCCTCGCCAGACCCCAACCCGCCCGACCTGGGCACGAACCTGACGCCGACCCGGCAGCAGGGCCGCCGCCGTGGGAGCAGCTCAGGCCGGCACCGGGCAAGGCCCGCCCATACCCGGCCCGACCCACCCACTGGCCCCGCCGCCACAGCAGGAGAGAACCCCGCCCCAGGAAGGAAGAACAATCATGACCGAGCAGCCCCCCGTCCTGAAGATCACCGAACCAGGTGAGGTCGCCCAGGTGGTGCCGCACCTGCTCGGCTTCCAGCCCGAGGAGTCGCTGGTGATCCTCATCCTCGAAGCAGGCCGTGTCCAGGTCACCGCCCGCATCGACCTCGACGCCGCCCAACCACCCGGCGAAGCCGAACACCTCCTCGACCGGATCTGGGCCCGGTTCCCCGACGCCGACGCCCTCGCCATCGCCTACACCAACCAGCCCACGGTCGGCTGGGACCTGCTCCGCCGCTGCGAGACCCACCTGGGCCCGGCCGTCGACAGCACCGTGATGCTCGTTGCCGCCGACACCTGGCACACCCCTGATGGCCAGTACGGGCCGGTCGACCGCTACGGACCGCTCGCCGCCGAAGCCGCCCTCCAAGGCCTGCCCGTCCTGCCCCGCCGGGCCGAACTCGACGCCCGCTTCGCCAGCGCCCCCCTCACCAGGGAACTGCTCAACCAGGTCGAACCGGCACTCTCCACCCTGCCCGCGCACGACGACACCCCGGCCCTCGTCGCCCGGGCCGCCGCCCTGATCGACCAGAACCTGCCCCGCCCAGACCCGGGCCCAGCCAACGACCCGATCGGTGTGCCGGACGCGCTGTCCCTCGCCGTCCTCGCCCAGAACCCGGCCGTCCGCGACGTCGCCTTGTTGTCCATGACCAGCGACAACGCCGACCAGCACCTGCGGCTGTGGCGCGACATCGTCAACCGCACCCCCAGAATCATCGCCGAGGCACCGCTCTTCCTGGCCGGCATGGCCGCCTGGATCACCGGCGACGGCGCCTCCGCCGTCGTCGCCCTCGAACGCAGCCAAGCCAGCGCCCGACCAGACCGGCACGTCTCCGGCCTCCTCGACGCCCTCATCGACCAGGTCGTGCCACCCTCGGCCTGGCCCGACCTACACAACCAGATCCGCCGCCATGCCGACCCCCACGCCCGCGATGTCGCCACCGCGCGCGACACCGGCCGCACACCGGCCTGGGAAGCCGTCGACCGGCCCGCGATCGGACGCCCGCAACCCGCCCGACGGCGGACGCAAACCACCCGCCCCCGGGATCGCGATCTGAGCCCGTGATGCGCACCAGATTCGACCCCCACCAGGTCGGGTGGCGTATCGGCACCGCCCACGAACCCCGCGCCGGACAACTGTGGTGCCCCTGGGACCGCACCGCCGGCGTCATCGGCCCCCAAGGCAGCGGCAAGACCCTCGACGTGCTCACCCCCGCCCTCCTCGGCGCCCCCGGCGCCGCACTGGTCACCCTCACCAAGACCGACGACCTGCTGCTCAGCCTCACCGCCCGCCAAACCGACGGCCGGCCGGTCGCCGTCCTCGACCCGTTCGGGCTGGCCACCGGCCTGCCCGAACTGATCTGGGACCCGATCGCCGGCTGCCTCGACCCGATCACCGCCGAACGCCGCTCCAAAGCGTTCACTGCCGGCACCATCCACACCACGGCCGCCGGCGGCTCCGGGGACGCCGCGGCCCGGTTCTATGCCGCCGAAGCCGCCAAAGTCCTCATGTCCTACTTCCACGCCGCCGCCCTCGTCGGTGCCAGCCTGGATGTCGTGCTGCGCTGGGTCGCGAACCCGCTCGGCGCACCCGAACCCGCCGACATTTTGCTCTCCCACCCCGGCGCCGCCCCGTTCTGGCACGGCCTGCTCCAAGGCGCCCTCACCGGCGACGACCGAACCGCCGGCAACACCATCACCACCGTCCAACAAGCCATGAGCCTGTTCTTCCAACCAGACATCCGCCGCCGCTGCGTCCCCAGCCCCGGACGCCCGGCCACCGACATCGCCGACCTGATCGGCCGGCAAGGCACCATCTACCTGCTCGGACGCGAAGACCCCTACGCGTCGGCCTCACCGCTGATGACCGCCGCAGCCGAAGACATCCTCGACACCGCCCTCGACCTTGCCAACGACAGCCGGTGGGGACGGCTGTGCCCGCCCATGCTCGCCTGCCTCGACGAGCTGCCCTCCACCGCACCCCTGCCCACCCTGCGGACCAGGATGGCGAACGAACGGGCGCTGGGGATCAGCTTCATCTATGCCGCCCAAACCCGCGCCCAACTCGTGGCGATCTTCGGCGAAACCGAAGCCCGCGCCCTGATCGGGCTCACCAACGTCCTGGTCATGTTCGGCGGCAGCAAAGACGTCCATTTCAACCGGGAAGTCTCCGACCTCGTCGGCACCGTCCGCATCGCCCGCACCACCTGGCAAACCGGCGGCCGCGGCGGACGCTCCAGCACCGGCGAAGACATCCCCATCCTCAGGCCCGAAGAGATCCGGCAACTCCCCGAACGCCACGCCCTGATCGTCGCCGAGAACACCCGACCCATCCTCGCCAAACTCACCCGCTGCATCGACGGCAAACCCGGACGACAACTCCTC
>JAIUOS010000051.1 GCA_020161755.1 Actinomycetota bacterium
TTCGGCGGCGAGCAGGTCAACGCCGGCGAGATCATCGTCCGCCAGCGCGGCACCCACTTCCACCCGGGTGAGGGCGTCGGACGCGGTGGCGACGACACCCTGTTCGCGCTGCGCGCCGGCAAGGTCGAGTTCGGCACCCGGCGTGGACGCCGCGTGATCAACATCGCGGTCGAGGCCGCCGAGTAGGCGACAACGAACTTCGGAAAGGCGGCCCTCGGGCCGCCTTTCTGCATTTCCGGCACCTCGCACGCGCGCCCACGTAGGCTTCACCGCATGTCCGGATGGCGCCGCATCGTGGTTGCGCTGGGCCTGGCCGCCAGCGGTGTCCTGCTGACCGGTTGCCACGTCGAGGGCACCGCCGAGTTGATCGAGGAGGACCGGGTCTCCTTCGACCTGATCCTGACCGGCGACGCGTACTGCCCGCTCAAGGGCGAACGCACCTACCTCGGACGCTGGTCCACGAACGGTATCGTCGGCGAGTTCGTCACGACCGCGAACGGCGAGGAGGCCTGCCACCTCACCGGACGGATGCCGCTCAGCGACCTCGCTTTCGTCACCGGCGGCACGACGACGGACGTGGCCGAGTACACGGTGCAGGAACTCACCTTCGAGCACGATCACAGCGAGTGGCCGGACGGCGGGATCACCCTCCGCCTGCCCGGTGAGGTGCTCAGCTCGAACCAGGGCGTGGTCGACGGCAACACCATCCGCTTCGACAGCCTGTCCAGCGTCGACAACCACCTCACGATCGTGATGCTCAGCCGTCCGGGGCCGCCGAACGCGGTGATCTGGCTGATCGCCGGTGGGGTGGGCGGCGTGGTGCTCGCTCTCCTGGGCGTCGGGCTGGTGCGGGTGGTCCGCCGGGGACGCGCGGTGCCCACCCCGTCACAGGGCATGGCCGAGCCGGACGGGCCGGAGCCGGCCGAGCCGGAACTGCCGCCGTCCGACCCCGAGCCGCAGCCACCACCGTCCGACCCCGAGCCGCTGACGCCCGACACCGAGCCCCCGCCGCTCGACCACTCCGTCTGGGCGCCTCCCGCTGGGCCGCGCACCTAGGATCTGTGCATGGTCGCGGGGTGGCGCCGGGTGGGCGCGGGGCTCGGACTCGCGCTGGCCGCGGTGGCGCTGACCGGCTGCCGCGTCCAGGGCACCTTCGACGTGGTGTCGGAGGAACGGGTCGCGCTCGACCTCGTGGTCACCGGTGATGACGCCCAGTGCGCGAACGCCGCCTACGTCCTGAAGCTGTCGGCCGCGACGATCGACAGCGAGACCGGCGAGCGTGCCTGCCGGATCTACGGCGAGACCCAGGCGACCTACTTCAGTCCGTTCGGCGTCACCGTGTCGAGCGCTGCGGAGTACCTGGTGTTCCAGACCTCGATCTCGCCCGGCGCGGACGGGTGGCCCGCCAGCGACATCCACCTGCGCTTCCCCGGGCAGGTCATCAGTGCGAACCGGGGGATCGTGGTCGGCAACGACGTGGAGATCAACGACCTCGCCGTGCTCGGCGACGGTGGTGGCCTGCGGGTCGTCGCGCTCAGCAGGCCCGGTCCGCCGGTGTGGGTGGTGGCCGCGGCGCTCGGCGTCGGGGCGGGCATCGTGCTCGCATTCGTCGTCCTCGGGCTGCTGCGGTACGCCCGTCGGCCGCGGCCGGTCGACCCGGCGCTGGTGGCCCTTGAGCCCGCCGACCTCCCCGAGGACGCGGACGCCGGCGCTGATCCCGCCGACACCTCCCCGCCACCGCCGGCGGAGACCAGGCCCACCGAACCGTCGGCGTTCGCACCGCCCGCCCCGGACCCCGCCGTCCCGCCGGAGCCGCCACCCGAGGCCACGGACGCAGCCTCGCCGCGACCCGGGCCCGAACCCGCGCCCGACCACACCATCTGGGCGCCGCCGCCGGACCGCCGCTGAGCCGAGCACTGCTCGGCAATCGAGTGGGCTGCCGCCGGGCGGACGGATAGACTGACCGTTCAAGACCGGCCGGGCGAGGCCGGTGCATCCCGTCCTCACCGAGCGAGAGTTCCCCGTGGCCATTCCCTCCTTCATCGATCGGGCTGTGCTCACGGTCGCCGCCGGCAACGGCGGTCACGGCTGCGCGTCCATCCACCGGGAGAAGTTCAAGCCCCTCGGCGGGCCGGACGGCGGCAACGGCGGCAACGGCGGCTCGGTCATCCTGCGCGTCGACCCGAACCTCACCACGCTGGTCGAGTTCCACCGCCAGTCGGTGCGCCGCGCCAGCAACGGCCAGCCCGGGCGCGGCGACCACAACAACGGTGCCAACGGCGAGGACGTGGTGCTCGCGGTTCCCGACGGCACCGTCATCTCCGACGCCCAGACCGGTGTGGTGCTGGCCGACCTCGTCGGCCCCGAGGCCGAAGTGGTCATCGCGGCGGGCGGACGCGGCGGCCTCGGCAACGCTGCGCTGGCGTCCGCCGCCCGCAAGGCCCCCGGCTTCGCCCTGCTCGGCGAGGAGGGCGACTCCCGCCAGATCACGCTCGAGCTGAAGGTCGTCGCCGACGTCGGCCTGGTCGGCTTCCCGAGCGCCGGCAAGTCGTCCCTGATCGCGGCGATCTCGCGCGCCCGGCCGAAGATCGCCGACTACCCGTTCACCACGCTGATCCCGAACCTGGGCGTCGTCGTGGCCGGCCACACCACGTTCACCGTCGCCGACGTGCCCGGCCTGATCGAGGGCGCCAGCGAAGGACGCGGCCTCGGCCACGACTTCCTGCGCCACATCGAGCGCTGCCAGGCGATCGTGCACGTCATCGACTGCGCGACCTACGAGCCGGGACGCGACCCGCTCACCGACCTCGACGTGATCGAGGCCGAGCTGACCGCGCACGGCGGCCTGGAGGACCGTCCGCGCATGGTCGTGCTCAACAAGGTCGACATCCCGGACGCCGCCGAGCTGGCGGCGCTGGTGATGGACGACCTCAAGGCCAGGGGGCTGCCGGTGTTCGCGGTCTCCACCAAGACCGGTGTCGGGCTCCAGGCGCTCACGTTCGCGATGGCCGAACTGGTCGCCGAGCGGCGCACGCAGGCCGAGGCGAAGCCGCGTCCCACCATCGTGATCCGGCCCGAGCCGATCGCGTCCGGCCCCGAGTTCGCCATCACCCGGCAGGGCGACGGCGAGGGCGGTTTCGTCTGGCGCGTGCGCGGCACGAAGCCCGAGCGGTGGGTGCGGCAGACCGACTTCGGCAACCCCGAGGCGGTCGGCTACCTCGCCGACCGGTTCGCCCGGCTCGGCATCGAGGAGGAACTGCTCGCGATGGGCGCGCTCGCCGGGGACGCGGTCGCGATCGGCGCCGACAACCCGGTGGTGTTCGACTTCGCCCCCCAGGTGGAGATCGGCGCCGAGATCCTGTCCCGCCGCGGCGAGGACCAACGGCTGATCACCCAGCGCCCGGCGGCCGAACGGCGCCGCCGGCTGGACGCCGAGTACCACGCCGCCAAGGCGGCCGAGCGCGAGGCCGAGCAGTACACCCGGCTGGCCGCCGAAGGGTTCGGTGACGACGAGGATGAGTGAGGCCCCCGCGTCCGCCGTCCCCACGACGCGGACCGAGATCACCGGCGCCCGGCGCCTGGTGGTGAAGGTGGGCTCCTCCTCGCTCACCGACGCGTCCGGCGCCCTCGACATCGCCCGGCTGGAGACCCTCGTCGACGCGCTCGCCGACGCCCGGCGCCGCGGGCAGGACGTGGTGCTGGTGTCCTCCGGCGCGATGGCCGCCGGCATGGGGCCGCTGCGGCTGAAGCGCCGTCCGCGCGACCTGGCCAGCAAGCAGGCGTCCGCGTCGGTGGGGCAGAGCCTGCTGGTGGGCCGCTACAGCTCGCTGTTCGCGCGCCACGACCTCACCGTCGGCCAGGTGCTGCTGACCGTGGAGGACGTCGCCCGCCAGGACCACTACCGCAACGCGCTGCGCACCTTCACCCGGCTGCTCGAACTGGGCGTGGTGCCGATCGTCAACGAGAACGACACGGTGGCCACGCACGAGATCCGGTTCGGCGACAACGACCGGCTCGCCGCCCTCGTCGCGCACCTGGTCAGGGCGGACGCGCTGGTGCTGCTCAGCGACGTCGACGCGCTCTACACCGCGCACCCGTCCAGCCCGGACGCGCGCCGCATCGAGCTCGTCGACGACATCGAGGAACTGGACGTCGACACCAGCGGACGCGGCGCCGAGATCGGCACCGGCGGCATGGACACCAAGCTCCAGGCGGCGCGGGTCGCGACCGCGTCCGGCATCCCGGTGGTGCTGGCGGCGGCCGAGCGGGTCGCGGACGTGCTGGCCGGCGAGCCGGTGGGCACCCTGTTCCGCGCCACCGACAAGCGGCGCGCGCGCAAGCTGATGTGGCTGGCGTACGCCTCGGTGTCGCAGGGCGAGCTGGTGCTGGACGCGGGTGCGGTGCGGGCGCTGACCGAGCGCAAGGCGTCCCTGCTGCCCGCCGGCATCGTCGGGGTGCGCGGCAGCTTCCATGTCGGCGACCCGGTGAAGCTGGTGAGCGAGAGCGGGACGCTGATCGCGCGCGGCCTCGTCGGCTACGACTCCGTCGACCTTCCCGGCATCATCGGCCGCAGCACCCACGACCTCGTGGCCGAACGCGGCGCCGGGTTCGACCGCGTGGTCGTCCACCGTGACGACCTGATCGTGCGGGCCAAGAAGAAGAAGACATGACCGAGGTGGAGATCGTCGGCTGGGCAGCGGCCCTGATCGTCACGACGATGGGCCTGCCCCAGCTGGTGCGGCTCGCGCGCACCCGCAACGTCGAGGGGCTGTCGCTGCCGGCGTGGCAGATCATCCTGGCGTTGAACCTCGCCTGGACCGTGCACGGCCTCACGCTCGGGCAGGCGAACATGGTCGTGCCCAACGTGCTGGGGCTGGGTTCGTCGGTGCCGATCCTGGCGCTGATGTCCCGCGAACTCGGGCGCAACCTGTTCCGGGTGATGCTGCCCGGGCTGCTGGTCGGTGCGGTGATGATCACGGTCGATCTGACGCTGGGCAGCACCGCGTACGGTCTGTTCGCGATCTGGCCCGCGCTGTTCGCGAACGCCGGCCAGAGCCTGGAACTGATCCGCTCGCCGCGCGTCCGTGGGGTGTCGCCGTTCTTTCTGGTGTTCGGCGTCATCAACCAGGTGCTGTGGATGGTCTGGGGCCTGCTGGTGCCCGATCCCGGCACGGTCATCACCGCCACCAGCACGCTGGTGATCACCTCGTTCAACCTGGTGTGGTGGATCCTCCGCATGGTCGGGCTGCGGTCCTTCGGCGTCCCGACCAGGGACGAGATGCGGGCGTTGCTGACGGCGAAGCGTCGGGGTCGGGGTGCGGCGGACGGGGTTGCTGCGGCGCCGGGCACCGAGCCGGAGGCGCCGGTGGGCGGGGAGTCCCGCCCCACTCCGCTCAGTTAATCTTCCGCCATGACTTTCGTCGAACAGGCCGAACGGGCCCGGACGGCCGCACGGGCGCTCGCCGTGCTGGCCCGCGCCCCGAAGGACGCCGCGCTGCACGCCATGGCCGATGCGCTCGCCGAGGCCGAGGCGCCGGTGCTGGCGGCCAACAGCCTCGACGTCGACGCCGCCCGTGAGGCCGGCACCGAGAGCTGGATGGTCGACCGGCTGGCGCTCACCCCGTCCCGGGTGCAGGGCATGGTGGACGGCCTGCGCTCGCTGGCCGCGCTGCCCGACCCGGTGGGCGACGTGGTGCGCGGCTGGACGAACGCCAACGGTGCCCGGGTGCGCCAGGTGCGGGTGCCGCTGGGCGTGGTCGGCATCATCTACGAGGCCCGTCCGAACGTGACCGCGGACGCGGCCGGGATCTGCCTGAAGGCCGGCAACGCGGCGCTGCTGCGCGGCTCGTCGTCCGCCCTGAACTCGAACCGGGCCATCGTCGCCGCGCTGCGGTGCGGCCTGGAGAAGGCCGGGTTGCCGGCCGACGCGGTGCAGCTCGTCGAGGGCGACCGCAGCGTGACCGGCGAGATGATGGCCGCGCGCGGGTTGGTCGACGTGCTGATCCCGCGGGGCGGTGCCGGGCTGATCAACGCGGTCGTGGACGGCTCGAAGGTGCCGGTGATCGAGACCGGCACCGGCAACTGCCACCTGTTCGTCGACGCCAGCGCCGACCAGGACATGGCCCTGGACATCATGCTGAACGCGAAGGTGCAGCGTCCGAGCGTCTGCAACGCGCTGGAGACGCTGCTCGTGCACGTCGACGCGGCGCCCACCTTCCTGCCGCGGGCGCTGGCCGCGCTCGCCGACGCCGGGGTCACCGTCCACGGCACGCCCGAAGTGGTCGCCTACTCGGCCGCGGTGGTGCCGGCCGGGGCGGAGGAGTTCGACGCGGAGTACCTCTCGCTCGACCTCGCCTGCGCGGTCGTCGGCTCGCTGGAGGCGGCCATCGACCACATCCGTGCGCACTCCACCGGGCACTCCGAGACGATCGTCACGGCCGACCGGCGCGCGGCCGACACCTTCACCGCCGAGGTGGACGCGGCCGCGGTGCTGGTGAACGCGTCCTCACGCTTCGTGGACGGCGGCGAGTTCGGCTTCGGCGCCGAGATCGGCATCTCCACCCAGAAGCTGCACGCCCGCGGCCCGATGGGCCTGCCGGAGATGACCTCCACCAAGTACATCGTGGACGGCGACGGCCAGACCCGTCCGTGACCCCACCCCCCGAGTTGTCAGAACGTCAGATCGCTCTGGCGTCCCCAGATTCTGACAAGTCGGAGGGGGCGCGGGGCGTGTAGTATCCGCGCATGCACACGCTCCTCGAGGTCGTGGTCCTGGACGCGACCGGTCCGGTCGTCGTCGGTCTCGGCGCGGTCGCCGTCCTGTTGGCCGGCCTCGCCTGCGTCCGACAGGTGGGTAACGGCCGGCCGCACGCCAAATGAGCGAAACCCCCATCGCCTGGGAGGAGAGCGGCACCCGGCGGCTCCGGCTGGGCGTGATGGGTGGCACGTTCGACCCGATCCACCACGGCCACCTGGTGGCCGCCAGCGAGGTGCAGGCCAGGTTCGCGCTCGACGAGGTCGTGTTCGTGCCCACCGGCCAGCCGTGGCAGAAGGCCGACCGGGACGTCTCCCAGGCCGAGGACCGGTACTTGATGACGACGATCGCCACCGCCTCGAACCCGCGGTTCTCGGTGAGCCGGGTCGACATCGAGCGCCCCGGTCCGACGTACACCGTCGACACGCTGCGTGACATCGGCACGCTGCGCGGCCCCGAACTCGACCTGTTCTTCATCACCGGTGCGGACGCCCTCAGCCAGATCCTGACCTGGAAGGGCGTCGACCAACTGTTCGACCTCGCCCACTTCGTCGGCGTCTCGCGTCCGGGGGTGCCGCTGGGGGAGAACGACATCGCCCACCTGCCCGAGGACAAGGTCACGCTGCTGGAGGTGCCGGCGCTGACGATCTCCTCGACGGCGTGCCGCGAACGCGTCGCCGAAGGGCTGCCGATCTGGTACCTCGTACCGGACGGTATCGTCCAGTACATCGCCAAACGCGGCCTCTACCGTCCCAAAGGAACACGTTGACAGCCACTGAACACGGCCTCGAGATCGCCCGCATCGCCGCCCGCGCGGCCGTGGGCAAGCTCGCCAAGGACCCGATCGCCTTCGACGTCTCCGAACGCCTCGCGATCACCGACATCTTCCTGATCGTCACCGCCACCAACGAGCGCCAGGTCGGCGCCGTGGTGGACGCGGTCGAGGAGGCGCTGCTGAAGGCGGGGGTGAAGGCCGTCCGGCGTGAGGGCGACCGCGAGAACCGCTGGGTGCTGCTCGACTTCCTGGACGCGGTCGTGCACGTCCAGCACTCCGAGGAGCGTGCGCTGTACGCCCTGGAGCGGTTGTGGAAGGACTGCCCGCGCCTCGACCTCGGCCCGCTGGACGAGGTGCCTCCCGCCGAATGACCGCGGCGAAGGTCATCCTCCTGCGCCACGGCGTCACCGACTGGAACGACGGCGGACGCTTCCAGGGCCACGCCGATGTCCCGCTGAACCAGACCGGACGCGATCAGGCGGCCGCCGCTGCCACGAGCCTCGCCGGGACGGGCATCACCAGGGTGTTCGCGTCCGACCTGTCGCGGGCCGGTGAGACCGCCGGCATCGTGGCGTCGGGCGTCGGGCTGGACGTCCAGGTCGACCCGCGCCTGCGGGAGGTCGACGTCGGCTCGTGGTCGGGGATGGGCATGGAGGAGGTCGGACGCCTCGAGCCCGACTTCTGGCCCGCCCTGCGCGAGGGACGCGACTTCCGCCGCTCGCCGGAGGGCGAGAGCGCCACCGAGGCGGGTCAGAGGGTGGCGCTGGCGCTGCTCGACCACGCCGAGGTCGCCGGCGACGACGAGGTGGTCCTGGCGGTCGGCCACGGGTTGTCGCTCCGCGTCGGCGCCCTGCTGCTGATGGGCCTGGACTACTCCCACGCGAGGTCGTTCGGCGGCATGCTGAACGGCCACTGGACGGTGTTGTGCCCGGGCGCCGACTACTGGCGCCTGCTCAGTTACAACGAAGGACCCACCGTCCCTGGGGTGCCGGCGCCCCACCACGACGGTCCCTGAGGCTGCCGGGCATGGTCAGGCTCGAGCGGGACGAGGCCCGTCGCATCGCGGTGCGGGCGCAGTTGCTGGACGCCGACCGTCCGACCGACCTGGTCGCGATGGTCGAACACCTGACGCTGCTGCAGCTCGACCCGACCGCGTCGATCGCACCGAGCGCCGACCTGGTGGCCTGGAGCCGCCTGGGCAACGGCTACGCCTCGTCCCAGCTCACCCTCGCGCTCGCCGACCGCGAACTGTTCGAGCTCGACGCATTCCTCCGGCCGATGTCGCAGCTCGCCGTCGTCCTCGGGTCGTTGGCGGGCTGGCCGCCGTACGCGTCCACCCGGCGCTGGATGGACGCCAACGACGCGTTCCGCAGGGACCTGCTCGCCCGGCTGCGGGAGCAGGGTGCCTCGCTCTCCCGCGACCTGCCCGACACCGCCCAGGTGGCATGGCGCTCGACCGGCTGGACGCACGAGCGGAACGTCACCCAGATGCTGGAGTGCCTCACCCTCACCGGTGAGGTGGCGATCGCCGGACGCGTCGGTCGCCAGCGGGTGTTCGACCTGGCCGAGCGGGTTTACCCGTCCGATCTGGTGCTGCCGCCGAAGGCGGAAGCCGTTCGGCTGCGGGAGGAACTGCGGCTGCGGGCGTCCGGCATCGCGCGGGTGGGCGGCACCGTGGTGCCGGGGGAGCCGTACCAGGTGGGCGAGGCCGGGGTGGAGGCCGAAGTCGTGGGGGTTCCCGGACGCTGGCGGGTCGACCCCGCGCAGCTCGACCGGCCGTTCACCGGACGCACCGCGCTGCTGTCCCCGTTCGACCGGTTGGTGCACGACCGCGCCCGGGCCGAGGTGCTGTTCGGGTTCGCGTACGTGCTGGAGATGTACAAGCCGGCCGCCGCGCGGCGGTGGGGATACTACGCGCTCCCGGTGCTGCACGGGGACCGGCTGGTCGGCAAGCTCGACGCAACCGCCGACCGCAAAGGCGGACGCCTCGTGGTGAACGCCGTCCACGAGGACGAACCGTTCACCCCGGAGGTCCGGGCCGCGGTGGACGCCGAGGTCGCAGCCCTCGCTGCATGGCTGGGCCTCGACGTGGACGCGAGGCCGTCCAGGTGAGGGAGACCCCGGCATGCGCCGGGATGACGGTCGGTGGGGGCGCAACCACGTCACCCCGGGCTTGACCCGGCAACTGTGTTTGTCACGCAGGCGACGAGAAGGGTACTCGTTGTTTCAGGATAGCGTTGAGGGTTGTGAGGAGTTTTCTGGCGGTTGCAATGATGGCGACCTTGGGAGGCTTTCCGGCCTGGATGAGACGCTTGTGGAATGCAGCCAGCGAGGATGAGCCTCGGGCGATGCTGACGGCGGCCATATAGAGGGCCTGTCGGATGCGGGTTCTGCCGCCGCGTACCGAGCGCTGACCGCGGAAGGCGCCACTATCGTTGTTGTAGGGAGCAAGGCCTGCGAGGGCGGTGACCGCCTTGGCGGGCAAGATGCCGAGTTCAGGTAAGTGCCCGATCAGCACCGCAGCGGTTACCGGCCCGACGCCCGGGGCCGAGCGCAACAAAGCATCGGTACGAGCGATGACCTCGTCTTCGCGCATGAGCTTGGTGATTTCTTGCTCGGTGCGCGCAATGGCGTGATCGAGCCAGGCGATATGGGCGGCGATATCCGCCTTGAGCAGCGGGTCGGTTTCGCTCTGAGTACGCACCCTCTCCTGCTTGCGCATGAGCACGAGCTGGTCGCGCCGCCGAATGAGCAGCGTAAGTCGCTCGCGGGCAGGATTGGCGGGTGGTTCAAGACGTAGGCTGAGCCTCTCGCCAAGCTCCGCCAGCATGCGCGCATCGATGGCGTCGGTCTTTGCACGCCTGCCGGTCGCCCGGGCGAAGTTACGGGCCTGCTCGGGATTGACGCGAGCATGGGCTATTCCTGCTGTGCCAAGAGCGTGTCTCAGGGCCGTATCGTAACGCCCCGTCGCCTCGAACACGACGAGACACTCCCTCTCGGCAAGCGATGCCGCCAACTCGGCCGCCTCGGCGGCCGAGTTGGCAATGCGTCGAGTGACGCCACTCTGGTTATCGTGAATGTCGAGATGCAGCTTGGATATATCGATTCCAACGACATCACGGTGTAGTGTCATGATGCCTGTCCCCGTGGTGCGAGGTCTGTTGCGAGCAGCCTCGTGCAACTGTTCAGGTGATCTGATCGATCGCGGGCGGGGGACCTCGCCGGATCACGGCATCCTCACAGGTGCCAGGGGTCCCACGGCCTCCCGCCCGCAATTCTCATGACATATTCCTAATACACGGGGTCCCGCTTCTTATCTGCTCGCAGCAGCTTGACGCATCGATGGTGGTGCTTCGACCGGTGCACGGCCCATCCGATGAAAAGCCAAAGGCAGCGGGACCCCCGTGTATTAGGAATATGTCATGAGAATTGCGGGCGGGAG
>JAIUOS010000052.1 GCA_020161755.1 Actinomycetota bacterium
AGCGCGCGGGTGTGGAAGTCCTTGAGGCTGAACTCCTCACCGGCCGCCTCGGCCGCGGCCTTCGCCTGCGCCCGGTAGGTCTCCCAGAGCCGCTGGCCGATCTTGTAGGACGGGGCCTGGCCCGGCCAGCCGAGGTAGCGGTTCAGCTCGAACCGCAGGAACGCCTCGTCCATGTTCACGTTGGCCTTGAAGCACTCCCACGCCTTGGCCGCGTCCCAGATCCCGCCGCCCCACTGCTCGGGCGCCTTCTTGCGGCAGTGGACGCCGATGTCGAGCACGACGCGGGTGGCCCGCATCCGCTGGCCGTCCACCAGGCCGAGGCGGTCGCCCGGGTCGTCCATGAACCCGAACTCCTCCATCAGCCGCTCCGAGTACAGCGCCCAGCCCTCGCCGTGGCCCGAGCTCCAGCTCACCAGCCGGCGCCACGAGTTCAGCTGCTCGCGGTTCAGCACCGCCTGCGCGATCTGGAGGTGGTGCCCCGGAACGCCCTCGTGGTAGACCGTGGTCTTCTCGCGCCAGGTGCCGAACTCGGTCACGCCCGGCGGCACCGACCACCACATCCGGCCCGGTCGGCTGAAGTCGTCCGACGGCCCGGTGTAGTAGATGCCGCCGTTCTCGGTCGGCGCGATCATGCACTCGATGACCTTCATCTGGTCGGGGATGTCGAAGTGCACCCCGTCCAGGGCCTCGATGGCCGCGTCCGCCGTGGCCTGCATCCACTTCTGGAGGGCGTCCTTGCCGTGCAGCAGGCGGGACGGGTCGGTCTCGAGCTTCGCGATCGCGTCCTCGATGGACGCTCCCGGGCCGGCGATCTCCTCCTGGATGCGCTGCTGCTCGGCGGCCATCCGGGCGAGCTCCTCCAGCCCCCACTCGTAGGTCTCGTCGAGGTCGACGGCGGCGCCCACGAACTCCCGCGACCACAGCGCGTAGCGGTCACGGCCGACGGCGTCGTCCTTGGGCGCCTGGCCGATCAGCTCGTCAGTCAGGAACGTCACCAGTTCGCCGTAGGCCGCGGCGGCCTTCCGTCCGGCCATCGCGAGGTCGTTGGCGAGCGCGCCGGTGGCCTCCGCCCCGTCCGGACGGGCCTCGCCCAGGAAGCTGACGAAGAACGACGTGGACGGGTCGGCGAGCTCGGCGGCCTGCTTGATGCCCTCGCTCACCTGGAGCTCGGCGGGCACCAGGCCGCGGCGGGCGCCGGCGCGCAGCGACTCGATGTAGCCGTGGACCGCGTCCGGCACCTTCGAGACGCGGGCGGCGATGTTCGCCCAGTCGTCGGTGGAGGCGGTCGGCATGATGTCGAGCACGTCGCGCAGGCCCTGGAGCGGCGAGGCGATCACGTTCAGTTGGGCGAGGTGCTCGCCGGACGCGTGGATCTCCAGCGACAGCTGGAGGCGGTCGTTCATGGCGGCGATGGTGACCCGGTCGACGTCGTCGACGGGCTCGGCCTTCGCGAGCTGGTCGAGGGTCTCCCGGTCGAGCCTGGCCAGTTCCTCGAACCCCTCGGGGCTGAGGTCGGTCATCTCGTGGTCGTGGCCGGGGATCCCCATCTCGGTGGCGGAGAGTGGGTCCAGCTCGGCGAGGCGGGCCGTGTAGGCGTCGGCGATGGCATCGATGGCAGTTGCTTGGCGTACAGTCACGATCTCGACCATAGCGAGGAGAGGGGCCTCGAACCTAGGCCGCGGGCGCGTTGGTCGACCGACGTCACCCAGGAGTTCCATGACCCGGATCTGGGCGCATCGCGGGGCCAGCGCCTACGCCCCGGAGAACACGCTGCCCGCCTTCGCCCGCGCGCTCGAGCTGGGTGCCGAAGGGGTCGAGTTCGACGTCCAGCTCACCGCGGACGGCGTCCCGGTCGTGATCCACGACGAGACCCTCGAGCGCACCACGGACGGCACCGGACGCGTCGCCGACCACACCCTCGACCAGCTGCGGCGGGTTGTCGCGGCGGCCGGCAAGCCCGGGTTCGGCGACGTGCGGGTACCGACGCTCACCGAGGTGCTGGACGTGGTCGTGCCCGCCGGCGTCGACATCAACATCGAGCTGAAGAACTCGGTCGAGCCGTACCCGGGGCTGGAGGAGCAGGTGCTGGCGGCCGTCCGCACCTACCGGATCGCCGACCGGGTGGTGCTGTCGAGCTTCAACCACTACTCGCTGCGACGGCTGCGGGCGCTCGGCGCCACCCCGCAGCTGGCCGTGCTCTACAGCGACCTGCTGTACAAGCCGTGGCGCTACGCGTCCCGGCTGGGCATGGGGGCGATCCACCCGCCGGCCCGGTTCGTGCTCGGCCACGGGTTCGTCCGCAAGGCGCGGGCCGCCGGCGTCGCCGTCCGTCCGTGGGTGGTGAACGGCGAACGCAAGCTCGCCCGGATGTTCCGTTGGGAGGCGGACGCGGTGTTCACCGACGTCCCCGACGTCGCGCTCAGGGTGCGGGACGCGAGCGCCCTATCCTGAGCCCATGACCAACCCCTGGCAGCCCGAGCGCTGGCAGCCCGTCGACGGGTTCGAGTTCACCGACATCACCTACCACCGGGCGCTGGACGTGCCGGCGGTGCGGATCGCGTTCGACCGTCCCGAGGTGCGCAACGCCTTCCGTCCGCACACCGTCGACGAGCTGTACACCGCGCTCGACCACGCCCGGACGAGCCCGGACGTGGGCTGCGTGCTGCTGACCGGCAACGGGCCGTCGGCCAAGGACGGCGGCTGGGCGTTCTGCTCGGGCGGTGACCAGCGCATCCGGGGACGCTCCGGCTACCAGTACGCGGCCGGCGAGACCGCCGAGACCGTGGACGCGCGCCGCGCGGCCGCCGAGGGAGGACGCCTGCACATCCTGGAGGTGCAGCGGCTGATCCGGTTCATGCCCAAGGTGGTGATCGCCCTTGTCAACGGCTGGGCGGCTGGCGGCGGGCACTCGCTGCACGTGGTCTGCGACCTCACCCTCGCCTCCGCCGAGCACGCGCGGTTCAAGCAGACGGACGCCGACGTCGGCTCCTTCGACGCCGGCTTCGGCTCGGCCTACCTGGCGCGCCAGGTGGGCCAGAAGGTGGCACGGGAGATCTTCTTCCTGGGCGACACCTACGACGCCCAGCGGGCCTACGAGATGGGCACGGTCAACAAGGTCGTCCCGCACGCCGACCTCGAGACCGAGGGCCTGGAGTGGGCGGCCAGGATCTGCGCGAAGAGCCCGACCGCGCAGCGCATGCTGAAGTTCGCGTTCAACGCGATCGACGACGGGCTGGTCGGCCAGCAGGTGTTCGCCGGCGAGACCACCCGGCTGGCGTACATGACCGACGAGGCGGTCGAGGGGCGGGACTCGTTCCTGGAGAAGCGCCGTCCCGACTGGTCGAAGTTCCCCTACTACTACTGAGCGTCACGAGGACAGGACCAGGATCCTCCCGCGCACGCCCGGGGATTCCAGCCGCCGCTGGGCGTCCGCGGCCTCGTCCAGCCGGTAGGTCGCCGCGATCCGGCTGCGGAGCCGGCCGGTGGCCAGGAGCGCGTTGATGGTGCGGGCGGCATCGGCCAGGTCCTCGACGGACGCGTTGCTGATGGCGAAGCCGCGCAGGCTCGCGTCCCTGGTGTACAGCGCGCCGACCGGCAGCGACGGGTTCGCGCCCATCGCGGCCATGACGACGATCCGGCCGCCGAGGGTCAGGTGCGACAGGGCGGCGCCGAAGTCGTGGTGGCCGCTGGTGTCCCACCACACGTCAATGCCGTCGGGCGCTGCCGCGCGGAGCTCCTCGTCGAGGTGCGCGGAACGGTAGTCGAGCACCACGTCGGCGCCGCACGAACGGCACCACTCCACGTCCTCGGGTGAGGCAGTCGCGATCACGCGCGCTCCCAAGCCTTCGGCCAGTTGGACGACCGCGCTTCCCACCCCGCCGCCGGCGCCGCCGACCAGGATCGTCTCGCCGACGCTCAGCCCGGCCTCGCGGACGAGCCCGAGGTACGCGGTGGCCGCGGTGTGCAGGACGGGAGCCGCGGCCAGCGGATCGACCCCGTCCGGCAGGCGATAGAGCCGGTCGGCGGCGACGGCGGCGTACTCGGAGTAGGCGCCCTGCCGTCCGTGGTGGCCGAGGCTGTTGCACCAGACCCGGTCGCCGGAGGCGAAGCCGTCCACGCCCGGCCCGGTCTCGACCACGGTGCCGACCAGGTCCCGACCGATCACGAACGGGAACGGGGTGTGCGTGGCGTAGGCGCCCGAGCGCACGAAGAGGTCGACGTGGTTGACCGCGCTCGCCACCACGCGCACGAGCACGTCCGTCGGCCCGGGACGGGGCACCGGCAGCGGCCCGATCCGGATCTGGTCGATGCCGCCGGTCCGGAGGATGTACGCCGCGCGCATCGTCGCCGGGGGCTGCCCGGAGCCCTCGGCAGCAGCGCTGACCGAACCCATGCCTCCATTCTTTCAGACGCCCCGTTCGCCGGCCCTCCACCCGAACGAACCCCAGCCCGCTGAGCGCAGGCCGGGGTTCGTCGTCGACACTCCGTCACCGGAGGGCGCGGAGCACAAGGGTGCTCTCGCGATCGGCCCCGTGGTCGGAGATGGCGTCCATCAGTCGGTCGAACTCGGCCTGCCGGGCGAGGCGCTCGGAGCGACGCAGGACCCGGTCGGTGTGGCGCCGCTGCGACCGCTTGGCCCAGTGCAGCAGCCACAGGCCGAGCCTGGTCGCGCCGTGGTCGACGAGGCCGCGGTGGGTGAGCGCGGTGGGCGGATGGGTGGTTTCGCGGGAAACGGTGGAAAGGGACATGTTGATTCCTCAATGGTGGTATTCGGGGCGCGTCGAAGCGTTTTTCGGCGTGCAGAAATCCGCACCCGTTCACGGGTGCAGGAAATATCGCCGATGGGTGGCGATATCAGGGCGGGCGATACCTCGGTGCGACGTGCGGGTGAGGATCTGGCTTCGTGAGCGTCGCCACCGTCCGACGGTGGCGGCTCGGGCCGCTACACGTCCACGACGGGAGTGACGCCGGCGAAGCCGGCATTGTCCAGATCGCACCGAATGGTGGTCGTATCCATTTGCCAGCTCCTTTCGTTGTTCGGCGTGGCCCGAACAACATAACCCCGCGGCGTCCACAAATGCAAATGCCCATCGCGGCCCTGGTGCGGGTGGCCTAGAATCTGCGGACATGTTCGGAAAGCTGAATCCCGTGCCCGCGCTCGAGCGTCCCGACCTGCTGCCCGAACCGGTGCTGGCGGCCGTCCGGGCGTACGTGCCGAGCGCCCTGGTGTTCCCGGTCGATCCCGACCACGCCGACACCGAGACCCTGTGCCGGGTCTACGACCTGCCGATGGACGCGATGGCGAACGCGGTGCTGGTGCTGGGACGCCGCGGCGGGGACGAGCGCAAGGCCTGCTGCATGACCCTGGCCCACCGCCGGGTCGACGTGAACAACGTGGCGCGCCGCAAGCTCGACGTGCGCAAGGCGTCCTTCGCGCCGATGGACCTGGCCGTGAGCGAGTCCGGAATGGAGTACGGCGGCATCACCCCGGTGGGCCTGCCCGACGACTGGCCGGTCTGGGTGGACGGCGCCGTCGCCGACACTGAGCTGGTCTGCATCGGCGCCGGCATCCGCGGCGCCAAGCTGGTGCTGCCCGGCGCAGCCCTGCTCGACCTGCCCCACGCCGAACGCGTGGACGACCTCGCCCGCGACCTCTGACCCTGGGGCCCCACCCGTCATCCCGGCGAAGGCCGGGATCTCGCGGTGGGGCCGGCCTCAGCCCAGCCTGATGAGACTCCGGAACGCATCCACCCCGGACGCGGTGATCGTCACGCCGCGCACGAAGGTCTCAGGCGTCAGCAACCACTTCTGGCTGTCCTGCCACTCCCCGTCCCGCCTCGCCTTCCGGATCAACCCGTTCGGCCGGTAGCCGACCTTGCGGCTGGCCGCGTTCGAAGCCGGGTTGTCCGTGAACGCCGCCGACGTGATCTGTTCGGCCCCGAGGTGGTCGAACGCGAACGCGCAGATGGCCTGGCGCATCGCCGTCCCGATGCCGCGTCCCTGGAACTCCCGACCGAGCCACGACCCGGTCTCGCCGACCCGCGTCACCAGGAAGCCGGACGTCGTTCAGGTCCATCTCACCTCCCTGGCGCCAGCGGGTTACGTTTCCCCCCGAACACGGGGCACAACGTCACACGCTGATGGCGATGGCTATTGCGCGAGGCCGTAGAGCCGGTCGCCGGCGTCGCCCAGGCCGGGCACGATGTAGCCGACCTCGTTGAGGCGCTCGTCCAGCGCGGCGCAGACCAGCGTGCACGGCACGCCGATCGGGTCGACGAGCTCGCGCATCCGCTCCACGCCCTCAGGTGCGGCGATCAGGCAGATGCAGGTGATGTGGTCGGCGCCGCGGTCGACCAGGAATTGCACGGTGCCGCCCAGCGAGCCGCCGGTGGCCAGCATCGGGTCGAGCACGTAGCACTGGCGCCCGGACAGGTCCTTGGGCAACCGCTCGGCGTAGGTGAACGGCTGCAACGTGGTCTCGTCCCGCACCATGCCCACGAACCCCACCTCGGCGGTCGGGATCAGCCGCATCATCCCCTCGAGCATGCCCAGGCCGGCGCGCAGGATCGGGACGACCAGCGGACGCGGCCGGGTCAGGCCGACCCCGGTCGTGGTGGTGATCGGCGTCCGCACCTCCACCGGCTCGACCCGCACCTCTCGGGTGGCCTCATAGGCGAGCAGCGTGACCAGCTCCTCGACGAGCTGGCGGAACGTGGCGCTGGGGGTGGTCGCGTCCCGCAGCAGGCTGACCTTGTGAGCGACCAGGGGGTGCTCGATGACATGGAGTTCCACACCGAAAGCGTCCCACAGGAACGCCGGGGCATTTGCCGTGACCGGACTGTGCTCAACCGCCCGACTCTGACACGATGGGGAGTGTGGGACAGGTGAGGAGGCGACGATGAGTATTTCGGACGACCAGGAGTTCGAGATGCCGAATCGTGGCGATGACCGCCCCGGCATCGACGAGCTCGACGACGTGGTCACCGGCGACGACATGGACGACGACGTCGATGAGCTGGAGGACGCCGACGAGGACGACGACGACTACCCCGAGGACGCCACCGAGGACGACATCGACCTGATCGTGGCGCTGTACCGCGAGGACGGCCAGCCGGTCGCGCTGGCCCTCGACTACGACCTGGCCAATGACCTGGAAGCACTGGTCACCCAGCTGCGGCGGATGCCCGGCGACGGGGGTGCGGTGGCACTGGCGTCGATCGCGTCCGAGGTGTTCGTGATCGTCCGGGTGCGCGGCAAGCACGTGCAGGCCTTCTGCTCCGACGGGGTGGCGGCCGCCGACTGGCCGCTGGCGAGGGACGTCCTCGACCTGCTCGGCGTCGAGGTGCCCGAGGACGACGAGGAGTCGGCCCCGGTCGGCGACCTCGGGATCCTGGCCGACGTCGGGCTGCACGACTTCGAGCTCGAGGCCATGGCCGAGGACTACGACGAGGACTCCGCGACCCTGGTGGAGCGGATCGCCAACCGGATCAAATTCGGTCCGGAGTTCGCCAAGGCGCTGGCCAGCTTCGAGTGAACCGCTGGCAGCCCGCCATGGCCGAGGCGCTCGCCGAGGCACGGCTGGCCCCGACGCACGGCGACGTCCCGATCGGGGCGGTACTGCTGGACGCGTCCGGGGAGGTGGTGGCCCGCGCCCACAACGAGCGTGAGCTCACCGGCGACCCGACCGCGCACGCGGAGGTGCTGGCGCTGCGCCGGGCGGCCGAGAACCTCGGCTCCTGGCGCCTGGAGGGCTGCACGCTGGTCGTGACGCTGGAGCCGTGCACGATGTGCGCGGGGGCGCTGGTGCTGTCCCGGGTCGGCCGGCTGGTGTTCGGCGCGTACGACCCGAAGGCGGGCGCGGTCGCGTCCCTGTGGGACGTGGTCCGCGACCCGCGCCTGAACCACCGTCCGGAGGTCGTCGGTGGTATCGACGAGGCCGCCTGCGGCGCCCTGCTCCAGGAATTCTTCGCCGCCCACCGCTGAACGTGGGCGGACGCCGATTCGCGAGGCCGGGTCGACGGTCGGTACACTCCTCCGCGGTGGCGTGTCTGAGCGGCCTAAAGAGCGCGCCTCGAAAGCGCGTGAGGGGAAACCCTCCGAGGGTTCAAATCCCTCCGCCACCGCCGAACCCGAACGGGGACGGTTCCTCGTTGTTCAGCCCTCGGGCCTGAGCGCAAGAGAAACCGTCCCCGTTTCGGTCCCCGGGGCCGGCGTGAGCGGGCGACACCCGTTCAGGGTTCACCCCAGCGCTGAACGAAAGTGCGCCGTGACGCCCCTTTCCCGGTGACGTTTCACGCGGCAGAGTTGGCAGTGCCCACCCACAACGCGCCTCAAAGGAGAGCCCTGTGAAGAAACTGATCAACGACCCGGCTGACGTCGTCGCCGAGACCCTGGCGGGGTTCCAGGCGGCTCACGCCGACCTGGTCACCGTCCATTTCGATCCTGACTACGTCGTGCGCGCTGACGCACCGGTTCAGGGCAAGGTGGGTCTGGTCTCCGGTGGCGGTTCGGGTCACGAGCCGCTGCACGCCGGATATGTGGGCAAGGGCATGCTCGACGCCGCCGTCCCGGGCGCGGTCTTCACGTCCCCGACGCCCGACCCGATCCTCGAGGCCACCAAGGCCGTCGACGGTGGCGCGGGCGTCCTGCACATCGTGAAGAACTACACCGGTGACGTGCTCAACTTCGAGACCGCCGCCGAAATGGCCGAGATGGACGGCATCACCGTCAAGGCGATCGTGGTCAACGACGACGTGGCTGTCGAGGACTCCACCTGGACCGCCGGACGCCGTGGCGTCGCCGGCACCGTGCTGGTGGAGAAGATCGCCGGCGCCGCCGCCGACCGTGGCGACGACCTGGACGGCGTCCTCGCGATCGCCGAGAAGGTCAACGCCCAGGTGCGTTCGATGGGCGTCGCGCTCACCGCGTGCACCGTCCCCCACGCCGGCAAGCCGTCGTTCGACCTCGGCGAGGACGAGATCGAGATCGGCATCGGCATCCACGGCGAGCCCGGACGCCACCGCATCGCGATGGCCCCGGCCGACTCGATCACCGACCAGCTGGTCGACCCGATCCTGGCCGACCTCAAGCCGGCCGCC
>JAIUOS010000053.1 GCA_020161755.1 Actinomycetota bacterium
AGTTCGAGACCATCATGACCACACCGGCCACCCAGGCCGCCTAACCCAACCTGTCACCTGAAGGTGCAGCAGTCCCGAGCTCGCAAACGGGCTGAGACGAATCCACGGACACAACAACGAGCCGAGCCTCCTAGGCTTCAGCTTCCCGAGCCTCCAGGAGGCAGTACGCCGAACCACCAACCTCCGTGACGTCGCCGAAGAGTACGGAACTGCCGGATCCTGGCGGCCGTCCTGGCTGAAAGTCTTCGAGGCCAACGACGACGAACACTTCATGGTCGACTGCAGCGATGGCAGCGTCTGGTACGTGTACTGGGCAGCCGACAAGGTCTATCAAGTTGCGCCCGACCTGCGGACCTTCTTCAGCGTCGTGGCGGCCGCGGCCGATAGAGACGACGTCCACTACCAACTGGACGGAGACTACTTCGAGACTCCGGATGGCGAGGTTTGGGAACCTCCCATCAAGAGCCCTTGGCGACCCCCCACCTCAGACTGAGGCCATCGTCCAGCACGCCGGTCGCCGTCGCGGCGTTGGCTCGGCACCGACGAGGCCGGCTGGCGCAGCGACGCCTGGCCGACAACGACACCGCGAATATGATTCTAGGGATCCTGACACCCCGCGGTGCCGGTCTCAGGCCCGGGCGGCTTCCCACTGCTCCCGGGTGAGGGCGTACTCGACGTCGCCGTGTTCATCTCCCTCGATCCGGACGGGCCAGTCGGCGACGAAGTGGCGGACGAAGAGCAGCCCGGCCTTCTCCAGCACGCGCCGGGACGCAGTGTGGACGACCATCGTCTCGGCGTGCACGCGCCGTGCGCCGAGCTGGCTGAACGCCTTGTCGATCAGCGCCTTGGAGCCTTCGGTCGCGTACCCACAATCCCAGGCCGACGACACCAACCGGTAGCCCAGTTCAGGTTCGTCGTCCGCGTCCCCGTCCCCCGGACGCAGGTGGAACCACCCCAGGAACGAGCCCGAGGCCCGGTGGACGGCGGCCCAGAACCCCCACCGGTCTCCGCGTTCGTAGTAGCTGAGGAACGTCGGCAGGTGGTCGGTCTCGATCTCCTCCCGCGGGGTCGGGATCCCGTCGGTGAGGTAGCGCATGACGGCCGGGTCGGAGTCGAGCGCCACCAGGTCGTCCAGGTCGTCGACGGTGAACCGGCGCAGCAGGAGCCGGTCGGTTTCCAGGTACACGGACGTCGGATCCGGTCGGTTCACGAGTCGCTCCTCCTCATGCCTTCAGTGCTGTGGTGGCGTTGTCGTGCCGATCAGGCGCCCGCGCGGCGTCCCATCTCCTCGACGATCCAGCGGGCGGTCTCCCGGGTGCAGGCTCCGGGCTCGCTGAAGCTGACCGCGAAGACCCCGGTGATCTCGGTGAGCTGGGGGACGCCCTGGAGCGCCAGGATCGCGTCCGCCTCGGCCGCGTACTCGTCGTCCGGGGCGCCGTTCGCGATCAGGCCCACCGGGTCGGCCTGCGCCAGGATCCGGATCATGTCGTCCCGTGTGATGGCCATGGTGCTGAGCCTAGAAGATCCGGCCGGCCCCGCGCGCGGCGCGTCGCCGTCATTCGGCGTGCGCGCCGCCGGCGACGCTGCACAATGTGCGCGTGCGTGAGCCCTGGACCTGGGACTACTTCTTCGTCCCGCAGAACCGGCCGACGCCGGCCGGCACCGGTTTCGGGCTGTTCTCGCCCATCCACCTCGGCGTCCTCGCGCTGCTCGCCGCCGGCATCGCCGCCCTGGTCATCACCTACCGGCGCGCCTCCCCGGAGCACCGCCAGACGCTGCGCCTCCGCGTGGGCTGGACGGTGCTGCTGCTCGAGGTCCTCCGGCAGCTCGCCTACCTTGTCGGCGGCACCTACTCCCCGGACATCCTGCCGCTGCATGTCTGCGGCATCGCCACCGTCTGCGTCTTCGTGGACGCCACCCGCCCCAACCGCTGGACCGGCGACTTCCTCTACGCGCTGGGCTGGTGGGGTGCCCTGGCCGCCGACATCTTCCCCGACTGGGCCACCCGTCCGATCCTGAACATCTTCACCTGGCAGAGCTTCGCGATCCACGCCCTGATCTTCGGCTACGTGCTGATGCGGCTGGTCGGCGGCGATCTCGTCCCCGACGTCCGCAACCTGTGGCGGGTCGCCGTGATGGTGGTGGTGTTCGCCACCATCGGCCACCTCGCCAACCTGGCCTGGGGCACGAACTTCTGGTTCCTGAACACCGGCGCTCCCGGCTCGCCGCTGGAGGGCATCCAGGCGCTCGCCGGCCGCCTCTACGTGCCGGTGCTGATCCTGCTGCTGGGCCTCCTCTGGGCCGCCCTGTACCTGCCCTGGATCGTGAGGGCCCGCCTCACAAGCGGTCGACGGCGTCCTTCGCTTCCCGCAGGCCCCAACCGGTCTGCTCGCGAACGAGCTTGATCGCCTCGATGTGCTTCCCGGCCTGCTTCAGCACGCGCGCCTCGACCTCCCAGCGCGCCGGCGTCGCCGGGGGAGTGGCAGCGACGTCGCGCGGCGACACCGCGCTCGCGGGGAGCGCGGCGACCGTGGCCGCGAGCTGGGTGACCATCGCCTCCAGCGAGGCGACCCGCGCTTCGAGCTGGAGGTAGTCGTCCCTTGAGTTCGTGTCGCTGAACAGGCCCATGGCCGCGATGATAGGGGCTCAGGTGTCGGCGTCGTGGTCGCCGCGCACCCAACCGATGTAGCGCTCGGCCGAACGGGCCACCGCGGCCGCCGCGTCAGCGCGGACGACGCCGCGGAAGTTGTCGTAGAGGCGGTCGAACTCCAGGTCGGCGACCGCACCGGCCACGCGCGCCACCACCGCGGCGGACAGCGGGATCTTGTTCGGGTAGGAGCGCAGGAACGTCACCCAGCCCTCGGCGGGTACGGCGGCGATCGTGTCCCCGCTGAGCAGGACGCCGCGTCCGTCGGCACCGGCAGCCCAGAGCGCCACCGCGCTCCCGGGGAAGTGCCCGCCGGGCTGGCTGGCCACGATGCCGGGGAGTACGGCGAACGGCTCGCTCCACGTCTGGAGTTCGGGCCCTTCGCGGCGCACCCAGGCACGGTCCTTCGCGCTCACCCAGACCGGGGCGCCGAACGCCCGGGCCCATTCGAGCTGGGCGCCGTACATGTGCGGGTGGCTCGCCATGATCGCCGCCACCCCGCCGAGGTCGGTGACCGCCGCGATGCCCGCCTCGTCCAGATAGCCCGGCACGTCCCACAGCAGGTTGCCACCGGGCGTGCGCACGAGCAGCGCGGTCTGGCCGATGTCGGCCCTGGGGAAGGCGGTCAATCCGTACAGGTCGGGCTCGAGCTCGGTGATCTGGAGCTGGCAGCCCTCCGCAGCACGCTCCAGGGAGGTCGTCCACCTCTGCCCGCCCAGAGGCAGGTACTGCCGCTCGTCCGCGCAGATCGCGCAGACGTCGACGTCCAGGTCGTTCTCCACGCCACAGGTGGCACAACTCCGCCAGGTGTCCATCCCCGGAGTCTAGGAATCGGCTCGGTTGTGGGCCAGTGTGGACGGATGTTCCCACCGCCTCGACTCGATCACGTCGGCATCACCGTCACCGACCTCGACGCCGCGATCGCCTTCTTCGTCGATCTCGGCCTCGGTGAGGGCGGGCGGATGATCCTGGAGGGCGACTTCCTCGACACCGTGATCGCCACCGCCGGCGCCCAGGTCGAGATCGCCATGGTGACCACGCCGGGCGGCGGGCCGACCCTGGAGCTGTCGCGGTTCATCCGTCCGCCGCACGTGCCGGCGTCCCCGGCACCACCCGAGAACGAGCCGGGGCTGCGGAACGTCACCCTCGAGGTCGAGGACGTGCACGCGGCCGTCGACCGCGCCGCGGCCCGCGGGTACGGGCTGATCGGCGGTGTCGGCGACTACGAGGGCGAGTGGCGGATGGCGCACCTGCGCGGACCCGACGGCATCATCGTCTCGGTCGCCCAGCGCCTGCGCTGACCGGCGACCTCCCGGCTCAGTGGCCCAGGTAGCGTCCCGGACGGTGGTTGAGTGCGAGCACGATGTTCAGCACGGCCGCACCGAGCGCCGAGACCAGCACGTTGCCGAGCGGGACGACGGTGAGCGCGGCGAGGATCACGCACGTGTCCAGCGTCAGCTGCACGTAGCCGGCCCGCCAGCCCAGCTTGTCCTGCACGATCAGCGACAGCGTGTTCAGCCCGCCCAGGCTCGAGCGGTGGCGGAACACCATCAGCATGCCCACACCGGCCAGCAGGTTGCCGACCAGGGTCGCGTACACCGGGTTCAACTGCGGCTGGGGCAGCATCAGCGGGTGCAGGTAGCCGAAGCCGGAGACGAGCACGATCGACACCAGCGTCCGCAGCGAGAAGTTCCAGCCCTTCGCACGGATCGCGAGCAGGAAGAACGGCATGTTCGACAGGAAGTACACCAGCCCGAACGACCAGCCGGTGGCGTAGCTCAGCAGCAGCGACAGGCCCGCCGTGCCGCCGGTCACAGCGTGCGCCGACTTCAGGATGTAGAGGCCCAGGGACGCCACGAACGTGCCGGTGACCAGCCCGAACACGTCCTCGAACAGGCTGTGGCGCAGCGCGGGCACAGGCGCGACGACGGTCGCGTCGATCGGACGGGCGGTCACAGCGCACGCTCGAATCCGCCCAGCACGGCCAGCACCCGGTCGTTGCTCGCCGGGTCGGCAAGCGTCACCCGGACGCCGTCGCCGGCGTAGCCGCGCACCATGATCCCGGCCTCGTCGAAAGCGGCCACCAGGCGTTCACGCTCGGCGTCCCCGGCGCGCAGCCAGACGAAGTTCGCCTGGCCCGGCGGCACGTCCCAGCCGAGCTCGCGGGCGGCTGCCTCCACCCGGGGGCGTTCGGCACGGACGGTCGCCACCTGCTCGGCGACCTCGTCCCCGGCGTCCAGCGCGGCGAGCGCGGCGGCCTCGGCCACGTTGCTGACCGAGAACGGCACCTGGGTGCGGCGCAGCCCCTCGGCGATCTCCGGACGCGCGATCGCGTACCCGACCCGCAGCCCCGCCAGCCCGTAGGCCTTGGAGAACGTGCGCAGCAGGCACAGGTTGGGGTATTCGCGGTACACCGCGACCGTGTCGGCCTCACCGTCGGTGAACTCCCGGTACGCCTCGTCCAGCACCACCAGCACGCTGCTGGGCACCGACTCCAGGAAGGCCTCGAGCTCTTCCAGCGACAGCGCGGTGCCGGTCGGGTTGTTCGGCGAGCACAGCAGCACCACGCGGGTGCGCTCGGTGATCGCCGCGATCATGGCCGGCAGGTCGTGCCGCTCGTCGCTGGTCAGCGGCACCCGGACGGCGTCCGCGCCGGCGATCTGGCACAGGATCGGGTAGGCCTCGAACGAGCGCCAGGCGAACACCACGTCGTCGCCGGCGTCGCACAGCGCGGCGATCAGCTGCGACAGCACGCCCACGCTGCCCGGGCCGACCGCGATCTCCTCGATCGTGACGCCGTTGGCCTCGGCCAGGCGCTCGCGCAGGGCGGTGGTGGCCATGTCGGGGTAGCGGTTCACCCGTCCGGCCGCCTCGGCGATCGCGGCGAGGGCGGCGGGCAGCGGCGGGTAGTGGCTCTCGTTGGACGCGAGCGCGGCGACCTGTGCGCCGGTGGCCTTGCGTCCGGCGACGTAGGCGGGCAGGCCGGAGACGGCGGCGCGGAGCCGGGGGAGCGGAGCGTTGTTCATGGAGACCTTTCGTGTGCACGCCCTTCGGGTGCACGCCCATGGTGACGGGCTCTGCCAGGCTGCGCAACAGGGGGTGGACACGCTGCGCAGATTGCTTCCCAAGGACGGGGTTGGCGCAGCACAATGCTCAATGTGACCGCCATCGACCCCCTCGACGCCCGGATCCTGCTCGCCCTCGACGACGACCCCGACGCCAGCATCCTGGCCATCTCCCGCACGCTCGGTGTGGCCAGGAACACCGTCCAGGCCCGGCTGCGCCGCCTGGCCAGGGAGTCGGTGCTGCGCGACTTCGGCCAGCGGGTGCACCCCGCCGCGCTGGGCTACCCGCTGGTGGCCTTCATCTCACTGGAGATCAGCCAGTCCAGCGGCGACGAGGCCGTGGCGGGCCTGATCGCCGTGCCCGAGGTGATCGAGATCCACTCCACCACCGGCGACGCCGACCTGCTGGTCAAGGTGGTCGCCCGCGACACCGCGCACCTGTACCGGGTCACGAACGAGATGCTGACCATCCCCGGGATGATGCGCAGCAGCACCGCGATCTCACTGGCCGAGTTGCTGCCCACCCGGATCCGCTCGCTGCTCCAGGCCGCGGCCGCGGGACCGCAGCAGTGACGGCGTCCGCCCTGGCCCCGCACTTCGTCGCCTTCGCCCAGACCACCCGCCGTCGCGCCCCGCTGTACTCCCGCCTGAGCGCGGGCATCGCGGACGCGTCCCTGCTGCAAGAGTTGTACGCCGACGCGCCCGCCCCGGCGCGGGTGCCGGTGATGCTGTTCGCGTCCGTCCACCACCTGCTCCTCGCCGACCCGGACGCGCCGCTGGCCCGGTTCTATCCGAACCTGGGCGGCGGCGCGGACGGCGACCCGGTGCCGGTCTTCCTGGAGTTCTGCGCAACCCATGCCGACGAGATCCGGCGGCTGATCGCCACCCGGCTGCCGCAGACCAACGAGGTCGGACGCTCCGCGCTGCTGGTCGCCGGCCTGGCCCAGCTCGAGGCGGAGCCGATCGCCCTGCTCGACGTCGGGGCGAGCGCCGGGCTGAACCTGCTGCTCGACCGGTACGCCTACGCCGACGGCCACGGCCACCGGCTGGGCGCCTCCGACGTCGTGATCGAGTGCGCGTTCACCGGGGCGCGGCCCGGCGCGTCCGGCCCGCACGGGGTGGCCGACCGGCTGCCCGTGCTGGCGTCCCGGCTGGGGCTGGACGCCGCGCCGGTCGACGTGTCGGACGCGGAGTCGGCGCGCTGGCTGGAGGCGTGCGTGTGGCCCGACCAGGCCGACCGGTTCGAGCGCCTGCGACGCGCGATCGCGCTGGACGCCGCCGACCCGGTCGAGGTGCGGCGCGGCGATGCCGTCGACGACCTGGCGGCGACGCTGGACGGGCTGGGCGCGGGGCGGCCCGTGGTGACGACGAGTTGGGTGATGTCCTACCTGCCGGCGCAGCGGCAACAGGAGTTCGTTGGCGCCCTCGACCGGTGGGGGTCCGGGCGGGACCTGTCCTGGGTGTGGGTGGAGGCGCCGAACGTGGTGCCCGTGCTGCCGGTGCCGGCGTCGCTGGCCGGCGACCCGCTCACGACGCTCGGGGTGACCAGCTGGCGCGACGGCGTCCGCACTGACCGGGTGCTCGCGCAGTGCCACCAGCACGGGTACTGGCTGCGCTGGTACTGAGCGCACGTCGCGCGTTTGGCCGGTGCGCCCCGGGGTACAGGGCAGCAGGAACTCGACACGAAGGAGCCTGCACTTGTCCACCACCACCGGAACCGGCATCGCGCTGTTGGTCATCGGCGCCATCCTCGGCTTCGCCGTGCGGGACTCGATCCCCGGCGTCAACCTCGTCCTGGTCGGCTACATCTGCATGGGCGCGGGCGCCCTCGCGATCATCCTGGGCCTCATCACGAACGCGCAGTCGACCAAGCGCACCAACGTCGTGGAGCACCGCTCCGACGACGTCTGACGTCCCTCAACGAAATCGGGGACGGTTCCTATCTCGGTCCGGGACCGAGTTAGGAACCGTCCCCGATTCGGTCCGGTGGGGCTCAGCCCTCGCCGCCGTTGCGGCGCAGCACCTCGCTGAGTCGCTCGGCGGCGGCGATCACGGCCGGCGCGTGCAGGCGTCCGGGCTGGCGGGAGAGGCGCTCGATCGGGCCGGACACGCTCACCGCGGCGATCACCTTGCCGCTGGGGGAGCGGACGGGCGCCGACACCGACGCGACGCCGGGCTCGCGCTCGGCCACCGACTGGGCCCACCCGCGACGACGGACGGTGGCCAGCGCCACCGCGGAGAACGAGGAGTTCTGGAGCCCGCGCTGGATGCGCTCGGGGTCCTCCCACGCGAGCAGCACCTGGGCGGCCGAACCGGCGCCCATCGTCAGCTGGGTGCCCACCGGGATCGTGTCCCGCAGGCCGGACGGACGCTCGGCGGCGGCCGCGCACACCCGCATGTCGCCCTGGCGGCGGAACAGCTGGGCGGACTCGCCGGTGATGTCGCGCAGGCGCGACAGGACGGGGCCCGCGGTGGCCAGGAGCCGGTCCTCGCCGGCGGCCGAGGCCAGCTCGGTCAGGCGGGGCCCGAGGACGAAGCGTCCCTGGAGGTCGCGGCTGACCAGGCGGTGGTGCTCGAGCGCCACGGCCAGGCGGTGGGCGGTGGGGCGAGCGAGGCCGGTGGCCGTGACCAGTCCGGCGAGGGTGGTCGGGCCCTGTTCGAGCGCGGTCAGCACGAGGGCTGCCTTGTCGAGGACGCCGACGCCGCTTGAGTTGTCCATAGGATAAGACTGCCGTCTCGCATCATGATATGCAAGCTG
>JAIUOS010000054.1 GCA_020161755.1 Actinomycetota bacterium
CACGAGCTGTTCCTGTCGAACTTCTTCGCCCAGACCAAGGCGCTGGCGTTCGGCAAGACCGCGGACGAGGTGCGCGCAGAGGGCACCCCGGAGGCGATCGTGCCCGCGCGGGTGTTCCCGGGCAACCGTCCGACCACCTCGATCATGGCGCCCGCGCTGACCCCGTCCGTCGTGGGCCAGCTGATCGCGCTGTACGAGCACATCACGTTCACCCAGGGTGTGGTCTGGGGCATCAACAGCTTCGACCAGTGGGGTGTCGAGCTCGGCAAGCAGCTGGCCATGCAGATCGCGCCGGCGGTGGCCGGGGACGCGGCCGCGCTGGCCGCACAGGACGCGTCCACCCGGTCGCTGGTGGGCTACTACCTCGCCCACCGGGAGCGCAGCTGAGCGGCCGATGACTTGGGCACGCCGGGCCGTCCGGTAGAATCCTGCCGTCCGCAGGCCGGTCCGGCCGAGTAGCGATGGGAATGCGAAGCGCATGAGTCTGGCCGACGTGGCCTCAACACACGGGCTGAAGCGGGTCGGTGCACGACCGCCGCTGGGGAGCTACCTCCGCGAGGCCTGGCGACGCCGTGAGTTCATCGTCGCCCTCGCGCAGTACCGGCTCCGCGCCAGCCTGGAGGGCAACCGGCTGGGTGTGCTGTGGCTGGTGCTCCAGCCCACGCTGAACGCCCTCATCTACGGCACGATCTTCTACTTCATCCAGCGGGGTGACGACCCGGTCCAGTTCGCCGCGCACGTGGTGATCGGCGTCTTCCTGTTCCAGTTCTTCCAGCGCTCGATGACACAGGGCGCCCGCTCGATCACCGGCAACCAGTCGCTGGTGCAGTCGCTGGCCTTCCCACGGATCACGCTGCCGGTCGCGGAGGTGATGGAGGAGCTGATCTCGCTGCTCCCGTCCATCGCGGTGCTGTTCGTGATCCTGCCGTTCCTGGGGCACTGGCCGTCGCTGAGCTGGCTGCTGATGGTGCCGCTGCTGATCCTGTTCACCCTGTTCAACACCGGCATCGCCCTGATCACCGCGCGGTTGACCGTCCACGTCCGCGACCTCGCCCAGCTGCTGCCGTTCATCGGACGGCTGCTGTTCTACAGCTCGGGCGTGCTGTTCGACGTGAACAAGATCTTCGACCGGTACCCGGCGGTGCTCCAGCTGTACGACTTCGTCCCGATCTACCAGGTGCTGCAGATGGCCAGGGCGGCGCTGCTCGGCGGCCACAGCTACGACCCGATGTACTGGCTGTACTTCTCGGCGTGGTCGGTGCTGACCTTCGTGGTGGGCCTGCTGTTCTTCTGGGTGGCCGAGGAGAGGTACGGACGTGACTGAGCGCAAGCCTGTGGTCGTCGTCGATGACCTCTACGTGACCTACCGCGTGTTCTCCTCCGGCCGGGCGGTGAAGAAGTCGCGCGGCGGCCTGCTCAAGCAGTCCGGACGCGGCATCCGCGCGGTGGAGGCGCTCCGCGGCGTCAGCTTCATCGCCTACGAGAACGAGTCGATCGGCGTGATCGGCGCGAACGGTTCGGGCAAGTCGACGCTGATGCGGGCCATGACCGGACTGACCCCGCCGGCGGCGGGCGCGGTGTACGCGTCCTCGCGGCCCAACCTGCTGGGTGTGGGCGCGGCCCTGATCGGCGACCTGTCGGGTGAGCGCAACATCGTGCTCGGTGGCCTGGCGCTGGGGCTGACCCGCAAGGAGGTCGAGGAGCTCTCGGAGAAGATCGTCGACTTCGCCGAGCTCCAGGAGTTCATCGACCTGCCGATGCGGACGTACTCCTCGGGCATGCAGGCGCGGCTCAAGTTCGCGATCGCGACCATCAAGCAGCACGAGATCCTGATCGTCGACGAGGCACTGTCGGTGGGCGACAAGGAGTTCCGCCGGCGCAGCGAGAACCGCATCCGCGAGATCCGCGACAACGCCGGCACGGTGTTCCTGGTGTCGCACTCGATGAACTCGATCCGCGACACCTGCGAGCGCACGATCTGGCTGAACCGCGGCGAGATGATGATGGACGGCCCGACCGAGGAGGTCGTGGCCGCCTACGAGGCGTCGCGGTCGGAAGGTGTCGGCGCCCGCCGGAACCGCCGGGCCGCTGCCCGCGAACAGGCCTGAGCCGGCGCTCCGACTTGTCAGAATCTCAGGTCGCTCTGGCGACCTGAGATTCTGACAAGTCGGAGGGCCTGAGCTGGACGGGGGCGGCGGTTCAGCCGGCCCGTTCACCCGGTTCGGCGCAGAGCCGCTCGAGGTTCGCGGCGAAGGCCCTCTGGGGCCCACCGACGGGGTCGCCCAGCACGTGCTTCTTCATCGCGATCCGGGCGTCCCGCAGCGGGTCGTCGCCGAGCGCCTGCTCGATGATCGTGTCCAGGCCGGCGAGGTCGGGGCCGAGCAGGTACGAACTGGCCTGGGACGGGTAGGCCGCGACGAACGCGTCCGGCGGCAGCCCGTCCGGGTCGCACACGATCACGGGGCGCTCGGTGAACAGGTAGTCCGAGATCACGCTGGAGACGTCGGAGACCAGGACGTCCGCGGCGGCGAGGCACTCGGTCAGGTCGAGGCTGCGGTCGGCGACCACCAGGTTGCCGTCGCCGGCATCGCGCAGCATCGCCTCGATGTCGGCGATCGCGGCCAGCATCGACGGGCGGTTCACCCCGCTGGCGGGATGCGGCCGGAACCAGACCCGCAGCTCCGGGTGGCCGGCGAGCAGGCGCCGCACCAGCTCCACGCCGAGCACGTCGAGGGAACTGTGCGTGGTGTTGGCGTAGTAGCCCTCGAAGGTGGGGGCGTACAGCAGCACCTTGGGGGTCCAGGTTGAGGGCCCGACCGGCAGCCCGGCGGCCTGGGGCCGGCCGATCACCGCGAAGCGGCTGGCCGGCATGTCGATGCCGGCGGTGTGGAAGCGGTCGATCGCCGCCTGACCGGCCACCCAGGTCTCGTCGAACACCCGGATCAGCGCGTTGGCGCTGGTCGCCTTGTCCGAGTCGCCGTGGGCGAGCATCACGTGCTTCAGGCGAGGCTCACGCAGCAGGGTGGTGTTGCGTTCGCCGTAGGCGAGGTAGAACGCCACCCGGACACTGGGCAGGGTGAGCCGCTCCACGTCCCGGTTCGTCGGTGCGTACACCACCGGGGTGGCGGTGGCCGCCAGCGGGGTGAGCTGGCTGGCTTCGCGCACCACCAGCAGCCCGGTGCGCGGCAGGGCGTCCAGCGCCGGCAGCCACTGGTTGACGATGTACTTCGACTGGCGCGCGCCGAGCGACACGTAGACGAGGTACGACGGGGCCGTCCGGGTGAGGTCGGCCAGCAGTTCCTCGCCCCAGCCGCGCTGGTTGCGGTGGACGGCCAGCGCCTGCAGGGCCGTCCAGGCGAGGTAGCCGAGGGCGGCGGCGACCGCGGCGGCGGCGATCACCAGGTCGAGCGGGACGCTGAGCAGATCGTCGGCGACGGCCAGGGTCTTGGCCAGCACGACGAACTCGATCGCGGCGAGGACGCCGGGTGTCCCCACGGCGCGGGCGTAGCTGCGGGCGTGTGCGGCGAACGGACGCGGCTGCGGGCCGCCGGGCGCGAAGCGCAGCGGCGGGGCCGACCGTGACAGCCAGGTGGCCAGGATCGGCTGGGCCGTCCACGCGAGGTGGACGAACAGCACGACCGTGACGTAGCCGAGCCCGGCGGTCGCACCCGCGCCGCTGACGAACACCAGGGCGGCCGCCACCAGGCTGCGCAGCAACCCGCGCAGCGGGGCGCGCATTCCGACGAGGTCGAGCAGCCGGACGGTGCCGGTGTCGGCCGGGGTGGCCAGCCACTCGGTCGCGACGCCGAGCGCCCAGGCGGCCAGGCCCAGCCAGGGCAGGCCGGTCCAGGCGGCGACGACCAGCAGCGCGAGGCTGGTGGCGAGCAGCGGCAGGTAGGCGCGTCCGAGGAGGGCGACGAGCGGAACGGGCAGGCGTCCGGGCCAGGCCGCGCGCGCGACCTCTTCCCATTCGGGGACGGGCGCCCGGCCCAGGTTGCCGATGGCTCCGCCGCGCTTCACGCGGTCAGCCTAACGAACCGGATCAGGCGTTGATCGCCACGTGCACGTGGTCGTAGTGGTTGGCGGTGGTGCCGCCGCGGTCGGCCATCTTGCGCCAGTGCGGGGTCTGCGGCGTCCAGATGTGCTGCTCGAAGATGATGTGGTTGATGTTGAACACCTTCGCGTGGGCGATCAGGTAGTTCGCGATCCGGTGGCCGAGGGCGCTCTCCGCGCCCGGGGTGAGCATGATGTCGACAGCGCGTCCGTTCTTGTGGAACGGGAGACCGCCCGCCCGCCAGCCGCCGTAGGAGTTGACCGCCGGGAAGAGCGCGCACACCGAGCGGTAGATGTGGATGGTGTCCTTGCGGAGCTTGCCCTCGATCGACGACCCGCGCGAGCAGGTCGCCCAGGTGGTCCCGGCCGCCTCGATCGGGGCCGCGTCCGACAAGTTCGAGGACAGCACCCAGCCGAAGCCGTCGGAGTACTCCACCATGCGGTACTTGCCGGCGATGTCGGACGTTGCGCTCACGCGGACGCCGAGTTCGAGGCTGCCCAGCAGCGCGGACTTCTCGCTCGCCGACTTGCGCACGTTCACCTGGGCCGTGGTGTACATCGGGGACAGGGCCACCAGCGCCTTCGCGGCCCGCTTGGCCTTGCCGAGCGCGGGCGCGGCCAGCTTCTCGCCGGCCACGGCGGAGGTCACCGCGGGCGCGGCGGCGACGGCAGCCTCGGCGGCCGGCGGGACGGCGAGCGCGGTGCCGACGGCGGCCGCGGGGTCACCGCTGCTCCCCACGACCACGGCGCCTGCGGTGGCGGCGGCGGTGAGCACGGCCAGCGCGACGCCCCCCTTCGTGAAGGCGCGATCGGCGAAGGTCGGGACGGCGTGGCGGGGCGTGTGAGCCAGCGCGCGGGCGGGGAGGGCGGCGGATTCAGCGGATACGGCGGCAGGAGGCTGCGCGATCGGGTCTGCGACCCGGCGGGCCTGATACATGGGCACGACCGTCCTGAAGAACCTGTGGTGAGTTCTCAGGATAACTTAAGGAATCGTTGGGGACAAGCTCAGGATGTCCGTTATCCCTGCAATTCCCTCCCTGTGTTGGCGATACTTCCAAGGTGCGCGCGCGACGCACCGTCGATCGGGGGGACGATGAAGGCTCTGACAGCGGCATTCACGGCCGTGATCCTGGTGCTCGGTCTCGGGCTGGGCGGCGGTGTGCTGGTGGCGCCGCAGGCGGCCCTGGCAGCCGGCGCGAACCCCGTCCCGGAGGCTACGAAGAAGAAGACCCCCAAGCCGACGCGCTCCGCGACACCGACGCCCACCCCGACCTCGACCGGACGGACCCCCGCCCAGATCGAGGGCGACCGCTGGATCCAGCTCGCCGTGATCGTCGGCGGCGGCCTGATCGGCAGCGTCCTGGTGTTCTTCCTGATCGGCGCGCTGCTGCGCCGCCGTCCCCGCCGCCGCGACTGACGACCACCGAAACGAAAGGGGACAGTCCCCTTTCGTTTCGCCGGACCGAAGTTGGACCGTCGCCTATCCGTTCAGCGGGGCCGGGTCAGTTGCCGAGGCGCCACTGCTGGAGGGTCACCCGCAGGTCGTCGAGTGTGTCGCCGAGCACGGCGTCCGGTTCGACGAGCTGCCGCGGCCACACCCCCACTCCCCCGGCCTCCAGCCACAACTCGGCCTGGTAGCGCTCGATGCGTCCGCTCGCGATCAGCGGGGACGGGGAGAGCAGGTCGGGCAGCGTCCGGGCGTAGCTGGTCCCGAACGCCTCGGTGGGGATGAGCTGGACGGCGGCGGCGCCGGCGCTCATGCCGCCCCGCAGCTCGGACGCGGTCATGCCGCCCAGGATCACCGGCAGCTCGGGGGCCGCGCCGACGAGTTCGGGCAGGAAGAACGCGGACGCCGCGAACGCGGCCCCGGCCTCGGCGGCGGCCACCACCTGCGCGGGCTCGGTGGCGTCATGGACGCCGATGCGCGCGCGGCGGCGGAACACCCGCAGCAGGTCCGGCAGCACGGCCACCTGGCCGGCCGAGACCGACCACAGCTTGAACCCCTCCTGGCAGAGCACCTCGCAGGCGGGCAGCAGCTCGTCGGCGTCCACGTCCGGCAGGCCGACGATCACACTGTGCACGCCCAGATCGGGCAACTCCGGAGCCACGCGCCCATCCTGCCCGATGCGGACTCCTGACAGGTACCGCGGCGAGTGGTTAGCTGGGGGCAGCCTTCCGAGGAGGACCGATGGAGCTCACCAGCGCCGGCATCCCCGCCGACTCCCACATCGACCTGCGCTTCGCCGAGCCGGGGGTCGGCGGCGGCAACGTCTCCCCCAACCTGAGCTGGTCGGGCGCCCCCGAGGGCACGGCCAGCTTCGCGATCACCTGCTTCGACCCGGACGCACCCACCGGCAGCGGCTGGTGGCACTGGGTGGTCACCGACATCCCGGCCGACGTCACCTCGCTCGCCGAGGGGGTGCCGCTGCCGGTCGGCGCCCGCACGTGGACCAACGACTACGGGTACCCCGGCTGGGGCGGTCCGTGGCCGCCGCCCGGCCCTGCGCACCACTACGTCTTCACCGTGTTCGCGGTCGGCGTCGACCGGCTCGACGTCCCCGACGAGGCGAGCAGCGCGGTGGCCCGGCTGACGCTGAGCTTCTCGACGCTCGACCACGGGTCCTTCACCGCCCTGTTCCGCAACCCGTCCAGCTAGGGCCACCGTCCGTGGCGGTGCTGATCGACCCACCGCGCTGGCCGGCGCACGGGACGCTGTTCTCCCACCTGGTCTCGGACAGCTCGCTCGCCGAGTTGCTCGAGTTCGCGGACGCCCACCAGGTCGCGGTGCGGGCGTTCGACCACGACCACTGCGACGTGCCCGAGCGACGCCACGCCGACCTGGTGGCGGCCGGCGCGCGCCCGGTGGAGCCGTCCGAGCTCGTTCGGCGGCTGGTGGCCTCGGGACTTCGCGTCCGCACACCGCAACGGACGCCGAAGCCCGAGCAGGTCCTGGCGCCGTTGCGCGCGGCCTGGCACGAACTGATGCCGGGGCGCCCGGCGCTTGGCGAAGAACTGCTGAGTCGCTGGCAGGAACCGCACCGGCACTACCACGACGTCCGGCACCTCGCGCAGTTGCTGTCGGCGCTCGACGTGGTCGTCCCGGACGGCGCGTCCCGTCCGGTCGTCCTGGCGGGCTGGTTCCACGACGCCGTGCACGACGGCGAGGCGGGCACGGACGAAGAACGCTCAGCCCAGCTTGCGGAGGCCGAATTGGCGGACGCAGGGCTGCCTGCCGACGAGGTCGCCGAGGTGGCGCGGCTGGTGCGCCTGACCACCGAGCACCGACCGGAGGCGGACGACGCGGACGGGGTCGCTCTCGTGGACGCAGACCTCTCGATCCTGGGACAGCCGGAGGCCCGATATCACATGTATTCACGGGATGTCCGGCTGGAATACCCGCGTGTCGCAGATCAGATGTTCGCAGGTGGTCGATTACGGGTACTGGAGGCACTAAGCTCTAGGGAACCGCTGTTCGGTGAGCGAACCGCACAACGGGCTTGGTCCGTGCAGGCAGGCCGGAACCTCGCTGTGGAACGCAGGCGATGGTCGAAACTTGCAGGGTCAGACAGGTAAAGTTGTTTCAGGAGCACTAGCCACTGCTATTTCGGGGGGAACGCGATGGCGAAGGCAGGTATCTGGCTTGCCGCAGCGGCTTGCGTAGCCGCTGGCGCCCTTGTCGCGCCCCCACGTTCGGGTGCTCCGCTGATCACCACGGGCGACCAGGTTCAGCCGACGGCCGGTTCGACGGCCACCCCGACCATGCCGCCGCAGACTCCGACGGGCGTGCCGACGCCGGGACCGACGCCGACGATCACGGTGACGACGACGCCGACAACCACTCCGACGGCCACGGTGACCGCGACCACCACGGCGACGGCCACCGCCACCGCGACCGCGACGGTCACCGCGACCAGCGAGCCCACGGCCACGGCGACCTCGACCTACTCGCCGCCGAGCAACGAGCACCCGACCGGCAAGCCGACGATCACGCTCAAGCCGACGGTGACGGCGACTCCCACTCAGACGCCGACCGCGACGGAGACGCCCACCGCGACGGAGACGCCCACCGCGACGGTGACGCCGACCGCGACCGAGACGCCGACGGTGACGCCGACCGCGACCGAGACGCCGACGGTGACGCCGACCCCGACCGAGACGCCGACCGTGACGCCCACCCCGACCGAGACGCCGACCGTGACGCCCCCCCCGACCGAGACGCAGACCGTGACGCCCACC
>JAIUOS010000055.1 GCA_020161755.1 Actinomycetota bacterium
CGCAACGTGTTCTACCGGTTGTCGGACGCCCACGTCCGGTTGCTGTTGGACGTGACCAGGGAGCACATCACGCACGATCCGCGGCGGGGAGCGGCGGCCGCGGCAGAGGGGGCCTGATGGGCCATTCGCACGAGGTTGGGAGTGCCGCTGGCCGCCATCGCTGGCGGCTCGCCGTCACCTTTGTGCTGGTCGCTGTCTTCTTCGTCGTCGAGTTGTCCGCGGGCCTGTTGTCCGGTTCGCTGGCGCTGATCTCCGACGCCGGGCACATGGCCGCCGACGTCACCACCTTGGGCGCGGCGCTGATCGCGACCCAGCTGGCCACGCGCAAGGACAGCACCGGCCGGCGGACGTTCGGCTCCTATCGTGCCGAGGTGTTCGCGTCCGGGTTGGCCGTGCTGGTGATGATTGGTGTCGGCGTCTATATCGGCGTCGAGGCGGTCGGACGCATCGGGACGGCACCGGCGCTCGCGACCGGGATGATGCTGGTCGTCGGTGTCCTTGGACTGATCGTCAACCTGGTCAGCATCGTGCTCCTGCGGGCCGGCGCGGGAGAGAGCCTGAACCTGAAGGGTGCCTACTTCGAGGTGATCGCCGACACTGTCGGATCAGTCGGGGTCATCGTCGCCGGGCTGATGGTGTCCTGGACGGGGAACGCGTGGTGGGACACCGGCATCGCTTTGGCCATCGCACTCTTCGTTGTCGTGAGGGCAGTGGCGTTGGGGCGGGAGGTCCTCGCCGTCCTCGGACAGCACGCACCCGAAGGCATGGAACCCGCAGAACTCACCGACGCCCTGATGGCCGTGACAGGCGTGAGCGAGGTGCACGACCTGCACGTGTGGCGGCTAACCTCCGGCATGGACGTCGCCACAGCACACCTGGTCACCTCACCTGGGGCCAGGCCCGGTGACATCCTCGCTGCAGCCAGCAACACCCTCCGTGACCGCTTCCACATTGCCCACGCCACCCTGCAGATCGAGGCCGCCGGCGATGGCGGCTGCCAGGGCGCGGACTGGTGAGCGCGAACCGGCGGCGCGTTCGTCCGTGTCAGCGGCAGCAGTCGTCAGTGCAGTCGTCGCCGCCGACCACGGACGCGGTCGGGACGCAGCATGCGTCCCCACGCCAGGCCTCGCGCCCTTCCTTGACCGCGACACCGGCGATGACGAGCGCGGCGATCGGGTCGGCCCAGTACCAGCCCAGCGTGCTGTTCAACACCAGTCCGACCAGGAGCACTGCGGACAGGTAGGTGCACAACAAGGTCTGCTTGGAGTCGGCCACGGCCGAGCCGGAACCCAGTTCGCGGCCGGTACGGCGTTCGGCCCAGGAAAGGACCGGCATGACCACCAGGCTGACCGCGGCGAGCACGATCCCGACGGGCGAGTGCTCGGCCGGCACCTGCGTCACCAGGCTGCGGACGGCGTCCCCGGTCACGAAAGCTGCAAGACCGAAGAACGAGACCGCGATCAGGCGCATCGCGACCCGTTCGCGCCGCTCGTGGTCGACAATCGCGAACTGCCAGGCGACGGCCGCAGCGGACAGCACCTCGACCACCGAGTCGAGCCCAAAGGCCACCAGAGCGGTCGAGGAAGCCACCGTGCCTGCGGCCAGGGCAACCACGGCTTCGATCACGTTGTAGCTGATCGTCGCGCCCACGAGAAGTCGGACCCGTCGCCTCAGGATGGCGCGACGTGCCGGACTCGCCCCGGACGGGACGACTACGAGCGGCTGCACGAGCACTCCTCGCCGGCGCAACACCCCGGGTCCACCACCAGCACCACTCGCAGCAACTCGTCCAGGGCCGCAGCCAGGTGCGGATCGGCCAACCGGTACCACGCGTGGCGACCCTCCCGGGCCGCCTCGACCAGCCCGCACCCCCGCAGGCAGGTCAACTGGTTCGACACCACCTGCCGCGACACCCCCAGGGCGTCGGCCAACTCCGAAGGCACCGCCGGCCCTTCCCGAATGGCCAGCAGGATCTGCACCCGAGTGGGATCGGACAACGCGTACCCCAGCCGAGACAGGCTCTCGGCATGACTCAGGACCACTGTGGACACCATGCGAGCGTACAGCAACCGCTGTATCGACGTACCAGACGGCTACCGGGCGGTCGGCCGACCCACCCTGGACCGGCACTGACCGGCTCAGGGGTCCTCAGCAGTGTCCGCACCTGGGCTCGGTCCCACCGTCAGTCCTGCCTCCAGGCGAGGACGATCGCCGCGGCAGCCTGGGTGATCTGGGCCGCAGTGGTGGAGCGGCCGAGGGAGAACCTCAGCGCGCCGAGGGCCAGGCCTGGTTCGAGGCCCATCGCCAGCAGGGTGTCCGAGGGGGTGTGGATCCCGGTGTGGCACGCGCTGCCGGTGGACGCCGCGACCCCGGGTGTCGCGTCCAGCAGGTCCGCACCGAGCCGGTCCGGCAGGGCCACCATCAGCGTGTTGGGCAGGCAGCCATCGACCGGGCTCACCCGCCGCAGGCCGGGGATGCCCGCGGACAGTTCTCGCCACAACTGCTCGCGCAGATCGGTCTGGCGCCCCGGTTCGGTGGTCAGGCAGCCCAGGGCGAGTTCGGCGGCCCGGCCGAGGCCGACGATGCCGGCTACGTTCTCGGTGCCGGGGCGCAGCCCTCGTTCCTGACCCGCGCCGACGAGCACCGGACGGATCGCCGTGCCCCGCCTCGCGTAGAGCGCCCCGACGCCCTTGGGCGCGTACAGCTTGTGACCGGCGATGCTGAGCAGGTCCACCCCGAGGTCGTCGACGGCCGTCGGGATCTTGCCGACGGCCTGGGCCGCGTCGGCGTGCATCACCCCGCCGGCGTTGTGGACCCGCTCGGCGACTGCGGCGACGGGCTGGATCGCGCCGGTCTCGTTCTGGGCGAGGATCAGCGTGCCCAGGCCGATCGGCCCGGCCGGCACCTCGTCGGGGGACACGCGGCTCTCGGCGTCCACCGGCAGGCGATGCACGGTCCAGCCGTCGGTCTCCAGCAGGGCGAGCGGCTGGACGGTCGCGGGGTGTTCCACCGCGGAGGTCACCGCGAACCGGGTCGCCGCCAGGACCGCCGTGCCGCGGACGGCGAGGTTGTTCGACTCGGTGCCACCGGAGGTGAAGGTGATCTCGTCCGGCCGCGCCCCGACCAGCGCCGCGACCCGCTCGCGCGCGGCGTCCACCGCGTCCCTTGCGGTCCGGCCCAGCGGGGTGGCGCTGGACGGGTTGCCGAAGTGTTCGGTGAGGTAGGGCCACATCGCCTCCGCCACCTCGGGTGCGACCGGGGTGGTCGCGTTGTGGTCGAGGTAGACCGGCGCGGTGTCCATCAGAACACCAGCACCTTGTCCGCCACCATGGTCTCGTGGGTCAGCTCGTCCAGGGTCGAGCGCTGCGCACCGGGAACGAGGTCATCCTGGGCCAGCCCGCGGGCGTCCATGCAGGTCCCGCAGACCAGGATGCGACCGTTGCCGCGAACCACGTTGCCGAGCATCTTGTTCACGTTGTAGTAGCCCTCCGGCACCTTCTGGCCGGCCTTGGCCGCGCTCGCCGCGTCCCCCATCAGGAAGACCACCACCTCGTGGTCCTCGTCGAGCCGCTGCAGGTTCACCGCCAGCCGCAGGCCGTTGTAGACGCGCTCGGTGCCGTAGGGCGGGTCGTTCAGGATGAACAGGGTGGACATGTCAGTTCCTTCTCGTACGGTCAGCGGCCGGCGCGGCGCCGGACGCGGTGAGCCAGTCGGGGTAGCCGACCTGCAGCCGGGCGGCCGGGAACCCGGCAGCGCGGAGCTGGTGGACCGCGGCGGCCGCCATCACGCAGTACGGGCCGCGGCAGTACGCCACGATCGGCGCGTCGCGAGGCAGCCCGCTCAGCCGCTCGGCCAGGTGCGCCAGCGGGACGTTGACCGCTCCGGGCACGTGGCCGCTGGCGAACTCCCGCTCGGGACGCACGTCGATCAGGGTCAGCTGGTCATCGGCGGCCATGGCCTCCCGAAGTTCGGCAAGACTGACCGCCCGGGCACCGTCGACCGCGCCGAAGAACGCCGACGCCAGCGCCGCCACGTCCGCGATCCGGGCCTCGGCCACCGCCACCAGCGCCTGGTAGGCCCGCAGCACCGCGGGATCGGCCAACCGGTAGATCCGGGCACTGCCCTCGACCCGGCGGGCCACCAGGCCCACCCCCGCCAGGACCTGCAGGTGGCGCGAGGTGTTCCCCACCGAGGCGCTCACCTCGCGGGCCAGGTCCTCCACGCTCCGCTCGCCCTGCGCCAGCACGTCGATCAGCTCCACCCGCTTGCCGTGACCGAGCGCGGCACCGACCCGGGCGAAGTGGCCGAACACGCCGTCCTTGAACTCCCGACCATCCACCACCAATCCCCTATTCCCGAGATCTGTAGAATAGCGGGGCTCGGTGCATCTGCTCACGCGTCTACGCGACGATCGGACTCCGAGTCGGGAGACAGCTATCTGAGCGCCACAACGGCCTCCAAGAGGACCGTCGCGATCGACACCGACCAGACGTCAGGCAGGTCGGGATGCGTGACGCCTCGAGCGCCGAAGGCCGTATCACCGGCCCATGTTGCGCGCACGCGACGCCACGGTCGTCGAGGTCCGTTGCAGGGAATGTTCTGCAGGCGCGACGGTCTCGCAGGGAGTTGGGCTGTGGGCCTGCCCAGGCGATCTGGTCACCACTTCCCGCTGTTCGACGTGGTCGACGGCTGCCCGCAGCTCTCTGCTTGCCCGTTCGCCCCGATCGATCAAGGTCGCGCCGTAGGCGGTTCCGGGGTCTGGCACCCAGTGGGCTCGGCTCGCTCCGGGATGGCGGGTCTGATAGGCCGGGCCGAGTGCCTGCACGCTGATCCAGAGGCCTCCGTCGGCGACGACGCGGATCAGTGCTGACTGGTGCTGGGCCGCGATCTTCTCCGCCTGCACGAGTGCGGTGAACATCGCGTCCTGCTGTAGCGGAGTCTCAGCCTGAACCAGGTGCTGTGCAGCGAAGGCTTCGTCGAGTTCGCGTGATCGGTGCCGTAGTTCGGTGGTGCGTCCGCCGAGGCGTACTTCGGGTGGCCAGTCGGCGGCGATCTGCCAGGCCTGGAACGCGCGAACCATGGCTGCCTCACCAGGGCCGTCGACATGGCGTTCCGCCAATGGGTCGGCGAACGCTATTGCGGCCGCGTGACAGATGCGGGCGATGGTGGCTGCCGTGCGTTGGAAGGCGTAGGACGTGATCCGGGTCCGGCTGTTGAGGATGTCGGTGGCGTTGTCTGCCCATCGGTCGACAGCCTCGTCGAGGCTGCCTGGGAATGGGCCCAGGGAGAGCCCGCCGAGGGGTTCATGCAGGGCCCGCCAGGGGACGTAGGAGGCGGCTTCCGTAGCGTCCGCCAGATCGCGGACGAGGCGGCGGTCTCGGGAGTCGGGATCGGTGTGCATGGCGGTGAGGGTCACCATCGCGACCTGGTGCAGCGCGCCGAGTACGCACGAGCGCAGTTGCCCGCGGCTGGCGTGGTCGGCGTGGTTGACCGTGTCGGGGTGCGAGTTCAGGGTGTCGGCGAGAACGCCCAGGGTATAGCCGATCGCCGTCATGGCTGAGTCGACGGGGGCGTCACGTCGCACCATGTCTCTGAGCATCTTCTGGAGGATCGGCATCACGTCTGGTGGCGGGCCGATCGTGGCCAGGATGCGGATCGTGCCTTGGGCGAGGCGGTGCCATCCGAGCATGGCTGCCTCGGGTGAGGTGGGCTGTGTCATCAGCTCGCCGGTGCGGTCGTGTAGTGCGGCCAGGAGGGCGTCAACGGTCGCCATGATCGCCTGCCTTGTGCAGCACGGCCAGCAAGGGTGGCCAAACCTGGGAGGGCACGGCCTCCACGGTTCTGCCGAGAAGCTGGCCTGCGGCCGCCAAGGAGTCGGCGGCCGAGTCTCCAGCGGGCACCCACGATGGCTCGACGCTCAGTTCCTCGAAGAGGTTCTCGATGTCAAGGATCTCGGTGGCGAGCGACAGTGCCTGGCCGGTTGGGTCGGGCTCGACCAGGAGTTGGTGGGCTGCTTGGCGAAGGTGGCCGAGAGCCTGCCCGAGAACACTGTCCATATCCCACTAAGCCGACGGCGGGGTGCGATTCGGACACGACGTCGAAGATCTACTGTCGGGCGGTCAGATTGCCCGGCCTTGTCGCCGCGACGGGTGCGCGTCGGCGTGCCTGTGGCCTTGTTGACGGTTCAGTCTGGGAGCGGGGCGGCGGGGTCGCGTCGGAGTTCGTAGATGTGCCGGCGGATGATGTCGCGGCGGGTGTCGTTGACGAGGGTCAGGCCGGGCATGTCGGCGATGTAGAGGTCGGCCAGCTTGCGGACGCGGGTGTCGGTGACTAGGGCGTGTCGCATAACTGGTCGCGAAGGTGGAGGATGATGCCGGCCAGGACGATGCCTGCGCGGTAGTTGCGGG
>JAIUOS010000056.1 GCA_020161755.1 Actinomycetota bacterium
AACACCCTCAGAACCGACCACCTCACCGCCACCGGGACTTGCATTCCGGCGGCTGCTTGACATAGGAGAAACCCATGCGCGTAGCCAGATTCGTGGCCCAGGGCGATCCCACCTATGGGGTGGTCGAACTCGCCGAAGACCAGGGGCCGAACCCCGAGACCGTCTCGGTGGTCTCCGGTGACCCGTTGGCCGGACCCGTCCACTACACCGGCGAGCGGCTGCCGCTGGCGGACGTCCGGCTGGTCTCCCCGGTGATCCCGCGCAGCAAGATCGTCGGGGTGGGACGCAACTATTCCGACCACGCCGCCGAACTGGGCAACGAGGTGCCGGCCACGCCGCTGGTGTTCCTGAAGCCGAACACGTCGGTGGTCGGGCCGGGCGAGCCGATCGTGTACCCGCCGGAGACCACGAACCTGCACTACGAGGGCGAACTCGCGGTGGTGATCGGACGGATCTGCCGCCGGGTGCCGGCGGAGCGGGCCGCGGACGTGATCTTCGGCTACACGGTGGCCAACGACGTCACCGCCCGCGACCTTCAGAACGCGGACGGCCAGTGGTCGCGCGCGAAGGGGTTCGACAGCTTCTGTCCGCTCGGGCCGTGGATCGCGACCCACATCGACCTGGAGGAGGCCAGCCGCCTCGACCTGACGACCAGCCTCAACGACAAGCAGGTGCAGTCGGGCAACACGTCCCAGCTGGTGCACGGCATCGCCGACCTGGTCGCGTACGTGACTTCGTTCACGACGCTGCTGCCCGGGGACGTGATCCTCACCGGGACGCCCGCGGGGGTCCGCCCGATGGTGGTGGGCGACCGGGTCAGCGTCACGATCCCGGGCATCGGCACGCTGACGAACCCGGTCGTGGCCGAGGAGGCCTGAGGTGTCGGAGCTGGCCAAGGTGTTCGCCGGCCGCGTCCAGCGCTGGGTGCGGCACGAGCCGCTCCCCGGGGTGACCTACCCCGAGGTGCTGGTGGTGGACGACCCGGCGGTGCCGCGCTGGCGGAAGGTCATGCTCGGGGTCGGCGGCAGCATGCTGGGCCTGGCGCTGTGGGTGACCCTGTCGCCGCTGATCTCGATCGCGATCGTGGCCATCGCCTGGGCGGCGTCCGGGCGTCCGGGCGACTTCGCGTCCTACACGAAGGAGGCGTCGGTCTTCGCGCTGCCCTCCGGGATGGCGGCCACGCAGCTCGGCATCGCGGTGCTGATCCCGATCAGCCTCGGACTGGTGCTGTACGTCCACCGGTTCCACCCGAAGTGGCTGCACTCGGTGCAGCCGGGGTTCCGGTGGCGGTTCGCGCTGGCCGCGACCGGCGCGGCGCTGGTGGTGTTCGGCGCTGTCTGGGTGGTGTCCCAGGTGGCGACGGGGCAGCCGTGGGTGGTGAACCCGGAGCCGGCGTTCTGGGGCTACCTGGTGGCGATCCTGCTCACCTCACCGCTCCAGGCGGCGGGGGAGGAGTACTTCTTCCGCGGCTACCTGATCCAGGCGATCCACACGACGGCGCCGAACAGCCCGTGGTTCGGCGTGGTGGGCTCGGCGGCGGTCTTCGCGGTGCTGCACAGCTCGGGGAACGTGCCGGCGTTCCTGTACGCGTTCGCGTTCGGTGTGCTGGCGGGCTGGCTGGTGATGAAGACCGGCGGGTTGGAGGCCGGCATCGCGATCCACGTGGTCAACAACGTCCTGACGTTCGGCTACGCGGCCCTGTCGGGCACCGTGGTGGCGACCTACACGAACCGGGTGACGACCTGGGCGGGCCTGGTGTGGGCGCTGGTCGGCTTCGCCGCGTTCGCGCTCGTGGCCATCTGGATCGGACGCCGGATGCAGATCGCCACGACCACGCCGGGCGCTCGGTTTGGTGGCCCGGCCGAGGTCTAGTAAAGTCACCACTCGGCCGAAGGGCCGACTTTGGGGTATGGGGTAATTGGCAGCCCGCCGGATTCTGGTTCCGTCAGTCTAGGTTCGAGTCCTAGTACCCCAGCGCAAGCGAGGATTCGCGACCGCTGGTTGTGGTTGGTAATGTTCGCTGTCGTGCGTGAGCACGACTTGCTAGGGCCCCGTTGTGTAGCGGCCTAGCACGCCGCCCTCTCAAGGCGGTAGCGCGGGTTCGAATCCCGTCGGGGCTACTTGGGTGTTACCCCTTGTCAGAGGCAACTCTGGCAAGGGGTTTCGTGCGTTGAGAGGTGCTCTGGAAACTTCTTGGACACAGATTGGACACACGAACTGTGTCCAAGTCGTGTCCAGCCGTCGAGCTGCGTACTTGAAGACCCCGCCTGGGCGAGCTCGGCTCGGGTTCGCCGCGAAGCGGTGCAGTGAAGTGGGGCCCACGACCCGGCCGGGGTGATCGAGCCACGTGGATCGAGACGGCTGATGCGCGGTGCTTGTCAGCTCGCTGGCGGTGCCGGGCAAGCTCTCCCGGCACACGCCCGCCGACTCGGATCCATCCGGATGTGCCGATGTGCGCTCGTTCGCTCTGGGCAGGTCGATCATGTCGAGACCTGTTGAGGCCGGGCCGCGTTCGGCGCGAGCTAGCTTTGGCACGTGGCGGCAGTAGTGAGCCCCACAGCGACCCGGGCGACATGGCAACCGCCCACGTGGCCGTAGAGATATGGCCCTGTTGTAGCTGCGGCTCGAAATCGTGGTGAATGATCATTCCGTGACTGCCGAGCATAGACACCAAACACGGGAGCAGCGCGTCGCGGAAACTGCTGGAGGACAACGTCGGCCGGGAATTGCGCAGCCAGTTGGGCATCGCGGGAGTGGAACTTCCAGATCAGGTCGTGAGAAACCTTGCGTGGGCTGTGGCCGCCGAGATCCGGTACGCGTTCGCGGTCGACTGGGATCCCGAATGGGTCAAGCCCGGCGGCGCCCACTCCTGGCATGAGGACGCCGGCTGGTTCGCGCGATGCGGAGCGTGCTTGCAGGACTCGCCAGCCTTCGCAGGACAGGGTGAGGCGATCGAGTGGGCGCTCAGCCACGAGAATCTCGAGCGGATGGGGCCGTCCTGAATTGCCGCGCCGCGGACGGTAGCCTCACAGCTGCCCGGCCTCGACCTCATCTGCCTCTGTCGGCTGGTGCCATTTCGCGAGGCGTTCGGCTGCTCGCTGGTAGGTGGTGGTGCCGCTGGCGATTGCGATGACCAGGTCGTAGGCGTCGTCGTCGGGGGCTTCGAGGGTGATGTCGTTGAGTCCGTAGAACACGACGGTAGCCAGCCAGCCGATCCGCTTGTTCCCATCGACCAGGGCGTGGTTGCGGACCAGCGACTCAAGCAGGACCGCCGCCTTGTCGTCGACGCCGGCGTAGGCATCTGTACCGAACCCGCTGGCCTGGGGCCGGTGCACCGCCGAGTCGAGCAGCCCGATGTCGCGGATCGGCCCCACGCGCAGGTCGTCGATCAGACTCAGGACGTCCTCCAGAGCCAGGTACTCGATCACTGGCCGAGGCGATCGAGCAGACCGGCGTAACGATCCCGCGCTGCGGCCGAGAGCGCGGTGAGCTTGTCGCGGCGCAGCCGACGGGAGGCGGCCTCATGGATCGCGCGCACGGTTGCCTCCTGCTTACTCACACCCTCAGCTTCGGCAAGCAGGGTGAGTGCCTGTTCGTCCTCGGGGGTCAACCGCAGAGTCATCGCCATACCCGAATGATACCAGTCTGGTATCGCGCGATCATGCCGCGGTGTGCGTGGGTAGCTGCCGTCAGCGACCTGTCGCCCACCCGCTCCCGCTGCACGGGGACGGGTTCACATCGTGCGCCGACATGCTGGCGGGCTTTCTCGGGGCGTGCGCGTTCGACCGTGGTGGGCGGCGAAAGGGTTGTGGGTCTCGCGTTGGGCATGGCCGGCTGCGATGCTCACAGCATGGCTCGTACGTGGTTGTCGGTGACGGTGGTGCTGCTGGGTGGGCATGGGGGAGAGTGCTGGCCGCGCCCTGGGCGTGTTTTCGCTGTCGGGCCGTCGCACACGCTCGACATGGCGACCTCGAGGGTCGGGCGCGTGCTCTCTCCTGGGGCGGAGTTCCAGTTCACTTTCGACCTCGGTGACGAGTGGACGCACCGGTGCTCGGTCGCGGATGTGAAGGTCGATCCGATCGAGGTGCTCGGCATCCGCCCGGATCGGCCCGTGCCTTACTGGGGCTGGGGCGCTATTCCCGACCAGTACGGGCGCCGATGGGAGGACGATGACGGGTCGGGTCGTGCCCCGGATCGGCCGGCGCAGCGGCATCCGATGCTGCTGCACACCTGGCCTGATCAGAGTGCCGTGCCCGCGCTCGACGTGCGGGAGGTGCGTGGCGCGATCGCGTCGGGTGATGCGGCCCGCCTGCTCGCGGCGATCTCGGGCGTGACGTCGACGACGCGTTGCAGGAGGTGGGCGCGGGCTTGGGCGTCGTGCTCGCGCGTCGGCGCGACGCGGAGCCGGTCGTGTTGTCGATCATCAATCGGTTGATCCTGCGGGGCTGGGACGGTGATCGGGTGCTGGCCGACGACCTGCTGGCGACGCTCCGCAGCGAGCCGCTGTCGGGGCGAGCGCTGCCGGTCGATCTGGAACTGCTCAGCGCCGCGATCGAGGGCGATCCGGAGTTCGCGAGCGGCGCCTACCTCGACCTGACCACGGGTGAGGTCTACCGCGGCGACGAGGCCGATCTGGCGGAGGCAGGCGAGGACGCGATCGACGTCGATGCCGATCCGGACCGCTGGCTGTGGCTCGACCGCATCGACTCAGGCGCGGGCTGGAACGACATGTCGGAGTTCGCCGCCGGGCTGCACGACGAGGCACTGCGTGAGCGAATGGAGCGGGCCATCGAGGGCGCCGGGGCTTTCCGCCGGTTCCGCGACCTCGTGCACGAGGAAGGGCTGGCAGGGCGATGGGACGCGTTCTCCACCGACCGCGCCATCGGGCGGGCGCGCGCGGCACTCGCCGGGAATGGCATCCGCGTCGCCGGGCTGCGAACGCACACCTGACTGGCGCCGGGACGCAGGCCGGCGGCAACCCGGTCACTGCCAAACTCCACAGCGCACGAACCGCGCCGACCGCCACATCCGCCCTCAACAACGGCCCACCGCGTTGAGGTCACAGACCCAGAGCGGCTGCTTGCACAGTGCTAGCATGGTTGGGTGACGACTTTGTACATCCGTGAAGTCCCCGAGGCGGTCGCGGAGACGCTGAAAGAGCGCGCCGCAGCGCAGGGCAAATCGCTGTCCGCCTACGTGGGGGCGGAACTGGCCAGGATCGCCGCCCGGCCGACGAATGAGGAAATCGTGGCCCGGCTCCGGGCGAGGGACCGCTCGTCGGGCCCGAGCACAGATGAGATCCTCGCTGCGGTCGAGGCCGGACGCCGGTGATCGTCCTGGACGCCTCGGCAATGGTCGAGGCTCTGGTGGGGCGTGAACTCGACGACGACCTGCTCACCGCGCTGGCTGGAGACATCGATGCGCCACATCTGTTGGACATAGAGGTGCTCTCGGTCCTGCGCGGACTCACCCTCGCCGGCAAGCTCGACCCCGACGACGCCATCCAGGCACAGCGGGATCACTTCACGTTCACGATCACCCGACACGAAACCGGGCCGCTGGCCGAACGGATCTGGCAGTTGCGCCACCAGTTCACCAGCTACGACGCCAACTACCTCGCCCTCGCCGAAGCCCTCCAGGTGCCACTGATCACCTGCGACGCCAAGCTGGCCACCCGCGGCCACAACGCCGAGATCCGCCTCATCCCGCGAACACACTGATCCGGGCGTGCGAGGGCCGGTCTGTCGCTCGACCCCGGGGATGACTCGCCATGACGCAGATTGGACGCAAGAACTGTGTGCACGTCATGTCCAGCCGTCGTGGTGCCTTTCGCCATCCGGGCGATCCTGCGCACTTCCGCCTTGCCTGACGCGACGACGCAGGATCCCGTGGTCGATTCCGTGCAGGTTCTCGTGTGACCCTCTGGCGACTCTCTCGCTGCGAAGACGGTTCGGAGATGGGTCTGATGCCGCGCGGGTCGTCGGTGAGGTTCGTACACTTTTCGTCGCGGTTTTGCCTCGCCGTAGGTGTTGGCTCCGCAAGAATGGCCGCGCAATCCTGCGTACCCACCCTCCAGGAGTTCTTGTGGCTGTCGGGACTGCTGCATGAGTAGGTGACAACTGATCTGTGGGGCCCTGTGGGGTTCCGCTGGAAGGATGTGCACCATGCC
>JAIUOS010000057.1 GCA_020161755.1 Actinomycetota bacterium
GCAATCCGCCGCCCCGCAGCAGCAGCCGCGTTCACACCCAGGATCACCTCAACATCCCCCGTCCAGCCGACCGGAACGCCGACGGGACCATCGAAACCACCAGTGGAGAACGGGACAAGATCACGTGCATAACAAGCAGTAGCGGTCGTTTGGCGATCCCTCACGATTGCCGGTTCGAGCGCTCGTCATGGACCTGCTCGATGCAGTCGAGGAGCGACACGACGGCGCTCTTCCGGGGCGACCGCGCGTCGAGACCAAGCGCGCACCGATTTCTCGGCTGGACGTTGAAAGGTGGTCTGCTTCGAACCATGCTCGGCTGGCAGAACCCCCCGGGTGAGTGCACCCCCATGGTGTCGGATTGGGACCTGGACGCTGGGCTGGCCTGGCTAGAGTGCCTGAGGCTAGAGGATGCCGGCGGCTTCCCCGACGGCCGGGCAGCGGTGCTTGTCTGCCAAGAGTGTGGCGACTTGGAGGGCGCGCTCAGCGTTCATGTCACCAGAACCGGCACGACGGCGCGTTGGTCCGACTTCGGCTGGCAAGTCCCGCGTGTCGAGGGCTTCGAGCCGCCGGACGAGCCACTCGGGTTCGAGTTCGCGGCCGATGACAGTGACGCACTTCTCACAACGCTCGCCCAGCGGCTTACCGCGAGCGCGGTCACCATTCCGGCATCACAACGGCTCTGGTGCAAGACGGAAGAGCAGGTAGTCATCCGAGCCTGAAAGGTAATCGCTACTCGGTGGCGAGGATGCGGGCGGTCGGGATTCGGCGGAGCGAGGCTGCGGGGACCAGTGACGCGAGAACCGCGGCTGCGATCCCGCCGATGGCGATGTTCGCGGCGTCGGTGAGGACGGGGTGTGGGAGGGTGCCGGTGAGCCATCCGGTGACGCTGAGTCCTCCAATCAGGCCGAGGGTAGTGCCGGCCAGACCGATGATCGCGGCTTGGCTGGTGATCGAGGTGGTGAGGCGGGCCCGTCCCCAGCCGGCGGCCTGAAGGGTGGCGTAGGTTCGGGCGTCCTCGGTGATGTTCATGTAGAGCACCATGACGGTGGCGGTGATCCCGAGGATGGCGAGGAAGACGGCCGCGACCAGATCCTGTGGGCGGACCTGGATCGCGATCGTGTCGCCGAGGAGGGTACCGATGACTTGGCCGCGGAATGACTGGACGAGCCCGGTGAGCAGGATCAGGCTCGCGGTGGCCAGCCCGAGCGCGGTCGCGGCGAGCAGGAGCCGTCCGGGGCGGCGAAGGATCCGCTGGAGTCCGAGGGTCAGACCGCCGCGAACCCGGAACAGTCGCCGACCGCCGCCCAACTCCGGCGGTTTGATCGCTTCGACCGGCTGCAGCCGTCCCGCACGGACGGCGGCGACGCTGCCGGCGACCGTGGTGAGGGCGATCGCGACCGGGATGGCGACCACTGCGCGGAGCCAGTCGAAGTCGGCCCCGGCGGCCACGCTGAGGGGCCACGAGGCTAGTGCGCCGACGATGCCGGCGGCGCAGCCGAGGATGCCGAGTTCGGTGAGGAGAGACGTGGTTCGCCTGGTAGAGGTCCAGCCGAGGGCGGCGAGGATGCCGAGTTCGCGCCTGCGGTGCTGCACGCCGGCGCCAGCGGAGATGGCGACGGTCAGGCCCGCCGACAGCAGGATCAGCCCGAACAGGAGGAAGGACTTGGCGTCGATGGCGCCGATCAGCCGGTAGGCAATGCCCTTGCGGGTCCAGGGTTCGGTGAGAGTGATCGCGGGGCTGCCGAGAGTCGTGGCGGGCAGGGCAACCTGCAGCTGTTCGGGCGAGGATCCGATGGTGATGTCGACGTCGGCGCCGGTGGCGGCTTCGATATCTGTTGCGACCTGTTCGATGCGCGTCCGGCTGTTCTGGTCGAGCCCGGTGATGTCACCGACCCGTACCCGGACGGCGCTGAGAGGGGCGGCGTTGTCGTACTTGAACAGTCGGTCCGGGCTGAACATCGACAAGCCGGCGATCGGGATCAGCAGGCTGGGAGCCTGCTGGAGGTAGCCGCCCAAGTTGAGGTCGCTGCGCATCGGCTGGTCTCCGAGTGCCGCGCGCGACGCGTCGTCGGCTCCGATGACCTCGGGTGAGGTGTAGGTCTCGAGCGGGACGGCGGACAGCTTGGAGAACTCGTCGATCGCCGCCGGGTCGAACTTGCCGACCATGTCGAAGTGGAGGAAATCGCCTTCCGAGCCGCTGGCGTCCGACCGGCCGACCGAGTAGGAGGTCATGGTGCGGTAGTTGGTGTCCTGGGTGGTGAACGGCAGGACCTCGAAGCCGTTGTTGGCGCTGATATTTCGGGATCGCCATTGGTCGGTGTCGATGCCGACGACGACCGGCTGCAGCGTCGCGCCCGCCTGGTAGGTGACGTCGCTGGGTCGCCACAGCATGGTCGTCCGAAGCTGGTCGGACCCCATGCTGATCGCTCCGGAGTACCACGGGTCGTCGACCGAGCGGGACGCGATCGCGTCCTTGTACAGGCTGGCCGCGTCGACCACGGTGTCGGAGACAGTCGCGGTTGGTGTGGCGCGTTCGATCAGGGTCCGGTTGAGATCGTCGTCGACGGTGCGCCCGAGTTGGTCGATCACCTGCTGCGGCAGGGATTCGATCCGGATGCGGGTCTGGTAATCGACATCCTGTGAGATGGCCAGCAGCGCCGGCACGACGTCCGCCTGGCCAGGGGAGTCGCCTTCCTTGACATCCTGGCGGGAGTAGGTGTCCTGCCCGGTGAGGTAGCGGCCTTCGGTGATGGCCGAATCGAGCCCGACCAAGGCGGCCTCCGCTTCGGGGTCGATCGCTGCGACCAGCATCGGGTAGGCGACCCTGACAGTCACCTGTTCGAACATGGACTGGTCGTGGGTCTCCTGAGTGGAGCTGCAGCGGCCACCCTCCCACAGCCCGGCGGGGTCGAACGGGCTCTCCGGCCCGTGCCCGGAGACCGGCCACGGGCAGGGGTGACGATCCTGGCCGTCAACCGTTTCAGTGACGCCGGGCAGGACAGTCGTACCGAGGGGGATGGTCTGCTCCCCCGGATACACCAGCAGGTTGTTCGTGCGGTACAGGTAGCCGGAGGGCCCAGGTGCGGTGGCGGTGGCGTTTCGGGCGGAGATCGTGCCAGACCAGCGGAGCAGGCTCCTCCCGTCACCCTGCAGCAGGTCGGCGGCATCGATGGTGATCGGCAGCACCTGGTAGTAGTAGCCGACCATCGCGATGGGTGCTGCCACCTCGACACCTTCGACCGCCCGGATCGCGGCCAACTGGTCGAGCGTGAGCCCGCCGTAGGTGCCGGAGAGGTAGTTCGGGCGAACCAGGCCCTCCGACTTCTCCAGCCCGAGACTGCTGCCGGCCGGCCGGACCAGAATGTCGTAGGCGGCCCGGAAGTTCTGGTCGACGGTTTCCGAGAGCCGCAACTGCTGGGTGTAGGTGCTGGCCGCCAGGACGATGAAGCTGGTGACCGCAATCGCGACCGCGAGGAACGTCGCCAGCGAGCGTCGGCCATCATGCCGGAGCCTCGACCAGGCGAGCCGTACCAGATCCAACGCTCAGCCCTCCACAGCCCGGCGCGGCCCGCCCAGGAGCGCTGCCAGCCGGTCCGGCGCGTCCGGGTCGGCGGTGACCGAGCCGTCGGCGACCCGGAAGATGTCGTCGCAACTCGCCGCGACGCCCGGATCGTGGGTCGCGATCACCACAGTTGTGTCGAACTCCTGTTGCAGCCGGGTCAACAGGTCAAGGATCTCCACCGCGGTCGCCGAGTCCAGGTTGCCGGTCGGCTCGTCGGCGAGCAGCAATCCGGGCCTGCCCACCAGCGCCCGGGCGATCGCCACCCGCTGCTGCTGGCCGCCCGACAGCTGCGACGGGAGCGCCCGATGGCGATCAGCCAGCCCGACCGCGTCCAGCATGGCCAGTGCCCGCCCGCGACGATTGACGAGCCGGCGGCGGCCCACCATCGGCGCGTACACGTTGTCCAGCAGCGACAGGCCGGGCACCAAGTGGAACTGCTGGAACACGAACCCGACCCCGGCCCGGTAACGTGCCAGCCCGGCCCCCGCCAGGTCGCCGAGCACCTGACCATCCACGGTAATCGTGCCGGAGTCCGGGTGGTCGATCGCGCCAATCAGGTGCAGCAGGGTCGACTTTCCCGACCCGGACGGCCCGACCAAAGCGGTGCGGCTTCCGGCGGCGATGTCGAGCGACACCGAGTCGGCGGCCCACACCCGAGAGCCATCACCCACCCGGTACGTCTTCGTCACCTGCCGCAGGACCACCGAAACGCCCACCGCCTCCCCTTCCCTCGCTCAGCTGTCGGCCGGCCGAAATGACCGGACCCGCTCGGCGGTCGCGGCCGGGTCAGCCGCCGCGCCCATCCACAGATCGCTTACGATCCCGCCATCACGCAGCGTGACGATCCGTTCACACCGGGCCGCCACCGCGTAGTCGTGCGTCGCGATCAGAACTGTCGCGCCGGCCTCGTCCCTCAACCCGAGCAGCAGGTCCACCACCGCGAAACCGGTCGCGGTATCCAGCGCACCTGTCGGCTCGTCCGCCAACAGCACAGCCGGCCGGTTCACCACCGCGCGGGCGATCGCCACCCGTTGCTGCTCTCCCCCCGACAACTCCGCCGGCAACACATTGCGACACGCCGCCATCCCCACCAACTCCAACGCAACCAGCGCCTGCTTCCGCGCTTCCCGCGCTGGCGCGCCGACCATGCTCACAAGCACGTTGTCCAGCACCGTCAGACCGGGCAGCAGATTGAACTGCTGGAACACGAAACCGACCGACCGGCGGAACTCAGCCAACCTCCGGCCACGCAGCCCCACCCACTCGACACCGCCGGTGCGCACCGTGCCGGCAGTCGGCTCATCCAACCCGCCCACCAACTGCAGCAATGTCGACTTGCCCGACCCGGACGGCCCCATCACCGCCACCGCAGAGCCTTCCGCCACCACCAGATCGAGATCCCGGATCGCCGTGATTCGGCGGGCCGCGGGGCCGCGAAACACCCTCGATACCCCGGCCAGCTCGATCGACATGGGCCAACTCTGGCGCATTACCTAGTAGCTAGGCAAGAGGCTGCGGTGCAACACTGAGTCGGTGCCTCTCCATCACGCGGTGCTCGCGCTCCTCACCGAGGGGCCGAGCCACGGCTACGACCTCAAGGACGAGTTCGACAACCTCACCGGCCCCCACTTCGGCACCCTTAACATCGGCCACCTCTACCAACTCCTGGAGCGACTCGCCCGCGACGGACTCGCCGAGACCCACCGCGAGCCCCAGGACACCCGCCCCGACAGGCTGATCTACACCCTCACGGATAAGGGTCGCGCCGAACTCACCGACTGGCTCGTACAATCACCCCGACCCGCCAGCGGCTACCGCGACGAGTTCTTCCTAAAACTCGGCGCCGCCCGACGACTCGGCGACCCCGAGCGCATCCGGCATATCATCACGAATCGCCGCCTCACACTCCTCCAGGAACTCCGCGACCTCGCCGCACTGCGCGCCGCCGCTGGCACCACCACCTACGACCGACTCCTCACCAGCGCCGCCGAACTTCACAACCGAAGTCTCCTCGACCTGCTCGACCAGATTGAGACCGCGATCCCCCAACTCGTCGCCGAAGCCGAACCGCGCCACCCCCGGAACGCCATCTCCAAGACTGCGCCAACGATGCCACCCCGCGTCGACCAGCCGACACGCGCCAAACGGTCAGCCTGACCACGCTCGAATGGATCCCAACCGGGCACGCCCGGACGGGAAGCTCGAATGGGGAACCCGCCTTGCACCTCCGCTCCATTCGCGACGCGCCCGCGATCAGAAACGTCCTGCATTCGGCTACTTGTTGTGATTGACCCAGGTGCGGGTCTGGCCAAGGCTCGTGCTGAGGTGTCCGGGGTCGTCGCTCTCA
>JAIUOS010000058.1 GCA_020161755.1 Actinomycetota bacterium
ATCGGTGATCTCCACAGTTGATGATGGCATGCCCCATCATCCCACACCGTCAATGAACTAATGACGCGCGACACTAGGAGTCGCGGCGGGTGGCCACGTCGACCAGGGCGTCGAGGCCGGAGCGGGCGGGCTCCACGAGCCCGGCGAGGGCTGCGCGCGCCTCGGCGGCGCCGGTTGCGATCTCGCGCTCGACGGCGTCCAGGGCGCCGGACGCCGTGATCAGCCCGCGCGCCTCGTCCACCTCGGACGCGGACAGCCCGCGTCCCAGGAGCCCGTCGAGCCGCGCCGCGTCCGCGTCGCTCGAGCCGGCCATGGCGTTCGCGATCAGCACGGTGAGCTTGCCCTCGCGCAGGTCGTCGCCGGCCGGCTTCCCGGTCAGCGACTCGTCCCCGAACACGCCGAGCACGTCGTCGCGGTACTGGAACGCCCGGCCGAGCGGCGACCCGTAACGCCCCAGCTGCGCGAGCAGCTCCGGCCCCGCCCCGCCCAGCGCCGCCCCGACCTGCAACGGCCGGACGACCGTGTACCGCGCGGTCTTGTACTCCACCACGCGCCGCACCTGGGCCACGACGGACGCGGGGTCGCGGCGCGCGTCCAGCGGCGACCGGGTCTGCGCAGTGATGTCCAGGTACTGCCCGCCGGTCACCTCGGCACGCATGGCCGACAGCAGCGGCTGGGCGGCGGCCAACGCCTCCGGCGCCGCCCCGCAGGCGTTGAACAGCTCCACCGACCACATCAGCAGCAGGTCGCCCAGCAGAATCGCCCCGGCCCGTCCGAACTCCTCGGCCCCACCGCGGCGGCCGCGCTCGACGTGCCGCCGGGCCAGTTGCACGTGCGCGGCGGGCAGCCCACGCCGGGTGTCGGAGCCGTCCATCACGTCGTCGTGCACGAGCGCACTCACGTGGAGCAGGTCGAGGCTTGCGGCCGCGCGCACCACCGCGTCCGGCACCGTCGAACCGCCGGTGGCGGCGAGGTAGCCCCAACAGCAGAACGCCGGACGCAGCCGCTTGCCGCCGTCGGTGAAGGCCGTCGCCAGGTCGACCAGCTCGGCCGCCTCCGGCCCCAGCTCGAGCAGCGAGCGCCCGCGGGCGGACAGGAAGGCGGCCAGCTCGTCGCCGACCGCAGCCCGCAGTTCGGCCGAGAGCGGGTCGGCGGCGTCCAGGTTGACCACGGTCTGAGCCTAGACCGCCCAGCTCGTGGACGCTGGCCTACCCTTGCCCCCATGCCCGCGCCCGTTCAGACCATTGCCGACGTGCTCGCAGCCCGCGACCACGCGACGATGTCGTTCGAGTTCTTCCCGCCCAAGGACGACGCCGGGCAGGCCCAACTGCTGGACGCGATCCGCGGCCTCGACCCGCTGCGTCCCGACTTCGTGTCGGTCACCTACGGCGCCAGCGGTTCCACCCGCGCCCGCACCCTCGACGCGACCCGGCTGATCCGGCAGCACACCACCGCGCTCACGATGGGCCACCTCACCTGCGTCAGCCAGTCGGTGGGGGAGTTGCGCGGGGCGATCGACGCCTACGCCGAGGCCGGCATCACCCACATCCTCGCCGTGCGGGGTGACCCGCCGGGCGGCCCGAGCGCGGCCTGGGAGCGCCACCCGCAGGGCCTCGACCACGCCACCGACCTCGTCCGCCTGGTGAAGGCCAGCGGTGACTTCTGCGTGGGCGTCGCCGCGTTCCCCGACGGCCACCCCGAGAACTTCGACGTCGACCTCGACGCCCGCATCCTGGCCGAGAAGGAGCAGGCCGGCGCCGAGTTCGCGATCACCCAGCTGTTCTTCGACGCCGACGCCTACTTCCGGCTCGTCGAGCGGGTGCGCGCGCTGGGCTGCCGGCTCCCGATCATCGCCGGCATCATGCCGGTCACGAACGTGAACCAGATCGAGCGGTTCGCCACGTTCTCCGGCGCCGACCTGCCGCGCGCGGTGGTCGACCGACTGCACGCTGTTGCCGACGACCCGGCCGCGGTGCGCGAGGTCGGGCTGGAGATCGCCGTCGAGCTGTGCGACCGCGTCCTCGCCGGTGGCGCGCCCGGGTTGCAGTTCTTCACCCAGAACCGCTCCCGGGCTACTGCAGAGATTCTCGCCAGGCTCCGGCAGATCGCCCCACATCCAGCGTGACCAGGCGCTGCGTGGGTCGCGTCAGCGCCACGTAGAGCACCCGGACGCCGCCCGGCGACTCGGCCACGATCTCGTCCGGGCCGACCACGACGACCGCGTCGTACTCCAGGCCCTTCGCGTTCAGCGGGCTGACGAAGCTGATCCGTCCCCGGTGGCCGTCGGCGGACGCCAGCTCGGCGACCGCCAGCCCGGGCAGGCGTGACGGCGCGACGATCACCCCGATCGTGCCCTGCACCTCGCCGGCCAGCCGGGCGAGGGTCGCGTCCAGGTCGCCGACCAGCGACTCCTCGGACGCACTCAGCAGCTCGGGCTCGACCCCGGTGGAACGGACGGCGACCGGCAGGTCGGCCTGCGGGAAGTCGCGCCGCACGATCTGGGCGGCCAGCTCGAACACCTCGGCCGGGCTGCGGTAGTTGGTCGACAGCCGGAACGTCCGGTGGGGGGAGGAGCCGATCAGGTCGGCCAGCGCCTTCTCCGACTCGGCCAGGTCGGGCCAGCTGCTCTGGGCGGGGTCGCCGACGATCGTCCAGCTCGCCTGCGAGCCGCGGCGGCGCAGCATCCGCCACTGCATCGGGCTGATGTCCTGGGCCTCGTCCACCAGCAGGTGGGTGAAGGTGTCGTGCGGGTCGGCGTGCGGGTCCACCTCGCGCACGTCGCGCAGCCAGTCGGCGGTGGTCACCAGCTCGGCGGTCTCGGTGCCCTCGCCGAGGAACAGCAGCGGGTCCTCGGCCTCGTCCGGCGCGATCGGGCCGAGCGCGGCCACCAGCTCGTCCAGCAGGGCGGTGTCGGCCACCGACCAGTCCTCGAAGGCGAAGGACGCGGCCAGCGTCGCCTGCTCGGCGGCGTCCAGGATGCCCTCGCCGACCCGCGCCACGGCCTGCGGGGACGCCAGCCGGCGAAGCACGTCGGTCGGCGTGAGGTCGGGCCACCAGGCCTGGAGGAACATCCGGTAGAGCGCGGAGTCGCTGACCAGCTCGGTCATCGTCTCCAGGTCCATCTCGAGCTCGGTCGGCAGCTGCTCGTACAGGGCCGCCATCACGGCAGCCTCGGCCGCGGGGCGTCCGGCGTTCGCCTTGGTGCGGGTCAGCACGTCGCGGCGGATCCGGCCGAGCGTGGCCGCGTCCAGCGTCAGCGGCTCGCCCTTCACGGTCACCCGCAGCGGCGCCTGGTCGGTGCCGGCGTCGAGCAGCGGCAGGTTCACCAGGCGCTTCAGCAGCGGCACCATCCGCAGGCTGCCCTTGAGGTTGGCGGCGTCGGCCGCGTCGATCCGGGATGCGGTGAAGCCGAGGGTGTCGACGGCCACGCCGCCGATCGGGCGCAGCGTCACCGAGTCCTCGCCGAGGGAGGGCAGCACGCGCTCGATGTAGTCCATGAACAGCCCGGACGGGCCGACCACGAGGATGCCGCCGCGCTCGAACCGGCGCCGGTTGGAGTACAGCAGGTAGGCCGCACGGTGCAGCGCCACCACGGTCTTGCCGGTGCCGGGGCCGCCGGAGATGACCGTGACGCCCTGGTGGTCGGCGCGGATCGCCTCGTCCTGCTCGGCCTGGATAGTGGCGACGATGTCGCGCATGCGCGGGCCGCGGGCGCGCTTGAGGGCGGCCATCAGGGCGCCGTCGCCGATGATCACGAGGTCGTCGCGGGTGTGGCTGTTGTCGAGCAGGTCGTCCTCGATGCCGATCACGATGTCGTTGCGGCAGCGCAGGACACGGCGGCGCACCACGTCCATCGGGTCGGACGGGGTGGCCCGGTAGAACGGTTCGGCGGCGCGCGCCCGCCAGTCGATGACCAGCGGCTCGTACTCGGCGTCCCGCACCCCGATGCGTCCGATGTAACGGACCTCGCCGTCGGTGTGGTCGAGCCGGCCGAACACCAGGCCCTCGTGCTCGGCGTCGAGGATGGCCAGCCGGCGCGCGGCCTGGAACGCGAAGGCGTCCCGTTCGAACAGGGCGGTGCCGTCCTCCTCCCGGACCCAGGTCTCCCGGTCGGACCGGTAGATGTCCTGCCCCTGCGAGGCGACCTTGCGAGCCGACCGCGTCGCCTGCTCGAGGTGCTCGTAGACCAGATCGACGTGGGCCTGTTCGATGGCCAGCTCGCGCTCGAGCGTGGTGGGGGTGGTGCCAGCTGAATCCACGTAGGTGTCCTTCGCCAAAGGTGCGCGACGGACAAGTCTAGTCGCGCACGGGGGCGCGTGCCGGGGAGCGAGACCGCAAGAATCGGGGACTGTCCCCAATTCCGGTGGGCGGCTCAGGTCGTCAGCAGGATCTTGCCGCCGGGGTGGCGCGACTCGCTGAGCGCGTGCGCGGCCGCCGCGTCCGCCAGGCCGAACGTGCGGGCCACCCGGATCGTGAAGCCTCCCGCGCCGGCCAGGTCGGCGATCCGGGCGAGCGCCGCGGACGCGTCCCCGCCGCCCCCGGTGAAGCGGACGCCGCGCTCGGCGGCGCCGTAGTTGGCGATCGTGACCACCTCGGGGGAGGGGACGAGGGCCAGCAGGTCGTCGAGCTGGCTGCCGGCGGTGTCCAGGACGCCGTCCACGCCCGCGGGGGCGAGGGCCCGGACGCGCTCGACGAGACCCCCGCCGTAGGTCACCGGCTCGGCGCCGAGGTCGGCCAGCCAGTCGTGGTTGCTCTCGCTGGCCGTGGCGATCACCTGCAGCCCGGCCTGCCGGGCGAGCTGGACGACGGCCTGGCCGACGCTGCCCGCCGCACCGTGGACGAGGACGGTCGCGCCGGCCGGCGCGTCCAGCAGCCCGAGCATGCGGGACGCGGTTTCGCCGGCCACCGGCAGCGCGGCGGCCTGCTCGAACGTCAGCCCGGGCGGCTTGGGCGCCCACGCCCGCAGCACCGCCTGCTCGGCATGGGTGGCCGAGCCGAGGCCGAACACCTCGTCGCCGACCGCCACGCCGGTCACGTCCGGCCCCACCTGGTCGACCACCCCGGACGCCTCCAGCCCCGGGACGACCGGCCCGTCCGGGCTCGTCGCGCCGCGGGCCATCATCCCGGAACGCTGTTTGTGGTCGAACGGGTTCACCCCAGACGCCCGGACGCGGATCCGCACCTGCCCCGGTCCCGCCTGGGGCTCGGCCACGTCCGCCTCGTGCAGGACCTCGGGACCGCCGTACGCACTGAACTCGACTGCTCGCATGCCACGCTCAACCACGTCCGGCGAGGCCTCATTCCGACCGTGCGGACCAAAAGGGGACAGTCCCCTTTTGGTCCGCATGGCCGGCCGGGTCCCCGATTTGGGCGGGTTACCGGCTGTGAAGTAGTCTTGACCCTTGCATGACCTGTGCCTGCGCAGGCGTGCGTCCACAACCAAGGCAACGATTGGGAGTAATGGCGAAGAAGGAAGGCGCCCTCGAGCTCGAGGGAACCGTCGTCGAAGCCCTGCCCAACGCCATGTTCCGCGTGGAACTGGCCAACGGGCACAAGGTTCTGGCGACCATCAGCGGCAAGATGCGGCAGCACTACATCCGCATCATTCCGGCCGACCGGGTGGTCGTGGAGCTGTCCCCCTACGACCTGAGCCGTGGACGCATCGTCTTCCGGCACCGGTAGCAAGACCGCTAGAAATCCACCACCAGTCCGAACCACAGGGCATCCCTGTGCTCGGCGATGATCGAGGAGTTGCTCGATGAAGGTTCAGCCGAGCGTCAAGAAGATCTGCGACAAGTGCAAGGTGATCCGCCGGCACGGTCGCGTGATGGTGATCTGCGACAACCCGCGCCACAAGCAGCGCCAGGG
>JAIUOS010000059.1 GCA_020161755.1 Actinomycetota bacterium
CACGAGGCCAAGGAGCTGGAGAACCTCGACACCGGCATCGAGATCGTCGAGCCGATCATGGGCGTCCGCTTCTGGGACCCGGCCGTCGACATCGCCCCCGAGGACGTCACCGTCACCTTCGAGCAGGGCCGTCCGGTCGCGATCAACGGACGCACGTTCGCCACCGCGGTCGACCTGGTGCTGGAGGCCAACGCCATCGGCGGACGCCACGGCCTCGGCATGAGCGACCAGATCGAGAACCGCATCATCGAGGCCAAGAGCCGCGGCATCTACGAGGCCCCGGGTATGGCCCTGCTGCACATCTGCTACGAGCGCCTGGTCACCGCCATCCACAACGAGGACACGTTCACCAGCTACCAGCTCGAGGGACGCAAGCTCGGCCGGCTGATGTACGAGGGCCGCTGGCTCGACCCGCAGTCGCTGATGATCCGTGAGTCGCTCCAGCGCTGGGTGGGCTCGGCGGTCACCGGCTCGGTCACCCTGCGGTTGCGTCGCGGCGACGACTATTCGATCCTCGACACCGACGGCCCGGCCTTCTCCTACCACCCCGAGAAGCTCTCCATGGAGCGGGTGGGGGACGCGGCGTTCGGCCCGCTCGACCGCATCGGCCAGCTCACCATGCGCAACCTCGACATCGCCGACTCCCGCACCCGGCTCGAGCAGTACGCGCAGCTCGGCCTGGTGGGCGGCGAGGTGTCGGCCCTGGTGGGACAGCTCGACAACGGCAAGGCGGCGGAGATCACGTCCGGCAACGCCACCGAGCCCGACATCGAGGCCGCGCAGAACCGTTCCGGAATGGCGGCGGGCACCGACTGACGGCGTCCATCGCCGTGCTCCGGCCCCGGTCATGGGCGACACATCGCTGATTGACAGCTGGCGCACAGGTTGCACCGACATGGTCAGCTGGGCTGCCCCGCCGTGAACGAACAGGAGCGCATCATGACCACGTCCAGGTTCTCCGCGGTCTCGCGCCGCGCCGTGCTCCAGGGGCTGTCGGCAACCGCCGTCCTCGGCCTCGTCGGGTGCAGCAATTCCGACGCCGACGCCGGCGCCATCGCCTCGGGCGGTGCGGCCGGCTCGTCCAGCCCGGTCGCGGCTCCCACCGCCAGCGCCGCGCCCGGCCAGTTCGCCATCGCGTTCACCTTCACCGTCGACACTTCGGCGACCGGGAACCCCGGGGGCGAGGGGCGACCCAACAAGGGTGGCGGCGGGCCGGGTGGCATGACCCGCAACCCCTACATCGCCGTCTGGGTCGAGGACGCGTCCGGCGCGCTCGTCCGGACGATCTCGCTGTGGCACCTCCAGGCCGGTCAGGACCGCTGGCTGTCCGAGCTGCACCGCTGGTATGCCGCCTCCAACGGGGTCGACACCACCTCCGGCGCCACCCGGGCGCCGGGCACCTACGACCTCACCTGGGATCTGTCCGGCTCCGACGGCACGGCCGTCCCGGACGGCACCTACACGCTGTGCGTCGAGGCGTCACGCGAGCACGGCCCCTACTCGCTGGTCACCGGCGCGGTGAAGATCGACGGCAAGGCGCTCACGCAGAAGCTGGACGGCAACGGCGAGCTGTCGGCGGTCGCGATCAGCTTCCAGCCGGCATGACCGAGACGCTGAGCCGGCCGGCCCGGCCGAAGCGGACGAAGAAGAACTGCAGCCAGCGGCTGTTCCGGCTGCTGCACTCCTGGCTGAGCATGTTCAGCCTGCTGGTGGTGCTGTTCTTCTCCGCGACCGGCCTCACCCTCAACCACCAGGACTGGACGTTCGGGCAGGCGCCGCAGGTCACCACCACCTCCGGGACGTTGCCCGCGGGGGCCATCGCCGACGGGCACCCGAACTACCTGGTGATCAGCGAGTACCTGCGCTCGCAGCAGGGCGCAACCGGCGAGATCACCGACTACGGGCTGGACGGCGACGCCGGCCGGATCAGTTATGCCGGGCCGGGTTACACCGGGGCCGCGACGTTCAGCGTCAGCGCGGGCACCTTCTCGATGGAGTCGACCCGCTACGGCCTGGTTGCCATCGCCAACGACCTGCACAAGGGACGCCACACCTCCCCGGCCTGGTCGCTGACGATCGACATCGTGGCGGTCGTGCTGGTGCTGGTGTCGCTGACCGGGCTGGTGCTGGGACTGGTGATCCCGCGACGGCGGCGCAGCGCGCTCATCCTGATGGGTCTCGGCGTGGCCGCCGGGGTGGCGCTGCTGTTCGTCGGCTGAGGGCGCTCAGCGCAGCACGTTCGGGGCCGCCCCGCCGTAGCGACGGTCGCGGTGCGCGTACTGTTCGACTGCCCGCCACAGGTCGCGGCGGTCGAAGTCGGGCCACAGCCGGTCCATGAACACCATCTCGGCGTACGCCGACTGCCACAGCAGGAAGTTGGACGTGCGCTGCTCGCCGGAGGAGCGGATGAACAGGTCGACGTCGGGGATCTCGGGCTCGTCCAGGAAACGCCGGAACCGCTCCTCGGTGAGCCGGGACGGGTCGAGCTCGCCGCGGACGGCGGCCTCGGCGACCGCGCGGGCCGCGTCCACGATTTCGGCGCGCCCGCCGTAGTTCACGCAGAACTGGAGGGTGAGCACCTCGTTGCCGGCGCTCTGCCGCTCGGCGTCCTCGAGCTCGGAGATCACGCTGCGCCACAGCCGCGGGCGGCGTCCGGCCCAGCGGATGCGCACGCCCATGTCGTCGAGCTGGTCGCGCCGCCGGTGGATCACGTCCCGGTTGAAGCCCATCAGCCAGCGCACCTCGTCGGGGGAGCGGCGCCAGTTCTCGGTGGAGAAGGCGTAGGCGGACAGGTACCGGACGCCGATCTCGATCGCGCCCTCGATGACGTCGAACAGGGCGTCCTCGCCGCGCGCGTGCCCGTCGGTGCGCGGCAGGTTGCGGGCCTTCGCCCACCGGCCGTTGCCGTCCATCACGATCGCCACGTGCCGGGGCAGCGCCTTGGGCTCGATCACCGGGGGACGCGCGCCCGAGGGGTGGGGGATCGGCGGACGGGGCTGCTTCTTGGGGGCCACCCCGCCAGCCTAGATGATCAATTCCAAGGGGTCAGTGGTCGTAGGCGGTGAGTGAGCGGCGGACGGGCGCGCCGGCTTGGTCGTTG
>JAIUOS010000060.1 GCA_020161755.1 Actinomycetota bacterium
GGTAAGGCCGGCACCCGGGAAGTGAAGATCGGCTGCCTGTTCACCCAGACCGAGACCGACCCCGACACCGGCGACCCGGTCCAAGACCCCGGCTCCGCGACCTATATCTCGACCTTCGAGCCCGCAACCGCCTTCGGGGACCAGGTCAAAGCCGAGTACTGGCGTCGCGGGTTCGACCAGATCCGCCAGCCCATCGTGCTCGGCGACGGCGCGAGCTGGATCTGGGGCATCGCCGAACGTCACTTCCCGCAAGCCACCCAGATCCTCGACTACTACCACGCCCGTGAGCACCTGGCCGACCTGAGCAAGCTCCTCACCCCGGTGCTTGAGGATCCGGCCGGGTTCGAACAAGCCCTCGCCGATCAACTCGACCTCGGCCATACCGACCAGATCGCTACCGCCGTTGACGTGCTCAACCTGGACCAGGCAGCACCCGAGCTGGCCAAACCCGCCGCCACCGAGGTCGGCTACTTCACCGGCAACCACCACCGCATGCAATACGCCGACTTCCGCGCCAACGGCTACTACATCGGCTCCGGCCACGTCGAATCCGCCTGCAACACCATCGTCAAACAACGCGCGAAACGCGCCGGCATGCACTGGACCATCCACGGACTCGACCCCATCCTCGCCATCCTGAATCGGCCTGGATTTCGTGGAGGGCATGATCTACCAAGGAAGGGATCATGCCTGCACCGAAGAAGTACGACCAAGAGACTCAGGATCGGGCGGTCCGGATGTATGCCGACCGGATCGCTGCTGGTGATGTCTCCCAACGACAGGCCCGCGTCGAGGTGGGCGAGCTGTTAGGCATCAAGGCTGAGACGCTGCGGAACTGGATCCGCCGTGATCTCGGCGAGGCCGGGAAGCTGCCCGCGGCGGCGGCCGAGCCTGCTGATGCGGAGCTGGCCCGGCTGCGGCGGGCGAACGAGATCTTGAAGACCGCCTCAGCGTTTTTCGCCCAGGCGGAGCTCGACCGCAAACTCGGGTCGTAGTCGACTACATCGAGACCCATCGTGACCGCTTCGGGGTCGAGCCGATCTGTGCCGTGCTGTCCGAGCACGACATCTCGATCGCCCCGAGCACTTACTACGCCTACCGCGACCGCGGCTTCGGGCCCACCGAGGCCGACCTGGCCGACGCCTACGCCGCCCACCAGCTGTATCAACTGTGGAAGGAGAACCGGGGCTTGTACGGCCGTCGGAAGCTGTGGAAGACGGCCCGCCGCAAAGGCCTGCTGCTGGGTCGGGACCAGATCGAGCGGCTGATGAAGATCGCCGGTATCACCGGGGTGAGACGAGGGAAGCGGTCGACGGTGACGACCCGTCGAGACGCCAAGGCACCCCGTCACCCCGACCACGTGAAGCGGCGCTGGAACTGGCCCACCCGGCCCGACCAATGGTGGGTCGCGGACTTCACCTACGTGTGGACCCCGCACGGGTTCTGCTACGTGTCGTTCCTCACCGACGTGTTCTCCCGCCGCATCCTCGGCTGGAGAGTCACCACCCACAAGGAGACCCCGCTGGTGACCTCGGCGTTGGAACAGGCCCTGTTCACCCGCCGCCGGACCAGCTTCGACTTCACCGGCGACGGGCTCGTGCACCACTCCGACGCCGGCAGCCAGTACACGTCGCTGGCGTTCAGCGAGGCGCTGCGGGAGGCCGGGATCGCCGGCTCGATCGGCACCGTCGGCGACGCGTTGGACAACGCGTTGATGGAGTCGACGATCGGGCTGTTCAAGACCGAGGTCATCGACCACGAGCAGCCGGTCTGGCGGCACTGGCGCGACGTGGAGATCGCCACCGCCTCCTGGGTGCACTGGTACAACCATGACCGGCTGCACTCCTCGATCGGAGACGTCCCACCCGTCGAATACGAGCAAGCGCACTACGATTCAACCCACGGCACCGACAACCCCGTCGCGGCCTAACACCGCCCTCCGACGGATCCAGGCCGATTCAGTCCGAAATCCTACCGAACCAGTCAGACATCAGTAGCAAGCCAGCCCCGCTTGGTCTAGACCCAATGCCGTTCGGTTAGGTGGTGGGGCTGGTGGTCAAGATTGTGGTGCGGAGTGTCGTTGGGTAGGTTCGCCGGTCGACGTCGCGGCCTTTGGCGCGGTGTTTCGAGGTTGCGCGTTTGATGACTCGTTGCCGGGTGCGTGTGCGACGGGCTGGCAGGATCTCGGCCAGGAGCGCGGCGCCGATGCGTCCGAGGAGGTCGATGGCGATGTCGCTGAGAGTGTTCGCGGCGCGGATGACCTGGTCGCGGGCAGTGTTGAGGGCGATCGTGAAGGAGAGCCGGGCGGGATCGATGCCGGGCCGGGCCAAAGCGGTATCGGCGATCGCGATGCGGAGTGCTTGATAGGCGGCCAGGATGGCCCAGAGTTCCTGGGTGATCGCGGTCGGATACCTGCCGCGCAGGACACGTCCGGCCAGGATCGTCGACTTCAGCTCGCAGTAGGAGGTCTCGATCTCCCAGCGTTGGTGGTAGAGCCGGACCAGAGCGAGCGCGGGAGCCTGGCCGGGGTCCAGGAGTGTGGTGATCAGCCGGTAGGGGCTGGTTTGGGTCTTGGCGTCGGTGGTGACGGTGATCGCCGCGTCGATCACCCGGACGGTCCTGCCTCGCGCGCTGGTCAAGAACGAGCCGTCGTGGAGTCGTTCGGACACCGGCAGGTTCATCGCCGTGGTCCCGGTCTTGGCGCGGAGGAGGAAGTCCGCGCCGGTGTCGGTGATATCGGTGAAGAGTTGGTAGGTGGCGAAGTTCCGGTCCCCGAGCAGCAGCATCCCGGGCCGCAGGCACCCCATCAGCCGGCGAGCGTAGGCGAGTTCCCCGGTCTGGTCGGTGCCGAAGCTGGCCTCCAGCAGCGACCTGGTCCCGCAGGCGATGATCGCGACCATCCGCAGGAACGGGTAGCCGGGTTCCCCGTTCGGGCCCCCGGGGGGCTTGGGGAAC
>JAIUOS010000061.1 GCA_020161755.1 Actinomycetota bacterium
TCGTGCGTGATGTGCTCCCTGGTCACGTCCAACAGCAACCGGACGTGGGCGTCCGACAACCGGTAGAACACGTTGCGTCCCTCGCGTCGCCCGCTGACCACACCAGAAGCCCGGAGGAGCCGCAAGGCCTGCGACACGGTGGTCTCCGTACTCGCCGTCGCCGCCGCAAGGTCGCACACGCACAACTCACCCGCCTCCAGCAACGCGTACAGCAGCCGGGTCCGGGTCGGGTCCCCGAGCAGCTTGAACACCGCGCTCACCCGCGCCAACTCCTCGGCTGCAGGCGCATGTGCCGTCGCAAGTCGCACCTTCTCCGGATGGACGGCCGTCACCACACAGCCCTCCAGGCTCTCCACCGATCCCATATACGACCTTTCATCTGAATAGATGCACAGATAATACGAGATGATCGGCAGCTCTTGCCACCTGAGAAGGGTCGCAGAGACTGGCACGAAGGAGGGCCCAGTTCCCGGGTGAACGTCGACCACTGGGTCGGGCTCGCCGGCTTGCGGCGCGTCGCGCCCGCGGTGCGGGTGGCTGTCGAGCTTCGTCGCCCTGGAGGGCTGGCCGTCGCTGGCGCCCGATCGGAGGTGGCAACGACCTCACCCGCAAGGTATCCCTGACCGACGCCCGCTGGCCGGCGACAGACACTCGACCTAGGCGGGGTGGGGCCGGCCTTCCACGTGCCAGCCCCACCTTCTATCCCACCTGGCGCTGCCCCATGTCAAAACAGCACGGTGGCGGACCCGGGAGTGAGGACCCCTCGGGGATCGGACACCTCACGGGAGAACCTCTCCATGGGATTCGCACGTGCGAGGCGACCCGCGTTTCCATGGAGTGATGCCCTACTCCCCAGCATTCCTGTCGATCGTGAAGAGTCGGTCTCCTCCCCGTATCGGAATGGTCAAGATCGCCTGAGTTGGTTCAGTCGGACGCTCGTCGGTCAACCCCCTGGCGTCGGCCTGAGGAGCACTGCCTTCGTTTGTATGTATTTGGTAAAGAATCTGTTCAGAGTCTGTTTGTGTAACTGTGAGAGGAACGGATCGCAACCAAAACTCTAGACCCCTCGGAGTGGTGTCCTCGTGGTTCATCCGAGCTGTAACGCTCCTAGTCCAAGCGTGGTTCGACCTCGCCGGACAGGACGCAAAGTCTCAACCAGTACCTTGCCGAGGTCGACAGTCGGTCGGTACGAATCTCCTTGTGAGAATTGTGGCGAGAATGCTGTCGGTGGCGCTGGGGATCGCGTTGTCTCTGGGCGCCGGGTTCATTGCGGCGCCACCGTCTCAGGCCGCTTCGGGTAGCGCGAGGACCGAGTTCATCGCCAGAGTCGTGGGCGCGGCGCAGGCGGCCCAGCGCAAGTTCGGTGTGCCGGCGTCGGTGTCGATCGCGCAGGCGATCTCGGCGTCGGACTGGGGTGGGTCCGAGGTGGCCCGGAGGGCGAACAACTTATTCGACACCCCCTGCAGCGGGACGATGACCGAGTCGCAGTACGCCAGCCTTGCCGACGCGCAGGTCGGCAAGCCGTACGTCCTGGGTGCCAACGGCCCGACCACCTTCGACTGCTCAAGCCTGGTCATCTGGTTGAACAACCAGTCCGGCGCCTACCGAATGGGTGATGACACCGCGGCCGGCATGTACAACCGAAGCCGTGCGGTGACCGGGTCCCCGAAGGTTGGCGACATGGTGTTCCTGCGCAACAACCCGGCCCGGGCGAACGGCATCGGCCACATGGCGGTCTTGACCAAGCGGCTTCCCGGCGGCGAGTGGCGCATCATCGAGGCCAGGGGACGGGCCTACGGGGTGGTCAGGAGCACGCTCAGCTACTGGAAGAAGCGCTCGTACTACGCCGGACTTCGACGCCTCCCCAAGATCGCCTTCGCGAGCACCGCCGAGGGTACCGGGTCGGCCGCGAGGCTCTACCAGTCCGGCTGTGTCACGATCGGCTCGACCCGGTACGCCACCTTCACCTCCGTGACGAAATCGTTCTACGCCAACGCTGCAGCGATCACCAGCGACGCCGCATACAAGAACGCCAGTGCGGTGATGGCAAACCGGCCCCAGTTCCTGCGGGCACTCGCCGAGGTGGTGAGCCCGAAGGACCCGGAGAGGTACGCCCGGTCACTGTCCTCGCTGATCAGCAGCTACTCCCTCACCGACTACGACGTCGTCCCGATCGGCCTGGTCCTCAAGTCCGGCAGCGCTGGGGCAAAGGTGACTGCTCTGCAGTACCTCCTCAAGGCCGCCGGCAACACCACCCCGATCACCGGACGCTTCGACCGCGCAACCGAGTCGGCGGTGTCGAAGTTCCAGGCGGCCAGGAAGCTGAAGGTCGACGGGGAGGCAGGAGAGCTCACCCTGAGCGCCGTTTTCGTGAAACTCGACACGAAGAGCAGCGGCCCTCGGGTATCCGCCGCGAACACACTTCTGGGCGCACTCGGCCACAGCGTTCCCGCGACCGGCACCTTCAGCAACGACACACTGGCAGCTGTCAAGGCATTCCAGACCACGGCCGGACGGGCCGTCACCGGCTCGATCGACAAGCAGACGTGGGCGGCCCTGTTCATGACGCTCGATGCCGCGAAGCCCACGGTCAGCGGTCTCGCCGAGGTCGGTCAGACCATGGAGGCGCAAGCGGG